>JAPOQU010000129.1 GCA_026710545.1 Gammaproteobacteria bacterium | reverse complement strand
TTGATACCGACGAGCAGCCGGGCAAAGCCCGGATCGACAAAATCCCCACACTGAAACCGGCATTCGCCAAAAACGGCACCGTGACCCCGGCCAATTCCAGTTCCATTTCCGACGGCGCGGCAGCAGTGGTTTTGCTCAGGGAGAGTGACGCAGTATCCCGCAGTTTAAATCCGTTGGCGGTCCTGCACGCACATTCCACCCATGCCCAGGAACCAGGCTGGTTTACCACCGCACCGGTGGGGGCGATAAAAAAGTTACTCGAGAAAACCGGCTGGTCGGTGGCTGACGTGGACCTGTTTGAAGTGAACGAGGCGTTTGCCGTCGTCGCCATGGCGGCCATGCATGATTTGCAGATCCCCCACGACAAACTGAACGTGAACGGCGGCGCCTGCGCCCTGGGGCACCCTGTCGGCGCCTCAGGCGCAAGGATCATGGTGACACTGATTGCCGCCCTCAAGGACCGGGGACTGAAACGCGGCGTCGCCAGCCTGTGCATAGGCGGCGGCGAAGCGACGGCCGTAGCCCTGGAATTAATTCAGTAGAAAGCAAAAGACCGTCCGGGGACGGATTTAAATCCGTCCCCCGATCCAGCTAACTTTTTCATCTGCGATAATCTGCGAAATCTGCAATATTTGGGGTCAGAGTAAAAATACACGCAGCTCAACAGATGGTGCAGGGTCATTCCGTATTTTTACTCTGACCCCAAATATTGATCTGCGGACTGAAATGCTGCACCAGCAGCCCCCCGACAATCAATACCAGACCCATAATCGTCGCAACGGCAATTGCCTCCCCGAGAATCCGGCTGATGAAGATGAGCGAGATAAACGGCGAGAGAAAGATGAGCGTACTGACTTTTGCCGTAGCCTCCGACAAGCGCAGCGCGGCAAGCCAGAGGATATAGGTAAAGCCCATTTCAAACAATCCCACGTAAATACCCGCCAGGATGCCTGCCGTGCCCAGGGAAGATACATCGGACTGGAGCCAGCAGGCTGCCGCTATGAACGGGATGCTGAACAGGAAGCTGACGAACAGGCCGAGTACGGGGTCAATGTGGTCTTTTGTTTTCAGCAACCAGTAAAACGCCCAGATTACGGTGCTGCCAAGGGCCAGAAAAATCCCCGCAGTGCTTAACTCTCCTGCCGGAAACTGCCCGCCGCTGAAACAGATGACCATGACGCCGGAGTAACAGATCACGGTGGCGCCGTAGTCAAACCGGGTGATCCTGTGCTTCAGGATGGGCACGGACAGCAGCATCAGTGTGATCGCCCAGGTGTAGTTCAGCGCCTGTGCGACCTGCGCCGGCAACAGGTCATAGGCCCTGAACAGGACCAGGTAATAACAGAACGGGTTCATTATCCCGAGACAGGCCAACCGCAGGTAATCCCGTTTGTCCAGGTTCGCCAGAAATTTCATCCTGCCTGTCACCAGTACTACCAGCGAAAGGCACAAAGTCGCCGTCACGCTTGCAACCAGCAACAACTGGAACACGTCCAGATAGCGCAGGGATATCTTGAATGCAGTCGCAACCGTGGACCACAGCAGTACCGCGCTCAGCGCGAAAACATAAGCCTTATGCTGGCGGGTCAGGAACATTGAGGTCAATGCAAGAACTTGTCAACGTGATTTAATTTGCTGTGTAAATTCGGGGACAGAATTAATTCTGTCCCCAGCAAGCTGAGTTACATGCTGTCGGGGTGTGCAGAGATCTGATCATGAGGGTTTAGTGGATTATATCGTACGAAACGTTTAAACTGAACGAAAAGAATGATTTGAGGTGTTGATATGAAAGCAGTTTCCGCAAATGAAGCGAAAACACAGTTTGGCGATATGCTGTTGAACGTACAGCGGGCGCCTGTTCAGATCAATAAAAACGGTAAACCGGTTGCCGTAATGGTATCAATGGATGACTACGAAATGATGGAAAACCTGAAAATACAAATGCTGAAAGAGCGGGTGCAACGCGCAAAAACAGAAAATGAGGCCGGATCAACAACCGATGGCGACTCCTTTTTCGATGAACTGTTAGCGAAATACTAACGGTTAGTATGGGTATGTATCGTCTCACCAGGGATGCCGGACGGGACTTATCCGGAATTCGCGAATTTACTATACGTCAGTGGGGTAATGAACAATCAAGAAAATATATTGTTGATTTACGCAAAACCCTTACTTTGCTCTCTGATAATCCTCTGATTGGAAGCCGCCGGGGTGATATCGGAGAAGGTATTTACAGTTTCCCCCATGCAAGCCATGTCATTTATTACTTGCTCGAAAAAAAGCATCTTATCGTAATAGGCGTTTTGCACAGCAGTATGGTCCCTTCCAACCACCTGGAAGGTCGAACATCGGCATCCTGAAGGGGATCCCTCCCCACTCTGATCCGGGTCAGCGCGGCGGCATCCTGATACCGCCGTCGATGCGGATGGTTTCCGCGTTGATATAGTCGTTTTCGATAATGAATACGGCGAGGCGGGCAACCTCGTCGGGACTGCCCAGGCGTTTGGGGAAGAGAACGGAGGCCTCCAGGGACTGGATGACCTCGTCACCCAGGCCGTCAAAAATGGGCGTGTGAATGATTCCCGGCGCGATGGTGTTGACCCTGATGCCCAGGCCGGCCAGGTCCCGGGCGACAGGGACCGTCATGCCGGCTATCCCGCCTTTGCTGGCGCTGTATGCGGCCTGGCCGATCTGCCCTTCAAACGCGGCAACCGATGCGGTATTGATTATCACGCCGCGTCCGCCGTGTCCGTCCAAAGGTTCGTTTTCAGCCATTTGTGCGGCGGCCAGGCGCAGGACGTTGAACGTGCCGCTCAGGTTGACGCGGATTACCTTGTTGTATAAATCCAGAGAATGCGGTCCGTCCCTCCCGAGAGTCCTGGCGGCCACTGCAATCCCGGCAAAGTTGCAGCATATGTGCAGCGTCCCGAACCTGGCTACCGTGTTGCCGATGCCGGCCCCGACCGCGTCTTCATCCGCCACGTCTACGTGCTGGAACAGAACCCGCTCATGCCCGGCAATCCCGGCGTCCTGGACTTCATTCAGGTCGAACACGGCAACATTGGCGCCGGCATCAACAAGCCGTTTCACCGTTGCCAGACCCAATCCGGATGCCCCGCCGGTTACTATCGCGGTTTTGCCTGAAATATCCACACCGTCCTCCATAAAAAAAGGGCTAACAGTGTACCAGTAGTTACCTCCGGCAGACAGCGCAGGTTTCCATCCTGTTTTTCTATAGTAAACTATGGATATATCGTACTGAGGAGACACCGATATGGCTACGTCTGCACGAGTGCTGGCAGAAGAACCCATCCTGCTCACCGGGGTAAATGCCGGTATAGCGACCCTGACCCTGAACCGGCCCGGTCAGTACAATGCCTTGTCCGAAGACATGTTGATCGCGCTGCAGGAAGCCCTGGATGACATCGCCGGGGACGATACAATCCGCGTAGTGGTCATCGCGGCAAACGGCAAGGCGTTTTGTGCCGGACATGACCTCAAGGAAATGCGTTCCAGTGAAGACCGGGCGTTTCACCAGGCGTTGTTTGACCGCTGCGGGGCGATGATGCAAACCATCAATAACCTGCCGCAACCTGTCATCGCAAAGGTACAGGGCATTGCCACTGCCGCAGGCTGCCAGCTGGTGGCGCAGTGTGACCTGGCGGTCGCCGCCGAGACTGCCCGCTTTGCCGTGTCCGGCATCAACGTGGGGTTGTTCTGCTCCACGCCGGCGGTGCCCCTGAGCCGCAATATGCAACGCAAGCAGGCCATGCAGATGTTGCTGACCGGCGATTTTATCGACGCCGATACCGCAAAACAGTTCGGCCTGGTTAATGAGGTTGTGTCCCCGGAAGTACTGGATGCGGCCGTCTCCTCCATGGCGGAAAAAATCGCGGCAAAATCCGCATTGGCCGTCAACCTGGGCAAGAAAATGTTCTATCAGCAGGCGAACATGGATTTAAGCGCTGCTTACGAGTTTGCCGGCGAACGCATGACCTGCAACATGGACAGCGAGGATGCCCGGGAAGGGATAGACGCATTTATCGAGAAACGCAAGCCAGCCTGGAAAGGCCGGTAACTTTTGTCGAAAGACCAGTGTTTAATGGGGTTACGTTTAACATGGGACGGAATTGAATTCTGCCCCCATCGCGCACTGCGTGTGCAATGTGCGACCTGACCCCGTTAAACGCGGAGAAACCTGATTTATTCTGAGAATACATCCAGTTACGGCAATACCGTTGTCAGTATATTCCAGGCGATAGAATCCTATGGCGTGGATGGCCATGCCGTATTAAG
>JAPOQU010000128.1 GCA_026710545.1 Gammaproteobacteria bacterium | reverse complement strand
TCGAGTCCGCCGGCGCCGGCACCGGCAAGGCCCACGTCATCAAGTCACACCACAACGTGGGGGGGCTGCCGGAACGCATGAGCCTGGAACTGCTGGAACCCCTGCGGGAACTGTTCAAGGACGAAGTGCGCAAACTGGGCAAACAACTTGGATTGGCGGAGGAACTCATCGGGCGCCACCCGTTTCCGGGTCCGGGCCTGGGGGTAAGGATCCTCGGGGAAGTAAAAAAGGAATATGCGGACATCCTGCGCCGGGCCGATGATATTTTCATACGCGCGCTCATCCAGCACGACCTGTACCACAAGACCAGCCAGGCGTTCACCGTGTTCCTGCCGGTCAAATCCGTCGGAGTCAAGGGCGATGCCCGGCGCTATGACTACGTAGTGGCCCTGCGCGCGGTGGAGACCGTCGATTTCATGACCGCGCGCTGGGCGCGCCTGCCGGACGAGTTCCTGCAGGAGGTGTCCGAGCGCATCATGAACGAGGTGGATGGGGTATCCAGGGTTGTTTACGATATCTCCAGCAAGCCGCCGGCGACGATTGAGTGGGAATGAAGGAGATTAAAACAGAGAGACTGATTCTGAAAAAACCAGAGTACAAGGATAAACAATCGATTATTTCGCAAATTGGAGACAGGGAGGTGGCAAAATCAAGGAACTCGACCGCCGGATGCATAGTGGGACATCGAGACCACACCAGGAGAATAACATGACCGAACCAACGATAATCTGCCCCAACTGCAAAACGGAGATCAAACTCACCGAATCGCTGGCTGCACCTCTGATTGAGACCACTCGCATACAGTTTGAGCAGCAACTGGCTCAGAAAGACGCAGATGTTGCCAAACGCGAGCAAGCCATGCGCGAGAAGGAGAAGCAGCTTGCCGATGCTAAAAACACGCTTGATGCACAGGTTGCCAATCAGGTTGAAGAGCGACTGAAAAATGATCGTATCAGGATTGCCGCAGAGGAAGCCAAAAAGGCCAAACTCGCCGCGGCGATAGACTTTGAGCAAAAGGTGCGCGAAGTTGCCGATTTGCAGGAAGTACTGAAAAGCCGTGAAGAAAAACTCGCAGAGGCACAAAAGGCGCAGGCGGACCTGATAAAGAAACAACGTGAACTGGATGACGCCAAACGAGAGCTCGAGCTTACCATAGAAAAGCGCGTACAAGAGAGTGTCGATGCGACTCGTCAGCAAGCCAAAAAAGAAGCTGAAGAAGAACAAAAGCTCAAAGTGATGGAGAAAGAGCAGATCATTGCCGCGATGCAGAAGCAGATTGAAGACCTCAAGCGAAGAGCCGAACAAGGCTCACAGCAGTTACAGGGCGAAGTGCAGGAACTTGAGCTTGAAAGCCTGCTGCGGGTAAAGTTTCCTTACGACTCCATTGAGCCGGTGCCCAAGGGCGATTTTGGTGGCGATGTGTTGCAACGGGTCGTAAGTCAAAGCGGCTTGCTCAGCGGAACGATACTCTGGGAATCCAAGCGTACAAAAAACTGGAGCGATTTATGGCTCGTTAAACTGCGTGAAGACCAGCGCACCGCAAAAGCGGAAATCGCTATCATCGTCAGCCAGGTATTACCGAAAGACGTTGAAACCTTTGAGATGGTCGATGGTGTGTGGGTTACGCATCCGCGCGCTGCACTGCCTGTGGCCTTGATCCTTCGTCAGACACTATTGGATGTCGCTATGGCTCGGCAGGCATCAGAAGGCCAGCAAACTAAAACAGAAATGATCTACGAATACCTTACTGGCCCGCGTTTCCGTCATCGGGTAGAAGCAATCGTCGAAGCGTTTTCCACTATGCAGGAGGACCTCGACAAGGAGCGCAAAGTGATCATGAAGCAGTGGGCCAAGCGCGAGGCGCAGATCGAACGGGTCATGGGTGCGACGGTTGGAATGTATGGAGACTTGCAGGGGATTGCGGGTAAGTCTTTGCAGGAAATTGAAGGACTAAGTCTCCCGGCATTAGATGCACCAGACAGTAGTGAGGAGGAGATAGTTTGATGTCAAAGAATGATGAAAAGAAGGGCGTACCTGAAGCGGATGCTATATTGGCTGGACAAGCGATTAAGGAAGAGACACCAATACATTGTCCATATCGGCAAGCAACTCTCATTCAGCAATCGCTCGCACCTGACAAGATGCGTGTCGCCTTCTTTATTGGCGCAGGGTGTCCGATGGCAATTCGAATTCCAAATACGGATGGAACGAGGCCCCTTATTCCTGATATTGCGGGTCTTACAGCAAAGGTTCGACAAGCGGTGGAGGGTTCTGCCGCACACACAGTTAGCTTTGGTACACTCATTTCCAGGCTTGGCAAAGCGGGAAATAATAATCCTAATGTAGAGGAGATATTGACACATATTCGTATGCTTGCGGATGTTGTTGGTGGTGGGGAAATTCAAGGCCTCACGCTGGAAGAGCTTATCGCATTAGACAGCGAAATATGCAAAGTAACTACAGAAGTCGTTAGCGCAACCCTTCCCGGGGATGATAGTCCTTACCACCACTTAGCAGCATGGATAGGTGGGATCCCGCGGAATAACCCTGCAGAAGTATTTACCTCCAATTATGATCTTCTTATGGAACAAGCCTATGAGGCTCGGAAGGTGCCGTATTTTGATGGTTTTGTTGGTTCCTATCATACCTTTTTCGACTTGGCCTCAATGGAACAGGACAAGTTGCCTTCCCGTTGGGCCCGCCTATGGAAGGTTCATGGATCTATAAATTGGTGGCGCTCCGTTGATGGAGAGGTAGAGAGGCGACATACTCCTAAAATGGGAGATAGGCAAATGATCTATCCGTCACACCTAAAATACGATCAGAGCCGCAGGCTTCCGTATCTTGCGATGCTGGACAGGCTTAAGGCATTTCTGGCTAATGGGCAAGCGGTGTTAATAACATGCGGATACTCATTTGCCGATCAACACTTAAATGAAGCGATTCTGCAAGGACTGAGTGGAAATCCTACTGCAGTTTGTTTTGGCTTGGTATTTGGTGATCGCGCTAATGCGCCTGAAGGCGTTAGAAAGGCAAGAATGCATCCGAACCTTAGCCTGATGGCAGCTGATGGGGCTGTGCTTGGCTCCGTCGAGCGAGACTGGCGACCAGATGAGAAACCAGATCATCCATTGCATGGACTTGCAGTAAAGGCGGGAAAAATGACGCATAGAACTAAAGCACCGGCCGAACGTTGTAAGTTTCTCTTGGGGGACTTTCATTCATTTGGTGAGTTTCTGGCGAAGCAGTTGTCTCACCGTGAACCGCACGAAGGATAAAGCACAAAATGTCAATTGATCCAACGTTTATTGGAACTGTTCAGGATGTCTCTGGATCCACTATCACAGTCGAGCTTGGTAGCGAAACAGTAACTGGACTTTCCTTTGTCAATGGTGAGGCTTATAGGATCGGTCAGGTCGGTAGTTTCGTTCGAATCCACTTGGGTTACGTATATCTCTACGGTGTAGTGTCTCAGGTAGGTGCCGGTGCCGCTCCCTTGCGAGATGGTGAACGCGCCATGTTTGGTAACCGTTGGCTCCGCGTTCAGTTGGTTGGAGAGGGTTCAATCGGAAGTCGTTTTGAACGCGGTGTATCCCAACATCCGACGATTGATGATCGAGTTCACATCGTCACAGAGTCGGACCTCCGTGCGATTTATGGTCCAGGTGATCCTGACGACTTTGTGTCCATTGGGTGCCTAGCGAGCGCCGAGGCAATTCCGTCTCTTGTGAATATAAATAAACTTGTTACGAGACATTCTGCTGTGGTTGGTACTACAGGGGCTGGAAAATCGACTACGGTTGCTGGATTGCTAACCTCTTTGTCCGATTTCGGGAGGTATCCGTCAGCGAGAATTGTAGTTCTCGATATACATGGCGAGTATTCGAGAGCCCTCGCAGATCGCGCAACGGTCTTTCGCGTATCAGCTAATGCCGACAAGGGCGAACGGCAACTATGCGTACCTTTTTGGTCCCTCAGCTTTGAGGAGCTAACCTCCCTTGCATTTGGTAAATTAAATAATGATGCTCAGGTCGCTGCAGTGGCCGATTTTATAACGCAGCTAAAAAAAGAATCATTCTTGAATCAAGCCAGAGATGGGATAAATGAATCAGATGTAGTAGTTGATTCCCCAGTGCCGTTTTGCATTCACAAAATGTGGTTCGAGTTACACAAGAGAGAGCACCACACTTTAATACCCAAACCTGGCGGTGCGGCTGATGAAGCGGATTATGCGTACGTCGTCGGTGAGGATAATAATCCCGTCCAACCAGGGGACGCAATGACAGTTACCCCCCCTCTCTATCGTACTGTCAAGACAACTGGCCCAGCTCAAGAGCGGGTACAACTTGGTAGAGATTCCATTGGTATCAGGCAGCAGTTAGCTGGGCTTGCTTCCAAGTTAAAGGATCCACGTTTTTCATTTCTATTTAGTCCCGGAGAATGGCTACCAGATATTGATGGCAAAACAGCCAAAGACTTGGATGCGCTACTTGGAGAATGGGTAGGTGGACCCAAACCGATCACGATTCTTGATCTTTCTGGTATACCATCCCTGGTACTCAATGACTTAATCGGGGCATTACTTCGTATTATTTATGATGCTTTGTTTTGGGCGAGAAATTTGCCTGAGGGTGGCCGCGAACGACCTTTGTTAATAGTGCTCGAAGAGGCGCATGCATATCTTTCTAGCGATAATATTGGTTCGGCTGCAACAGCCGTTCGTCGAATAGCGAAAGAAGGGCGAAAATACGGTGTCGGCTTGATGGTAGTGAGTCAAAGACCATCTGAAATAGATACAACGATCCTTTCTCAATGCGGAACAATATTTGCGATGCGGCTCGCAAATGATACAGACCGTGGGCGTATAACCAGCGCTGCATCTGACAACTTGAAAGGGTTATTCGATATGCTTCCCATCCTTAGAACGGGGGAGGCTATTGTAGTCGGTGAGGCTGTGAGCCTCCCAATCCGTACACTTATAGAACCTCCATCAAAGGATCGTTTGCCTGATAGTGTTGATCCACGGGTGGTAGTTAGGGGGAGTATGAGTAACGACGGCTTTGATGGGCCGGGCGGCTGGAATCAAAAACGGGATATATCAGACTATACGGCAGTTGTACGTCAATGGCGAAAGCAGAACCCGCGCTATGAGCATAAAGCGAGGTTGGCGAAACCGGGTGCGAATTCAACAGACAAAGGAGAAAATAAGTGAACTGGATAGAAACACCAGAGTCTTCAAACATTGCGCGGTTTGCTTACGACGAAGCGAGCAGCATGCTCATTGTCGATTTTATAAAGGGCGGCACATACTACTACTATGACGTACCACAGGCGATATTCGATCAGATGACGGCGGCACCATCAAAAGGTCAGTTTCTCGCCTATAACGTTAAAGGCGTATACCGCTATGCCAGGGCGTAGCGGGACTGCCTGCTATATGAACTGGAAGCGTACACCTTGAAGAAAAAACCAAAACTAGAACTCACTTGGATCGGTAAGGAAAACCGGTCGAAGCTGGAGCCGCGAATTCTACTGGAAGATGCGGAGAGGTCGCATCACGCCACGCATCGGGTGACGGAAAACGATATCTTTGACAATCGGTTAATCTTCGGGGACAACCTGTTGGCTCTAAAGGCGCTGGAGGCTGAGTTTTCTGGGAAGGTGAAGCGCGTGTTCATCGATCCGCCATACAATACCGGCAGCGCATTTACTCATTACGACGACGGGGTGGAGCATTCGATCTGGTTGTCGTTGATGCGCGACCGATTGGAGATTATTCGCAATCTCCTGTCCGAGGATGGTTCGTTATGGATCACTATCGATGACAACGAGGCGCATTATTTGAAGGTGTTGTGTGACGAGGTGTTTGGAAGAAATGCATATATAACGTCGATGGTCTGGGAAAACTTTTATGGAAGGAGTAATGCGGCAGCTATATCGCCCGCTCATAACTATGTAGTGCTTTATTCACCTATGGGGCAAGATTGGAAGAAGGTAAGAAATCTCCTTCCACGTGGCGAGAAGAGTGCCAGCAAGTACAAAAACCCCGACAATGATCCAAGAGGGCCATGGCGTCATGGGCCTATTTTCGCCAACGGAGAACGGCATGCTGGTTTGATGTATACAGTAGCGATTCCTTCAGGAAGGAAGGTGTCACCTCCGAAAGGAAGCCATTGGAGGATGACGGAGCCAAAGTTTTGGGAAATGGTAGATGAAGGGAGAATAGTGTTCGGAGAATCTGGTGACAACAACCCTGCGGTTAAGTTATTCCTAAACGAAGTGCAAGGCGGAATAGTGCCACGAACGTGGTGGCCTCACACGGATGTAGGACATACGCAGGATGCAAAGCGTGAGATCCAGGCATTATTCTCGGATGAAACTCCGTTTGACACTCCAAAGCCGGAAAGACTACTTCTTCAAGTGTTAACTATTGCGACAAATCCGGGTGACCTCGTCCTCGACTCCTTCGCCGGCTCCGGCACCACCGGCGCAGTCGCCCACAAAATGGGCCGCCGCTGGATCATGGTCGAGTTGGGCGAGCACTGCCACACCCATATTATCCCGCGTCTAAATAAGGTGATCGATGGTGAAGACACAGGCGGTATCACCAACGCCGTCGATTGGAAAGGCGGTGGTGGTTTCCGCTATTACCGGCTCGCACCTTCGCTGCTGGAAAAGGACAAATGGGGTAACTGGGTCATCAGTCATGACTACAACGCAGCGATGTTGGCCGAGGCGGTCTGCAAGCTGGAAGGCTTTACCTACGCGCCTTCGGATTCAGTGTACTGGCAGCACGGCCACTCGACCGAGCGGGATTTCATCTATGTCACCACACAAAGCCTGACCGCCGATCAACTCAGCGTTCTGGGCGATGAGGTGGGCTCGGAGCAAACCTTGCTGGTGTTGTGCGCCGCCTTCCGTGGCAAGGCGGACCGCTGGCCGAATTTGACGGTGAAGAAGATTCCCAAACAGGTGCTCAATCGCTGTGAATGGGGGCATGACGACTACAGCCTTAAAGTGGAGAACCTGCCGGATGCGCCGCCCGTAGCGCAAGACGCTCTTACCCCAGCCCCCTACCAAGGGGAGAGAGCGCATAAGGCAAATCCGGGGCAGGCGCCGTTGTTCGGCGAGGGAGAGGAATAGCATGGCAACGAAGCCAAAAAAGTCCGGGTATGTTGCGTCACCTCTGTTCAACCGCATCCGGGAGATTCTCGAATCCGCCCACGCCAGCGTAGCCCGCACCATCAATACCACACAGGTATTGGCGAATTGGCTGATCGGGCGTGAGATTGTGGAGGAGGAGCAACGGGGCAAGAAACGCGCTGACTATGGCCGCAAGGTGTTGGCTGATTTGTCTGGCCGTTTAGGACGTGAGTTTGGGCGTGGCTACTCGGTAGACAATCTGGAGGCGTTTCGGCAGTTCTATCTCGAATACCCGCACTTGATTTCCGAGACGGCGTCGCGGAATTTTGACCTTCCCGCGATTTCCGAGACAGTGTCTCGGAAATCGTATGAGATCGATTCGGCTGGTGCATGGCGACCGGGCTTGTTGAATCCCAATCTCTCCTGGAGCCACTACCGAAGCCTGCTACGGGTGACAAGGCCGAATGCCCGCGCGTTTTATGAGATCGAAGCGATCAACAACGCCTGGTCAGTGCGCGAGTTGTCCCGGCAAATAAGTAGCCTGTTGTTCGACCGACTGGCAAAAAGCCGTGACAAAAAGGAATTGATGCGACTGGCGCTGCAAGGGCAGGAGGTTGTGCGCTCTATCGACGTGCTCAAGGACCCAATGGTTCTGGAATTCCTCAGTTTGCCGGAGTCACCACGATTGGTGGAATCGAAGTTGGAACAGGCGCTGATCGGTAATTTGCAAACCTTCTTGCTGGAGCTGGGGAAGGGCTTTGCCTTTGTCTCGCGGCAGGAGCGTATCACCGTTGATGGCGACCATTTTTACATCGACCTGGTTTTTTATCACACTATCCTGAAGTGTCACGTGCTCATCGACCTGAAGGTGGGCAAGCTGACGCACGCTGATCTGGGGCAGATTCAGTTCTATGTGAATTATTACGACCGCGAGCGGCGTACCGAAGGGGATAACCCAACCTTGGGGCTAATCCTTTGCCCGGACAAGAATGATACGGTGGTGAAGTACACGCTGGGGGAGCAACTGAAGCGCAATATATTTACCAGCCGTTACCAACTTTATTTACCCACTGAAGAAGAGTTGCAACAAGAATTGCGGCGGGGGCTACGTTTTCTTGCCTCGCAAAATTCACCGGCTGAAAAGGCAGTCAAGAAAAAAGGAATCGGGAAGAAATGAACCGCCATGTAAATTCCATTGCTGGCCGTCTGAGCC
The DNA here is from genome assembly GCA_026710545.1 of Gammaproteobacteria bacterium. Lineage (GTDB taxonomy): Bacteria > Pseudomonadota > Gammaproteobacteria > Eutrophobiales > Eutrophobiaceae > JAAXHV01. The sequence goes on along the minus strand of JAPOQU010000128.1, from coordinate 5,175 downwards.
TGCGTCCACCTCAGCGTCGTTCCCTGGAGATTCTCGATCGCATCACGGAGATTACGCCACTGGGGAAAGAAGCGGAGAACAATGCTGCGCTTGAGATTATCCGTAGCGAGTTTCCATCGGTGACAGATTTCGAGCGTGAGTTTCCTTCGCTGTGTTTTGCCCTGGCCACCGGCGTGGGCAAGACGCGGCTGATGGGCGCGTTCATTAGCTTCTTGCATCTGGCCCATGGCATCAACAACTTCTTCGTGTTGGCGCCGAATCTGACCATTTACAATAAACTGATCGCGGATTTCACACCTAATACACCAAAATACGTATTCAAGGGAATTGCAGAATTCGCAACGAATGCGCCAGCCATTATTACCGGCGATAACTACGACCAGCACGATCCGGCAAGTGGCTCGTTATTTGGTGGTGTGCGAGTCAACATTTTCAATATCTCCAAGATCAACTCCGAAGTTCGAGGCGGCAAATCACCCCGCATCAAGCGGCTGTCGGAATACATTGGCGAGAGTTATTTCGATTATCTGGCCGGGCTGCCTGATCTGGTGATGTTAATGGATGAATCGCACCGCTACCGTGCGAGCGCCGGCATAAGGGCAATCAATGAACTCAAACCGATTCTGGGGCTGGAGCTGACGGCGACCCCGTTCATAGAATTCGCCCGCGGTGCGGTGGCCTTCAAGAACGTCATTTACGATTATCCGCTGGGCAGGGCCATGGCCGATGGCTTCGTGAAAGAACCGGCGGTGGTGACGCGCAAAGACTTCAATCCGGCCGGGATGTCAACGGAGGAGATCGAAGGCCTCAAGCTGGAAGACGGCGTACGTCTGCATGAAAGTGTCAAGGTGGAGATGGAAACCTACGCGCGCGAAAGCGGTAATGCCATCGTCAAGCCCTTCTTGCTGGTGATCGCGCGAGATACCTCCCATGCGGGACAGTTGTTGTCCTGGATCCAATCAGATGGATTTTTCGAGGGACGCTACAAGGATAAGGTTATCCAGGTGGATTCCAGCCAGACTGGCGCGAAAGAAGATGAGATGGTGGAAAGGTTGCTCAAAGTCGAACTGACCTCTGAGCCGACGGAGATTGTGATTCACGTGAATATGCTCAAGGAAGGTTGGGACGTAACTAATCTCTATACCATCGTGCCACTGCGTGCCGCCAATGCCCGCATCCTGATCGAGCAATCCATCGGACGTGGTCTGCGTCTGCCTTACGGTAAACGTACCGGCGTGACCGCCGTGGACCGGCTGAACATCGTCGCTCACGACAAGTTCCAGGAAATTATTGATGAGGCCAATAAACCGGATTCCGCCATTCGTTTACAGGAGGTAGTGCTGGATGCAGATGAACTGGGACAGAAAACAGTCACGGTGGTGTCGCAGTCCCAGCTGGCCACTCGGCTGGGGCTAAAGCTTGCACAGGTGACGAGCAGTACGACCGTGGCCGGGCAGGGTGAGGCGCCCGCATTCAGTAAGCCGGAAGAACAAAAAGTAGCGCAGATTGCCTACGAGGTAATGAAACAGTATGAAAATCAGCCGCAGTCGCTGCCGACGGTCGAACACCTGAAGAGGCCGGAGCTTCAGGCCGCCATCGTCAAGGCTGTCGAGGAGCAACGCGCTCCCGAACAAATGGAACTTGAAGGCGTGACCGAGAAGCCTGACATTGCCGCCGTGGTTGCCAAAACCGTGGAGCTGGTCACACAACAGACGATCGACATCCCGCGCATCCTGGTAGTACCCCAGGGTGAAGTGCAGTCAGGCTTCAAACCCTTTACGCTGAACCTGGACGCGCTGAAGTATCCAGCGGTGTCAGATGAACTCTGGATTCAGGCGCTACGCACCAATGAGCATGAAGTCCTGGCGCTTGGGCGAGGCGGTATCGAAGAAGCGCGGCTGGAGGACTATGTGGTCGGCGGACTCGTGGATTTCGATGATATTTCTTACGATGAGCATGCCGACTTGCTCTATGACCTGGCTACTCAAACGGTGCGCCATTTTCAGAGCTATCTCAACGATGAGGACACACGGAAGGTGCTGCGCTGCTATCAACGGGATATAGCGCGATTTATACATGTGCAGATGCAGGAACACTATTGGGAAGAAGCAGCAGGGTATGAGGTAAAGATCAGCAAGGGGTTCACCGAACTGAAGCAGAGTGCCTATACCTATTCAGTGCAAGAACCACCCGCCGATTACCGGGTTGCTCCGGCGGACAAGAGCAACATGGCGAAATACCTGTTTGGTAATTTCCAGCGTTGTCTATATCCCGTTCAGAAATTCGACTCCGATACGGAGCGCAGGCTGGCGGTGATACTCGAGCGGGACACTGTCAGGTGGTTCAAGCCGGCAAAGGGGCAATTTCAGATCTACTACAAGACTATTGCGGACCATCTGGAATACCAGCCGGACTTCGTGGCCGAGACTACCGGCACGATCTACATGTTGGAACCAAAAATGCGCAAGGAACTTGATGATCCGATCGTCATTGCCAAAAAGGACGTGGCGATAAAATGGTGTGCCAATGCATCGGACCATGCGAGCACCTATGGCGGTAAGCCATGGCGCTACCTGCTGATCCCACATGATGAGATTGCAGAAAATATTACTCTCGCCGGATTAGCTGGGCGATTTGGATAGATTATAAGTCAAGGCCAGCGCCCTAAAAAAGTACCTCTGATACAGTTGACTGTAATAATACAGTCTGCTACTATGTATTCAAGCACTATACAGTTACAGTATTGGAGGTAAATATGATCGCTCAAGCCGAACAACTACTGCAACGTGGTTCCAATGTCTCCGGTTCACTGCTGCCGGCGATTTTCGCTATTTTCAGTCAGTGGCGCCTGACCGGCGTCCAGCAGATGACCTTGTTGGGGCTCAGTAACGAGAAGACCCTCTACAACTGGAAGAGCCAGCCGGGAAAGGCAAAGTTGACGCGGGACCTGTTGGAACGGGCCAGCTATATCCTGGGGGTCTACAAATCCCTGCAGATTCTATTGCCTGACCAGGCGCTGGCCGACCAGTGGCTGGCTACGCCCAATGACAATCCACTGTTCAATGGTACGGCGCCGCTGGCTCGGTTGTTGGCCGGGCAGGTGGTGGATCTGGCCGTAGTCAGAAATTTCCTCGACGCAGAGCGGGGAGGCTGATGATCGATATCAATCCCCTGCCTGGTAGCGAAGTGAATGAACCCGCCTATCGGGTCATTCTATCGCGCTATCCGCAGATCAGCCTGTTCGAGCGCGTCTCCGGCCCAAAAGATTGGGATGTACTCTATGCCGTTGAGTCGCTGACCAACCCCAGGCTGCGCGATGAAGTGGGAGATATCCGCCTGGTACCACCGGAAGACCGGGTGTACGGCGATGGCGCGTCCTGGATAATGGCGGCTTTCACCCATCCACCCGTGGATGGCCGTGGAGGCCGCTTCAACCGGGATTTCGGTATCTATTACTGTGCTCCCGACGAGGTGGTGGCCATCGCCGAGTCATCTTTCCATCGGGCACGATTCCTGCGGGAATCCAGAATTGAGAAAACTACGCAGGAGATGCGCGTTATTCGGGCGCAGTTGGGAACAGTTACCCTGCATGACGTGCGACATCTGGCAGGGGACGCCATTTACGATCCCGATGAGTATGTGACAGCACAGCAGCTCGGCTATGCGTTGCGGGATGCCAAAAGTTACGGTGTTCACTACCAAAGTGTCAGAGCGGACGGTGACTGCTATGGGGTCATGCGAGCCAGATCGCTTTCGGATGCGATCCACTGGCGTTTTCTGCGTTACCACTATGACCAAGGAACGATCGTTGAGGTTGAAGCGCTGGAAGGTAGTGGCAGGAGGTGATGACGATGCATTGGGATACCGAGCGGTTGGCGGTAGCCGGGGTCGGGACCTCCAGGAATTGACGTTTAACATATATCGAAGCGATACCCTTATCGGTGGTATTCGATTGACCCATGACGATGATGGCTCCTACGAGTTGGGTTACTGGCTGGGCAGAGTTCATTGGGGGCAGGGATTTGCCAGTGGAAAGCGCTGAATATGCCAAAGCGGCGAACCCAGATCCTGTGGTAGTTGATCATTGATATTGCTTTACCATACTATCGATTATGGGTAATATGGGAATCATGAAAACAACGCTTGATATACACGATGCGCTGCTGGACAGGGCGAAACGCCATGCGCAGAAGACCGGCAGGCCACTACGCGCGGTAGTAGAAGACGGTCTGCGCCAGGTACTGGCCGTTCCTGTTTCACCCCATCATTATCAATTACCCGATATGAGTGTCGGAGATGCGGATGCGGCAGACCCGCTTGAGGCATATTCGTGGCAGGATTTACGCGGGATGATATACGAAAAACCTGAAACAGGATGATTGCAGTCGATACCAACCTGCTTGTTTACGCGCATCGCAGGGAATCACGGGCCTATGAAACAGCATATAAGGTTCTGCTTGAGTTGTCTGAAGGGGAGCGGGTCTGGGCGATACCATGGCCGTGCTGTTATGAATTTTTCAGCGTCGTGACAAACCGCCGGATATGGAGAGAATCAGCTACACCGCCGGAACGTGCCTGGGCTCAGCTTGAAGCCTGGACTGCTTCACCGTCAAATCAATTGATCGGTGAGACTGACGATTTCCTGACTGTATTGAAGGGTTTCGTGCAACGTCCGCGAGTACGCGGAGCGGTAGTACATGATGCCCGGGTCGCTGCTATCTGCATTGCGCATGGCGTCGAAATGCTGCTCACGCGGGATCGCGACTTTTCCCTGTTTCCGGAACTTCCCACGCGCGATCCGATTGACTCTCCCCGGGTTATTTGAATATCGATGTCTGACAATCTGGAGGCGTTTCGGCAGTGCTATCTCGAATACCCGCACTTGATTTCCGAGACGGCGTCGCGGGATTTTAACCTTCCCGCGATTTCCGAGACCAACCCGATCCCCGTAAATGGTTCAATTGGCCAGCTTGCCTATTTATCTAAGCTGGAAACGGAAAGGGGAGAGAGAATCCTATTTCATAGAATCGGTGCAGTGGACACGATTGACGTTTTTGAGGCTGTTACGTTCTCAGGAAGCGAGTGGTTCATCTTGTTTGTGGACCTATACCACCCCAGGCGTTCACGTCTAACGCCAGATGGATTTCGCTTTACACAGGAGGTCGGTCAGTTCTC
>JAPOQU010000127.1 GCA_026710545.1 Gammaproteobacteria bacterium | reverse complement strand
GTGACCCTTGAGGGCTCAGCAGGTCGGCAAGAAATGCAGAGTGGGTTTTGACTTCATCAGTTTCAACCTCCAGAATAGAAAAAACATTGAATTGTTCGCCGGTTACAGCAGCCAATTCGTCATACCTTTTTTTCAGGAGTCGAACCTGATTAAGGATACTGGAGATTTGTGAAGTATGGCCGTCCATTCGAAGCTTATTCCGACAGCTGAATTATACAAGGCTTCCGGTTGCTTTCCAGTTTATCATGCGGGTTAGTGCGCAAGCCTGGCGCTGATGATACGATTTAAACTAATGCCGGATTCAGCGGCTTCTATAGCGAGATTTCGATGCACTTCCGGCGGAATACGAACGATGAATTTCCCACTATATTGTCGCGTAGAGACAGGAACAGGAATTTTCTCCTTGGCCCGTACCATATCCTCCAGGCATTCATTGACAAGTGAGCGAATACCTCTGAGGGCATTATCATGATCAGGGTCCAGCCAACTCAGGCTGGGAAATTCGGCACACAGACCAATGAATTCCTGATCTTCCTCAGACCAGATAATTCGATAGGTATATTTCTTAACCTCCGGCTTCACGACTTACCTCCAATTTCTCAACGGCGAGCAATGCCTGTCTGTTATTACAACCCCAGTTCAGCCCAATCTTGATTCGATTGTTATATCTGACCGGCTCTGGTGCAGTACCGCAAGAATACGTATTTCTCTTTCGTTGAGTATGTAATAAATAGCTTAGGGGAATTTATTTGGCAACACCCGGCGAACATCGCGGTACACCTCTGGAAAAAATCGGGGATTATCTTGAACCTTCCCAATTGCACGATCGATTTCCCAAACGAACTCAACGCCTAAACCGGAAGATTGGGTTTCGTACCAGGCCGCCGCTTCGTTTATGTCTGAAAATGCTTGCGGCTCAATGTTCTTCCTGATCAAAGATCTTCCAGATTCTTCAATATGGCATCTCTGCTCTGTTTCCAGGATACAGCTTGTCCTTCGTCGTTCTCACAAGCAACCAGGCGGTTATCCAGAACCCGCTTGTGAGCTTCAGGAACAGATATTTCTTCAGAATGCTCAACAATGAAATCCCACAGGTTTTGAACATATTTTATCTGTGCTTCTGAGGACAAGCTTTTGAACTCGATAGGAACTTTTTGTGCTAACGCGCTCATGGCATTAATTATATCTCTTTATTAAACCTGGCCTTAATCATGCCGATTTTTATTCTGATAACAGCCTGGTAAGTGCTCTCCCCAGTTTGTTCAACCTTTTCACAACCGGGGACGCAGGCGGCAACCGCTTCAGGAGAGGTGATAAACTGACATACTGCTACGCGGGGCGCGGCGACAGTAAAGGATTTTTCAATTTTCATCGCGGGCCTGCATTTCTCACCAGTTGATGCGCCATCAAAGCCTGCCCAAGCAGATCAAGCCCACGTACATCTCCCGGATTGATTGCAATAACAGATTGTACTATATTCCGGCACGAACTTATAACGTATATTTCAGCTTGCGAAACGTTGGCGGAAGCCTGTGATGATCGCATTTCGCCGACAAAACAGAAAGACAAACACCAATGAAGCGAAGCAAATCAATGCCCGATGAGGGGCGGGTGGAGAGCCTGGCAGTGTTGATTGATGCTGATAACACCAGCGCGCGCCACGCTGAACCAATCTTCGACGAGATCGTAAAGCTGGGCGAAGCCAATGTGCGACGTGTCTATGGCGATTTTTCAAGCGGGCGCCTGGCCGGCTGGGATGATGCGGTTAAATCACTCGCTATCCTCCAACACCAGCAGCGTAACAACACCAAGGGCAAAAACGCAGCCGACATAGCGCTTGTCATCGATGCCATGGACCTGATGCACAAGGGCAACATGGATGGATTTTGCCTGGTCAGTTCCGACAGCGATTTCACCCGTCTGGCACAGCGTTTGCGGGAAGATGGGCAGCTGGTTTATGGTTTTGGCGAGCGCAAGACTCCGGAAACATTCCGCAATGCTTGTAATCGCTTCATCTATGTGGAGAACCTTGTGGAGGCTACAATGGAGAAGGAAGGGACAGACGGCGACACAGCAAATATGAAGGAATCTCTCAAGGACGCAGCGAACATTATTGCCAAAGCGTTGGATGAAACCGACGACGATTGGACAAACCTGGGTACTGTCGGTAGCCGGATCGTCGGAGCCGCACCGGATTTCGACCACCGGACTTACGGCTGTTCCAACTTGAGTACGCTGGTCACGAAATGCGCCGGATTCGAAATAAAAAAAGAAGACAATGTGACTTATATCCGCCGCAAGCCACACAAAAGAACCTGACATCAAGCGTACCCGATGGCCCGGAGCCGTTCCAGTGTTGTGCTTCCCGGCAATCACAATTCCGGTAACTGTCCAAAGATTTCTTAACCTCCGAAACACCACGTTTTATACGGGTATTTCTGACGTTAATTGTCTATATTTACCTTGTATTTTTGACAATAAATGTTATTTTTACCTTGTATTTTTAGCATTTCCACTGTATGGTACCGTTTTATTTTGCGGAGCTGCAAGCCGTGAAACGTTCCATTGATACCGTCCTGCGAAGCTGGCGCAATGATTCCAGGCGCAAACCCTTATTGATCCGGGGGGCGCGCCAGGTAGGCAAATCCTGGTCCGTGAACCGGTTCGGTAAACAGGAATTCCCTGATATGGCAGTCATCAATCTTGAGTCAGAGCCCCAGGTTGCGGAGATATTCAAGAGTATGAAACCCCGGGAGATATTGAACAAGATCGAAATATTGACCGGGCAAGGGATCGTACCCGGCAAGACGCTGCTGTTTATTGACGAGATTCAGGCATTTCCCAAAGCTGTTTCAGCCTTGCGCTACTTTTATGAACAGATGCCGGAACTGCACGTGCTTGCCGCAGGGTCACTATTGGAATTAACCCTGAACGCAAGCGGTTTTTCCATGCCGGTAGGTCGTATCCAATATCTCTACATGAAGCCCATGAGTTTTGAAGAGTTCCTGCTCGCCCAGGGACAGGAAATAGCAGTAGAAGCGCTCAAACACGATCAGAATTCGTTCACTGATCCGGTAGTTCACGATGCCCTGCTCACCTGGGTAAGACAATACCTGCTGATCGGAGGTATGCCGGAAGTGGTGGCAGAATACCGGAAATCCGGAAACTATGAGCGTTGCCGCCAAATCCAGACCTCTCTGCTACAGACTTACCGGGACGACTTCAACAAATATGTAAAATTTGGACGCCTCGAAAACGTCGGCAAGGTATTCCAATCTGCCGTACAACAGGTTGGAAACAAGTTCAAATACACCAGGGTTGACCCGGACGAACTATCAAGAAACATAAAAAATGCTCTCGAATTACTGGTGCTGGCCGGCGTGTATCACAAAGTAATCAAATCATCCGCCGATGGCTTGCCTTTGGGGGCCCATATCAATGAACGTTTTTTCAAAGCGCTTTTTCTTGACGTCGGGTTGATGCAAAACCTCTGTGGCCTGGCTACGGATATTATCCGGGAAAAGGATCTGATGGCAATCTACCAGGGCGCATTAATGGAACAATTCGTCGGACAGGAATTGATTGCCTGTCAGGACAGTTTCGACAGACCGGCGCTTTATTACTGGGCCAGGGAGGCCAGAAACAGCAGCGCAGAAATTGATTATGTCTGCCAATACGGGACGGACCTGGTCCCGATAGAGGTAAAAGCGGGAAAAACAGGGAGACTGAAAAGTCTGCACCAGTTTCTCGAAGAAAAACAACAGGCATGGGGAATTAAAATATCGGCCGCACCGTTGCAATATGAAAAGCCGGTTTTGTCCATCCCGTTCTACATGGTCAATCACTGGCAAACATTGTGGGAAGCCCGGGAGAACACGAGCTGATTCCTGACTACTCCCTCGCCGGCTGCAGCGCCAGTCGCGAGATGAACAGGATCGATACCAGCATGGTGATGATGCCCATCCACAAGACGGGAACGAAACTGTCCGAAGTCTGCAGCAGGGCGGCACAGGCTGGGCCGGTCGAGGTGCCCAGGCCGGCTACCATGTTGGACAGGATCAGCAACCTGCCGGTCGCATCCACGTTGGCGATACACCCCATAATGTAGGGCAGGGTAAAATACCAGGCGAATATGAACAGACCGACACTGATAACATAGGTGGCGGTGGAAAAATCGGTCAGCAACAGCGCCGTACAGAAGATTGCCAGGCCGGTCCCCAGTGCAACCGGAATAAGGCGGTTGAAACGGGTGGACAGCGCGGCCGTAGCCATGGAGCCGAGAAAGCCGAGGAAGAGACTGGCCGACAGCGCATAACCGATGGTCTGGGGTGAAATACCGCCGGCATCGCCGATGCGTTCGTAGTAGGCCCACACGCCCATGATCCCCGCTTCGAACAGGTACAGGCCGACAAAACCGAGCGCAACCAGGACAGGAATCGAACCCGTGGCTTTGACTTCCGGCATTTGTTCGATTTCACCGCGGTCGGGAATAATACGGATGAACAACAGCAACAGCGCATGCAATCCCGCTATCACCAGGAACACTGCGCCGACTCCGAAATCCGCGATCAGGCCCGGCAGGAATATCACCCCCACCGAGCCCGCCAGCAATTGCAGGCCGAACCAGTAGCCGAGGCTGCGGTCCGGATCCAGGTTCCGGTGGATCACGGCCATACACACGGCCAGTTGTATGCCGGCGGCGAATCCACTCAAAAAACGAATAACGGGAAACAGGGCAAAACCGGTTAACGACGAGGTAACCAGGTTCATCATGATGACGCAAGCGGCGGAGAGGTACAGCGCCGTGCGCCAATTGAGCTTTTTAACCCAGATTGCCGCCGGTATCGCAGCTAAGGCAAAACCCGCCAATTCCGCTGAGATGATATAACCGCCCTGCTGGCTGCTGAACCCGAGTTGCGTCACGTATCCGCCTACCAGCAACGGGGCGATGAAATACACAGCCGCACCGAAGGTGCTCAGTAACGACAGGATGGTGAGGACGCGATAGTTCGCTGCGCTGTTATTTTGGGTTCCGGTCATGACCCGCGGATATTAACATGGATGCACAGGATGGACAGGATTATGAGGAATAATAAATTTGGGACACCCACAAATTTGTGCAGCGCATTAATTTGTGGGTGTCCCAAATTACTTCCCGCTGGTGCGGGAATGGAGGCGGTTGATTAACGGGGAAAATGCTGTTGTGATATCGGTTGATTTCCCGGGAGATGAAAATGAATTGGCAGGATTATCCGCTTGAAGAACTACGCCGCCAGTATCTGACCAACCTGACGCCCGGTATGGGCGATCATGTGCGCCGGTATGAGGAACTCAGCGAGGAACTGGTGCGGTCCATGCCCGGTGAACTGGACGTGCCCTATGGCCCTGCCGGCCCGCGCCAGACGCTGGATATCTTCACTCCTGAAACCGGCAAGGCGCCCGTGTTGATATTTATCCACGGCGGCTACTGGTACTTCAACAGCAAAGACCCCCGGCGCTTCCCGGCGAAGGAACTCATCCCGCGCGGCATCGCCTGGGTGCCCATTAATTACCGGCTGGTTCCAAACGTGACCATGACTGAAGTCGTTGCAGACGTGCGTAATGCCGTTAAATGGCTGTATGAACATAGCGCGGACTACGGTTGTGACCCTGAGCGGATTTACGTCAGCGGCAATTCCGCCGGCGGCCACCTGACGGCAGAGCTTATAAGTGATGACTGGCCGGAGCAGTACGGCCTTCCCGCGGACGTGGTAAAGGGCGCCTGTGCCATCAGCGGCCTGTACGACCTGGAACCACTGCTTGAATGCGAACCCAATGAAAAACTGCGGCTGGACCTGGAATCCGCCAGACGCTACAGCCCGATCCATCACCTGTCCCGGCGGCCTGTCCCTGCTATCATCACCTGCGGGGCGAACGAATCCGCCGAGTTCCGCCGCCAGACCGGCAGTTATGCCAAGCGATGCGAACAGGCCGCTTACCCCGTCACCCACATGGAGATTAACGGACACGACCATTTCTCCATCATCGGTGAACTCGCCAACCCGGAAAGCCCGCTGTTCCAGGCTGTTATCGAGATGATTGCATAATCCGTTCCTGCCGTTATCATGTTGAGAGAACCCCTGGCGCGGGAGGGAAAAACGTGAAATTCAGCATAATCCTGGTTCCCCAGGTACTGGATGGGATGCCGGAACCTTATGAAAACATTACCGAGCAAATCCGTTTTGCCGAGGAACTGGGTTATGACACGGTGTGGCTTACCGAGCACCACTTCAGCCCGTACGGCAGACCGTCGGTCCCGGCCCTTGCCGGTCATGCACTGGCCAATACCTCCCGGATCAGGATCAGCACAGCGGTCGTCGTATTGCCGTTCCAGCACCCGTTGCGGGTCGCGGAAGACTGGGCGACGCTGGATCACCTGGGCCGTGGCCGCGTGGACGTGGGCGTAGGGCGCGGCAACCAGCCCAAGGAATTCGCCGGTTTCGACCTGACCCTGCACGAAGCGGAACAGCGTTTCAGCGAAGCGCTGGACATTATCCGCCGCGCCTGGACCGAGGAAAGCTTTTCGTACGACGGGCAATACTGGCAATTCCCGCAACTCTCCGTCCTGCCGAAACCCTATACCAGGCCACATCCGCCGATCTGGCAGGCCGCAATCAGCGACTATACGGTAAAAAAGATCATAGACCGGGGCATCAACGGCTTGATCGGTCCTTACCTGTGCCCCCATGAAATCCTGAAGACCTCGTATTTTGATGTCTGGTACAGATTATTAAATGAAGCCGGGCGAACAGATTTGCAAATGGCCCACAACGAATTCATTTACGTGGGAGAAAGCGACGCACAGGTTAAAGCCGATATCCGGGACCACGTTCTATGGTATGTGCGCACCGCGGCGAAAATATGGGGGGAACGGGACAAGGCCAAGGTGGCCGAGCAGTTCGCCAACTACACCGAGATCCTGGAATACTTCGAAACCGTTCCGTTCGATGAGATCTACGGCAAGCTGGGCATTTTCGGCACACCCGATTCGGTTGCCGACAAGATCGAATGGCTGAACAAGGAGGGCGGCCTTGAGCATATCATCATTTTCAACTGGTTCGGCAAACTGGCCCATGAAAAGGCCATGCGCAGCATGGAACTGTTTGCGCGGGAAGTCATGCCGCGCTTCCGGGAGCCTGCCGCGCAAGCCGTGGCGGGCTGACCAGGCACCGGGAACTGCTCACTATGGCAGCACAACGGTTAAATCGCCAGGGACGGTGCAAATCCCCTGTAGACATGCAAACACGAGGTTGACACACCATGATTGAATCACTCAGCTCCGAAAACCTGCCGGAACCCCGGTTCCGTTACAGCCCGCTGGTCAAGTCGGGTCCGTTTTACAAAACCGCCGGGATGATTGCCCTGGACAAGGACACCGGCGAACTGGAACCGGGCGGCGCCGGCGCGGAAACCGCAAAAATCCTGAATAACCTGCTGCAAGCCCTGCCGGATTTTGGCCTGTCCCTGGACGACCTGTTCAGCGTGAACATCTACACAACCCGCTTCGACCAGTTCCCGGAGATCAACAAGTCCTGGGAAGCCGTTATCAGCGCGGACAGACGCCTCCCGGCGCGCACGGCCGTCGGCGTCAACGCCCTGCCCATCAACGCCACGGTGGAGATGGAGTTCTGGTTTTGTAAATAGGATGAAAATCTACGGCGATCTCAACTCCGGCAACTGCCTCAAGGTAAAATACACCGCCGATTACCTGTAACAGCACAAGCTGGTATACTGGTTGCCGCTACAGGCATCAAACGGCAATGCGCTGATGAATAGACGGACAGAGTGGAGTACGGCTTGAAAAAGTTCCTTAAAGGTTTTGCAACAGTCGTGATTATCCTGGGCCTGCCCATCGCGGCTGTCGTGCTGGACAGCCCGCCCACCGAACTGTTCGGCGGCAAGGTTGCCGGACTCCTTGCAGATACTGTTACCAGCGGCATGTTCGTTGCCGAAGATCCGGATGCGTTCAGCCCGGGGCTGCCGGTCGGCGCCCGGTTTCCCGCCATCCGGGCACTCTACCAGGGCGAGGAAATCACCGGTATCGACCAGTTCATGGGTGAACGCGGGGCAGTCTTCGTCGCGGTGCGCTCGGCTGACTGGTGACCCTATTGCAGGAGGCAACTCGTGCAGTTGCAGGAACAGACAGCGGACTTCGAAGAGGCCGGGATCGGCGTCGTTGCAATTACCTACGACGGGCCGGAGTTGCAGCAGGTGTTCATCGATGCCGCTTCCATTACCTATCCGCTGCTCTCGGATATCGATGCGGCAACCATCGAGACGCTGGGCATCCTCAACGAACAGTACGAACCGGGGGATACGGCATACGGTATCCCTCACCCCGGAGTGTTCGTAGTTGATCCGGAGATGACTATCGCCGGCAAGATCTTTGTCGAGGATTACCAGGTGCGCGTGGACGGCGAGGGCACACTCGCCTACGCGCTGCAAGTCCTGGGCGGACATTGATCCCGCCCGAATCGGCTACGTCGTCCATGCCCTGAAGCGGCGCCGTGGGCGGGTCAGGTGGGACTGGTCTGACCCGGTACTCTCTCACCACGCCGACATCCCGGAAATGAACAGAGCATCTCGAATACAAGATTTGCGGCCAGCAGCGCGGTGTTGCCGCTGGTGTCGTATGGCGGTGAGACTTCAACCAAATCACTTCCGACAAGATTCAAGCCAAAGCAACCCCTGATTATTTCGATTCCCTGAGACGCGGCCAGGCCGCCGGGTTCCGGGGTGCCTGTTCCGGGCGCCACTGAAGGGTCAAGACCATCAATGTCGAAACTCAGGTAAGTTGGAATGGATGCGCCGATTCGGTCTCGCACTTCATCCATTAATGGGACAAGTGAGTGATACCAGCATTCCTCAGCAGTAGTAACGCACACTCCCTGCGCCCTGGCCCAGTCAAAGTCATCCGCTGTGTAACCTGTTGCGCGCAGCCCGATTTGAACCATTTTTTTCGGGTTGACAAGACCTTCTTCAATAGCGCGGCGAAATATCGTGCCATGAGCGATTGGCTCACCGAACATAGTGTCATTCGTATCGGCGTGCGCATCCACGTGCACCAACGCTAATGTCCCGTGCCGCTGACGAAGCGCGCGCAGGATCGGCAATGTGATGGTGTGATCGCCACCCAGTGTCACCGGTTTAACGTCTGTTTGCACCAGGCGTTGGTAAAACAACTCAATGATCCGGATCGACTCAGCCAGGTTGAAACTGTTCAATGCCACGTCTCCGAGATCCGCAACCTGGAACGAATCGAACGGCGCCGCGCCGGTAGCCATGCAATAGGGGCGTACCATGCTTGATTCATTACGAATCTGGCGCGGACCGAAGCGGGACCCGGCTCTATTGCTGGCGCCAATGTCAAGGCCGACGCCAACGATCGCAATGCCCAGAGGATCCCCGATCGAAGCTGACGGCAATCGGAACATTGTCGCCGGCCCCGCATAGCGAGGCATTTCGTTTCCGCCAAGTGGCTGATTGAACTGGGACATATCGTGGTTGCTGCTCCCGCTTCGCTATTTATCGGCAAGTATACGGGCAATGGCGCTGCATATCGAGCGAAGACGAATAATGAACTCGTAGTCAATGCCGTCTTCATCATCGATTGCATTGAACGCGGCAATGACGATGGCCTGTGCGGGTTCTACATAAAGGTATTGCCCGCCATAGCCCAGGTGTCCGACGAACCGTCCATCGGTCTCCAGAAAGTTTCTGTAAAAGATTCCATCGCTATACCGGGTGCCGGCAGCCGGACTTGCGAGGGCTTGCCGAACGAGACACAGTTGTGACGCGTTATTCTCGTTGTCAAAACAGAATAACCGCCCCAAGCGCGCCAGGTCTCTCAGGGTCATGTGCAGTCCACCACCCAGGAAGGGAATGCCTTCCCGGTCCGTTGAGACATACACCGCGTTCTCCATGCCGGCCTGTTCAACCAGGTCAAGCAAGGAGTTGCGCAACGTTTGCCGCGCTGCCTGCTCGCATATCCATGCCACAATATCAGTGTTTGCAGTCTTGTATTGAACCTCGCCCTGCTCGCTGGTTTGAGCCGCCCCCCCAATCGAGACCAGGTAGTCGCGTATGGATTGCCGCGGATTATCGGGGTCGATGCGCCAGCCATGCGCGCATTCCAGCTTGCCTACGCAGGCATCCGGGTCCGCATAGTCTTCGATGAAACTGTTAACAACATTCATGTCGAGTAATTGTTGCACGCTGGCGCTTGCGTATCCGCTGCCGATAGACGGCAGGTAATCGATGACTGCTCGTTCCAGGTCTACCAGGCCATGGTTGACACAGCGGGCCGCGATCAGGTTTACCAGCATTTTGCTGATCGACTGGACCGAATGTACCTGGCGTTCATCAAAATCATCAGCGTAGGCTTCAAACACGATATCATCGCGCTGCAGGACAAGAAGGCCGACGAACGCCTGGTTATCGAGGCATTGAGCTACGCCCGCCTGGTTACCGATACCTGCATCCGTATGTGTCGTCAGAGGTCGCGAGCAAGGAGCGCGCAGCACAAGTCCGTAGCGGTTGAGCCGGTGCAGCATCCGCAGACCTGCCCGGCGCTGCCCCGGCAGGTCCCATCGTCCTTTTCCGATTTCCCCAACCGGTGAAATTCCGTCAGCGCCCGGCCAATTCGGGTTCATGAGATTTGCTGCCCGGTTGGCGCAACGGCCATACGCGCTGTTTTATTCAGGTGGATGGCAATAAGGAAACAAGTATAACAAGCCGCCAGCGTCAGCACGCCGGCATCCAGTACCGGCGTGTAATCCTGCGCGGAAACCAGTTTTGAACCGGCATAGGGTCCGATTGCAAGTGCAAGATGCATACTGGTGCCATAGGTCGCCACGAACCTGCC
Source organism: Gammaproteobacteria bacterium (assembly GCA_026710545.1). Taxonomy (GTDB): domain Bacteria; phylum Pseudomonadota; class Gammaproteobacteria; order Eutrophobiales; family Eutrophobiaceae; genus JAAXHV01. Next base: position 7,623 of record JAPOQU010000127.1, on the reverse strand, counting down.
ACTCTCATCGACCTCGCTGTAAATGATGATTTGATAGGCAATAATATAACTCCAGAAAAACTGAAATACGATATTAGTCAGGAAAAATGCGCGGGAAACGTTTCCAAACATTTCCAGGTTGGAAAACAATACCAGCATGGCAACCTGCAACGAACCAGCCACCAGCATCGGCAGCGCCCGCCCCAGGCGACAACCGAGCCATGCGGCAGAAAGCGACCCGAACAGGCTTATGAGGTAGCCGATTCCCAGCGAAGCTGCCACTTCATGGCTGTTCATTCCGGCCGCGCGAGCCACTCTTTCAAGATACGCCCACACCATGCCAATGGTCAGGAAGTAGGCCGCTGTACCCAGGATAACCATCAATTTACGGGCAGCCGCCGGCCTCCCGGCCGCGCCGACATGGTGGGCATGGCGCCCCGGTTCACCAGGAAAGGCGAAGTAAGCGATTAGCAGAGCCACACAAATCCACAGGTTCATGTAAACAAATACGGCGACGAGTTGCCAGTTTGCGCTGACCAGGGGCAGGATGAAAGAGCCGGCCGCGCCGAACAGCACCTGGCCACATACCATAAGCGCCGTGTTTCGGTCGCTTTTTACCGTGTCACAAAGCCCTGCCAGCGCAATTGCGTACGCGGCGCCGGCGGCCAACCCGGCGAACACGCGCGTAATCATCAGCAGTTCAAACGAGTCAAGCCGGACGGAGACGAGATTAGCGATAAAAAATGCGCCGAGCAGCGCCAATATGCATTCTCTCCACGGGACACGGCGCAGCCACCACGCGGCTGAAAGTGTACTTGCGGCAATGCCTACAAGATCGGCGGAACCCAATAAGCCAAGCTGGCTTTGCGTAAATACAAACCGGTCAGTGATTGCCCCCACATAGATCGGGAGCAGCAGCAACATGGCCTCCGTCACCGTCGCAACCAGCAACATTGCCAGGATGGAGCCGCTCCGATCTATTTCCCGCAATTTCATCAGTACGGCGCCGCTGGTACTGGCAATTCCGGCTTACTCCGTTATTCCCAATGCAGGTTCACAGCCGCGCCAAAGGTTCGACGCGCTGCGGGAAACCCCACCGCCAACGCGCCGTCGCTGAAAATCTCGCCGAAATACTCCTCATCAGTCAAATTCCTGGCCCAAATCGACACGCTCCAACGACTGTTATCCGCGCCGAAACTCAAGCGTCCATTTGCGAGCCAGTAGGCATCCTGAACCTGGTTCGGGTTACCGGTGATGCTGTAATTGACATCGTCCTGGTAACTCGCAGTGAACAACGCGCTCAAAGAGTAGCCGTTGCCGACCGGCAACACGTATGACAAAGACGTATTGAACTGGAAGTCCGGCGCGTTGCCCAGCTTGTTACCGACTGCGACGTCCGGCAACGTCGATTCGGTCACTTCCGTATCAAGCAGTCCGACACCTGCCTTGATGTCAAGCGAAGCGGCCGGCGCCCACCACAGGTCCAACTCAGCGCCAAAGACTTCAACCTCATTCACGTTGAAAATGCGGAAAAAGCCGTCAACACCTGCAAATGCCTGAAGGTCTTCGTAGTCGTAATAGAATGCGGCGCCGTTAACACGCAGCAATCCGTTCGCCAGGTCGGATTTGAAGCCGATCTCATAAGCATTGATGAACTCGGGATTATACGGGTCCTTTTCTTCCGGAACGAAAACAAAGAAACCCGTAAACCCGCCTGACTTGTACCCGCGAGAGTAATTCGCATAAACCATCAGATCTTCACTGAATGTGTAGTCGATGCCGGCACGTCCCGTTACTTCGGAATAGCTCACCTCGTTATCCACCTCTGCAAATCCGAGCGTTCCACCTGTAAATGTGCGCTCTTCGTCGGTGTAGCGCACAGCAGCCGTCAGCTTCCAGTTATCGGTCAGGTAAACCTCATTGTGACTGTACACTGCCACAGAAGTGGTCTCCTGGTTATAGACCTCGTCAAGGACCAGGTCAAGGAAGAACGGGTGATCCGTCTCGTCAAACACATCGGCTTCATCGAGATCGTCAACGCCGTAGAATACGCCCAGTATCCAGTCCCAACGACCTCCGCCCGGGGAGGAGATGCGCAGTTCCTGCGAATACGTTTTCAGGTCGCCGCCATAGTCATTATTGCCGGCGCTGAGAACGGTCGAATCGAAATCTTCCTGGCGCCCGTACTCCATATCCTCCCAGGATGAAATCGAACGGATAGAGAACTGTTCCAGGTCCCAATCCACGGTCAACGTGACTCCAATCGAATCATTATCGATTTTGGGTGACGAATTGAACGCGCCGGAATAAATGTCACCATCGACGGGATCGGCAGCAACGATCACGTCGCCTTCCGGAAGGCCGGATTCGTTCGCCAGCAATGAGTAAAACCAGTTATCGGACCTGTCTCGCCCGCCGTGGACGTTTAACAGCACGGACGCGCCGCCGCCAACGTCCCAGAGAAGCTGTCCGCGTAAGCCGAGTCTCTCAATTTCACCGTGATCAGTGCCGTTCGCGGTGTTCGTGAAAAAGCCCTCGCCCTGGTTCTCCGAGGCAAAGGCAAACCGTCCCGACAGCCTTTCACTGATGGCGCCGCCTATTGCTCCCTCAATGGTAAACAATTCATAGTCGCCTACGGTCAATGTCAGGTCCGCCTCAAACTCATCCGAGGGTTTTCGGGAGATGAAGTTGACCGCTCCGGCTGTGGTGTTGCGGCCGTAAAGTGTGCCTTGTGGCCCCTTCAGCACTTCTACTCGTTCAATATCGAACATCTGGAAACTGAGTTGCGAATTGTTCACAAGGTACACTTCATCCACATAGACCCCTACGGGTTGAGTGCCGTTTGTCGCGAAGTCATTCAGACTCAACCCTCGAATCGAGAAGATCGGCGCCGTGTTGCCGACAGCATTTTTTGTCAGCAGGTTTGGCGTCTGCGCGGCGATGTCCTTTGCCTGCGTAATACCTTGCCCGGTAATTTCAGCGCCGGAAAATGCAGTCACGGCAACGGATACATCCTGCAGACTCTGCTCCCGTTTTTGCGCCGTAATGACGATCTCTTCGATGACGCCGGACTGCGCAAAAACGCAGACCGACAGTGCAAACACGATTATGCCCAGGACTGTTTTCGATACCCATTTCATATCAATACCCTCTCGCGCAAGGAATGGTTAAATGGTTTAACTTCTAGGTTAAACTATTTAACCTATTCAAAATGCGATGTCAAGAGTATCTCTGTGAGCAGTTCCCCAGTGACTACGATATGTAGTACTATTCAGGTCATTTCATGAAACCGGATCCGAACTTGGTGACTTCCTCACGACTACTTGCTCAACAAGACGCGCTGCATACAAGCGAGCTCATTCTCGACAAGGCAGAAGAACTCATTGCGTTAAAAGGCGTATTCGGTTTCCACCTGAAGGACATAGCAGAGCCCCTGGGCATCCGCGTTCAGGCAATTTACAAACATTTTCATAATCGGGACGACGTGCTGATTGCCGTCAGCCGCCGCTTTATTGATTTATTGTCTCAACAATTTGACCTGGACATGGACCTGTCGTTGCGCCCGCGCATTGAACAATCTCTGAGGGCATTTGTGGATTTCAATATTCAGCATCCTGCATACGTTCGTCTTGCCTTGATCGATTTTGCCACCCCGGAAGGGGGCATGGAATATGTAAAGCTTGCCGCAGGAGGTCCGTTTAAAGACAATTTTACTTCCGGACCGCTGTCACCAATGCACAAGAGGCTTCGGCGCACCCTGAACGAGGGCGCCCGCACAGGTGAATTTCGCCGGTGCGACCCGCTCCAGTTCTATCGGGTCGTTTACAGTACAACGCTCATGCAACTCGTTTTCCCAGAGGACTCATTGCTGTTTCCAAACCGAAATGCTCGCGGGGTTGCGAAGGTAAAACGGAACCTGATCGATGTTGCAATGCGCTACCTGAACCCGGGGAGCTGACTGCGCTCCTGCACGAGCAGCGCATTCATGACATGCCTTTCAAACAGCCTCGAACCTCTCAACGTGCATTTCTTCGCCCCGGGTACGGGCTTGCCAAAGATCGTATGCCATCTGCATACCAAGCCAGGTTTCAGGGGTGGAACCAAAAGCCTTGGCTAAACGGATTGCCATATCGATGGAAATTCCTTTCTGTTCGTTAACCAGCTCGGATAAGGTCTGGCGGGAGACGCCAATTCCTTCAGCAGCCCTGGTGACAGACAAACCCAGCGGTTCAAGACATTGCCGTCTTATTATTCCGCCCGGATGTGGAGGATTTTGCATTGCCATCATATTACCTGGATCAATGATAATCGAGGTAATCGACATCGACCACCCCTGATTCTTCAAACCGGAAAGTCATTCGCCAATTTCCGGAAACGTCAATAGCGTAATGACCTTTCATTCATAAGTGAAGGCTACTGTGTCAAGCGCCACTTGTCAACTGTGTGCGCATCGATGATCTGGATGCAGGCCGGATGGAATGATACGAAGGGTCTCCAGGGAACCCATGCCCATTCCCGTGAAAGCATGTCCCCGTATGGAGTTGAGCGGGGACATGCTTTCACGGGAATGGGGGATACGAGTATCCTGTTTGGTTCCGGCTTGGCCGGGTTAGGAAGAAAGATAAACCCGAATTTAACAACGTTGAGTGAATGGAGAAAAAAACTCAACGAGGAAAATCCTTTTATCTCTAATATAAATAAGCAAGCCAAGCTGTTTATTTACGGATCGGAAGATGAGCTTGTCTGAACTGGACAACCTGGTAAGGATTGGCAAACTGAAGGAAGAGGCGCTTTCCCGGATTGGGTTTGGAGACAGCAGTATGGCGAACGCTTGTCAAATGTCATGATCGTCGTAATCTGGCGGAGTACGAAGGACATCTTGAAGTTGATGAAAAACTTGTTTCGGACAAAGCGCTCAGGGAAGACCGCCGGGCGGTCCCTGAACCGGGGGAACTGGCTCGTCCTGCGGGATGATGACGGCGGCAATCAGCAACGCAACCAAAACGGCAAGGCTCAGCCACACCGTCGTGTGGAAGGTGCCGAACTCATCATAACCAACGCTGAACAGGGCCGGGCCTACGGCGCTGCCGAATACAATCAGGGACATACTCAGGCCGCTGATCTGCCCCAGGTGCTGGCGCCCGAAGAAACGAATATAAGCCAGGTTTGAAATGGCGGCCCAGATACCGCCGCAGACACCGAAACCGGCGACCATGGTCCAGTATCCTGACTGTTGCTGCAAATGCAACAGGCCCCAGGCCCCCAGGATAAACGCCATGAGTTTTACCACCAGCAGGTTCTTGAGCCTGGTCCTGTCGGATAACCAGCTGCTGCCCAGGTTGGCGCTTACCGATACCAGTGCGAGCGGAAAAAAATAGGCGAATGCTTCCGCCGGACTCCTGCCGGCCTCGGCGAATATCGCGACAATATGAAAAATGAACGCCGTGCCGAACATCGAGTAAAAGGTGAGGGCCAGCGCATAGATCCAGAATACCGGGCTTTTCCTTGCCTGGGCCAGCGTTTGACCTGTTATCGCGGGCCTCTCGTCACCGTTCCCCGGGACCTTCCCGTCGGGTAACAGGCCACAGGATTCGGGGGTGTCCCTGATAAAAACCAGCGCCGTCAGACTGAACACCACGCCGACGATAACGGCCAGGACAAACAAGGCGCCGCGCCAGCCGAAATGGCTGATGAGCAACGCCAGGAACGGCGGCGCCAGCGAAAACCCCAGGGTGATAAACACGCTGCGCGCGCCGACTACCAGACCGCGCCTTTTTTCAAACCAGACCAGCAGCACGTTCCTGGAAGAATTCGTCAGCACGCCTTGCCCGGCAAAGCGCACCCCGAAATAACCCAGCAGGATCAGCGGGAAGGTAACGGCTGCCGGCGAAATTTCAGTGGTATGGCTCAGGTACCGGGCGACATGATCGATGCAGGCAATGTAGCCGACGAACAGGCCAAGGGCGATGCTCGAGGCGACCATGGACACCCTGGCGCCTGATTCATCATAGAACCGCCCGGCGCTGGTCAGGAAAAAAGAGCTGCCGAGCGTACCCAGTAAATACGCGATGGAGAGTTCCGTGCGCGATAAACCGAATGCCTCGATAAAGTGGTCGGTGAACACGGCCATGCCCATGGTTTGCCCCGGTATGGACATGACAAAACCAACGGAAGACACAAGCCAGATCACCCAGCCGTAAAATATGGGCGAACGTTCGACCGGAAACGGCCAGTCAGGTCTTGTCTTTATTACAGGCACAGGAATTCATTGTTGTTGAACGGAGAGACAGTTGCCCGCTGGTGAAGCAAAAATCCGCGCAACAGGGGCTCACGCCATGAGGGCGGCGCCGTGATAACCCTGTTGCACCGCCGCCGCGACAGGCCCCTGGTGTCCGGACTTAATCCTTCTCCATCAGCCCCCGGGTAACCCCGTCGAAGAGCGACGCATCGATCATCTCCGGCAGGTGTATGGTCCTGAGATCGGGGACCTCATCCATACCCTGGACGGGCGCGGTGGGCGGATTTTCCGGTTCGCCCAGTTGCGCGGCCCGTTCGGCGTTGGTGCTGCCGATCTTCTGCTCTTCTCTCAGGTACTCCGGCTTGCCGTCTTTCTCGCGGAACAGGGGCATGACTTCCTCGGCAAACATCTGCATGTTTTTCATTGCCATCCAGTTCGGCATAGGGCCGGAGGGCGAACCGGCGCAGAGCACGCCGCCGGCGCCGAGTTCATCGCAGTATTGCGCGTAACCTTCCGCCACGGTCTGGGGCGAACCGACGATGATGTATCCCTGTTTTATCAGGTCGTCATAGGTTAAATCCATGGGCGCCTTGGCGCCCTTGTCACGCACGGCCGACCAGTAGCCGCGGAAAGAGCGGTCGCTCATGTAGCCGGGGGGGAAGTAGTGGCTGGATTTTATCTTGAGCCCGGTATTGAACAACCACTGCATGTGGGCCTTGGCTTCCCGGTGCGCCTGTTTATCCGTTTCCGCCACGTAAGTGGGGATGGCCGCCATACACTGGTCCCTGGGCAACTCGTATCCGCATTTCTCCGCTTCCTCCTTCAACTTGTCGAAGGCCCATTTGCACATCCAGGTGGGCGCGAAGATCATCATGTAGGTATAACGGTTCCGGGCGCATTCCCGCAGGGTTTCCAGGGAGCCCATGCCCGGCAGCCAGACCGGCGGGTGGGGTTTCTGGATGGGGCGCGGCCAGACGTTGACATTGGGGATGTAATAATGTTTTCCCTGCCAGGTGAACGGACCGGGGTCGGTCCAGGCCTTGAGGATCAGTTCGTTGGCCTCCCAGAACCTTTCCACCGAGTCCGTCGGCGCTACGGGGTTATTGAAATATTCGCAACCGATGCCGCGTACGAACCCGGAGATGATGCGCCCGCCGGAGATCACGTCCAGCATGGCGATCTCCTCGGCGACCCGTACCGGGTTTCCGTGCAGCGGGATGGCGTTGCCCACGATGCCCACGGGCATGCGCCCGGTCCGGGTCACAATCATGGCTGCGATCAGGTTCGGGGACGGCATGGTGCCGTAGGCGTTGGCGTGGTGTTCGTTGACGATGGCGCCGTCATAGCCGTATTTTTCCGCCGCCACCAGCAGGTCGATGTATTCGTTATAGAGCTGGTGGCCGCGG
>JAPOQU010000126.1 GCA_026710545.1 Gammaproteobacteria bacterium | reverse complement strand
TCTGCAGGAGATAACAAGCTACTGCGTCTTTGTTGTGCTCAGCCAACAAGAATTAAAATATTGCTATTAAGCTTGCGCCCGCAACCCCACCCGGCTATACTCCGCAACAAGCTTGGAGGCTAAGCGGCGTCCCGCCGCCGGGAGCAAGGGCGCCGCAAGGAAACCGGATAACGCCATGGAGGTAAAGCTCATGGAAACGACAACGAACAAGATACATCCTGATAGCGCCGCCCCCGTTGGCGAGGCGCAGCAACCGAACGTTTCGTCCCGCTCCGCCCACCGTTCCGGTCGCCCGGACGATGACGTGGTGCGCCGGAGTGAATTCAAACTCGCGCTGTGGGTGGGCGGTTTTGCCTTGGCGGCCATTCTCAGCGGGCAGGGGTTTTTATACGCGGCCATCATGGACTTGCAGGGGGGGATGCAAACGCAAATCGGTGGGATGCAAACGCAAATCAATGAACTGCGCAAGGACATGCAAACCCAATTCGCCGACCTGCGCGAGCGCGTCCACGAATTAAGCGAGCGCGTGGCCAGGGTAGAAACCCGACTGGGCATGGTTGCCGCCCCTCCGACTGACCGTATAACAGATTTTAGTAATTTATCAATCTTGTGAATCTATATCGACCCGCCTACTACCGCTTTGAGCGGTTCACAAACTAAAGCCCCCGGCTTTGCCGAGGGATATTTGCATTTCAGTCATCGTCGGCTTATAGCAGGTTATAACTGATAAACAATTCATGCGCTATTTATCGTCTCTGTTTTCGCATGACATCATCAGGTTTCACACCTATCCGGGACGGAGATAGCAATTTGCTTCGTCTTTGTTGTGTTCTGCCAACAAAATTTTAAAATTTGCTATTGAAACAACAATACCAGTGGGGTAAACTTACACGTAAGCTAATAACGGAGATAAGACAGGGGTTGTCGTGGAGGCGACCACCATAGTCGAAGCATACTGTGTCATTGGTAAGGGGATGCCTGCTGATGAATAATGCCATAAAAATAATATTGATCACTCTGCTGTGCCAGTTGGGAACTCCTGTTTTCGCAGATAAGGGTGATGCCAACGTGCTGGTACGGATGTTTGACTGGTGGAATGCCGCTATGAAGACCACCGACGGCTTGACGGAACAGGCTTTTCGTGAGTATTACACCGAGGATGCGGCCATTATCATCAATGGCAATGAACTGGTACGCGGCATCAAACCCATGGTTGAGCATTTCAGGGGTGCCCGGGCGCGCATCGAATCAGTGGAAATTGTGCTGCCGTTTGAAGAAGAATTCGAGTCCGAGTCCGGTGACCACATCTTTACTTATCACCTGGTACGCACCCGTGTAGACGGTGCGGATCAGCTATCACACTTGATGGGATATGCCGTTGTAGAAGAAGGCAGAATTTCATTGATCAATTTTGTGAGATACAATCAACCGGTTGCCGCAGATGCGGTTGCCTTGTCCAAAGAAATTCAATAGAGAATGCACTGTCAGAGAGGGGAGAAATATGAGCAGCAAAAATGTTAATAATATTAACAATAATTCAGGTAGTGTTGTGCGCCTGTTGACCACGAGTTTCGGAATCCTGCTGCTGGGGTTTTCCAGCGCCATCGTCGCCCAGGACAGCGTCGGGATTGAAGAAGTAGTGGTCACCGCCCAACGGCGTGAGCAGAACCTGCAGGAAGTGCCGATTAGCATATCCGCGTTCAACGCAGATAACGTCGAGGCATATATGTTCAATGACGTGACGGATTATCTTATCCGCACCCCCAATGCCGCCTGGACCTCGGTCGGTTCCAAGTCAAGACGGGAACTGTCTATCCGGGGTGCGACAAACCTGCTGAATATCAACCGTGGTTTGAGGACTTCCACGTTCGCTTTTTACCAGGATGATTTCAGTGTCAACGGGAGTACGGGTAACCCGCCGGTCATGGACGTAGAGCGCATTGAGATCCTGCGCGGACCACAGGCGACTTACTTCGGCAGAAATGCACTTGCGGGCGGTCTCAGCGTTACCTCAAAAAAACCCCATAACGACCTCGCGGGGTCGGTAATGGTGGATTATTCACGTTTCGATACCATAGATGTCGAAGGTATTGTGAACCTGCCGGTCGTGAAAGACGTACTGGCCATGCGCGGCAACATCAAATACTCGGAATCGGATGGGAATATCAAGAACATCAATCCTGTCGGCGGCGGCAATGAGTCGGAATATAAATACGCCAGGACCGCAATACGTTTTACCCCGACTGATGCCCTGACCGTGGATATCACCGGAACGCTTGCCTCCGAGACAGCAGGTATGCGCGAAGGCGTCCCGACCGGAGTCTTCTCGAATTTCGGTAACTTTCTATATCAGAGAGACAGTACAAGGTTTCCGGATGCCAATAACGACGGTATTCGTGAACCAATTCCGGACGGAGTCGGTTTCTATCCTGAAAACAGAACGAGAGTAAATTTTAACTTTCCTCAGCAGGTAGGCACCAATTACCGGATGATAACCGGCCGTGTGGATTACGAACTAGGTGACGTGTTGTTTACAAGCATCTCTGGCCATATCAATTCGGATTTTTACCTGAATGGCGACGTAGATGGCGCCAGTATCGATGCCTGGAATGAATTCAGGAATATCGAACGCCAGAGCTTCAGCCAGGAAGTGCGCTTGCAGAATACCAACGAGGGCCGCTTCCAGTGGAGTGTCGGTGGTCTGTATGCCAAGGATGAAAGTGATTACAAAAGCACCACCTTTACCGGCAGGGATAATGGATTTGGCGCGCCAGCGGGCATTCCCGTCGGTACTACAGACGATCATGATGAGATTGAAAGCTGGGCCCTGTTCGGGCAGTTTGACGCGGATTTCACGGACAAACTGACACTTTCCCTGGGGGGTCGGTACAGCGAAGAAACGATCGGTGCAGATGTCAGTTATATTGCCGCTACTTTAAGTCAGATCGCTACGGTCGAGCAGAAATTTACCAGTTTTTCTCCCCGGTTTGCGGTTAACTATGGCGTTACGGAAGACATCAACCTGTACGGGACGATTTCGAAAGGCATCAAATCTGCCGGCATAAATACGGATGCCGCAATAGTTGTGCTCCAGACCGGCTCTGAAGAACTGACACAGTTCTTTGAGCCGGAGATCATGTGGAACTACGAACTGGGTGTAAAGGCGGACCTTTTCGATGACAGGCTGAGACTCAACGCCGCCGTATTTTACATGAAATGGACGGATATGCAGGCGGATTTCCTGCAATTCGTAGTGATAGACGGCGCGCTGGCGGGATTCGATGTGGTCAGTAACGCAGAATCTGCAACCTCGAAAGGTGTAGAGGTATCGCTTACTGCCCTACCCATCGAAAATCTCATTGTGAATTTTGACGTCGGTTACCTGAGTGCAAAATTTGACGAGGCCGTTATCTTTATTGAAGGACAGAATCATGTATTGGATGGTGTAAGGACACCCCTGGCCCCCGAGTGGACTCTGGCTGCGGACGCCGAATATACGTTCAACGTCAGCCCGACATACGATGGTTTCGCCCGCGTCGAGTGGACTTACCGGGACGGGACCAAGACCAATGTTGCTGGCCTGATACACGATGGTTTTCCCTATTATTCGCCCAGCTACGATTTCTTCAACCTGCGCGCCGGCATTCGCCACAAGAACTTTACCATTACAGGGTATGCAGAGAACCTGTTTGATAGTAATTATTACCCGAATGCCTACATCAAAGCCTGGGCCAGCGGTATGTCCGTTGAACCGTCATTCCGGACTTACGGCATTCGTGTAAAATATACGTACGGCGAGTAATCTGGAAATCTATAAATAGGTAGCCCGTCACTCCCCTGCTGTCGCAGGGGCAGGCACTGCGCAAGTTTACGCCTGCATGGCGTTGAGCAGGTGCAGGAATTTATTCTGACAGTGTGCCGCAAAATGCGGCACACTGTATCACCGTATCCGGCATCCGCCGGAATGACAGTTGGATCTGAACGACTGAGGGATAAGTGTCACACCTGATGGGGGAGGTAACTGGCATGAGCATAAACCGGGCACTGTTAAGCATTATACTTCTGATTTTCCTGATAGCATTTGTCTTAACAGCGAATGCAGCCGGAACTTCTGCCATTATCGGCGGCACCGTGGTTGACCTTGATGGGAATGCACCGATTGAGAATGCCGTTATTGTTATTGAAGGCGAGCGGATCACGGCAATCGGTGCAGCCGGCAGCGTGGAGATTCCTGACGGCGCCGAGCAGGTAGATGCCAAGGGCACTTGGCTCATCCCCGGCCTGATGAATATGCACGTTCATCTCGGTCTTATCCTGCCCGGCAAGATGAAAGCGGAATTGGCCGATGAATCCGAAGCGGCACTTGCCCTGCGCATGGCCGCGGCAGCGCGGGAAGCGCTGCTGGCCGGCGTCACTACCATTCGTTTACCGGGTGACCGTGCTCATGCAGACCTGGACCTGATGAGAGCGATAAACAAGGGTCAGGCCGATGGTCCGCGTATTTTCAGTTCCGGTGAAGCGCTTACGATAACCGCCGGACACGGATCAAAAGGCGGCAAGAGAAATTATGATGGCCCGGATGAACTGGTAAAAGCGGCGCGTACGCAGATCAGCGCAGGGGCGAAATGGATCAAGATCCTCATATCGGGCGGGATAGCCACCGCCGGGGGTGATCTTGACGCGGTACTGATGACACCCGGGGAGATCCACGCGGTGATCGACGCGGCCCACCGGTTCGGCGTCAAGGTGACGGCTCACTCTGGTTCACCGACAGCAACAAGTATTGCCATTGACTCCGGACTGGATTGTGTCGAACACGGTTATTTTCTTGATCGTCCCACCCTGAAGAAAATGAAAGAACACGGTACCTGGTTGGTGCCCACCATCGTCGTCAGCCAACCGGCTACTGAGCCGTTTTTTAAGGCGATCGGTTCGCCGCCGTGGTACCTGGAACGGCGTAATTCCGCCGGCAAAGCGCACTGGAAGGCGCTGCAGATGGCCATTGAGGAGGGTGTGAATATCGCCCTGGGTACGGACCAGTTACCGCACGAACCCAATGACGGCACCACGGCGACCGTGCGCGAGGCGCAATACTACGCGGAAGCCGGCATGACCCCGCTGCAGGCGTTGCGCTCGGCAACTATAGAACCCGCCAGGCTGCTGGAAGCGGAGGATGAGATCGGGTCTCTGGAAACGGGCAAATATGCCGATATCGTTGCCGTGGACAGTGACCCCGCCGAAGACATCAAGGCATTGCGCAATATCCTGTTGGTGATGAAAGGCGGCAAGGTCTACCGTAATAATCTGTAGAAAAAGCCTTTAATCCATCACCGTAATTGCAAAAAAGGCGATATTGCATAGAGAGGGGCCATCCCTGATCAGCAGGCCATGAAATGAGCATTAACCGGGTACTGTCCAGAAAAACAGGGGACAGATTTGAAATCTGTCCCCGGTGGATTCCAGTAGTTCTGACGTTTCTCACGGCGTTTATCCTCACAGCCAATGCAGCCGGAATGACCGCTATCGTCGGCGGTACGGTGGTGGACCTGGACGGTGAAGCGCCGATTGAAAACGCCGTTATTCTCGTGGATGGGGATCGGATCGCGGCAATAGGCGCAGCCGGCAGCGTGGAAATTCCGGACGGCGCCGAGCAGATAGACGCAAAAGGTGCCTGGCTCATCCCCGGCCTCATGAACATGCACGTTCACCTGGGCCTCGTCCTGCCCGGCAAGATGAAGGCCGCGCTGTCCGATGAAAGCGAAGCGGCGCTGGCGCTGCGCATGGCCATGAACGCGCGTGACAGCCTGCAGGCCGGCGTCACCACCATCCGTTTGACGGGTGACCGCGGCCATGCCGACCTGGACCTTATGCGGGCGATAAACAAGGGGCAGGCCGACGGGCCGCGCATCTTCAGCGCCGGCGAAGAACTCACTATTACTGCAGGACATGGTTCGAAGTTGCCCGGCAAAACCAATTACGACGGTGCGGACGAACTGGTCAAGGCGGCGCGCACACAGATCAGCGCCGGCGCCAAGTGGCTCAAGATCCTCATATCGGGCGGCATAGCCACCGACGGCGGCGGTCTTGCCGAGGCGTTGATGACACCCGAGGAAATCCGTGCCGTGATCGACGCGGGCCACCGCTTCGGCGTGAAGGTGACGGCGCACTCCGGCTCGCCGGCTGCGACGAGCGTTGCCGTAGATGCCGGACTTGATTGTGTCGAACATGGTTATTTCCTCGATCGTCCGACCCTGAAGAAGATGAAGGAACACGGTACCTGGCTGGTACCCACCATCGTCGTCACCGCGCCTGCGACACAGCCGTTTTTTGAAAAGATCGGTTCTCCGCCCTGGTACCTGGAGCGGCGCAATTCCGCCGGCAAGGCGCACTGGCGGGCCCTTGAGATGGCCATTGAAGAAGGGGTGAATATCGCCCTGGGTACCGACCAGATGCCGGCCGAACCTAACGACGGGACCACGGCGACCGCGCGCGAGGCGCAATACTACGTGGAGGCGGGCATGACGCCGCTGCAGGCGTTGCGCTCTGCGACCATCGAGACCGCGAGACTGCTTGATGCGGAAGACGAGATCGGTTCCTTGGAAGCAGGCAAGTACGCCGATATCGTTGCCGTGGACAGGGACCCGACGGAAGACATCAAGGCCTTGCGCAACATCCTGCTGGTGATCAAGGGCGGTAAAGTCTACCGCAACAAGTTGTAGCGATACATAGAAGGGGACGGATTTAAAATCCGTCCCCGGGCACAGAAGGGGGGTTATTTAAATGAGAAATACTTGGTTAAGTTTCAGCGCTCTATTACTGGTGTTCCTTGCGCTATCTGTCCAGGCAGTTGATACGAATGCAGTTACCGCCATCGTCGGCGGTACGGTGGTGGACCTGGAGGGTAAAGCGCCGATAGAAAACGCCGTTATTGTCGTCGAAGGGGAACGGATAGCGACAATCGGTGTAGCCGGAAGTGTGGAAATCCCTGACGGCGCTGAGCAGATAGACGTCAAGGGCGCCTGGCTGATCCCCGGGCTAATGAACATGCATGTTCACCTAGGTCTCGTTCTGCCCGGCAAGATGAAAGCCGAACTGCACAATGAAAGCGAAGCGGCGCTGGCGTTGCGCATGGCAATGAACGCGCGTGAGAGCCTGCAGGCCGGCGTCACAACCATTCGTTTGACGGGAGATCTGCATCAGGCCGACCTGGCCCTGATGCGGGCGATAAACAAGGGTCAGGCGGACGGACCGCGTATCTTCAGCGCCGGCCAAGCGCTTACGATAGTCGCAGGTCATGGGTCGAAAAAGGAAGGCAGAAAAAAGTTCAGCGGGCCTGACGAACTGGTAAAAGGAGCCCGCACCCAGATCAGCGCCGGGGCCAAGTGGATCAAGATAGCGATATCGGGCGGTATTGCCACAGACGGCGGCGGTCTTGCCGAAGCATTGATGATGCCCGAGGAAATCCAGGCGGTGATCGACGCGGCCCACCGGTTCGGCGTAAAGGTGACGGCCCACTCCGGCTCTCCGGTGGCGACAAGCATTGCCGTAGACTACGGGCTTGATTGCGTGGAACACGGTTATTTCCTGGATCGTCCCACCCTGAAGAAGATGAAGGAACACGGCACCTGGCTGGTGCCGACCATTGTCGTCAGCCAACCGGCCTCGGCGCCGTTTTTTGAGCGTATCGGTTCTCCGCCCTGGTACCTGAAACGGCGCGATTCCGCGGGCAAGGCCCACTGGAAGGCGCTTCAGATGGCCATCGAGGAAGGCGTGAATATCGCCCTGGGCACCGACCAGATGCCTGCCGAACCCAATGACGGCACCACCGCGACCGCGCGCGAGGCCCAATACTACGTGGAAGCGGGTATGACCCCGTTGCAGGCGTTACGCTCGGCAACCATAGAAACCGCCAGGATGCTGGAAGCCGAGGATGAGACAGGTACGCTGGAACAGGGAAAATATGCCGATATCGTCGCCGTGGACAGGGACCCGACGCAGGACATCAAGGCACTGCGCAATATCCTGCTGGTGATGAAAGGCGGCAAGGTTTATCGCAACAAGTTGTAGCAACAAGCGATTCAGGGGACGGATTTAAATCCGTCCCCTTCGTGCCCCTCATATGTACGGAGAACTGCTGTACATTCCGCAAAAATCCTGCTACCATTATGCCGGGTCGATAAACAGTACGGGCACAGACATGGCGACATCTCGCATTGATATGAGAATTGATGCATCGGTTAAGGCCGCTGCGGAAAAGGCGGCGGCTCTGGAGGGTATGAAGAGCCTGACTGAGTACGTTGTACGGTTAATTGAAAATGACGCACGGCGGGTCATCAAGGAACACGAGGTAATTACGGTCGAAAACGACGTGTTTGATCGATTCATGCGCGCCTGTGACGCTGCCGGGCCGCCCGACGGTAAATTACTGGCGGCCAGGAAATTTGTCCAAGCCAGGAATGCCCGTTGACTCCGGGAGAGCATTTTGTTGAACTGGACAAGAACGTTCACGACCGCAGTTCGTTCGATTGCGGCGCTGATGAGTTGAATCTCTTTTTACGGCAATATGCTGCCAGGCATCGCGCTGCCGGTATCAGTATGACAATGGTATTGCCTGCCGTTGACGATGAAACGCGGATCTGTGCTTACTACACTCTTTCACATACAGGAATTAAACGGCAGTCATTGCCTGAACCGGCCGCAAAACAATTACCGTATTATCCCGTTCCGGTTATCCTGATTGCGCAGTTTGCAGTCCACGTGGATCTTCAGGGACAAGGTCTGGGGAAGGTGGCACTGGTCGGAGCGCTTCACCACGCCCATGAAATCAACGAACACCTTCCTTCTTTCGCAGTCATCGTTGACGTGTTGCAGGAAGAAGTTCGGGGTTTTTATGAACAGTATGGATTTGAACTGCTTGACATGCAAAATCAGCGGAGCCGGCTGTTCATTCCCATGAAAACCGTAGCACAGTTATTTCGTTAACCGGTATTCAGCAGGGATGGAACCGGATCTGTTTCAATGAGCCTGCGGGTAGGTATCGTCGGCTGGGGAGATGCCGGCAGGATTCATGCAAAACATCTGGCGGCGCACGGTGCGCGTTTGGTCGGAGTCGTCTCGCGCAGGCCGCCGGGAACGGATTTCCCCTGGTTCAGGAGCCTGGAAGATATCCTGCCCGAGGTGGATGCGCTCACGATTGCCGCGCCCAATGATCTTCACGCCGGGATGGTGTTGAAGGCGGTGCAGGCGGGTAAGTCAGTCATGGTCGAGAAACCGCTGTGTATAACCCGTGACGAACTGCGGCAGCTTGAACTTGTTCTTCCATCTGCAAACGTTCTCTTTCACCTCGGCTATCGCCTTCGTTTCAACGACGAGATTCGACGTCTGCGCCGACCGAAAGACGACTGGGCCGTTCCCCGCAGGGTCCATTGCAGCTATCAACTGGGGATTGACCGGTTAGCTGCCGGGAAAAGCTGGATTCGCGACCCGGCGCGTAGCGGGGGACCTTTTTTTGTGCTGGGCACACATTGTCATGACCTGGTCCGCTGGCTGTGCCGGGCCCGGGGCAGGGCGCTGACGAATCTTGCCGTGCCTGACAAATTACAGGGCGATTTCCCGCTCCAGGTCTCACTTATGGGTTGGCTCGGAGAAACGGAGCTCGGCATCTCGGTGGATATGAGAGGTAACGCAGATTATCGCCTGCAAATTACGGTGGAATGGCTGGATGAACAGGAACCCCGTTCAGTTGTTCTCTCGGGAGAGCGTCCCGGAGTGCGGGAAGAAGCCGAGTACGCCGGTCTTATTGGCAACTTCGTCCAGGCCGCAGAACAAGGACTGGCTGACCCTGTCGCTATTACAGAAATTCTGCAAACCCATCGTGAGCTTTTCGATGCCAGGGATAAACGGTAAAGCCATTGCTGAACAAATGCCTCCCGGGAGTTCCCGGGAACGGGGTTCTGCAGTTCTGAAATGACCATGATTTGAAAATACTGTGTATTGACAGTGCAGGGTTGATATTGAATACTTGAAACACTGCTGTTTCCGGCCGCGAGGGTTTCCGTGCGCAGGAAATACAACGCCCGGATATAAGGCATTTTCTGCTACCACCAGGAGAGAAACGTGAAGCTGATACTGGCAGTCGTCGTCCTGTTCGTGTGTTTATACACTCTTTTCCAGGGACTGCCTGCGAGCCCCGAAGGGGATCTCGTGGCGTTGGGAGAGGATATCTTTTTCAATGAAACATTCGGCGGAAACGGCCGGACATGCGTGACCTGTCACCGCCCCGAGGACAACTGGCGCATCACACCGGCATTCATCGCCACGCTGCCCGACGATGACCCGCTCTTCATCCACGAGTTCGCGCCTGAATTCAGGGAGAACTTCGAGAAAGCCGATCTCCTGCGGGAGTGGGGCCTGGTCCTGATGAACCCCGATGGCTTCGGCGATCTCGAGAATGATTTCGTAATGCGCACGGTGAATTCCCTGCGTTCCGTCCGCACCAGCGTGGAGGGCATGCCCCACGAGGGCATGGAGAACCAGCTCGATTTCATGGAGCCGCTCACCGGGTGGGCGGGGGACGGGGCGCCCGGCGACGGCAGCCTCCGGTCTTTCGCCATCGGGGCCATCATTCAGCACATGCCCAGGACGCTTGCCCGCGAGCCCGGGGTCGACTTCCGTCTTCCCACCGACGAGGAACTGGATGCGCTGGAAGCGTTCATGCTGAGCCTCGGGCGCCAGGAGGAACTCTCGCTTCCCCTGCCGTTGAAGGGAGACCTGGCGTTGCGCGGGCAGGAACTCTTCATCGACAGGGATAACAGCAACGCCCGCTGCAATGTCTGCCATATCAATGCCGGTGCGTCCTCGCTCCAGGCGAGCGTGCTGCCGCAGGGCCGCATCGTGAATCTCGGCAGCATCGTCCATGCCACCGGCGAGGAGTTCGCGCCGGGCGAGCCGACCGAACTCATCCCGCTGGACGACGGCTACAAGGACACGCACCAGTTCAATACCCCGCCCGTGGTCGAGGCGGCGGACGCAGGACCGCTGTTCCACAGCGGGTTCGTGAAGTCGGTCGAGGAAGCGGTGGATATCTACAATCTCGACACGTTCAGGGACTCGGGAGTAGGTGTCGCGCTCACTAAGCGGTTCGGGACCGAGACCGATTTGTCCGCCAGCGAGGTTCTCGCTATCGGCGCGTTCCTGCGGGTCATCAATGCACTCGAAAACATCCGGGAAACCACTGAACTTCTGGAGTCCAGCCTTGAGAAGGGGTTTCTCGAGCGCGCGCGGGCGCGCGAACTGATACGGCGGGCGGCCTACGAGACGGAAGACGCCATCATCGTTCTCGACGGCGTGAACCTCCACCCGACGGCGGTGGGGAGCTTGCGCAGGGCGGAGGAGATCATACACAGCGCCCGGGAAGCAACATTCGCGCGCAGCGATCTTACCCGGGACGCGCTCTTCGAACTGCAACGCGCACGCGAGATATTGATCGAATCAGAAAAGACGGAGGCTGGATAGCTGGGACCGGGAATGACAATACATTCAGTGAATGCAGTTGGGGAGTGGGAGTACATATGATAATGGTACGAAGAAACACAAGAAAACGGAACAGGGTTGTCAGCCCGCCCGATAATCCCCCGTATATTGACTCAGCTGTTTGTTGAATATCATCAGTCCATCATCGGCTTCCTGGTTGGCTGCATGGCTAAGCAATTGTGTCTTGACATCGCCGTAATCCGACCAGTTCCGCGCCGCGCTGTATTGCTGCAACTGGTGCAGGACTTTAGTAAGGATGCGAAAGCTGTCCTGTCGCGTCGCCCGGCGTAAACCACCCAGGTAATTTTCACGACAGACTGTCGGCACGATAATCTTGTGTTGATCAGTCGCCACCAGTTCAGCATTCATCATAATACGCGCCATGCGCCCATTGCCATCGTCGAATGGATGTACTTCAGCTATGAGGAAATGCATGAACAATGCGCGTTTGATACCGGCCTCCACGCGCCGATATAAATCAAAGCCCTGCAACAGGGTACCCTCAACCTGATCCGGCGGGACAAAAAACGTTGATCCGGCCTGATTGGGCGCGTTTTTGAACTGACCCGGCCGTTTGTCAGGACGTTGCGCCAGCAAGATGCTGTGCCGTAATTTAAGCATGTCGATGAAGCTGGCGGCGCTGTCAGGGGTACGCGTCATCTCAGTGTGGTCGCCTGTTATGTCGTTATGGGACAACAAATCGTGGCTGTCTTCATGACGTTGATAAAGTGCTCGGCCGGAGGAGACAATACCCTCGGCTTCGTCAATGGTAAACCGTGTCCCCTCGATATAATTAGAGAAATAGCTTTCAAAGAAAGCAAGATTGCGCCAGCCGGCGTTATCATACATATAGGCGTATTCACTTAAATCGAGTTTGTTAAGATAGCTTGATAATCTCGAAAAGCGCTCGAGTCTTTCCCGGTCGAAAGGCTTGCCCAGCGCCTGTGCAATACCGGCTCGTGTCGTCAGGACGCCATCAACCGGATGGGTCTTTAATATGGCTGATACCATTTTATTGAGTTGTTGCTGTTGCTTTTCCATACCAAGCAATGGCGCCAAGGCTGCCGCTTCATCTCTCAGCCGGTTTACGCCGGTTTCACCGCGAACAGTCACTTCATTCAGTAACTGTGACGCCACCCACTCTCGCCCCCATTTTTTTTTTAAACCCTGTTTGGTACGTGCCGACGTGAGATTTTCCAGTAGTTGGCGCGGCACATTGCTGCGCCGCATCGACAGGCTGAAGTGCTCTACGCCATGTTTCACGTCGCCGGCTTCGATACTCAGTTGCAGTGGGCCGACAGTGACGCTACGGCGTTTGCCCATGGCGACCATTAAGTAGACGCGGTTGTTGGCGGGACCAAGCTCAAACGCTGTTCTGTACACGGCAACCGGATCAGCGAACAGAAAATTGGCAATCGCCACCCACTCCTTGCGTATGATCTCTGCTATCTCGGCAGAGTCATGGCTGTCTACATAGACACCGTTACGCACCCGCGTAAGTTCGCCGCGACGAAAACGCCTTTGCAGGGCATTACGGGTGGAGATATCGGTGACAAGGTAAAGATCTGCCATAATTTGCCATAGTTTTTGATAAAAACGACAAAAACTATAGCATATTTGTTAAAAATATTCAATTTCTCTATCTTTTTCTACCGCACTACGAAATATATAACCTTTATCTGCAAACTCGAGGAAAGTATTAACAAGGAAAGTATTAATATTTGAAAACATCCCGAATTACTGACATAATCCTGGGGAAGTTATCTAAGTCTTCCGACAATCTCACGGGGGAATGGGGGGATAACGTTGAAGAAGTTCACATGCATCATCCTTATGCTGCTGGTGTGGCTGTCGGGTTGTTCGGGCGACCAGCCAGGTTCCGGTGGCGAACTCATCATTACAGATGTCACCTTGATCGACGGTACCGGGTCTGAGCCGCAGGCTGGGGTCGATATCCGCATAGCCGATGGCCGGATTGTTGAAATCGGTCCGGACTTGCCGGCTTCTTCAGGAGCAGAAACTATCGACGGCAACGGGAAGTATGTCATCCCCGGTTTAATCGATGCCCACGTCCACATGGACGCCCCCATAGTCTTCCAGCTTACACCCGAAGAGAAAGCCCAGGTCATTGAGAACAACCCGAGAGCTTTTCTGTACAACGGCGTCACCGCGGTCCTGAACGTATCCTCGAAGGTAGACTGGATCTTCGAACAGCGCCAGGCCGAGCAGGAAGGACGGTTGCTCTCGCCCAGGCTATACGTAATGGGCCGTTCTTTTACACCTGTGGACGGATGGGGCAGCCGGCACGGCGGCGCCCTGGCCGATGCCGATGATGCCGTGGCACGCGCCCGGGACTACATCAGCCGGGGCACGGATGGGTTCAAGGTGATCATCGAGGACGGTCTGGGAGCATCAGGCACCTACAAAAGAATGAGCGAAGAGATGATGGTGGCCATTTCAAAGATCGCCCATGAAAACGATGTGCCCATCTATACACACGCCATCAACCTGGACGAATTCCATTCGGCCGTGGCAATGTCATCAACTGCTATTGTCCATGGGCTTGAAGACCCGATCCCGCCGGGCGATACCATCCTGCAGGACATGGTCGAGAACAACGTGATGTTTGTTCCCACCCACAGCCTGTGGGAGGCGTTCCTGCGCCACGACGAGGCGGCCGCTGACCTGGATGATCCGATACTGCGTGACAGCGTTCCCCATTTTCTCCTGGACTACATGCAGGATCCGGACTACCGGGCTGAAGAGACTCGCCGCTTCCTGGCAGTGGCCGACATGCCGGTTTACCAGTGGGCCGAAGACAAGATACCGATATTCAGCGAGAATATCTTCAAGGCACACCAGGCCGGCGTGATAGTCGCCGCCGGGACCGACGCAGGGGGACCGGTGGGATTCAACTTCCAGGGCTATAATCTCCCTTGGGAGGTCAAGCTGTTCGTGCAGGCAGGATTGACCCCGATGGAAGCCCTGGTGGCGGCCACACTCAACGGCGCAAGGGTAATCGGCGTTGAGGATCAACTGGGCACGGTGGAGGCTGGGAAACTGGCCGATCTCCTGATCCTGACCGCTAACCCGCTTGATGACATAGAGAACATTCGCCAGATTGAGACCATCATCTACAAAGGCAAGGCCTACCCGCGTATGGAGTTTGCCTATCAACCCCCGAACGAGTGAGGTAAAAAATGAAAAATCAAGATTGTCGTTCAGTCAACAAGATCCATTATATTCTACCCGTCAGCCTGCTCATTTTGCTGTTCGGAATTACACCGGTAGCGCAGTCCCAGATCGAAGAGATCGTGGTGACCGCCACCAAGCGCGGTGACACGTTGATCCAGGACATACCCCTGTCCGTGCAGGCGATCAGCGGGGACAGCCTGCAGGAAGCAGGGGCGCTGGACTTCAACGATTTTTTCCGCCAGGTGCCGGGTTTGAGTGCCGTCGACCAGGGGCCCGGTGACAAGCGCTACAACATACGCGGCATCAACTCGGCCGGCGCCGGTACCGTGGGTCTGTATTTCGATGAAATCGTCGTTACCGGTAACATGCTGACAGCGGCCGGCGGGCGCTCAATTGACGTGAGACTGTTCGATATGGACCGTATCGAGGTGCTGAAAGGGCCTCAGGGAACCACCTTCGGTTCCAGTTCCCTTTCCGGTGCGATCAGGTGGATACCTGCTTACCCCGATATGAGCCAGGCCTCCATGGACGTCGGCGCGGGGTTCAGTTCCACCCGCCACTCGGACGGCCTCGGTTACACGGTCGATGCAATGGTCAACATACCCATCGTCAAGGACAGGGTGGCACTCAGGTTTGCCGGGATAAAGATTGATAACGATGGTTATATCGACGATCAGTGGAGGAAAGACGGCAATGACGATGACACCGAAGCCCTGCGCGGCATACTGGCTGTACAGGTGACGGATAATCTGAAATTTTCGGTGTTGGGCATGCACCAGGATGCAAGGACTAATGCCAGGGCCGGGTGGATGGACCAGTTGATCGATCTTCCCGTAAGCCCGACACTCAACGGCGGTCCAACGCCTACCAAGTATTACAACACGGATATGTCCGACGCCAGCTTTGATGACGAGACCGACATGTACAACGTCAAGTTTGAATATGACCCGGAGTGGGGCAATGTGATTTTCACATCATCCATGATGCAGCGGGATACATACTCCAGACGGGACGCCTCTGCCGAGATTGAGATTATCACCCGCCTGTCTTTTCCTGCTGACGGCACCGGGCAGTCTTTTATTGTTCAGCCCCAGAATCGCGAGTTATTCACCAATGAAATCCGCTTTGCTTCCAGTTGGGACAGTCCTTTTCAGTTATTGCTTGGCGGATTTCGCCAGTCGGAAGAACGTTTCTTCAGGAGCAAGGTGATAACGGTAGACCCGGTGAGCGGCAGGGTCACACCTGAGTCAATTTCGTTGTTGGACCGCACAGTGGACACCTCGGTTGATGAGAAAGCGTTATTCGGCGAGTTGTCCTGGGACATTACGGAACGGCTGAATGTGACGGGCGGTTTCCGCTGGTTTGATTTCGAGTTATCGGAAATCGCCGCAGCGGTGACCGGCTTTCCGGGCAGGCCCGGCACCGGCCCCGGCCCGGGACTTGCATTTGGCGAAAAGGACATCATTTTCAAGGCGAATGTCTCCATGGATATCACTGATGACGTATTGGCCTACTTCCAGTTTGCCCAGGGATTCCGCTCCGGCGGGCCGAACGACCAGACGGCAGCCAGTATCGCCGGCGTCACCATTCCCGCGGGGTTTGGTTCCGACTCGGTGGACAGCTATGAAGTCGGGTTCAAAAGTGCATGGGCGGATAGTAAATTCATTTTTAATGGTTCCTTTTACTATCTTGACTGGACGGATATACAGGCCCGGCAACAGGCAACCGCTCCCGGTGGGCTGACTTTCTCTTACCGGGGAAATGGAGGTACCGCGGAAGTCCTCGGGGTTGAACTGCAAGCCCAGGTACATCCTGCTGAAGGACTGTCTTTCGGCGCTACGTTTAACTACAGCGATGCGGAACTGACCGCGGACGCGCCGATACCGGCCAACGGTATGGATGGCGATAGAATTCCTCATGTCCCGGAAACCACCTTCAGCTTGAACGGCCGTTATGAACTACCCCTGGGGTGGGCCGGTTGGACCGGGTTTATCGGTGGTGATTTTTCCTGGGTGGATGAGCAGACCAATGAATTGAGGCCGACCTTTATCACTTATCGTGAGATGGACAGTTATTCCGTTCTAAACCTGAGAGCCGGCGTTAACGGAGATGGCTGGTCTGCGGTGGTGAGCCTGGACAACGTGCTGGATGAGGACGAAACCCTGGCGTATATCTTCAACGGCGGTAACCAACCATCCCGCCTCGGTTTACCCGGGTGGGTTCCGCCGGGTATGGTCCGTCCCTGGCCGCGCATGGTCTCTTTATCGGTGCGTAAATCGTTTGATTTTTAAGGAGTACCGGGTTTAATCAATGGGGTCAGAGCATTTGCTCTGACCCCAGTATCATGTCTATGACCTGTGTGAACAGTTCGCTTTCCCCGTTCGCCAGGGACAGCGCCGTATCGGCGTGGTCCTCTCCTTCCAGCAGGAGGTAATGGGCGTTAACGCCGGCTGCCTTTAATGCCTCAGTAAACGCAACAGATGACTCCTGGTACCCTTCTTCGGACCCGACTGCGACCAGGGCCAGCGGTACCGGGTCAGTGACATGCAGGATCGGACTGGCCTGTTCCCGTAGTTCCGGGGTGGGGGCATAGGTATATACCTCACCCGACCGTCCCCTGGCGCGTACATCGTAAGGCCCGCTCACGGGGATGATGCCTTTGACAATCTCCTTCGGCATGCCCATCTCCACCAACCATGCGCGGTCAACGCCGATGTCGGCAGACAGGATGGCGCCGGCCGAATGGCCGCCCACGTAAATGGCTTCAGGGTTGCCGCCGTATTGGCCGATGTTTTCAAATAACCATTTGACAGTGCTTTTTACATCATCCGGCTGATCCGGGTAATGCGCGCCGCCGCCGGTCAGGCGATAGCTGGCGACCGCCGTGATCACCCCAGCTTTGACGAAAGGTTCGGCAACCGAGCCGTAATGCGCCTTGTCCCCCTCACGGAAGCCGCCGCCATGCAGGAACAGAAACACCGGGGCATTGGATACTTCGCCCTCAGGCAGGTAAAGGTCAAGGACCTGTTTTGGATCAGAGCCGTAAGCCAGGTCCAGGTGATGCGGGAATTGGTCCCTGACCCTGGCCGTGTGTTCGTTCATACGTTGATAGAACCCGGTCCAGTCAATCGTAAAATCCCCGGGGTTCTGCACCGTGTAATATTGCGACATATCCTGGGCGTTCACAGGAGTAGTGAAGAACATCGACCAAATGGCTATTACAAAAAATTGTGGCATTGTCTTAAACATGGCTTATCTCCTGTAAATTAATTTGAATGAGTGAAGCGCCCGGACATGTGTTTCAGGACTATCATCCGCAGGGATAGCGGATGGTAAGCGTACAGGGATGTATTTACAGCGGGTCCTGAAACACATGTCCGGGCGCCCTCCGTACAATCAGATAGTTTCAACATACGATTTATTTATCTGGTGTATACACTTCTCCACCCTTGATGATCAGAACGATCCTGTGCTGCAGCAGGGTGATATCCTGCAGCGGGTCGCCGTCCACGATCACCATGTCGGCGAGCTTGCCTGCGGTTACCGTACCCAGGTCTTTTTCGACTCCCTGCATCTGTGCAGGCCGCAATGTGGCGCTCTGGATCACTTCCATGGGCGTCAGTCCGGCCCCAAGGTAATGCTGCATCTCCCGGGTCAGGGGACTGTGCACATTAAACGGTGCGCCTGCGTCCGTTCCGGCAACGATCTGCTCCCGACCGCCGGCTGCAATAAACGTTTTCAACTTGCGCTTGGCCACCTTGATGCGTTCCGGCGCGCCGATCCCCCAGGGCACCGCGTTCGGGTTGCTCCAGGACCAGCGCAGGTGCGCGTACACCTCTTCAGAATATTGTTGCCTGAAGCGTGGATGATCCGTGAATTCCGGAAATGCAAACACGCGCACGTAGGCGTTGCGCATTTCGATAGTCGGTACGATGAACGGTCCGCGCAGGATATTGGCCCTGGGTCCGGTCGGGACGGGTTTTATTCCGCGCACCATGAGGCGGATATCCTCGTCCTTGTAATCCGATAACGGATCGGCGGTAAACACGTGGTGCATACGGTCAACGCCCGCTTCAATCGCCGTGCGGTAGGCGTTGATGTGGCGCACATCGGCGTCCACGCCGAGACCGGCCTTATGGGCCGTGTCCACGATCACCTTGAGTATGTGGAGGTCCCAGAAACCGTATACCTTTACCTGGTCGACCCCCAGTTCGATGACGTCCTGTGTGACCTGTTTTGCCTCTTCAGGGGAACCGACCAGGTAATCTCTCCTGATGTTGGGCTTGTCCGGATCACGCTGGTGCAGTATGGGGCCTGCCAGGAACAGCCTGGGCCCGGGCAGCTTGCCCGCTTCGATATCTGCTTTCAGCGCAAGTTGCTCTTGAATCGGGCCGCCGGTGTCGCGAAAAGTTGTAATGCCTGCCAGCAGTGATGTCCTGGCGACGGCCGCCATGATGGATTGTGCCTGGGGCTTGAACTTTACAGGAAACGACGCCGGGTCTCCCTCGCCGATATGGAATAAATGCCCGTGTGACTCCCATAACCCCGGCAGGACGGTCATGCCGTTTGCATCCAGTGTTTTTACCCCGTCGGGGATGTTCACCGAATTCACGTCACCGACCGCGGTAATTCGATCACCGCCAACCAGAACTACGGCATTTTGTACAGGCAAACCGCCATAGCCGTCAACGAGCATACCGCCGCTGATTGCCAGCGTCGGCGCATCTTCTGCAGGCGCCGGCCCGGCAAATACGACGAGGATGAGGCATGACGCAACCAGCATGGAATATCTGTTTTTCATGATTACCCCCAGGATAATGTCGTAAACAAGAATAACCCAAAATTCATCCCAGGTCTCACCCCATGTGGATATAAATCAGTTAAAATCCAAAAACCATTTCGGAACAAGGACATTCAAACATGTGGCAATTCTGGGTTGATCGCGGCGGCACCTTTACCGATATTGTCGCCAAGTCTCCCGACGGCAAATTAATCAGCCATAAGCTGCTCTCGGAAAACCCCGGGCGCTACCGGGATGCGGCGGTCCAGGGCATCCGCGACGTGCTCGGACTGGCGCCGGGGGCCGGCATCCCTGCGGACACCATCGAGCATGTCAAGATGGGCACCACCGTTGCGACCAATGCGTTGCTGGAACGGAAAGGGGAACGCACGCTGTTTGTCACCACCCTGGGATTCGGTGATGCACTGCGCATCGGCTACCAGAACCGTCCGCGCCTCTTTGACCTCAATATCATGTTGCCGGCCATGCTTTATGAGCAGGTAATCGAAGTGGACGAACGCGTCGATGCCCGCGGCAAAGTGTTGCGTCCGTTTGATGAGGAACGGGTCAGAGCCGATCTGCAGGAAGCGTTCGATACGGGTATCACGGCGGTAGCCGTTGCCTTTATGCATGGCTATCGCTATGCCGACCACGAACTCAGGGTGGGTGAAATCTGCAGGCAGATCGGTTTTACCCGGGTCTCCCTGAGTCATGAGGCCAGTCCCCTGGTGAAACTGGTGTTCCGGGGAGATACGACCGTGGTGGACGCCTACCTGTCTCCCATCTTGAGCCGTTATGTGCAACAGGTTGCCGATGAACTTGGTATGAAAGATGACGCTAGCGCGCGTCTCATGTTTATGCAATCCAACGGTGGTCTTACCGATGCACACCGGTTCCAGGGCAAGGACGCCATATTTTCGGGTCCCGCCGGCGGCGTGGTAGGCATGACCCGTAGCGCGGCGATGAGTGGCTTCCAAAAGCTGATCGGGTTTGACATGGGCGGCACCTCAACAGACGTAAGCCATTACGATGGCGAGTATGAGCGCAGCTTCGAGACTGTGGTAGCCGGCGTTCGCCTGCGCGCGCCGATGATGAATATCCATACCGTGGCGGCGGGCGGTGGTTCCATACTTCAGTTTGACGGCTCCCGATTCAGGGTAGGACCGGAATCCGCAGGAGCAAACCCCGGCCCGGCCTGCTACCGGCGCGGCGGCCCGCTGACGGTAACCGATTGCAATCTCATGCTGGGGAAAATACAGCCGGACTATTTCCCTGCCATTTTCGGGGTCGCCGGCTACGAAAAGCTCGACCGGGAAACCGTGGTGCAGCAGTTTTCCGGGCTGGCCGAACGGGTTTCTGCGGTACAGGGCAAAACCGTCAGAGCCGAGGAAGTGGCAGAAGGGTTCCTGCGTATTGCCATAGAAAACATGGCCAATGCCATCAAGAAGATTTCGTTGCAGCGCGGTTATGACGTGACGGAATACACCCTGAACTGTTTCGGCAGCGCAGCCGGCCAGCACGCCTGTGCGGTGGCGGACACGTTGGGCATGGAGCGTATTTTTCTGCACCCATTTGCCGGGGTATTGTCCGCTTACGGCATGGGACTGGCAGAAATTCGGGTGGTGCGCGAAGCACAGATGGGAATTGATTTTGCCGCAGATTCCATAGAGGGAGAGATTGCAGCCAGTTCCCGGTCATTGACCGCCTCAGCCCGCCAGGCTGTGCAGGAGCAAGGTGTGGAAGAGCAAAATATCTCAATTGTCACCAAGGTTCACATACGTTACCAGGGCACCGATGCCAGCTTGCAGGTCGATGCGGGCAGCGCTGAGCAAATGCTGTCTGATTTCGAAACCGCACACCGTCAGCGGTTCGGCTTTGTTGCCCGGGAACGGAGTCTGGTGGTTGAAGCCTTGTCCGTGGAAGGCATCGGCGCCACCGAAATTGAGGTTGATCCGGAGACAGACTCACCCGGGTCTCCACAAGACCCGATTGCCCGGGATCATGTAGGGATGTACGAAGCCGGGGAATGGAATGATATTCCCTTGTATCATCGTGCGGATCTGAAACCCGGCCAGGCCGTAGTCGGACCGGCGATTATTATCGAGGCTACAGGCACAATTATCGTGGAACGGGGCTGGCGCGGCGCGCTGAACCGGCGCGGCCACCTGGTATTGGAGCGTTACATCGAACGGGAACACAGCGAAACAGTGGGCACCGGAGCCGACCCGGTAATGCTCGAAGTATTCAACAACCTGTTCATGTCCATTGCCGAGCAGATGGGTGTCACGCTGCAGAATACCGCGTATTCTGTCAACATCAAGGAGCGCCTGGACTTTTCCTGCGCACTGTTCAACGCCGGGGGAAACCTGGTGGCCAATGCGCCCCACATCCCTGTCCACCTGGGATCAATGGGTGAATCCGTGAGGTCTGTAATCAATGCCAACAAGGGCAAGATCAAACCCGGCCATGTCTATGTGCTCAATGCCCCTTATGCCGGCGGCACCCATCTGCCTGATGTCACTGTAATTACGCCTGCGTTCGACGAGAAAGGTGAATCCATTCTCTTTTTCCTGGCTTCACGAGGACACCATGCCGATATCGGTGGCCGCACCCCGGGCTCTGCGCCCCCGGACAGTACCCATATTGACGAGGAAGGCATACTCATTGATAACTTCCTGCTGGTGGAGAACGACCGCTTGCGTGAGAAAGAAATCCGTAAACTGCTGGGTTCCGGCAGGTATCCCTGCAGAAACATCAACCAGAACCTGGCTGATTTGTCAGCGCAAATCGCCGCCAACGAGACCGGCCTGCAGGAACTGCGAAAAATGGTTGCCCACTACGGCGTCGACGTGGTCAACGCGTATATGAAGCACGTTCAGGACAACGCCGAGGAGTCAGTGCGCCGGGTCATGGACGTGTTGGATGACGGCGATTTTGAATATCCCATGGACGAGGGCAGCATCATCAAGGTCAGGGTGTCGGTCGATCGGGACAAACGTGAGGCAACCATCGACTTCACCGGCACGTCAATACAGAACCCGAACAATTACAACGCCCCGACTGCGGTGTGCAAAGCTGCGGTACTTTACGTGTTCCGCACCCTGGTCAACGATGAGATACCGTTGAATGAGGGCTGTCTCAAGCCCGTCAACCTGATATTGCCGGCGCGTTCGATGATCACGCCGGAATATCCTGCGGCGGTGATGGCGGGCAATATAGAAGTATCCCAGGCGATAACCAATGCACTATACGGCGCGCTCGGTGTAATGGCTGCGTCCCAGGGCACCATGAACAACATCTTCTATGGTAACGACCGCTACCAGAACTACGACACCGTTTGCGGCGGTACGGGCGCCGGTCCTGATCACCCGGGTACCAGCGCGGTGCACAGCCACATGACCAACACCCGCATGACCGATCCCGAAGTGCTGGAACTGCGCTATCCGGTACGTCTTGAGGAATTTTCCATCCGTCAGGGCTCAGGAGGCGCCGGCAAATTCCGCGGCGGCAACGGCGTGGTGCGAAAACTGCGCTTCCTTGAACCCATGACCGCGACCATGCTGAGTTCCCACCGGATAGTGCCGCCGTTTGGGCTGGCCGGTGGCGGGCCGGGGCAATGCGGTAACAACTACGTGGTGCGCGCAGGTGGTGATCTCGTACAGCTTAAGGGTAACGATGAGACGGAAATGTACAGCGGCGACCTGCTTGTGATGGAAACACCCGGAGGAGGGGGGTTTGGCAAGGCCTGAGGTTGTTTTACGAAAACTCTTCCCGCAACTGTCTGGCTGCTTCACACATTGCCTGCAGCTTGCCGAATGCAGACTCCAGTGACAGGTATTTCATGCCGCAGTCCGGCGCCAGTATGACACGTTCCTTGTTTATATATGGCAGGGACCGTAACACCCTGGCTTTGATTGTTTCAACAGTCTCTATTTCTTGCGTCGACAGGTCCAGCACGCCGAGCAGGATTTGCTTGTCCGGAAGGGATTCCAGTACCGTACAATCCAGGTTCGACTGGGCCGTTTCTATGGAAACCTGGTTGCAATTCGCGTCGGCAAATTCCGGCAGGAATGAATATCCTTCAGGACGATCGTGAATCAATGCAGCATATCCGAAACAAATGTGTACGCAGGTCTTACCATTTACTCCTTCAAGAGCCCTGTTTAATACCGCTATGCCATATTCTTTCGCTTTCTCCGGCCGGGCCTGCATGTAAGGCTCATCAATCTGTACCACGTCTGCGCCGGCCGCAAACAAGTCCTTTATTTCTTCGTTGACTGCGATAGCGTAATCCATGGCGCAATCCAGTTCCGATGAATAATAATCATTCTGCGCCTGCTGCGTCATGGTAAAAGGCCCCGGCACCGTCATTTTTATGGCCTTACCGGTATTAGCCCGTAAGAACTTCACATCTTCAACAGCCACGGAATGACTGCGCCGTATCGGGCCGACGATACGCGGCACGAAAACCGGTTCACCACTGCGGTCCAGTGCCTGTCCGGGGTTGTCGATATCAATGCCGTCCCAGGCCGTCGCATAATGATTGGAATAACTCTCTCTTCTGATTTCCCCATCTGAAACGATATCCAGGCCTGCTCTTTCCTGGTCCTGGATAGCCAGGCGGGTGGCGTCGTCCTGGGCCTCACGCAGATAATCGTCTCCGATACGCCATAACTCCCTGGCGCGGGTGCGCGGCGGAAAGCGTTGCGCAAGTTTTTCCCTGTCAATCAGCCAGTCCGGTTGTGGATAGCTGCCTACAATCGTACATGGAAACAAAGGAAGTCTCATATCCCGTATAATATACAATATACGGAATCAAATTAATGGATATCAGCCATGCCTATACATACTACGTTAAACAAGTTCGACCAGGTTCGCCGCAGGTTGTTGACCGCTCTGACCGGAGGAGCGCTTACCGGGGTGTCAGCCCTTGCCGTCAAACAGGCTGCAGCAGCCACCGGCGCCGTGGAGTCACCGGGACTGCCCGCCAACGCGCTAGCGGACCTGGACAGGAAGGGGATGCAGTTGATCATCACTGGTTCGGGATCGGCGTTGCCGGACCCGCTGCGGGGCGGCGCCAGTTGCGCGGTCGTGGTAGACGGTACGGTGCTGCAGTTCGATTGCGGCCGCCGCGTACTTGAGAACCTGATGCTGGTCGGGATTAACCCCATGAAGATAGACCACATGTTCTTTACCCACATGCACTTTGACCACATCTCCGATTACGACTACTACGCAATAACCAACTGGATTGCCGGCAGGCAGGAGATGGTCCAGGTGTACGGTCCTGCGGGAACGGAACGGATGTCTGAGGGCGCCATCCAGTACATGCACGCCATGAACGTTGACTTCATAGGCACCATCCTGAAGCACTGGCCGCCCCATATGGCCAGGCGTCCGCGCACTACGCCCCCCTACGAAGTGCATGATATCGGACCGGGGACTGCGTTGGAGACTGATAGCTTCAAGGTTTCCTGTCTCGAGACAAAACACCTTCCCGACCCCAGTGTGAAAAGTCTGGGGTACCGCGTTGACTCCGACTATGGTTCCGTCGCCATCAGTGGCGATACGGCTGTGTCCGAAGGGATGAAAACCCTGGCAAAGGACGTGGACATACTGGTGCACGAATGCGTCAAGCCGGACCTGGGCATGACGCCCGGCGGGAAGTTCAGCCTCAAGGACTTCCATAAGGAGGAGTTGATGGAAGAACGTCCCCAGACCGGTCACACCAGCCCGACCCAGCTAGGCCGGTTGGCCAGTGAGGTAAACGCGAAGAAACTGGTAGCGTATCACCTCGCGCCCTATACCAGCGTCCCGGCGGCGATCGAAATGTCCAGCATGTATCTCGGGCCGAGCCCGGGGCACTCAATCTGGGGCGAGTTTGTTCATGCCATGAAACAGCAGTATGACGGCCCGGTGATCCTCGCGGAAGACCGGATGATATTTGACCTGGACAAATAATATCAATAACGCTCTGAACAAGTCCGCGGGACTTGTCAAGGCGCGGAAAACCCTGACTTGGTCTCAGGGTTTCCTTAAATACTCCTGGAGCACGAGTAATGCTGTAGCGTGCCTTGTAAAACTCCAAAATTGTTACAATATTGGAATATTTAATTCCAAAATTAAATGAATAATGGCGTTAAGTTTCTTTGTTTCATGATTTCCCCCCGCAGACAGCGCGTTTAATCCATGAGGCCGATGTGGTGAGCGTGGAACGGGTTGTCGATAATGGTCTTCCAGGTGCCGTCCGGCTGCCGTTTGACCACGTTGCCGTCATAGGACGTCACAAAAACATCTTCGCCATCGGCCGAGGTGCCCCTGATTTCCCATTTCAATGTAAAAAATGCCACGTCATCAGCCTCGACAAACTGCATCACTTCCACTTTCAGCTTCGGCTTGATAGCCTGGAATTGTTCAAGTGCCTGACGAATATTTTCCAGCCCGGTCAGCGCGGGTTTGCCGGGTTCCTGTACGAACACGGCGTTATCGTCGTACAAGGCCATCGCTTTATCCAGGTTGCCTTCATTCATCGCTTCCTGGAACAATTCATCAACGCGCCGGGCAGTTCGGGGCTTCTCGTAAGTGCTGTCTTCATTCATGGTTATCATCTGTTTGTATGTGCGATTGTGAAATATAGTAATGGGACGCATCAACCTGTGGGCAGCAGGGTCGTGACTATGGGTAATGCTCCCAGTCTGTTCTCCCCTTCAAAGGTATATAGCGTAACTGCTCCGTGATTACAGGCCCTGCGGGCTATCAGGCAGTCGGATAAATCTGTGTTTTCGTTTTCCTGATAATCAATTAAAGCGGCTTGCAGCGCAGCCCAGTCCTCGAAACAAAATCGTACATTGCTTGCCAAAGACCGAAAAAGTTTGATCATATCTGCACGCGCCAATTCGAAAACCGAACCCAGCACCCATTCCATTTCGGCAATAACTATATCAGAAATAAAGACTTTTTCTTCCTTCTCTATGACCTGTTTTGCGGCCGATACCTGCCATTGCGGGTTGCGCCTGTCCAAGGGTTCGAGCAGGTAGCGTAACAACACATTGGTATCAACCGCGATCATCGTACCGTCCTGGTGAGGGATGCTGAGCAAACTTCCGTTTTACTCTGGTTTTAATCGTTTCTTTCATATCATTTTCTGTTGGCATCACGCCGTCGCCCACGAAATCGGAAAACCGGCCAGCGAGTGATTCATCGCTCATCCTGACCAGGTGAGCAATGCCGTCCCTGGCAAATATTTCTACCATGTTGCCCGGTTCCAATCCCAGTTCATTACAGACTGCCTTGGGGATCGTAACCTGCCGTTTACGGGTTAGTTTATGCATGACGCCCCTCATATTATTACTATTTTATAAAAGTAATACTCAGTGTAGCCTGCCGGCAGGAAGTAAGCAACAATCAGATGATTAGGAGGCCACCCTTGAAACCACCGGCGGAATTATGGGGTCAGGTCGTGACCAGGGATAGCACCCGCGGCCTGTTCTGCCCTTCAAACGATACCATGCATCATGGAGATAGAGATGCGAATGGATTATACTTGAAGTATTGTCCTCTTTATTGCAACAGGGCTATCCCAATAGGCTTCGTATTGTTATTACTGATTTTTTACCGGCGTCTTAACGAGAGCAAATTCAAATGAGAATTAGTATTGACTGGCAACGACAAGACGAAATCCTGATCGCTACGCTCATCGGCCGCGTGGACAGTACCAACGCTGATAAATTTCAAAAGATGATGGAAGCTGAAATTGCCCCTAAAGACAAGGTGTTAATCATGGATTTTGAACAAGTCTCCTACATCAGCAGCGCGGGTCTGCGTGTCGTGGTGATAATGGCCAAGAAATTCAAGGGGCCGTACAAGCGATTTGGCGTTTGTGCGCTTTCGGAACCGATAAAGAAGATTTTCAAAATGAGCGGGCTGGATCGGGCCATGCCGATTATCGGCACACGGACTGAGGCGATAGCCAAATTGGCGCAGGACGAGGTGGAAGGAGTACAAAAGAAAGAAGTAAAAATCGAGGTTAAGGAAGCGGTCGATTACGTTATCGTGGGGGACAACATCGAGGACATTACCAATTTCACCCTTGAGAAGTATGAATTCACTAATGACACAGTACTCTCCGACGATATACGCCGTGCTGCAACCACCAAGATAAAAACCGTGTTGTGGCAAGAGATAGAGCGATTGAGACAGCACCGCAAGAGGTTGCTGGAAAAGATGTTCAAAGATGCGGAAAAGACGCTGAATGAAGTAATTGCCGGAAAGAAATAGTCTGTCTCAGGTTACTGCCCGGCGGTATTCAATACGCTTGTAGCAGCTAAAAGGAATAAGTAAAACCCAGCTTGAAGATGCGCCCCAGGGGGTTGTGGGTGAACGCGTCGTAGTTCAGGTCTTCGCCGGCGTAGGGCGGGTCTTCATCGGTGAGGTTGAGCAGCGTTGCCCACAGGTTCAACCCGTCTTCCTTCACGGCCCAGTGGAAATGCAGGTCGTGGGTCAGGTGGGCGTCGATCCTGATGTTGTCCTCTACGTTGTCATAACCGTTGACGTATTTTGCCCCGTAGCGCAGGTTGAAGCCGCGCCAGGCGTAGTTCGCGTGCCACAGGATTTTCCATTCCGTCAGGGTACGTGCCAGGGGCGTTTCGTAGTTAAACCGCCCCAGTGCATTAAAGGAATTGCCCAGTTCCCATGAGCCGATGTCAAATGACAGGATACGGGTGCCGGAGACCTTGAGTTCCATATCTCCCGGGCCCGCGGGGAAGCGGTAACTGCCGGTGAAATCAATGCCGTCCGTCTCGACGTCGGGACCATTGACGATATTGACTTCAATAGCCTGCAGGTTTGCCAGGCTGGTGGCCTCGCCGAAGCGTATCCGCTGCAGGTAGGCAGGGTCGCCCGCATCGCAGTCCCCGTCCGGACAGGCGAGTTCCAGCACCCGGGGAAACGGTTCGACGACCAGGGGATCGGAGAACGAGTACGACCAGTAATCGAGTGAAACGCTGAGATCGTCGTTATCAGCCAGCAGGCCATCCTGGTTCAGCAACAGTCCGACGTTGTACGTAACTGCCGATTCCGGGTCCAGACCGGGGTTGCCCTTGATGATCAGGCTTTTGAATGCTCCCGTTGCAGCCACGTAGCGTAGCGAATGTACGGAATTTCCGCTGACGGTCTGGTTAAGTGTCGGCCCGCGGAAGGCGGTGCTGACTGAACCGCGCAAGGCCAGGTTGTCGGAAATATGCCAGTGCAGGACGGCTTTCGGGTCCAGGCTGGAGCCGGTGCCGCTGCCGTAATCCTCGTAGCGCAAT
Organism: Gammaproteobacteria bacterium; assembly: GCA_026710545.1. Taxonomy (GTDB): domain Bacteria; phylum Pseudomonadota; class Gammaproteobacteria; order Eutrophobiales; family Eutrophobiaceae; genus JAAXHV01. Next base: position 8,774 of record JAPOQU010000126.1, on the reverse strand, counting down.
GACAGTTGCGTATCGATGTCGTAGCCCAGGGGTAAATGCAGTTCGCCGAAGACCGAGTAGATGTCGCGGTTTTCATCGACGGTGTAATGCGGCGGCAGGTAGCCGAACACACCGCTGCGTTCCGCCTCGGGACAATCGGTAATACCGGGTCCCGCCGGACAGGGATTGATGCTGCCGTCATTCAGGGACCCCGGTATGGGGCCGTTTTCGAAGGTTTCCCGGCGCCACTGCGCGCCCAGCGCAAAATCCACCTCGTTCCTCATGAGCTCAAACGGCGCAACCCCGCTGACGATGCCTTCCAGCACCAGCAAAGAGGTCTCGCCCCTGACGATGCGCTCGGTGAGCAGGTAATCGAACAGGCGCCGGTTATCCAGATCGGGGTTAAAATCCGGGTTTTCGTAATACTGCGCATCCGGAACCTGGGCGTGGGCGCCGTACATGCCGTTGGAGAATGGACTCCAGTACATACAGTTTCCCCTGCCTGCGTGCTGTTGCAGGGTTGCCAGGTCGAATTCAAGCCTGCCATCGACATACCGGTTCGGCACCTCCTGTTCACATTCGATACCACCCAGGCCCTGCAGCGCCCGTTTATCGCGATAGTTCATGACATCCGCTTTTCTTATCCTGCGGGTTGATGAAGACCAGGTTGCAGAGGTGGTGAAGTCCAGTTTCCCGAACTGACCGTCCAGGCCGATAGCCCAGCGGGTGAGCCTGGATTTAACCGGTTCGGCCCGTAACGGGCCGTCCTGGCCGTAAGAGCGGCCCAGCACCCAGCCTACGCTGTCCCAGGCATCCCCGGACCAGCCACAGCGGCTCTTGTCGTCGCAGAAGGCATATGGACCGTAAGTTTCCGGGTATTTCATGGCCATATCGACCAGGGCCGGGTTGTTCGCCCTGAGCGAGCGGTCCGGGGCGATCACGCGGTTCGGCGGGTACGAGGGAGAGGTATTCCAGTCCGGCACGCTGCTTTCGCTGTACAGGAATTCCCCGCTGAGGGTCGCGGTATCACCGAGTTCCCAGGATGCCTCGGTGAAACTCTGCCAGCGCCGGGTTTTCTCGACCAGGTTATCGAATGGGGTGTACTGGAAGCGGCAGCGTTTATTGCCGCTGGTCGGCGCACCGCCCAGGGCTGCACAGTTTGGGTCGATGATACCGTTCGTATTGACGTCCGTGGTGGTGCCGGGCACGAATGTGGCAGGCCTGCCCGTGGACGACCAGCCGCCTTTCGGGTTTTCCGCGTAAGGGCGGATGGCCCAGTCGCGCTTGTATATCTCAAGCTCGCTACGGCGGATGCCGCTTGCCGACGTGGTGATATGCCCTCTGCCGGCAAAATCAAAACCGCCGATGAATCCGATCTCGGTGTCCCCGCCTGAATCTTCTATTATCTTGTGGTTGGCGCTGAGTTCAATGCCGGAGAAATCGCTGCGGGTCTGGAAGTTCATGACACCCGCAATAGCGTCGGAACCGTAACTGGCCGCGGCGCCGTCACGCAGGAAATCAATATTCTCCAGCGCGATGAACGGCAGCATGTTCACGTCCACCAGCAGTTGCGTGTCGGCGCCGATGGGTATGGGTGACCAGGTGCTGCGGCGCCCGTTGATGAGCACCAGCGAGCGGCTTGGTCCAAGGCCGCGGATGTTGATGGTCGCCCGGTCCGGTCCTACCCCGGAGCCGCCGCCACCGCCCTGGAAGCGGTCGGATTCACCGTCCGCGCCCTGGCTGAAGGGCAGGTTGAGGATCATGTCAACGACGGTGGGCGACCCCTGGTAGCGCAGTTCATCCCGATCCAGGCTTGTGACCGGACTCAAAGCTTCTTCCGGGTCCATCCTGATGTGGGAACCGATGACGACGATCTCTTCGATAACTTTTTCTGCTTGTACCTGTGCGGGAACCGCAGAGGTGAATAACAGGGTAACGCAGAGCGTGAGAATCCGGCAGACGTAGGTTTGCCTTGAAGTAAGATAAAACAGCCGGTGCAGGTAATGGTCCTGCCGCCTACAGCTTGTCTGCCCTGCTTGCATGGCGGTCCAGAAAGTCACCCAGGATCGTGTTAAACAGTCCGGGTGCTTCAATATTGGTTAAATGACCTGCACCTTCTATCAGAGTCAACTCTGATCCGGGTATGGCGTCCGCCAGTATCCGGCTTTCAGACACGGGCAGCACCTTGTCTTCTGTCCCCGCAATGATGAGCACAGGCAGGTTAATCTCCGGCAGGATTGCTCTGAAATCCGTGGTTACCACTGCTTTTAACGCCTGGATATAAGGCCCGGTTCGAACAGCCGACAGGGATGCAAGCAGGCGCCGGCGGACATCTTCCGTGGCTTTGGAACCGGTCAGCACGGTGATCATTTTTGGCGCAAGGTCTGCCGGTGTCAGCCCTTCCTGCAACGGTTTCAATCTGGGAGCCAGAAATTCCTGTCTGTCCGCCTCGCCGGCGGCGCCGAACCCCTGTGATGTATCCGCCAGCGTTAATGTTGCCACCCGGTCTGCATGGCGGCCATAGAAGTCCTGGGCGATCATGCCGCCCATGGACAGGCCGACCAGGTGCGCCGACCGTACGCCGAGATGATCCAGCAGGGCGTTGAGATCGTCGGCAAAGTCGGAAAATTTCAGCGGTTCAACGGGATCGTCGCTGTCGCCGTAACCCCTGGCGTCCCAGGCTATCGTGCAATAGCGGTTACTCAATCCGGTTTGTTGTTCATCCCAGTTGGTTCGATTGCCGCCAATGCCGTGCATGAAGATGACGACCGGACCGGTTCCCCCTCTCTCATACGCCAGCTTCAGGGCGCCACTACGGTAGTGCCGTAAAACACGCATCTGCTATTACACCGTTCAGCTATCCGGGAGCAGGGCGATGACCTCGACTTCCAGCATCAGTTCCGGGTCGACCAGGGCGGAGACCTGTACGCCTGTGCTGCAGGGCTTGTGGTCGCCGAAGTATTCCCTGCGCACCTCGAAGTAATCGGAGACTTTATCGTGGTTGGTGATATCGACTGTAAAAAACGTGGTCATTTTTACCACGTCCTGAAAGGTAGCCCCGGCTTCCTGCAATATACCTTGTATATTTTCAAAAACCTGCCGGGTCTGTTGGCGCAGGTCGCCGATACCGACGACGTTGCCGTCCCCGTCAAACGGGACCTGTCCGGAAAGAAAAACCAGGTTGCCTGTCCGGATACCCTGGGACAGTGGAAAATTTTCATCCCACCCCCAGCCTGGGTCTATGTGTTGCATCTTGTTCATACGAGTGTACGCTCCTGACCTGGCCGGGATCGGATTTAAAATCCGCCATCCCAGGTTTTTTTGCATTTTCATACATTCCCTGATATCAGCTTATCTGTTTGATATTGTTTGACTTATTGTCTGTTTACGTCTTATGTCGTATCAGGCATTCTTTTACACAAAGTGATAACTGTAACAATAACATTATCCTGTCATGAAACGACCCAAAATCCTCTCGGCCTCCTTCGTCAGAACCATCAACCAACCCGGCCGCTACGGCGACGGCCGCGGCGGTCATGGCCTGTCCCTGCTGGTCAAACCCATGACCAACGGCAGACTGTCAAAATCCTGGTCTCAAAGGCTACTGATAAACGGCAAACCCGTCAACATCGGCCTCGGCGCCTATCCGCTGGTATCGCTGGCTGATGCGCGGCGAACTTCCCTGGAAAACCGCCAAGCATTACTGAAGGGGCGGGACCCGCGTGTTAGCATGCCGCTCTTCTCACAGGCTGCTGAGGAAGTCATCAAGATACACGCCTTGGGCTGGCGGGACGGGGGCAAGTCGGCCAACCAGTGGCGCGCCTCCCTGCGGGATTATGCCCTGCCGAAGATAGGCCATAAGCGCATCAACGCCATCACCACGTCCGACATCCTGGCCCTCCTGCTGCCGCACTGGCATGACAGGACGGAAACCATGCGCCGGGTGAAACAACGTATCGGGGCCATCATGAAGTGGGCCATCGCCAACGGCTACCGGGAGGACGACCCAACCCTGACACTGTCGGCGGCGCTGCCGAAGAACGGCGTTGTCCGCAATCATCACAAGGCGCTGCCGTATCCGGAGGTGGGTGCAGCCATTTCCGGGGTGCGGGCATCCGGTGCGTACCGGGCCACGGTGGCCTGTTTCGAGTTCATGACGCTGACCGCCGTCCGCTCCGGGGAGGCGAGGCTGGCCCGTTGGGACGACATCGACCTTGACACCGCCACCTGGGAGATCCCCGGGGAGAGTATGAAGTCGAAGCGTCCGCACCGCGTCCCGTTGTCAAACCGTGCGCTTGAGATACTGCAGGACGCGTCCCGGTATGCGGACCGGTCCGGGTTGGTGTTTCCCGGCGTGAGATGCAAGGCGTTAAGCAAGAATGCGCTCAGCAAGCTGCTTGTGGAAAACGCTATCGGTTGTGTGCCCCACGGCATGCGCTCATCGTTCCGGCAGTGGGCCGCCGAGCGGACCAACCAGCCGCGTGAGGTGTGCGAGCTGGCCCTGGCGCACGTCAATTCGAACCGGGTTGAGGCGGCGTACCAGCGCTCTGACCTGTTTGAGTTGCGGCGGCGGCTGATGGAGCAGTGGGTCGGTTACCTGGCGGCTGAGAAAGCCTCCGTTACGGCCATACGGTAACAAGACTCCTGGAGACCGGCCCTGAAAACCGTCATACGAGCGATACAGCCCGCCCAGGGCGACGCAAACCGTTGCCGCTGTACCAGGGGCCTTGTCGGCATGATGGAGCGGCGAGGCAGGAACATGCGATGGGAATCTGCATAGAATTCCGGGGATACGACACTTATATCCTGTCGCGGTTTATGTCCTGGCTTATCGTGGAGGGCATGCCGGGATAACATGTTCCTTGCTGGTTTTATTGTACCAATAGAGCGGAATTAAGTGCTGTGTCCCCAGAATTACTGCTGTTTACATTGGGTAAGGCGAATGCCGTGTCCTATTCGTATGTCTGGCATATACACTCTTGCACTTATTGATGCAGGGAAATGGGCAGCTAACTCGTGGTCAACAGGCTCGTCAAGCAGTAACTTCATGCTCTGTATCTGCCGTCAGTTTTTCTGTGGCCAGTTCAATTAACTGAACAGCCTGTTCACGACTGACAGAGGGGAAGTGCTCCAGAAAATAACTCAGGTCATATCCTGACTCTAGATGCTCCATCAGAATACGGATAGGTACCCGGGTGCCTGTGAAGACGGGTGTGCCACCCAGAATAGCCGGGATTCTGTCTATTACGGCATCAGTCATTTGTTTGTTTTCCAGTGTTATCTGATAAGCGCTGTGTCGTTGATGTTACGTTTTTCTCTTTCCAATTCATCACCAAGAACTTTACGGAGTTTTTCAATCTTATCAATGAGGCCAGTGCATTTTCCAGCTGTTGGTGTATCTGCAATTCTTTTGAGTTCAGATACTCTTGAATTGATTTCTGGTACTTCTGCAAGGGTGTTATGTTTAAGCAATAGCACAGAGTGGATAATCGGTGATATTGGAGAAACAGCTGTTACTCGGGAAAGCAGAAAATCACTCACTTCCTCCTCGGTTGTAGATGGGGCTATGTCTGCTATTATTATTTTGATCTCACTGTGCAATACTTCGTATCTTTTTTCCATCTGCTGACATGAATAATTTGAATAATCCAAGTCCGTTTTTTCTGCGTTACTTTTGCTGGAAAAGCCTGATAAGAGTGTGATCACGAATACTGCAATCATGGGAAAGTGTTTTAGTTGCATGATAAATCACCTGCGCGATGGGATATCTTCGAGTGGGTTATGGCAGGTTCGACGCGTCGGTCAATTCACCTTCATCTGTTGCTTCATTCAACCAGTCAATAAGTTCCTGAATCTTTTCCTTGGTTTCAGGAGTGTAATTCATCTCGTCTGATACGCAATATTTCAGTATCTTTTCTAAGTCGTATGTGCTCTCTATCACGTTCGACCACTCACCAATGAACCCATGATTTTTATAGAACGGAATTATATTGTTATCTGTGCTAACTTTTTCATCAATCATTTCATTTTTCCTCATTGGCTTTGGTGCATTGATTTGAAGTAACCGCTTCTTTGCATTCGTAAAGACAACGCTCGTAAGCATAATCACCTTTGCTTGTATGCCTATGATATTTGTTATAACAGTGCAAATCACAATTTACGTTTTCCAAGACATCCACAAGAACGTCACAGGACCATAGGCCTGGGCCCGTCGTGCATCCCGCCAGGATTGAGCTTGAAAGCACATACAAAGCCGCGTATTTACGATTTTTCAAGTGCAATCCCTATGCTCGCTGACAAATTTTTTTTCAAAAAAATAACTTCCAATTCTCTAAATTCCTCATGCCATAGTAATAAAAATGGCGGAGAAATCTTTCGCCACTTCACCCTGGAGCGTCCTTGGTGGCTGCTTCTGGGTTAACACTAGTACCGTTTCAATTTAATTCCGGAATTTCCTAGTTTAAGGTATTGATGATGTCAGGGAGACACACATTGAAGAGTTCTGGGTGTTGTCACATGTCTTTCACCATATGCGTTCACTATTGCTCCAGAACCTTGGCCGTCTGGCAGAATTAGAAAGTATGCCTCTCGCCCCTGTGACGTATAAGCCCAGAGTTTTGTGGTCCCAACAAGTTTGAATACAGCTTGGTAAGTTACTCCTGCTGTAGTTACAGTGCCTGCCGCAGTTTCTTTGTTTCCCTCTAAGGAGCGCGTCAGCCGAACAACGCCACTCCCTCGTGGGTTGCGGCCATGAAGAATTCTGGCTTCTTTCCATTCTTGTCGCGCAAAGCACCGCCAGGTTTCAGTTGTTGAAGATGGAACAGTCTGGTAGCACCCAAGCAACACAAACAGGGCTATCGATAAAAGCGGTATGGTATATATTCTCATCTTATCGATTCTATTATGCAGGACAGGTTTGAGCTTGCGATAAGTGTACGCGAAGATTGAACTGTTGTTAGAATCGGGGCAGGCAGTGAGAACCTACCCCTAACAAAACTCGGTGCGACCCGGTTGCAGCTAGCAGCATAAACAAGTCTATGTCCTGCTTTTCAGCCTGTCAACTCCTTAACACTCCTTAACACTCCTTAAACTAGGAAATTCCGTTTAATTCTGATCAATTGGTAGCTGAAGATCAATCAAACGCCGGGAGTTGACTGCGGGGGATTGCCAATGACAGGCTGCGGGCCACACCGGGCTGTTTCGTGATGAGTCCCTGGTCTTCCAACTGGGTTACCATGCGATGCACAGAGGGCGGCGAGACCCGGAAATAGCGTTGTAAATCGGCCTGTGTGGGGGCGATGCCGTTGACCTTGGTGTAGTAATGGATAAAGGCCAGGTACTGGCCTTGCTTATAGGTGAAGGCGGTGGCAATTTTTTTTGTGTCAGGGATCGACATGGTAGGTATTTTATGATCCATTATCCCTTTTATGACAAGCGGGGTAAGTGGCATGCATATCACCTATCGGGTTGATTTGACGGCGGCGACTGATGGAGCAGTGGGCCGGTTACCTGACGGCTGAGAAAGCCTCCGTTACAGCGATACGGTAAAAGAATCTTGGAGGACGGCCCTGAAACCCGTCACACGGGCGACACAGCCCGCCCAGGGCGACGCAAACCGCTGCCAGTGTACAATGGTATAATGGAGCGGCGAGATGGCCTATTTCCATCAGGCTGCGTATTGCACTGAAGTCTGCCACCCATTACACGTGAAGGCTGCCACCATTCCATCGGTAAAGGTGCCACCTGCGTATTCCAGCGAAGATGAACACCCATTCCGTCCGGCATTGAGACGATGGCGGTCATCGAGTGCGCGGCGGGGGGTGGGTGTTTGTCAGTAACGAGGCGGTGGTTGCACGGCATCGGGCCATGTTGCCAGGGTTGACCTGTGTGCCCTGGTTCTTGATTGGGCCGGGTTATACAAGAAGAAACAGGCCAGGCGCGCCAGCCGGATCCGGCTCCTGCGGGAGCGGAGAAGCCGCTTGGCCGGGTGGACGGCAAGAAACAAATATCCACTCACCGAATGACCCGCTTTATCTTTCGATGAGTCGCCGGAACTCCAACCGGATGGTTCCGCCAGGGACGAAAAAACACGCCGCCGTTTGCTGTCAAACACACAGGAGTCTCGCAAGAGAGGGACACCCCCCTTGACCCCCCCCCGCTGAACAGCGGGAACAGGTGCCGAATCTGAAGACGTCACAGCGGCCACTGGACCGGATGATTACTCTGCGCGTGGATACGCAGACCCGGCCCGATTGGAAATCCCGGACACAGGCTGCAGGTCTAGCGGGCATATTGCACCAACAACAGGACGTTTCGGTCTTTCAAAAAGCTTTAGAAATACCTGCCTGTTTTAATGTTTCGATGGCGGTATAGTCTTGAAAATGCAAGTATATCCGTGATGATGGAGTGCATCAAATAAATGAGAAATCAAATCAGGACACCCATAATTTCCGGGTTATCAAAAATGGGGCAACCGTATATTACAAAAAATTATAATGAAATATAAAAAGAACTTATAAAAAAGCTTGACATTCCTATCATAAGCTACTATCCATTATATGAAAGCGGTATATCTTCTAACTTTTAAGGAGGACAACGGCTATGATTGCAATAATAGACAATGAACTTGAGATGGTAACGGACGACGCGGCCTTCACGCTCATGGACTCAGACGGCAACACGTACTCTTTTCAGCTCACTGAGGCTCAGCTCCTTCAGACTGAAGGACACACCCAGGGTTCAGTACCCGAGGACGTACCGGCTGGCGACCTGAACGGCGGTAAAGGCAAGAGTGC
>JAPOQU010000125.1 GCA_026710545.1 Gammaproteobacteria bacterium | reverse complement strand
GGTGGTGCCGATGCCGCGCATGACAAGGTTCTGACCCGTAAGCGAATCCGACATGAACAGGTTCGGCACGAACGCGGACAAATCCTCCATGTCGGAGAAACCGCCCGCTGCAATATCGTCACCTGTTATTGCCAGTATCGAAATCGGCACGTCCTGCAGGTTTTGCTCCCGTTTCTGCGCGGTGACGATAATTTCTTCCAGTACCTGTGCGTCAAGCGGCAATGCGATGACGAGAGTTAACACCAGGCTCAAAGCGGCTTTGCAGTTGTTAATCATGGAGAACCCCCATTTTCTGCGTAGTAGACCAGCGGATTTACTACTGTAAATCCAGTATTCTCCATGAAAAGTCTAACAACAACCCCTTGTTGTATGACCAACCTTAAGACCAGTTTACGCCACCGGTTTGGTTCTTACCTAGCCTTAAGTATAGGTCTGTTGCAGGTATGGGGGCAGATTTGAGGTGTTCCGGTTTACGTCCGGTATCCGGGAGGTATCTGAAAACCGCCGGTGTGCTTTGTCAGCAGCCTGACAAAATCCAGCGTGATGTAATCGTTGTATTCCGCACCGATTACCTGCAGGCCGACCGGCAGGCCGTTTTGCGCCAGGCCGGCGGGAAAGACAGTGCCCGGCAAGTAAGAAACCGTACTCAACCCTGCCCAGAACATCGGCTGGAAATACGGTTGGGGAACCCCGTTTACCGTCAGCGTGCGCTGATTAACCGGGCCATCGTCATGGTTAATGGCGGTGGCGGCAAATACAGGACAGATCAGTACGTCCCAATCATCAAAGAACCTGCGCCAGGCATAACGCAGGATTTCACGTCGATTGTTGTGCTGCAGCCAGTCCCGGTGGCTGATCACGCGGGCACGCGCGGCGATGGCGGCGTCGGATAAATCAGCGGATGGGATGGAATCGGCAAGCTGCCGGGCCTTGAGATATTGTTCTTCGCTGACCCCATCGGTCGTAAGAGACCACATCAGGTTCAAAAATATTTCGTGATTTCCTTTAAGGTCAATATCCGGCAGCGCCTGGTCGGATACCTGCGCGCCGTGCTCCGCGAGTATCCTGCCGGTCTCCACGACCCGGGCGGAGATTTCATCATCTACCGGGGCAATCTCACTGCCGGGCAGGATTGCAACCCGGTATTCGCGCAGCGAGGTTTTATCCGGGCGCGGTAAATTGAGACGCCAGCCCGCCTGGTTAAGAGGCTGCGCGCAGGCCAGCAAATCCATGGCAAGTACCAGGTCCTCGACCGTGCGCGCCATGGGTCCGACCACCCCGAGGTCCGGCGAGGCAACCGCGCCGGGAAGGGCGTGCCCCTGGTTCGGTACTACACCCCAGGTCGGCTTGTGGCCGTAAAGCCCGCAGAAATGCGCCGGCACGCGGATCGAACCGGCCATGTCGGAACCGACTTCCAGGGCGCAGAGTCCGGCAGCAAGCGCGGCAGCCGAACCGCCCGAAGAGCCGCCCGGGGAACGCGAGAGATTCCAGGGGTTATTCGTTACCCCGTAAATTTCGTTGTAAGTCTGGATATCTCCGAGTCCGAACGGAACATTGGTCTTGCCCATGAACACCGCCCCGGCCTGCCGTAGCCGCTTGACGACCTCGGCATCAGTGTCGGCGATATTGTCCCGTAACGGGGGAACGCCCCAGGTAGTTGCCAGTCCGGCGATGTTAAAGGCTTCCTTGACAGTAACGGGAACGCCGTGCAAAGGCCCGGCAATATTGCCCCCGGCTAACTCTCCGTCTGCTTTTGCGGCTGCAGAAAGCGCCCTGTCGAAGTCCCGGACTACGACCGCGTTTATGCTGCCATCCAGTTGCTCAATACGGTTGATATAGTGATCCGTCAGTTCCAGGGAACTGATTTCCCTGTCGCGGATTTTACGGGCCAGTTCACCGGCGCCCAGGAAAGCAGGATGACTCATATATTTTGTTCCTTATCGGGATTGGCAGATGAGGGATCCGGTTCAGCGTATCAGGCCGCTGTTTCTTGCCGTAGCCACTGCCAGGGTTCGATTCGTCGCATGCAGTTTACTGAATATATTGCCGATATGGAATTTCACTGTCGCCTTGGCTATAAATAACTGCTCTGCAATTTCAGTATTCGTTTTACCGGCGGATACCAGTTGCAGCACTTCGAGTTCACGTTTACTCAGCGCCTCTACATTGACTGTGCGGTTCTCCCTGTGCAGGGCCGTGTGGCCAGTTATCGTGTAAGAAGAGCCCTTCAGGGAATAGGCATCCAGTATTTTTTCTATGTAAGCTTTCGTCCGGGTTGTATATGACGGGTCCGTTAAACAGTCTTCCAGCAAATCGCTTAACAACTCTCCCTCGTCGGCAAAAGTGCGCAATAATCCGGCCGGCTCAGCCAGCCTGACGGCCTGTTGTATGATGCCGGCCGCCCGGGCGTGATCGTCCGACATTTTGAGGACCTGTGCTTCCAGCAGCAGGCAATCCAGGACTGCCTGGGAAGCCGCGTATCGTTCTGCGTACCGGCGCAGACTTACGACACGGTCCCGGAGGCCATCGATTTTATTATCAAGAATGCACAGGCGAACCTGGTTGCTCTGTCCGAAGTAATCGCCTATATCCCACGTATCGGGAATAGTACTCGCAGGCGAAGAAGCGGGACTGGTAAGGTCGGGATAAGCTGCCCCGCCGGCGCGCATTTTCCCGGCGAGCAGTAATCGCTCTCTCTCGACCCAGGCGGGGAACAGGCTGCTCACGCACTGCCTTGCCCGGAACAGGCACCTGTTGAGTGCGTTAATGGCGGCATCCCAGTCTCCTTTTGCACTGTAACAGCGGGACAGCGTGACGTAACCGTAACAGGAAAAAATTGGCGGCCCAATCTCTTCGATCAGCTGCAAGTTGGAGTTTAATAATTTCTGCGCTTCATCGATCCTGTTCCACTCGTAACAGATCGTTGCGCGCATCGCGCTCGCCAGGGCATGGGCAAAAATGTTTCCGCTGGTTACGTCTTTTGCGGCTTCCTCCGAACGCGCAAATACCCGGTAGGCTTCCTGGTAATGCAACTGCTGGATATCGGCTATCCCGGCGAAACCGTCCACAACGGCCATACCATAGCACTGGTTGTTTATTGAGAAATACTGCCAGGCGCGCGCCAGCAATGCCTTACTGTCCTCGAAGCGACCCTTGCGCAGTTGGGCATACCCCCTGAGATCGTTCAACGTTGCTATCATGAGATTATCGACGGGTTTATCTTCCAGCTGTCCGGTCAGCGCCAGCAGTCGTGTACTATCATCTTTCATGGCGGCTATGGATGCCGGCACGACGACTGCTTCCGTCTCGAGAGATTTTACTTCTTCAGGGTCGGTGTCAGCCGAATCCCCGGCCAGTCCGGCAAGCGCCTGTTCCAGCCTGGTATTGATCGTCTCCGCATCCTGGACCCTGTTCATCAGGCATAAGGCAAAACCCTCCAGGATCAAGAGGCGCGGGAATCTCTGTTTTACGGAATCCGGAATATTGCTGAGCCAGGTATATACCTGTGCGGTAGTACCCATGAGTGACATGATCGCTATCGCGTCCCGATGGATATCCTCGATTATTTCAAGGTCGTTCGAGTGCAGCGCGTAGTCGACCGCCTCCTTGATAAGCCCCTGGGAGCGAAACCATCCTGCTGCCGTACGGTACAGGTTCAGGACTTCATGGGGGTACTGGCGCCTGAGCCTGCCGATGAGGAAATCATGAAATAAATGGTGGTACCGGTACCAGTGGCCATGTGTGTCCAGTGGCAGGGTAAACAGGCCGTCGTTCTCGAGTTGTTCCAGGACGCTTTGCGCATCATCCCGCCCGGTCAACAGGTTGCATATGTCAGCATTGAAGCGTGACAGGATTGAAGTCTTGAGCAAAAAGTCCGTCAGGGTTCGGGTCTGCTGTGTCAATACGTTATTCGTTAAATAATCGGCGATCTCGTAAAGGTTGCCGGAAAAGGAAGCGATAAACTCATCGCGCTGGTCGTAATTTTTCAGCACCAGCGCAACCAGTTGCAGGCCGGCAGCCCAGCCTTCGCTTTTTTCGGTGATTATCGCTATCTGCTCCGATGTAAGCTGTAAATTGTGCTTGTGTTCCAGGAACGCCTTGCCCTCCAGGTTGCTGAAGCGAAGCATGCTCACGTCCACCTCGGTCATTTTTTCGCTGACACGCCATTTGCTCAGAGACAGCGGCGGTACGATGCGGCTGCCGATTACCAACAGAAAATTCTCCGGGGACCAGTCGATGAGCCGTTCGATAAACTGGTGTATCTCTATGGAATTGATGTGCTGGTAGTCATCTATGAATAAGGTGACGGGTATGTCAATCCTGATTAATTCATTGATGATGTGGTTGAGTGCAATGGTGATGTCAGGCTGTAACCGGCCTTCCATCCAGTTTGCAGCATCCATCCAGAAGTTTTCGACCACTTCCTGGAACGCGCACAGGAGATACCTGATGAAGGTTGCCGGATCGTCATCCAGTTCATCAAGAGATAACCAGCAAGCCGTCCGGCCGTCGTCAATCAAGGCTTTATGCCATTGATCCAATAAGGTCGTTTTGCCGTAGCCGGCGGGCGCATGCACCAGGACCAGTTTTTTTACCCCGGTCGGGTGCAGCAGTTTGCTCAGGCCGGGACGTTTTATCACTCCGGTCCTGTTTGCCGGCGGGAACAGCTTGGTTTTGATGATTAACATTCGAAATCATCCTGTTCGGGTAGTGATTCGTTGCATCGGATGCTGGAATACTTCACCAGAATTATGATATATTAACAAGCAGTACTGTCATCAGTTCCACCGCGCTTTTTTCGTTGTTTCCCGAAACGGCACAACGGCATTCTCGTTGACGTGCTTGCGGGACAACTCATGTTTCATCTTTCACTGAGAGCGTATTTCTTATTTTGCCTGTGATCTGTCGCAGGCGTTACCTGTAGTATTTTTGGAGGTTAGTGTAATGGGAAGAGTAGCAGTAGTAACGGGCGGCACCCGGGGTATAGGCGGGGCCATTTCAATCGGTCTGAAGGAGGCCGGGTACAGGGTTGCGGCTAATTACGTGGGCAACGAAGAGGCGGCCGCCAAATTCAGCGAGGTCACGCATATCGACGCATACAAGTTCGACGTGGGTGATTTCGACGCTTGCCGGGATGCCGTTACGCAGATTGAGGAAGACCTGGGAGCGGTAGACGTACTGGTCAACAACGCCGGAGTCACCCGGGACGGCACCATGCACAGAATGGACTTCGAGCAGTGGAATCAGGTGATCCAGACCAACCTTGGTTCCTGTTTCAACATGTCCCGCTGTGTCATTGACGGGATGCGCCAGCGCGGTTTTGGCCGCGTCGTGAATATCGGCTCCATAAACGGCCAGGCGGGACAATATGGCCAGGTGAATTACGCCGCGGCCAAGTCGGGGATACACGGGTTTACCAAGGCCCTGGCCCAGGAAGGGGCCGGGAAGGGCGTCACGGTCAACGCGATTGCGCCGGGTTATATCGATACGGATATGGTCCGGGCCGTACCGGAGCACGTGCTGGAAAAAATCGTTGCCAGGATCCCGGTCGGCCGTCTGGGCAAGGCCGAGGAAATTGCCCGCGGGGTATTGTTCCTGGTCAGCGATGAGGCCGGGTTTATTACCGGCTCAACCCTGAGTATCAACGGCGGGCAACATATGTACTGATGCAGGGGCCAGGGGTCAGGGAATAAGGCGGCAGCCCCGCCACCCCTCCTTTTGGGGGGGATAAGGAGAAGTGGGGGACTACCGGTATAAAAGGGCATTCCGAATGTCATGCAGGGCTGAACTCGAGGAGGAGGTCTGGAATGCCCCCGTTGCCCTGCATGCCTTATATGATTCGTTTAATCGCTACAAGTTCCCCCATAACAGACATTTTCAGGCGGCCAGCGCCTCAACTGCCGGCAGGTAGTCGTAATGGAGGTCATTGGCTACCGCTTCACAGGTAATGCGGCCCTGGTAAACGTTCAGACCGTTACGCAGTCCGGGGTCATCAACCAATGCCTGTTTGAGTCCCTTATCGGCCAGTGCCGTGACATAGGGCAAGGTGGCGTTGTTGAGCGCCAGCGTGGATGTGCGCGGGACTGCGCCGGGCATGTTTGCAACGCAATAATGCACGACATCATCGACGATATAGGTGGGCGCCTGGTGTGTGGTCGGCCGGGAAGTCTCGAAACAGCCTCCCTGGTCGATGGCTACGTCCACCAGTACCGAACCAGGTTTCATGCGCTTCACCAGTTCCTTGCTGATCAATTTGGGCGCCGTGGCGCCGGGCCTGAGCACGGCGCCGATGACGAGGTCGGATTGCAGGGCGTATTCCTCTATGGTCTCCCGGCTTGAGTAGACACACTTGACGCGCCCGCCGTATTCTGCGTCAACCTGCCGTAAACGCGGCAACGAGCAGTCCAGCAAGGTCACGTCTGCGCCCATGCCCAGGGCCATTGCCGCGGCATTATCGCCCACCACGCCACCACCGATGACCAGCACCTTGGCCGGCGCCACGCCGGGAACGCCTCCCGGCAGGACACCGGAACCGCCTTGCGCTTTTTCCAGGCAATGTGCTCCGGCCTGTACGGACAAACGCCCCGCCACTTCACTCATGGGCGCGAGCAACGGCAGGGAGCGGTCTGCTGCAGTGACCGTTTCATACGCAATTGCGCTCGCGCCCGAGGCAAGGAGCAATTCAGTCTGTCGCGGATCAGGCGCCAGGTGCAGGTAGGTAAATAAAACCTGTCCGGCGCGCAGAAGCCGGCACTCACCGGGTTGCGGTTCCTTTACCTTGACGATAAGGTCGGATCCGGCAAAGACCTGGCGTGCATCCGCTTTAATCGTGGCGCCCGCGCCGGCATAGTCGGCATCGGTCATGCCGATTCCGGCGCCGGCATCAGTCTGCACCATTACCTCGTGGCCTGCCTGTGCCAGTTCACGGACACTGGCCGGCGTCAGGCCCACGCGATATTCATGGTTTTTGGTCTCTTTGGGAACTCCGATACGCATGCTGTCTTCCACCTGTTTGGGATATTTGGGAATATTTGGGGTCAGAGTAAAAACTCTGACCCCAAATATCCAAGTGCCTTGATTTTAACGAAACAACGACAGAATTTCTTTGCAAAATATTACATGATATGGTGTATAATTCGAATTATCTTCTAAAATATATGATATTAATGCTGAATAATTTTAATGATACCCTTAGATAGAACAGATCGCGCTATACTTCACGAGCTGCAGCTTGACGGTCGCATCAGCAATGTCAGGCTGGCGGAGCGGGCCAATTTATCCGAGTCGGCCTGCTTGCGCCGGGTAAAGCTGCTGGAGGAAGCCGGCATAATCGGCGGCTATGCCATGCTGATCAACCAGGCGGCAGTCGGGTTGTCCGGCAACGTCTTTGTTGAAATCGCGTTGACCCGGCAGCGCCGGGAGGACCAGGATGCATTTGAAGCCGGCGTGGCAGAGGTGCCTGAAGTCATGGAGTGTTACCTGATGTCCGGTGAGTATGACTACCTGTTGCGGGTTGTTGTGGCCGATGCCGCTGACTACGAACGGATACACCACGAACAGTTGACCTCGTTACCCGGTGTAGCCCGGGTCAGGTCCAGCTTCGCGCTGCGCACCGTGACAAAGGGGACGGAATTGCCGATCCCATCCAGGTAAAGGGCTTCAGCCCCCTGCTAGAACAGGATTCCCGGTATCCGGTATAATGACCGGACCGGAATACGGTAACCCTGAGACGTGCGCGGTTTTCCGGGCGGGTTCATGTCCGCCTGTTATAATGCCCCGTTTTTACAGTAACTAACTACATATATAACGATGCCGGATAAAACAAGCTATGAAATCGTGGACGGTATTGCCGTCATTACCATCGATAATCCCCCCGTAAACGCCATGTCGACGGCAGTCAGGAAAGACTGCTGGGCCGCCCTGGATAAACTGGCTGCAGACAGTTCGGCACAAGCAGCGGTGCTGATCTGCGCCGGCCGGACTTTTATCGCCGGGGCGGATATCACCGAGTTTGACAAGCCCATCGAGGACCCCTGGCTACCCGCCCTGGTGGAGAAGTTCGAGGCGTCGGACAAACTCATCGTTGCCGCCATTCACGGGACTGCCCTGGGTGGGGGGTTGGAGACGGCCATGGGCTGCCACTATCGCTGCGCAGTCCCGGCGGCAAGAGTGGGACTGCCCGAAGTCAACCTGGGTCTCATCCCGGGCGCGACCGGGACACAACGCCTGCCCCGCCTTGCCGGGGTGCGCAAGGCATTAGATATGATGATCTCGGGCCGGCCTGTCAGCGCCGCAGATGCCCTGGAGGCCGGTATTGTCGAAAAGATAATCGACGGCGACCTGCGCAGCGGCGCCATTACCTACGCCAGGGCTTTGCTGGATGGCGGCGCACCGATCAAACGCGTCAGTCAACTGGAAGTTGCCGCCGACGGGATTGACGATGAATTTTTCAGCGAATATGCAAAGGGGATGGCCAGGAAGACCCGCGGCTTCTTCGCTCCGGCACAAATCGTAAAGAGTGTGGAGGCGGCGATTAATGAATCCTATGAGGACGCCGTGAAGACGGAGCGGCGGCTGTTTGATGAGTGCAAGGCGTCCACCCATTCCCGGTCGCAACGGCACCTGTTCTTTGCGGAGCGGGAAGTGTCCAAGATCCCCGACGTTCCCAGAACCACGCCGGTAAGAGACATAAAAAGCGTGGCAGTCATCGGTGCGGGCACCATGGGTGGGGGTATTACGATGAATTTCGTCAACGCGGGTATCCCTGTCACGGTATTGGAGGTGGATGAGGCCGGCCTGGCGCGCGGCATGGGAAGCATCCGGAAAAACTACTCGGTTGCCGTCGACAAGGGGCGTATGACGGAAGCGCAACTCGAGCAGGCCATGGGGATGATTACTCCGGTGACCGATTATGCCGGGGTGGCCGGCGCGGACCTGGTTATCGAAGCCGTGTTCGAGAACATGGACATCAAAAAGGACGTGTTTGCGAAACTCGACGAGACCTGTAAACAGGGCGCAATCCTGGCAAGCAACACCTCCAGCCTGGACCTGGACGAGATCGCCGCAGTGACAAGCCGGCCGCAGGACGTTATCGGCATGCACTTCTTCGCCCCGGCCAACATCATGAAACTGCTTGAGATAGTACGCGGCAGGGAAACCGCCGCCGATGTGATCGCAACGGCCTTGGCCGTCGCCAAGAAGATACGCAAGACAGGCGTCCTGGTCGGGGTCTGCTTCGGCTTCGTCGGCAACCGCATGTTTTTCCCTTATATCAGGGAGGCGCAGTTGATGATGCTGGAAGGCATCCCCCCGGAGCGTGTGGACCAGGTTGCCTTTGACTGGGGCATGGCCATGGGCCCCCACGCGGTGATGGACCTGTCCGGTCTTGACGTATTCTACAAGCTGAATAACGAGTGGCGGGACCGGCCCGACGACCCCGTATACTGCCGCATGATCAACGTGCTCAGTGAAATGGGACGGCTCGGCCAGAAGACCGGGGCGGGGACTTACCGCTACGAGGGCAGGAAAGCCGTGCCGGACCCGGAAGTCATGGACATTGCCCGGCGGGAGGCGCAGGCGCTGGGTGTGCAGCAAATAGAAGTCAGCGATGAAGAGATCGTTGAACGCCTGCTGTTCTCCATGATCAACGAAGGCGCGCGGGTGCTGGAAGAGGGTATTGCCATACGTCCCGGCGATATCGACGTCATATTCGTGAACGGTTACGGTATGCCCCGCTACCGCGGCGGCCCCATGAAATATGCCGACATGACGGGTCTGGACAAGGTGTACGCCGCCATCAGCAAGTACCGCGACCGCTACGGCGACTTGTGGTGGACGCCCACCCCGTTACTGGAGCGGCTGGCCGGTGAAGGCCGCACTTTCCAGGATTGGAGTGAAAACAGGTAGGTACTTGAGATTATTTTACTTGTCAAGTATCATCCGTCACCTGGTAAAACCAGCATAATGCCCGTTATCGCCGGTATTGAGAGATTACTCGTACCGGGTTCCACGATCTTATACAGGTACCCCGAATGAATAACAGAACCAGCAAAATCCCCTGCATCGCCGCGACGGTGGTTGCGGCAATACTGTTTACTGATGCCACGGCAGTCCTGAAACCGGTCCATGCGCAGGGCCGGAGCAGCGCACTGCTGGAGGAAATCGTAGTCACCGCCCGTAAACGTGAGGAAAACCTGCAGGACGCGCCCATCGCGGTATCCGCGTTTAGCGGCGACGCCCTGGATTTCCGTGGCGTGACGGAAATCGGCAAGCTGGACCAGTTCGTGCCCAACCTGGTCCTGAATGAATCGACCACCTATTCCAACGTGACCAATGCCGCCGTGTACATCCGCGGCATCGGCCAGAATGACTTTACCCCGGTGATCGACCCCGGTGTTGGTATCTATGTTGACGGTGTCTACCTGGGCCGTTCCGTCGGCGCGGTACTGGATATCGTCGACGTGGACAGGGTTGAGGTGCTGCGCGGGCCGCAGGGTACCCTGTTCGGCCGCAACACCATCGGCGGCGCCATCAGCCTGAGCAGCAAAAAACCTGACAGGGAGTTCGGCGGCAAGGTGGATGTCAAGTACGGGACCGATGATCGCTTCAATGTCCGGGGTTCCTACCTCATCGACATATACCAGGACGGCTTTGGCGTTACCCAGCAGACGTTCCATCGTGGTCGTGAATGGTACATACAGGCCGGCTACGAGTTCTGAATAACGGGAGGCCGATATTTGCTGTGTAAATTCGGGGACAGAATTAATTCTGTCCCCAGCAAGCTGAGTTACATGCTGTCGGGGTGTGCAGAGATCTGATCATGAGAGTTTGGGGTCAGTGTAAAAACTCTTGACAGATTTTACCGGCACCTGAGATTCCGAATATGAGTTTTTACACTGACCCCATATTTCTGATGTGAATATTCTTGATTTGACGCTGGTCAAGGCCCTTGAACGGATGCAGGCCGGGGAGTTCAGCTCGGTCGAGTACGTCCAGGCCGTGCTGGAGCGCAACAGGGAGGCGGAGTACCTGAATGCGGTTGTATACCTTGATGAAGCGGCCGTGCTGGAAGCCGCAACCCAGCGTGACCGGCAACGGCAGGATAACGACAACCCGGCGCTGCTGGGCGCCCCCCTGCTGCTGAAAGACAATATCAATACCGTTGACCTGCCTACGTCGGCTTGTACGCCGGCGCTGAAAGGTCATGTCCCGCCTGGAAATGCGCCCATTACGCGGGCATTGCTCGATACGGGCGCCATCATCTTCGGCAAGACCAACATGCACGAACTGGCGTTCGGCATCACCAATAACAACCCCACGTTTGGACCGGCAAGAAACCCCTATAACCCGGACCTGATCCCGGGCGGCAGCAGCGGCGGAACCGCAGTTGCCGTCGCTGCCGGCATCCTGCCGGCGGGCCTCGGGTCGGATACCGGCGGGTCGACCCGCATACCGGCGGCATTGTGCGGCATCTGTGGCTACAGGCCCACTATCGGACGTTATCCGGCCGGCGGCGTGGTCCCGATCTCCGCCACCCGCGACACGCCGGGACCCATGGCCGGGGCGGTGGAGGATATACAGTTGCTGGACCGGGTCATGGCAGGCGATGCTGAACCTGTCGAGACGGTGAACCTGGCAGACGTGAGGCTGGGGGTCCCCCGGGCTTACTATTACGAGAACCTGGAAACAGGGTTGGCGGATGTCATCGAGTCGACCCTTGACCTGCTGGCTGCATCGTGCAAATCCCTGGTGGAAGTAGACCTGGATGGAATGGACGAATTAAACCAGAAAGTGAGTTTCCCCATCGTATTATACGAGGCCAGGCGCGATATGGTGCAATATCTGGCCGACTTTGCGCCGGGTATTTCCATCGAGGACGTACTTGGGGGAATCGCCAGCCCGGACGTGAAGGAAGTCTATACTGCCGTAGTTTCCGGCGAGGCGATAAGCGAAGATGCGTACCGGGAAGCGATCACGGTACACCGCCCCAGACTGCAGGTGCTGTTCTCCGGTTACTTTAGCGACAACAGCCTGGATGCGCTGGTCGTTCCCACGGTGCCGATGACTGCGCCCCCGCTAGGCCATGACAATACCGTCGACCTGAACGGCGAGCAGCAACCCACCATGGCGACGATCATCCGCAATACCGATCCGTCAAGCAATGCCGGCATACCCAGCCTCTCCGTTGCCGCGGGCCTGGCCGCCAATGGACTGCCTGTCGGTATTTGCCTGGAGGGGCCGGCGGGATCGGATCGCAGGTTGCTGGCCATCGGCAAGGCAGTGCAGGAGCAGGTCGGCTTCCTGCCGCGACCGCAGGTAGCCAGGGACAGGTACAACAGGGGACGGAATTGAATTCCGTCCCCACTCCAGCACACTGCCAAGCTATGACTGATTTCTACCAACTCCCACTGGCCGACCTGGAAAGCCGTTATGAAGCCCTGGTGCGGGACGCGTTGCCCTTGTGGGACATCGACCGCAACTCGCCCCTGGCGCTGCTGAAGCTGCGCGAAAATGCGGTATTCAGCGTCCTTGACCGGGCCGGCGGGGAGAAATACGTTGTCCGGGTGCACCGCGCCGGTTACCACACCGATGCCGAGCTTCGGTCTGAATGGCAGTGGATTAACAGCCTGGGAGAATACGGCGTGTTGACGCCCGTGCTGCGCTACTCGAGTAACAATCGCATGTTCGAAATCGTGGCATCGGCCGACGTCCCGGAACCACGGCAGGTTGATATAGTCGAGTGGATAGACGGGGAGCAGATGGGTAGCCTGGAACAGGGGGTGGGCGGCGACGCGGATGAAATCCTGGAACGCTTTGGGACACTTGGAGGCATCATGGCGAAGATGCACAACCAGGTAGAAGCGTGGCGCGAGCCGGAAGGTTTCACGCGCCATGCCTGGGATGAGGACGGTCTCACCGGCGAGGAGCCTTTCTGGGGACGTTTCTGGGAACTGCCGGCGCTGAACGGCCGGCAGAAGCAAACATTAATGGACGTGAGAGAAAAATTACGTTCGGATCTCGCGTCCCTGGGGAAGTCACCGGCCATCTACGGCATGATCCATGCCGACCTGGTGTTTGAAAACGTCCTGGCAGGTAAAGACGGGTTGCGGGTTATCGACTTTGACGACAGTGGCTATGGCTGGTATTTGTTCGACCTGGTCACGTCGATATTTTTCCTGCGGGGTTCCGAACATTTTACCCCGGCGCAAGACGCCCTGATTGCAGGTTACCGGCAACACAGGCCGTTGCCGGACGAGCACCTTGCCTGGCTCCCGGTCATGTTCATGGCCCGGGCGACGACCTATCTCGGCTGGATGCATACCCGCGCCGAAACTGAAACCGCCAGGGAAATGACGCCGTTGGTCATCGAACTGGCGTTCGGCCTGGTGGAAGATTACCTGGACTCATAGTGAACGCGGTAGACGAACGATCACTGCAGAGAACGGCGCTCGTCGTTGTCTGCATGGGCGCATTTATTACTCCGCTGATGCTATCAGGGGTAAATGTAGCTATCCCCACCATTGTTGAGGGCTTGCAAATCGACGCCATCACGGCAAGCTGGATTCCATTGGCATACCTGTTATCCAGCGCCGTATTCCTGTTGCCGTTCGGACGCATGGGAGACATGTACGGACGCAAGAAAATGTTCCTGTCGGGCATGACGACGGTGACCATAGCGTCGATACTTGCATCGTTCTCCCAGACCCCGATGGAATTACTGTTGTGCCGGGTATTACAGGGAGTGGGCGCGGCGATGATATTCGGCACCGGTATCGCCATCCTGTCATCCGTCTTTCCCCCGGAAAAACGCGGAAAGGTCCTGGGACTGTCGGTTTCATTCGTTTACCTCGGCTTGACCGTGGGACCGTTTGCCGGCGGTTGGGTGACCCATCAATTCGGTTGGCGCAGCGTATTCGTTTTTCATGTGCCGGTGGTGATCCTGGTAATCCTCATAGGGCTGCTTAAACTGAAAGGAGAGTGGCGCGGCCCGTCAGGCCAGAAATTTGATTTTCCCGGTTCCGTGATCTACGGCGCAGCGATGATTGCCCTCATGTACGGTTTCTCCAGACTGCCTGCCTCACTCGGCTTCGCCCTGGTGCTGCTGAGCGCAATCGGCCTGACCATTTTTTTCAGGTACGAGAAAAAACTGGAGCACCCGCTGTTCAATGTCAGGCTTTTTTCCGCAAACCAGGTGTTTTTCTACTCCTGCATGGCCGCGTTAATCATGTATTCCTCGACGTTCTCGATCACGTTTCTGATGAGCCTGTATCTCCAGAATATCAAGGGATTTACCCCGCAGTTTGCCGGCCTCATCATGATCGCCCAGCCCCTGATGATGACCCTGTTTTCCCCGATTGCCGGCAGGTTGTCGGACCGGCATGAACCGCGCATCATCACTTCCTCCGGCATGGGCCTGACTGCCGCCGGACTGGCCTCGCTTGCCATGCTGAACCCGCAGACGTCAACCACATACATTGTGCTTGCGCTGGTCATCATCGGTCTGGGTTTTGCATTATTTTCATCACCCAATGCAAATGCTGTCGTGAGTTCGGTGGAAAAGAGACACCTGGGCGCCGCTGCCGGGACGATAGCGACCATGCGCGTGGTCGGGCAGATGTTCAGCATGGGCATCGTGACACTGGTCTTCGCCCTGATGCTGGGCCAGGTGCAAATCTCCCCCGAGCGGCACGATCAACTGCTTGCCAGCATCAATACCAGCTTTATCGTTACTTCCCTGCTGTGTCTGGCAGGCGTATATCTCTCGCTCAAACGGGGCAACCTGCGGGCTTAATACCACGGTGACATGCAGGATATCCGGGGTCAGAGCAAATACTCTGACCCCAAACTCTCATGATCAGATCTCTGCACACCCCGACAGCATGTAACTCAGCTTGCTGGGGACAGAATTAATTCTGTCCCCGAATTTACACAGCAAATATTCAATACCAGGGAGACATGCTGTAATCCAGGTGCAGGTCGTCATAATGGCCCATGGTGGTGGTGAACGCCCGGTTTGAGTAGAGCAGGGGCTTCAGGCCGCTGTTCACTATCACGTCCTTCACCTCGCCGATAATGACCGCGTGGGTATGGGCGACCAGCATCTCTTCCACGGTGCAATCAAAACCAGCCAGGGCCTCCTCCAGCACCGGCGCGCCGGTGACCATCTCAGTCCATTTGCCGTAATTAAAACGGTCCTCGTGTTTGCCTCCGAGCATGTCGGCGAAGCGTTTGGCCAGATGTTCCTGGCTCTGCGCCAGCACGTTGACGCTCATGCAGCGGCTCTCGGCTATGTGCTGGAAACTGTTGCCGCTGAAGTTCACGCAGGCCAGCAGGCGCGGCGGTTCTGCCGAGAAGGAGCAGACCGCGCTTGCAGTCAACCCCGACCTGACTTCCCCGTTACGGGTGGCGATAATGTTGACGGCGCCGGTCAACTGCGCCATGCCGTTACGAAACCGATCCGCATCGATATTGGTATTTCGAAGAAATTTTTTCATGAGCGAATGCCAATTATCGATGATCGCCGGGAAAATTCAAACTGCCGGCTACACCCCTGTGGCTGGAAGGTTTAGCAACACCTCCACCGTTATGGTACTGTTGCGAAAACTGAACTGCTCAAAGATCGGGGGAAATTAACCATGCTCAGAACAGGAAAAGACTACCTGGAATCCGTACGGGACGGGCGCCGCGTGCTCTGCGGCGGCGAATGGATCGACGATATAACCACCCATCCCAAAACCCGCGGCTATGCCCGCCAGGTAGCTGCTTTTTACGATATGCACCTTGACCCGGAACACCAGGATGACCTGACTTTTGTCGATGCGGACGGCGTGCGCCGCGCCAAGCAGTGGAAACTGACCCGGAGCAAGGACGACGTGGTCGAAAAACGCAGGTATTACGACCATATCTTCCGGAATTTTCATGCCGGCATGTTTACCCGGTTGCCGTGCAGCAACAATACAACCATGTATACCCTGTTTGACGATCCGCAACCGTGGGAGGAACAGACGGTCTACGGCAAAGGCCGGCCCATGGTGCAGAATATCCGCGCGGCGTGGTACGAATTGCGAGACGGGGACCTGTTCTCCGCGCCCTGCTTTATCGATTTGCAGTATAACCGCTCGCTCGAAAACGAAGACAGGGTGCCCATGCTGCGCATCGTTGAAGAGCGTGACGACGGGATTCTCGTCGAGGGCTGGAAAGCGATCGGCACCAGCACGGTGTTCTCCAACTGGATGAACCTCGGTGTGCTGTGGAATTACGGCACCCAGCCGGATCAGATAATCTATGCCCGCGTTCCGACCAGCCAGCCGGGCATCACCCATGTCGCCAGGGAATCCTATGCCAGGGATGATGCGGGCGAGTTTGATTACCGGTTTTCCGCACAGGGCGATGAACTGGACTCGATGGCGTATTTCGATAATGTGCTGATACCCTGGGAGCACGTGTATCACCTGGGTAACGAGGAGCACGCCAGGCTTTATCCGCAGCGCATCTTCGACTGGATCCACATCGAGACGCAGATTCGCCAGGTGGTGAACGCCGAATTGATCGCCGGTCTGGGCCTGTTGCTCACGGAATCGCTGGGGACGTCAAAACATCCGGTCGTGGCATCGCAACTGGCGGATATGATCCGCTTCCGCGAGACCTGCCGGGCATTCACGCTGGCCGCGGAAGAAACCGGCAACGTCACCCCCGGCGGTATGTACAAGCCGAATAATATCTTCGTCGACCTGGCCCGCGCTTACTACATAGAAAACGTCAACAAGCATATTGAAACGCTCACCGACCTGTGCGGCCGCAGTATCATGATGCAGCCGACCGAAGCCGACCTGGATGATGAAGATATCGGGCCGCAACTGGCCAATGCCCTGCGCGGCCCCAATATCAGCGCCCGGGACAAGATGAAGATAGTCAAGGTTATCCGCGATCGGTTCTATTCTGAAGCCGGCGCCCGGCATGAAATCTTCGAACGATTTAACGGGACACCGGTATTCCTGATCAAGCTGCTGACGATGCAGCGCGTCGAGTATGCGCTCGACGGGCCGCTCGTCGACCTGGCCAGAAAGGTGTGTGATCTGGGTGATATCGATGACCTGGTCAGACGCGCCGACGAAGAGCGCCAGAAGATCGTTGAGGTACGCGACAAACCCGAATATATCAAGGGCCAGGACGTAGCGACCATCTAGCGCCTGGCGCTTGCGATTTTTGTGGTGATAGTTCAGGCTTGGGAGCTTCCTGACAATTTCTGATAAGGGCACGGGTGATCCGTTCCCGCAATATGAGCAAATGGCACAGACGCAAACATCCGCCGGGTATATGGCATTCCTGGAAGCCTTGATCGAAGCAGCCGGTGAGGTAGCGCTGAAATATTTCCGCAGCGACCTGACGGTTACCGATAAACGCCAGAAGGGAAAAGCATTCGACCCGGTCACCAGGGCCGACCGGGAAACAGAGGAATTTATCCGGCAGAGAATTACAGAGGCGTACCCCGGTCACTCGATAATCGGAGAAGAGTTCGGCGCCAAAAGCGGATCCGGTACGTATACCTGGTTGATTGATCCGATTGACGGCACGCGGGGCTTTATCTCCGGCACCCCCATGTGGGGAGTCCTGCTAGGGCTAAAACGGGGCAGCGACTGCCTGGTGGGCGCCATGCGCCAACCGTACACGGGGGAAACCTGGATAGGCGACGGCAGGGCGGCTTATTTCATACGGCGGCAGGAACGCACGCGCATAAGGGCACGCGAACACACAGGACTGGACAAGGCCATTATATGTTGCACCCACCCGGCCATGTACCCGACCGATGAAGCCCGGGAAAAGTTCATGGGTGTCGTCGACAGGTGCCGTTTTTCCCGTTTCGGAACAGAGTGCCTGGGTTACGGGATGCTGGCGAGCGGCTACGTTGACCTGGTTGTCGAAGGCGGCTTGTCGGAATATGACATCATGCCGCTGATTCCCATAGTGGAAGGTGCCGGCGGTATCATTACCGACTGGCAGGGCAACCCGGCATTGAACGGTGGGTTGATTGTCGCCGCAGCCAGCGAAAAGTTACACTCGGAAGCCCTGGAACTGTTGAATTGAAGACGCTGTTGCTTGCAATCGGGACCGGCCTGCATGGGTTGACGATCATCGTTTGATTGCTGTATAAGCAGTATTTCCTTGGTTTCATATCCTTAAAATTAACATTTCTCCTGTTATGACTGAACTGGTTGACGGCCTGCTGCGCAATAACGAGCGCTATGCCGAGGACTTTGACAAGGGTGATTTACCCATACCGCCGGCACGCAAGCTGGCGGTGGTAGCCTGTATGGATGCCCGCCTGGACCCGCACCGGATCCTCGGTCTTGAAGAAGGGGATGCCCACGTGATACGCAATGCGGGCGGCGTGGTCAGCGATGACGTGATTCGTTCGCTGGTCATCTCCCAGCGCCTGCTGGGGACCCGGGAGATTTTGCTGATCCAGCATACGGATTGCGGGATGGTCACCTTTCGCGACGATGATGTCAAAGACGCAATCGAAGCCGATACCGGGCTGCGCCCCGCCTTCGCAATGGAAGCTTTTCGGGACCTTGAAGGGAATGTACGCCAATCCATGTCCCGCATCCGTGTTAATCCGTTCATCCCCCACAAGGATAGAATACGCGGTTTCATCTTCGACGTCACCACCGGCAGGCTTGGCGAAGTGGTTGACGGCTCCTAGGTTCTACCAGCGACACAGTGTCCGCAAACTGGAACATGCCAAATCTGCCGGTCATAACTTACCTGGGGTTGCTGCTTTTCCTGTTCAGCTCAGCCATTCCGGTACGCGGCCAGGATTACGGGCAACAGGCTGCGCCTGTCAAGTACACGGAAGCGCTGGAGAAACCGGCTGAACAGACCGTGCAGTTGCCGGGGTACGTGGAAGCACCCCACGTCAGCGCGCTTGCCAGTGAATTAAGCGGACTGGTAATGGAACTCAACGTAAGGGAAGGCGACCGGGTAACCAGCGGCCAGCCCCTGGTCCGGTTGCGCACGACGCCGCTGGAGTTAAGTCTGCATGCTGCCCGGGCGCGCCTGAAAGAAGCGCAGGCGCGCAGGAAAATGGCTGAAACCAGCCTGGAACGCTTCAGGGGGTTGGTAGAAGGAAATGCTATCTCGCGTCACGAACTGGATAAAGCCAGGTATGAATTCGATGCGTGGCAGGGCCGTATCGAAACCCTGCGCGCAGAGATAGCGAGCATTGAATTTGATATAGAGCGGAGCAAGACCCGCGCACCATTCGACGGCGTGGTCGTTGCCCGGCATACCGAAGTGGGGCAGTGGAGCGATGCCGGTGAAAGAGTGCTGGAGGTGTTGTCGACGGACACCCAGGAGATTCACGTCGATGTCCCGGAGAAGTATTTCAATGACCTCAAGGTCGGCGTCAATGTCAACGTCACGTTTGACTCGGTGCCGAACCAGGAATTCACGGCATACATCCGCGCGATTATCCCCCAGGCGGACCAGCGCGCCCACACTTTTCCGGTTGATCTGCGGCTGCGGGAGCCCAGTGGGAAGGTAGGCGCCGGCATGCTCGCAAGGGCAACAATTCCGCTCGGTGGCGCCGGCCCCGTCACCCTGGTTCCCAAGGACGCCATCGTCCGGCACGGCGGTAATACCATGGTATTCATTATCGACCAGGGCAACGCCGTTCCCGCGCCGGTCACGGTCGGCGGCGCTATGGGCTTATGGGCCGTGGTAAATGGCGCGGTTGCGCCGGGGGACAAGGTGATCACCCGCGGGAATGAAAGGCTGCAGCCAGGGCAACCCGTCCAGGCTGAACCGTTGCCGTACCCCTCCCCATGAATTTCATTCAGTCCTGTATCCGCTATCCGGTTTCCACCGCGGTAGGCGTTATTTTCCTGATCCTGTTCGGCATGGTTGCGTTGATCAATCTGCCTGTACAGTTGACACCGGACGTAATCAAGCCGGAGATAACGGTGACCACCATCTGGCCGGGAGCGAGTCCGCTTGAGGTGGAGCGGGATATAATCGACGAACAGGAGGAAGAACTTAAATCACTGGAAGGGCTGGTGAGGATGCGTAGCGAGAGCCATGACGGCCAGGGCATTATTACGCTGCAGTTCCAGGTCGGGACCGATAAGGATGCGGCCAGGCTCAAGGTATCCAACCGTCTTGACCAGGTGGAATCCTATCCGACGAACGTTGAAAAGCCGATCATTTCGGGGCAGGCAGGCGTATCCGGCGCGATAGCCTGGTATCAAATAGGCATCACCCCGGAAAACGGCTTTGAGGGCGATTTATCCACGTTGTATGACTTCGTCGATGACTACATCATCCCGGAACTGGAACGGGTGGAAGGCGTTTCCAAGTCGAATACCTATGGTGGCCGTGAAGCGGAACTCCAGGTCATGGCAGACCCGGCAAAACTGGCGTTGCGCCAGGTGACGTTAAACGAACTGGCCGAGGCTATCGAGAGGGAAAACCGTAACTACAGCGGAGGTGATTTCGACGAAGGGAAGCGGCGCTATATCGTACGTACGGTCGGCGAGTACCAGTCCCCGCAGGACCTGGAAAACATCGTCATCGCCAATCGCAATAACGTGCCGATCTATCTCCGTGACGTGGCCCGGGTGGAGCTTACCCATGAAAAGCCCACAGGCGCCATATTCAGTCTGAATAACAAGACTATTGCGATGAACGTTCAACGCGAGATCGGCGCCAACGAACTGGATATCATGGCGCAGGTGAAGCAAAGGGTTGCAAGGATAAACGACGAATTACTGGAGGCCCGGGGGCTTATCCTGGAGCATGTCTGGGACCAGACCGGGTACATCAACAGCGCCATAGACCTGGTACGCACCAACCTGTTCATCGGCGGCAGCCTCGCGATCCTGGTGCTGTTGCTGTTCCTGCGTAACGCCGGCAGCACCCTCATCGCCGCGCTCACCATTCCCATCAGTATCATCGGCACCTTCCTGATGATGGCCGTGTTCAACAAGACGATAAACGTGATCAGCCTGGCCGGCCTGGCGTTTGCGACCGGGATGGTGGTGGATAATTCCATCGTCGTACTGGAGAACATCTACCGGCACAGGCAGTCGGGCAAATCAATCTTCAGCGCGGCCCATGACGGCGTCACCGAAGTATGGGGCGCCGTGCTCGCCAGTACCCTGACGACCATCGCCGTATTTGCTCCGGTGATTTTGATGGAAGAGGAAATAGGAAAGTTATTTGGTGACATTGCCGTAGCCATCAGTTGTGCCGTGGGCCTGAGCCTGATCGTGGCGATAACCGTGATTCCCACCATGTCGGCCCGCATGCTCAGGGTCGCCGGCAGCGACAGCGGTTTCCGCCGGCTGTGGGGCGGCGTACCTCTCGCGTCGCTGTTAAGGGACAGGATAGCATCACTGTCTTACTGGATTAATGAGTCGGTGCTGCGCCGCCTGCTCATCGTCAGTGTCGTGGTTGCCCTGGCAATCGGCATCAGTATCGTGATTAAACCCAAGACGGAATATCTCCCCACCGGTGACACCGATTTCCTGTTCGGACTGCTGCTGCCGCCGCCCGGCTACACCGTGGAAGAACGGTCGAAGATACATGACCAGTTTGCCGGCGCCATGAAATACCTGAAGTCCTATCCGCCCGGTACGCCGGAAGCAGAAACTCTACCCGGCGCCGGCCTGGAAACATTTTTTTTCGGGTTTGAAGGCGGCGTGATATTCATGGGCGTCACCCCTAATGATCCACGCCGGACCAGCGAATTGATCCCTATCTTTCAGCAGGCCATGGCAAGTATTCCGGGCGCCATACCGATACTGCAACAGTGGAGCCTGTTTGAGGACGAAAGCGGCGAAGGGCGTTCTATTGACGTGGAGATTAAGGGACCCGACCTGGAACGGCTCATTGCCCTGGGCGCCGAAATTTTTGTAACGGCCTCCCAGGTAATGCCCGGCGCCCAGGTCTTTCCCATACCCGGCCTGGACCTGGGTAATCCGGAGGTGCAGGTCATGGTGGACCGGCGCCGGGCCGCGGAACTCGGCATAAGCAACCGGGACCTGGGTTTCTCGGTGGACGCCCTGGTGGATGGCGCCAAGGTCAGCGATTACCAGCATGAAGGCAAGGAAATTGACATACGGCTGAAAGCCGAGGAAGGCGTCGCCCACAACACCCATACCCTGGAACAACTGCCCATCGCGACGCCGGACGGCCGTCTTGTGACGCTGGGTTCCATCGCCGACGTTTCAACCACCCACGGTCCGGTACAGATCAACCACCGGGAACGGGAACGCACCATTACCATCCGCATCCTGCCGGAGTTGGAGATGCCGATTGAATCAGCCATGGAAATCATCCAGGCGAAGATTATAGACCCGATGAAGCAGCGGGAAGAGTTCAGCGGACTCTACCGGTTGGAAATGACCGGCAGCGCCGATAAACTGGTGAGCGCGGGCAATGCGCTGAAGTGGAACCTGATCCTGGCGCTGATCATCACTTTCCTGCTCATGTCCGCGCTGTTCGAGAGTTTCCTTTATCCTCTCGTCATCATGTTCAGCGTACCCCTGGCTGCACTGGGAGGGTTTCTCGGCCTGGCCCTGGTCAATGTCACCATTGCCTATCAACCCCTGGACGTATTGACGATGCTGGGCTTCA
This sequence comes from Gammaproteobacteria bacterium, assembly GCA_026710545.1. Classification (GTDB taxonomy): domain Bacteria; phylum Pseudomonadota; class Gammaproteobacteria; order Eutrophobiales; family Eutrophobiaceae; genus JAAXHV01. Next base: position 3,715 of record JAPOQU010000125.1, on the reverse strand, counting down.
TCATTCTCCTGGGCACCGTGGTCAACAACCCCATCCTGATCGTGCACCAGTCCCTGAACCATATCAGGAAAGAGGGCATGGAAGCCCATGTTGCGATCAGGGAGGCGGTGCGCAGCCGTATCCGTCCCATCTTCATGAGCGCCGGCACCTCGACGTTTGCCATGCTGCCCCTGATCCTGGCGCCGGGAGCGGGATCGGAACTGTACCGGGGCATAGGCGGGGTGGTGGTCGGCGGCCTGCTGGTGTCCACCGTGGTTACCCTGTTCATCGTCCCCGCCATGCTGAGCCTGGTGTTCGACCTGCGCAAACTGTTGACCGGGAGGCCGGACGGCCGCGCAGTTGTTGCTGAAGTGTTGCCGGATTAATATTTGGGGTCAGAGCTATTGCTCTGACCCCAAATAGCCGTTCAGCCTGTGCTCCGCCATTTCCACGTAGCGCGGGTCCTGTTCTATCCCGATGCTTCTCCTGTTCAGTTTCCGGGCAACTGCACAGGTTGTTCCGCTGCCCAGGAAGGGGTCCAGTACCAGGTCTCCTTCATTGCTGCTGGACAGGATAACCCGCTGCAACAGGGCTTCGGGTTTCTGCGTTGAATGGGCTTTTTTCCCGTTTTCATCCTTGATGCGCTCCTTTCCCGTACAGAGCGGGATCTGCCAGACGGAAGTCATCTGCTTGCCGTCGTTGAATTGTTTCATCACCTGGTGGTTGAACGTGTATTTCTTCTGGTTTTCCGACTTCTTTGCCCAGATCAGGGTTTCCGTTGCATTGGTGAAGCGCACGCCCCGGAAGTTGGGCATGGGATTGGATTTGTGCCACTGCACGTCGTTGAGGATCCAGAAACCCAGGTCCATCATGATCTTGCCCACGCGGAAAATATTGTGATAAGAACCTATTACCCAGATCGTGCCGTCATCGGCCAGCACCCTGCGGCAGGCGTTCAGCCATTGCCTGGTAAATTCGTCGTAGCTTTCGAATGAAGCGAATTGATCCCAGGTATCATCGACACCGTCCACCCGGGTCTGGTTGGGCCTGTATAACTCCTGCTTGAGTTGCAGGTTGTATGGGGGGTCGGCAAAGATGAGGCCGGCCGATTTTTCCGGCAGGTCCGGCAGGATGTCGATACAGTTTCCGGTATAGATCCTGTAATCGGAAACATCGGCGCCGGTTTGTGGACAGGGCAGGTTCTGCATTTTCACACTACTACTCCGGCACTGCAAATTTCCGGGTTTCCGTCCTTTGGTCCGTAAACGGCGCTTGCGCAGGAATGACGGGCGGGCGCTCCAGAAGGTCCCTGGCAAGCAGGTCCGAGATATCGGTTGGGCACACGGTTTGCAGGCCGCGCCATGCCGGTACGCTGTTGACTTCCAGCACCAGGTATTCGCCCTGTGTATCGCGGATAATGTCAACGCCGCCGTAAAGGATGCCCGTTGCCTTCGAGGCGGCTTCTGCCAGCCGCCGTAATGCCGGGGTGAGAACAGCCGGCAGGCACTTGCCGCCGCGGGCGCGGTTGGTGACCCAGTGCTCTGAAATACGTTCCATGGCCGCAACCGCCTGGTGGTTGATGACAAAAACCCGCCAGTCGCGGCCGTTGTGGTCATCCTGGTCGATAAACTGTTGCAGGTAATAGACACCGTTGATCATCTCCGCGTCCAGTTGATACTCCCCGGAATCAATCAGTTGCAGCCCCCGCCCGCAGTTGCCGAACAGGGGTTTCTGTACGACTGAACGCCCTTTTTCCAGTTGTTCATGTATGACATTGTGGGCCGCTTCTGCATGCTCACAGACCCACACAGGCGGCGCCGGTATACGGTTTTGCATCAGCAGGAAGCTGGTCATGCCCTTGTCCACGGTACGCTCAATACTGACGGCGTCGTTATAGACCACGACTCCGGACAGTTTCAACGCATGCAGGATATCCAGCCTGAACGTCACTTCTTCAAAACTTCCTGCGGCAACGGCCCGTACGAATACGGCATCCGGCAGGGTATCGGTGAAACCGGGGATGCAAAGCCCCGTCTGACTGTGTTCAAAACCGATACGGCATTCTTTCAGCGATACGACCTGCGCGTGCGCTCCATAGCGCCTGAATGCGTTTGCCAGGCGCTGTTCGTGCCAGCCGTCGTTCTCCGAAAATATGACGATTTGCTTCATAACCACGGGAAAAAGGGGACGGATTTAAATCCGCCCCCGATCGAATACGAAAATATGACGATTTGTTTCATAACCATAGGGAAAAGGGGACGGATTTAAAATCCGTCCCCGTTCGAATACTCGCCATTATAATGATAACTCATGAGCAATAAACCCTTGATCATCGTCGGCGCCAGCGCCAGGGCGGCGGCTTTCTCCGCGCACCGTGCCGGATATACGCCGTACTGGCTGGACCAGTTCGGGGATGAAGACCTGCGGCAGCGCTTCCCCGGGAGTGTCATAGCCGACTATCCGCAGGCGGCAGCCGAACTGATTGCCGCTGCGCCTGAAGCGCCGTTCCTGGTTACCGGGGCAATGGAGAATCACCCGGGCGTGCTTGAGCAGCTTTGCGCGCAACGGGAATTGCTGGGCAACCCGGGACCGGCATGTCTCAGGGTGCGGGACCCTGCTTTGTTATACGCAGCGTTGCGGCGCAACAATATCGCCTGCCCGGAGTTCCGAATGGTTGAACCGGGACGGATTTTAAATCCGTCCCCCCAGCCCGCGCAGAGACTGCATGACTGGCTGCTCAAACCCCTGCGCAGCGCCGGCGGCATCGGCACCCGGCGCTATGAAGGCCAACCCGTTGACAAGCGGCACTACCTGCAGGAATACATCGGGGGCGACAGTTTTTCTGCGCTGTTCGTGGGTAGCCAGGGGCACTGCCGTCTGCTGGGCGTGACCCGGCAACTGGTCGGCTTGCCCGGGTTCCATGCAGGTGAGTTCAGTTATTGCGGCAGCATTGGCCCGCTGCAGTTGAGTGACGCCGACACCGGGCAATGGCATCATATCGGCGAAGTGATCTCCGGCGAATTCGGGATCAAGGGCTTGTTCGGCGTCGACGCGATAAAACGCCGGGACAGAATTTACCCTGTTGAAGTCAACCCCAGGTACACCGCATCGGTCGAAGTACTGGAACTCGCCCTGGGTTACCAGGCGGTCAAATTCCATAGTGACGCCTGCAACAACCGGTTGCCGGATATTGAGGAACGAGTTGCGGAACACCTGGCCGGCAAGGCAATTCTGTTTGCTCCCGCTGATATGATTTTTACGGGGTGTGTGGAGGATGGCTATTCCGTCGCAGACATTCCGGCACAGGGCACCGCAGTAAGACAGGGCCAGCCGATACTGACCGTCATGGTTACCGGCAGCAGTATGTCCTCCATCAATGAAAACCTGAACAGGGCGGCACACAGTATCTACAGACAAATCAATCGAGGCTGACCCCTGGTTTCTCCTGTTCCATGGGCGCTGTGCTTGCACGCTCGGTTTTCAGGGACATCAGCGAGGGTTACCGGGCAGTCCGGTTGATGGCGTATATGACCATTACACTTGGGGGGGCGGACGGTCGCGCCATCACAGCCGAAGCGCTGCCGGATTAATCGGCGCTAGCAGTCTGTCGGACTTAGGGTCTGGACAGGGGTATAATATACAACACGATTTGATGATAACACTCCACCTGCGATAGAGGCTACTCTCCGATGCAAAACTTTGTACAAGGCGACCGCAACCAACCCTACCTGTTACC
>JAPOQU010000124.1 GCA_026710545.1 Gammaproteobacteria bacterium | reverse complement strand
TCATTTGTACTGTTTTCATAAGCAAACATCATTATATGGATTGCTCTAGCTATTATAATCCACATACTGGAAGGAAGACCACAAAAACAAACCTCAGTATTTCCACTACCTCACTTATTAAATTTCGGTCCGGTGGCTGGCTTGAGTGATGTCGCTGACGGCATTATAATGAGCATCATGACTGAGATAACATTGACAAATGGCGCTGGCGGCGACGATGTGCTGGCCGCGGAAGCCGGAAACACCGTTAAGTTGTTCATGACCCGTTTGGCGGATGCGAAGCTGCCCGAGATTTCGCGAGTCCTGCTCTACGGCAGCCGTGCGCGCGGCGACCACAGGATAGACAGCGACGTTGACATCGCGGTAGTATTGGCCAAAGGCAACCCTGAGGCTAGCGCCCGCCACAACCTGGGAATGCGGTTGGCCGAAGTCAGCTCCAGAACCATGCTTGACGCGAGCCACCCGGTAGATGTGAGCGCCATCATCATCTGGGAGGCAGAACTGCGCGAACCGGACAGGCAAAGCAATCCCTCCCTCTACCACAATGTGCTGGCCGAGGGGATTGAAATAAGCGCTGCTCAATGACGCCTGAACGGCGTTTAGACAGGGCCAGGGATAGGCTTCGGGAAGCCCGGATTCAGTTGGGTAGCGGTCCTGAATTGTCGCTCATTGGTAATCATTGGAAGATATATCTTCCGTCAGACTTACAAGTTTGGCTTGGTTGATACGGTTCCGCCGGCTTCTTTCAGGGCGCGCAGATCAACAACTCTTTGGTCTGCTGTGCGCTGCCGGGTTTGAAGGTGAGCAACAAGCATGTCGATATCATACTCGTATTCTCGCGCCATGCTGTCTTTGATTTGCCACAACTCCCGGATGATTTCATCAGGCATCGTCAAACACTCCCATCAGTTCTTACGGAGTATAAATTTCAGGGCTGTTTATAGCCATGGGCGGCGCAAACGTTTCGTATGACAGGTTTGGTTTCGGCATTATCAAGATGTCGATAGTTCCACGTCAAGAGATAGTCTATACCATGCACGGCGGATACTGTAATATGAAGCGCATCGTTCAGGGCTTTGGACGGCAGCGCTCTTTCTTGAAGAGGGGAATGCGTATCGCGGTTCGAAAGCAACAACGGGCTTGTGTTTGATATAGTTCCGCCCTCGTAATATGTGAGAGCGAAGCTTATTTTTTGTTTTAACTGACAGAAGTTGGGAGAGTTTTATGAACGAAGCAGAGACAATTCGCGGTTACCATTTGAAAGGCAAGAAGGGACTTAATCACTGGGATGCCTTACTGGAAGAATGGCTGCTTGCACATGAGAGATACTGCCGTATTGTGAAAGATGATCCTGCTTATTGGTATACCGAAAGACCCAATGTAAGCATCTTGTGCGCTGCTGCCTGGCGGTGTGGAAGAATTGCCTTGCAAGAATTCAAGACAGAGAAAAAAGTTCGAGGCGAGGAACGTTGGGTAGGTAGAGGAGATCTGTGGGTTTGCACCGACACTGGCGAGAAAGACGAATTCATCGAGGCAAAGCACAAATTTGTTTCTTTGTCTGGAGATAAAGATGGGTTGCCTGCCATAAGAAAATCTATGGAAGAAGCCACCAAGGCAGCAAAAGAAACAAAGTCAGGCCAAGGCGATGTAACAGCGCTTGCTATAGTTTTTGCTTCGGCATATGCACCGACGAGGTCCATTGATAAGATTGACCAACTGATAAAAGAGTTTTGCGAAACAATTAAATCATCAGCGGATTATCACGCTTCAGCTTGGTGTTTTCCAAAAGAAACCCGTAAGTTACCAGATAAGGAAGGGTACTATTATCCTGGTATCGCGATGCTGGTAAAGAACGTCGAATTTGAATAAGATTTTCCTGAATTCCCGATTATCAATACACCCGGTTCGGGTGATAAATACCAACGGGAAATTACAGTCTCTGAGCAGACCCGTTGTACTTCAAGTAAAAAATGAAGGCGGCACTTATTTTGCGGAAAATGACTTCCTGGAAATCTGCGGCTATGGTGATACGGCCTCTGAAGCTTTGGATGACGCAATAAAAGATATTGCTTATTACTATGAATATTATGGAAACCTTAATGAGAATGAGGTGACGGGACACGGCGTTACAATCAGAAATCGGTTTCTTGACTTGTAATCCATGCCGGAGGAGTACAGACGTATCAATCCCGTAACGACGGGTCATGTGGTTCACTCCTGAACTTTTCAATATCGAACGGTTCGATAGCGGGGTCGATCCTGTCCTTGAGATAGCCCAGTTTGGAATAATTGATGCGCCTTGGCTTGAGAATGAACCCGTCAGCGCCTTCTTTCAGTTCGAGATGATCACCCGGACCCACGCCCAACGCGTCCAGCACCCGGGCGGGGAAAGTGACCTGTCGCTTGGATGTAATCTTTACTATCATCACAGATCTCCTTACAAATATGTAATTTAAGTACGGAAGAATAGTCAACTATAATCAGTTTGCAATAAAGGCAATGGGCTGTCTGCTGTTACAGGTACTGCGCCGAGTTCCATGAGGCGCTCATTATCCGGAGAAGCCAGGGTAAATACCGGTTTATCCCGGGCCAGCACGTCCATGCACAGTTTTTCATTCTTCCCGCCCTTCTCAGCATGTGCAATGAGGAGACTGTGGGAGAGGGCAGCGACATAGGCATTACGCAGGATTGCTGAACCTGACGTGGCACGGCTGATGCTACCGTCAAAGAATGAAAGCAATAACAAGCGCCCATCGGATAGAGGTTTTCGCCAGTTTGCCGGAATCCGCATTGCGCCGAGTCCGCGGGCAGGGCAGATTATGACCTTAGCGGAACCCCGCAATACCAGGTCCAGGAACTCCCTTTCCATCGCGGACTGGAACCCCCCGATAAGCGTTACATCCTTACTGCGAAGCGAACGGGCAAGGTCATAGACTTTGAGAATGGCGTCACCGGGACAACGTATGGAACAGAAAAAGCCGATTATCCCTCCTTCAAGCAGGTCGAGGTTGCCCTGCACTGTGATAACAGGCGGGCGTGCATCGATCTCACAGCATCGTAGTACGGCAGGATATCCTACAGAGTCAGCTTGCAGGGTAATGCAGTTTCTGGCGTCCATGCGACCGGCCTCCATCCTTTTATGTCAGGTTATCAATTCAATATGTTTTTCCCTGCAAAAAGCTTATATCAAGCAAGGCGTCGTAGGCAACAACACTTATTAAATTTCGTATGATGTATATTAAAGGAATTCAAAAGTTCACTACAGCATGGTCAGGCATAGTCAAACAGAGTACCTCAGCAACGCGCGCCAATGTTGCAAGGTTCGCTGATTGGTACATTTCAGCTTCATAGCGCTGAATTTGCTGTTCTTTTACACCAACTATTTCAGCCAACTGTTTTTGTGTCCAGTTACGCGCAATTCTGGCTTTGATGAGCGCTATCGGCAGATCCTGCAGCGATTGCATCTCAAATTCTTTTTGTTCACCGGAAGACAGGTGTTCATATTCCTTAATTTGTTCAAGCAATATCTCGTGCTCACTCTGCAGTTGGTCCAACTGTGCCTGTGCTATAAGGCGATCTGTGCCACTCTTGACAAGGCTTTCCATATCAAAATTGGTAATTGAAAATTTGAACTTCTCCATCTGAGCTTTAGCGATCCTGAATTGTCGTTCATTGGTAATCATTGGAAGACCTCTTCATTCACGTTACAGGTAAGTTTAAGTCCAAAAACAAGATCCCTTTTCTCTGACCGGTAAACCGGTCTGTCTGAAAAAAATCCAAAAAGGTAATACCAGGCTGCGCATAAGTACTGATAATAAATAATTCACCGCCATACTTTTTCTTCTGTGCGCCACGTTTATTGGAAAAATCCAGCAATACCGGGTCAAGCTTCCTCGGTTCAACGCCGGCTGGGTCCCAGCAGGCATCAAAATCTTCCGGATGGTTCTTTCCTGTGGTGTAACTGCCATTCAGGTATACCGCCTTGCATCCTGCATGCTTCAAATCTGAAAGCGCATTACAAAAGCCCGTAAATAGTTTCTTTCGGTGGGGAGTGTACGCAAAAGTCGACTCAACCTTTCCCAGGGTTGTTTTATGTACCCCAGGGGGTAAAACCGGCCAGGGACACCCATTGCCAATATCAATCAACTGAGGAATCATTAACACAACAATATAGTTGTGTTAATTGAGGAAGTCAAGCTTTTTAAGCCAAGCTTTTTAAGCCAAGTTATCCTCGTTCGTATTCATCAAGACCTTTTGCTATCTGGTGAATTCCGCTCAGACACAACTGGTCTATGACATCAAGATATCTGGAACCCCATTCGCCCTGCTGGTTCTGGTGATAGGCCCGAAAAAGTATTTCTGTCAGGCTTGGGACGCTGGCATATCGATCTTGAGTAAGGTCCATAGCTTCAATGCTGAAGCGTTCGATAAATTTAGTGCATACATTGTGGACAACTGTACCGGGAAGTTTTTGTGTGGTGTCTTTGAGTGCTGATAATATGGAAAGTGAGTCATCCTTAAAAGCCTTGCTGTCACAGAATATGTTAATCAGTTCAGTATAGGGTTCCAAGGGTTGATTTTCCAGATGTCTGAAGCATCCGGCTGCCGTGTTACGAACTTTGTCATCACTATCATTGAAAAATAACGTCAGTTTCGGGATTGCCCAGTTACGGTAATCTTCATAACCTACGTTGGCTGCGGTAACCTCGGCCACTCCCAGCCTTTGTGACGGCTTTCCGTGCATTGCTTCCTCTACCAGATCATCGGCCTCATAGTGTTGATACAGTACCGCCAGACTGGCCAGTATAGCGCCTTGTTGATTGGTTTCTGGTATATCAGAATGCAGCATTCTTTCGATAACGGGTTGCAGTTTTTTGAAATGCTCTGACAGGCTGTGATGAAGAAAGTCATATACATTTGTTAATATCAATTCATCGTCAGGTCCTCGCTGGGGATCAACAAGCATCATGAATTGATTTAGTGCCAACTCTTCATGGTGGATTGCTATTGCCCTCAGTAACGAGCATGTCAAGGCACGAACAGGTAAGTTCTTATCCTTGACTAACTGTTCAACAGTGTCATGAAAGTGATCTTTGTATGCTGCATTTCTTCGAATCTGATCACGTATTGCTTCAACAGCAGACCCACGGGTTGTGTTGATGGCAGTAAAGATAATACTGTTGCTTAGAGATTGGTGGTTACCGAAGGATTGTATATCTGATCTTTCTCCAGGGTCCGGGTGCTTGGTTGCTAACCATTCAAGCATCTCTATTGCATCGTCCGGGAGTGTATCTTTAACTGAACCTAACGCATCAGCTAGATATCGACCATTATGTTCGCGTGATTCTGCGTATGCCTTGCGACATATTGACAGTTTCATTTCTGTACTTACCTGGGCATTTGTCAAGCCGGAGAGAATTCGTGCCATATAAACAGGGTTGGCGTCTGCGGGAAGTTTTAGAGCTATACGGGAGAATCGCTCCGGTTCCTGTTTCAGGCATTCCTGCATTTGCATTGCAAGCTCAGACGCTCCGCCTCTTCCGGGGTGTTGCCAGTTGATATCATCCGTGTCATGTTGCCTGATCGCCCGGAGCCATTGTTCATCTGTCATCTTCTCAGTTGCCCGAGATTCAATGGGTGAAGACACCGTTTTAGCTTCTATTTTTTCAGGTGGCCGGATGAATTTTTCCGCTTCTCCAAATTTTCGCTCCAACTCCTGAAAACGTTTCCTGGCATCCTCGCTGCGCAATTCGACTGGCAATGCGAACAACAACATAAAACAAGCTTTACCTCTTGACCGATACCCTCGATGGCTGCGTTCAAATTTCGGCACGTAATCCAGAATGGTTTTTTCAAGTCTGATGCGGTTGTTATCAGAGCAACCAGGTGCAATCGCCTTAATTAATTCCATAGCTACCCAGTAACTCGTATCGTTGTATCCACAGTTGAAACGCCATGGCTTATCGCACAGTTCGACTGCCGCCTGATCTGCAAAATACTTTGCACCGGCGGTGTAGGTTCGCAACAGAAAGAAGTTGGCTATGTAAGTGTCATGTCCGCGAAGCTGTTCTATAACGTCTCTGACGTTGTCCGGGCCGCGTTCTGCGAGTTGTTTGAGGGCGGTGACAATTGCTTCCCTGAACAATTCTTCTCCCTCTAATTTATGTTCAGTGTTAAGGAGAATAGGCCAGACGGCGTCACGTTTTGGAGGCGCTGAATCTGGTTTGTCGACTGCTTGTTCGCTGATTCTGATAATTATTGGCAACACATGTCGTACAAATTCATCCGGGCAGGCATGCGCGGAGTCAGTTATCAGTCTCATGGCGCCACTGCTACTATGTCCCAGCAGGTTCTGCCACTGGCGGCCATCTTTTTTATTCGATACAGATAAGAGTCGTCTTGCTAACCAGTGCGCCACGATCTCAGGCACCAGTTCAAGATGCTTTTTCATGCCGTGTAGCATGCTCCAGAAAGTACTATTTACCGCGATGGGGCCGCGCGCGTTATCCAGGGTCCCATAATCTATTAACCTCAGGAACTGGTCGAAAAACTCCCGACTGTTTCCGTGGTCAGCCCATTGCATGATATGGTTAAATCGTTGAGGCCATTTACCACCTGCGTTTATAAATGGTTCAAGCAAACCGGCAGCCCTGTCTCCTGAATGGCTTTGATGAATTCGGATATAATCCACGACATTATCAATCAGGTAGTCATTTCCAGATCCAAGCCAATTTATGATCACACCCCGACTGTCTGCGAATTGAAACCAGGACTGTGAAATCCTGAACTGTCTCCAGACCAGGGTGGCAAATTTATCCTTGTTCGGTTGACCGTTTTTGATTGCTTCAATTTCTGATTCGAGCCAGTGTGCGAATACTGCCCATTCGTCTTCTTGAGGACGCGGCATGTCAAAGGCCAGGGCTATAGCCAGTTCTTTCAGATGGCCGCGAATGCGATTTTCCTGCAACAGGCTACTTAGTTCTGAGCAATATCGCTTTCGGTCAGCATCCCTCAGATAAACCAGCACTTGTCTGACCTGCGCCCTGCGGAACAGGTGTTGTTCCGACTTCAGGAGGTAAGTAGTCAGGGATTCATCCTGTGCAACGAAGTTACGGGCAAAGCAATAGTCAAAAAACGTCTCATGACCGAATCCGAAACGGTCCTTCTCAAGAAAGAGCACATTTTCAGATGCCATCTGTTCGACATACTCATTCGGGAATTGGTCCAGCCTTTCTTTCAGCACTGAAAGTTGCTGTGATGCAGACATTTCGTTACATAGTAGCCTGATCACGTCATGCCAGCGGTCGGCACAGGGAGCAGCGCGCCTGTTAACTGCTGTACGTTTCTCCTTCCAGTAGTCATCAAACAGTTCCTTTGTCGATGAGAACCCGGGACTTGAACCGGGTTTGTGGTTGGTGTCAAGGAATAGCGATAGGTTTTGCGGCAGACAAAGCAATCCCAATTCTTTGGCTGTAAACGAAGCGTCATTGAATCCCGCATCTTTGAGAATTGATTTGACATGGTCATCGGAGAAGTCCCCGACGTTGACATGGGCGTGGTCCTCAACGAGAAGGCGCCGCAGTCGGTGATCGTTTTCCCAATCGAACATTCGGCAGGCAACGATAACATGAAACCTTAAACTGTTATGCCAGCCTCGCGCTTCTTTTAACAGGTCTTCAACAACGTCGAAGAACAGTGAATTGCGACCGGAGGTTGTGCTGACGGCATCAAGTTGATCGATAATAAGCACCGCTTCCGTCGAGGTAGCTTTTGCGGCTGTTCCCAGAACGAATACTGGCGATTCTTCAAGGCCGAGAGCTTCGCCCAGCTTCCTGGTTGACTGTGGCGCTCCCACACGGTCCAGGCGGAAAGCGAGGATTGTGTAACGATTGTCGGACCGGCGAAGCGTATCAATGCATTGCATGACAGAGCCGGTCTTTCCTCCTCCTGCCTTTCCGGTCACAACACAGTGGATGCCTTTATCGCTTGTGCTTTCTACTATCCTGTTAAAAAGCTCCTGAGTCTCAGGCCGATGGATAAGGACATTTCGGATCAACCGCCGTTGTGTGTTCTCGACGTAATGTTCAGTTACCTTGGTTATGAGTGACTTGGCATCTACCGGTTTTGCAAGTCGCCGGAACCTGAAGCCCTTTTTATCGAGGTATGATTTCAGATCATCAGGGGTGATGCGCTGGTGGATGGAATCGTTTACAAAGCTGCTTAGCGCATCGTATATTTTATCCTGATCGGTGAGGAAACAGGCTGATAAGCGGGACCGAATATCGTCTTCAATCCCTTTCTCGTCGATGGTACGGACTTTAATACGTTGAAGGATTTTGTATGCCGTAGTGTTACCTGTGTTATTCCAACACTGCTTGAGTTCTACGAGTGCGCTCTCCCATCTTTCGCCGCTGATAAAATGCGATATGAACTCCTTCGGATTAATCGCATCCCTGGCCCGCTCTGTTAACTCCCGTAGCTCTGGAGCGTCACTGCTAGAAACAAAAATAAACTTTGTATTGGAGGTTTCGGAAAGCTGTTTAAAAATGGCTTGTAGCAATTGATATCGGTCGCTCCCCAGAACGGAGAGACTCCACTTGCCGCTCGCATGACTGCGTTTTGCCTGATGTCTTTCCTTCTGGCTTTCTGTTGTTATAACAAATTCAGCTTTATCTAACGTTGGGTCCTCGATTCGCATGCTTGTGACCTGCCCATCAATGAGGCGCAACAGTTGGCGCACTGTCCAACATTGCTCATAATGATTGCCGAATTTGTTGGCTGAGCCACCGGGTAAAGGCATTGTTTTATCCTTAATACTATCTCAACGGGTTGATATTATTGTGCCGCTACGTGTCCTGTCATTTTTGCAGATATGATGGCAACTCCGAATACTCAGAAGCAGGTATTTTCATATTAACCACTTCTGACAGTCAGACTTACAAGCTTGGCTTGGCTGCAACGGCTCGTTAGCCGGCTTCTTTTATAGCGCGCAGGTCAACAATTCTTTGGCCTGCTGTGTGCTGGCGGGTTTGAAGGTGAGCAACAAGCATATCGATATCATACTCGCATTCTCGTGCCATAATGTCTTTGATTTGCCACAACTCCCGGATGGTTTCGTCAGGCATCGTCAAACACTCCCATCAGTTCTTGCGGAGTACAAATTTCAGGGCTGTCATAGCCATGGGTAGCACAAACGCTTCGGATGACGAGTTTCGTTTTCTTTTCCATTGTCTTCAAGTTCCATTATCTACATTTTTATTGTTTATGCCCATGCGATACTTGATATCGTAGTTGATGATGAAGTCCAATTCTTCGTCTGTGAAGCCGTAATGTCTTGCTAGTAGTCTGTCGATTTCATCAATGATGGACTTGGATTTACTAGGATAAAATTCCTGATATTCAACTCCGTCCTTCCTCCGTTTAATAACAGAATTGCTTTGATAGTTTCTCATTAACTCGAAAAAGAGTGCTTCGAAAGTTTCCGTACTATTCGAATTTCTTAATGACGGTGGAATAGGAAATGTCAATAGGTCACGTAAGGCGACGTTTCGTCCATTTCCGTATGCTATAAACCACAGATAAAACAAACTACTATTTATTATTGAGCCTACAACAGATTTCTGAAATCTTTTGAAAACAGGGAAGTCTTTGAAGTGATGAATTGATCTTGTGGCGCCTTCAGATTTAAAGTAGGGGAGGAAGTCCATTCCCCTTATCCAATATAATGGGCTGCGATAGTAGTAGACTATATGAGAGGAATTACTACTGTAGGTTAAATCTAATTTATTAGGTTGAGATCTGACCTTTTCAAGAATACTTCGCAACTTACTGTCGCCCGATTTTGGAAAACTTCCTGGTATCGAAAGATTTGATACCTGTTCATATCGTAATGTTTCAAATAATGATTCACGTGTCTTTGATTGCCATCTGAGTAAATTGGTTGTTCTGATCTGCGGGTTTCCTACGTTTGTTTTAATATTAATTACAATAGTGGCACGAATATGCTCAAGTCCTTGGAATAGTTTCCCTGGCCTATCATCGTAGCATGATGCCCAAATATGGGATGAGTTAGTAAGGTAAGCTTGTTGGAGTGGCGTCATACGGTCAGTACAAATTGCCGAAAGCTGTACAATCATTCCAATGAGGGAAGACAAATGAGTTAGACCGAAGCAACGTTCAAGAACAAATGCGTACAGATTTCTACAATCTTCTGTTATGAAGCCTAAAATTTGATAACTTCCTTGTACATTGTGATATTCAATATATGGCGGATTACCGATAATCACGTCAAATCCGCCTTTGCTCATAATTCCATAGAATTCGACGAACCAGTGAAAAGGCTGATGGCTATTACGCCAATCTTCATAAGCTCTTCGATCATCGATTTTAACGCCATATTCGCCCGCAAGATAGAGGTCTAATTCTGAGCGTAAGTCATCCAATCTGCTCCTCAGATCCAGCTTGGCGTTTGCAAAATTGTTAGCATCCATTCCGTGATCAATTTGCATTTCACGGAACTTGAGAAACGCGCGGTCAGCAATTTCGGCGCGCTCCTCGATGTCGGGAAGGGAAGATTCGCTAATCCAATCGCCCGCCACAGCCCGCTTTAGTTCATCCATTGAAGCAAAGCCTACCAACGTATTGCCGGCCCTGATATTGAAATCAACATCGGGTAGAGGCTCAATCTGATCATAGCTCTCCAACTGTGCAACAAGCTTGAGGAACAGCCGCAATTTGCAGATTTCCACGGCCTCTTCCATGATGTCCACGCCATACAGGTTATTTACGATAATGGACTTGAGAATAAAGTAACGCTCACTGGCGTGTTCTGCGACCTGTTCCAGAATTTTTCTGAAATCACCCATCTTCTCAAAGCGGTGTTTGCGTTTCGACCGCTCCAGGTCATCAAGGAAACCACTCATAGACTCCAGGCAAGTTGTGTATAACGGTTCCAGGATATTAAGCGCCGCGAACAAGAACGCGCCCGAACCGCACGTGGGGTCAAGGACAGAAACCCTGTTGAGAGCTTTCCAGAAAGCGCGGACAAGTTCCGGACCTTCGCTGCTTGTAATTACATCCTGAGCGAATTTCTCGATGTCAAGGTTATAGGTGATGAGGTCATTTATGGACGTTAATTCGCCGGATTCTAGCTTGGAATATACTTCTTCGTAGCGTTGATGCCGGGCAACATGTTCTCGCCAAGTCTCAGTCGGCAGTGCATAATCGAGAGAAGCAGGTTTATTCCAGCCACCGCGTTGTGACACATCGTTGAGGCCTTCAGCGATCTCATGGGGCAACTCACGTTTCTCATTCAGCATCTCGTCTTTGTCGATGTCATAGGTAATGCCATGTCTGACTGACTCGTAGAAATACCTATCCGGATCATCCGACAATAGCCGCCATACTCCCCCACCGGGTTTGAATGCAATAGAGCAATCTTTTTTTGCCTGGTCAAACAGGAAAGGGATAATAGTGTTGCGGCTGATATAACCGGTGATATCTTCCTTGGTATAGTAAGCCCCCATCTGTTTCTGGTTGATATATTTCTCAAAGATATAGCCCAGGACATCGGGATTGATCTCGTTGTCTCTATGCAGAGGCCTATCGTCCAGGTGCCACTGGTAGGCGTCAAAGAAAGTAAAGATTTGCTCGAATGCTTCATCGGGAATCTGTATTTTTGGGTTATCACGTTCCAGATCATGCACATCAAACAAGCCACCGTTGAGATATGGGACGCGGCCTAACAATGTGGACAATTCGGCACCGCGGTCAGTTTCTGGCTGCCCCAGTCCTTCGTGAAACAGCCTTAATAGAAACAACCGATAAAATGTTTGAAACTGGTCTTTCCCGAACGAGGTTTGCATACGTTGCAACCGGTTACGTAAATATTCAGGGTCACCGTCAAGAAACCCCTGCTTCTGGATGAAGTAGATGAACATCATCCGGTTCAGCATAAGTGAGGCATACCACTCCCGGTCGGCCAGGTTTCTGAGACCGTCTATAAAGTCTAAAAATGTCTGGTGTTCTTTTTTGAAGCGGTCATAGAATTTCCTGGTAACTTTTTCGACATCGAAGGCTGCGCGTACCCGGCCAGAGACATCAACAATGGTAAGGTCGTCTTCCTCATCCAATGTGAAGACAAGCTGTTCGAGCTTTTGAATTAACGCCTCACCTGGTTGTCCTTGATGATAAATATGCTGGTGTATTCGTTCAGGACGACCTTGTTCGCGTTTTACCCACTGCCAGTAGTGAGAGCGTCCGTCGTGAGTAGCGAAGACGATGATGTGTTCGCGTACCGTCCTGGCAACGATTTTCTCGATCTTCCGGCGAACAGGATGATCCGGGAAAGCGTCATCAGAGTCCGCTGTATATTGGTATGCAACCAAGCCGCGTTTGTTTGCGATGGCTTCAAGAATAAAAGTTTTGTCCGCGACCGTAACCTTGATGTTCGCTCCGCCGTGGTCCCAGCCCAGCATATCTACGAAAAGGGAGCGAAGATCGAAATTTTCCAGGTATTCCCTGACTTTTTTTCGATTAAGCGGGATAGTCATTTCAGTTACTTTCCCGCCCGAGCAGTCCCATGGAACAGATGATATGAGGTTCCTTGCGCTCGTCTTCTTCATGCACCAGGCAAAGCCGGTCATCATCTCTGAGTTCCATGACTAACTCGGCAAGTGATTCGTCAGAAATTCCACTACGCAACTGTCGGTTCAACGTATCTATCGCGGCTTGACGCAGGGGATAACGATAAATGTCATTGATTGTATGGCGTAAAGGGTCGCTATCAAATAACGTACCTTTGATACTTTCGGCGTAGCTCTTGAGTCGTTCATAGGTGCGGAACCGTGCGCCCGATGGGCGGCCAAGTTGCCCGCCGACCTGTTTTTCTTCCTGGGCAATCAGTTCCGCTGCTTTGCGGACCAGATCATGGTGGGTGTCGTGGCGCGGTAGGGCAGGTTGGTCTGGTGGGCATTCCGCAGTACGGAGAATTTCGAATTGGCTCTCCGTCACACTGTTGCCATCACGGTCGATCCATGCCATTGAGTCATGTTCTTGTGCAGTACGCATGTACACAAGCGCCCCTGCTGGACGGTCCGGCCTCGACGCGTGGGCTTTTGATGAATATACAACGTCAGGCATAGCCTCAATCTTTTTCTTAAGAGTCGGCTCGGCTGTTATCGCATTTTTCCAGATCTGGTAGGCATAGGAGGATAAATCCACATCTGCTTCATCATCGCCATCAAGTATTCCGGCTTTTTCATTATAAAGGTCAAGAATAGCTCGCTGATCTTCATCTTCAAAAAAGGCTTCATCAGTTCCGACCACTTCGGCGTTTTCATGAAGGCGTGTTCGCACACGCGAACGTAGATTAAGTAAGCGTTCAATTCCTTCAGCCGGCAGGAAAGAATAACAAAGAATATCTTGTGCCTGTTGCCCGATACGATCTACCCGTCCGGCTCTTTGTATCAAGCGAATTATGGCCCACGGCAAGTCGTAATTGACGACGATAGCGCAATCCTGGAGGTTTTGTCCTTCACTCAGTACGTCCGTGGCAACCAACACTCGTAATTCATCATCAGAAGAGATGTGTCCCTCTTTCTCGTTGCTTCTCGGACTGAAGCGCCAAGCGAGACCAGTAGGATCGGTAGAAGCGCCGGTTACGGCAGCTATCTTTGTGATCCCGCGAACCTTTAGCTGGCTTTCCAGGTATCTCACGGTATCTGCAAATTGTGTAAAAACGAGAACCTTTTTGTCGGGGTGTTCATCCGTGAGTATTCGCTGCAACGCCTCAAGCTTGGCGTCCTTTGATACATCCCAATCCCCGGAAGTTTTCAGTATTCCGAGCAGGGTGGACGAATCAGTCAGCAGGTCTTTTTGCAGATCCTTAATGAAATGGTGTGCACCCAGCCAGCGGAAACGGTTGCTATATTGAGTCTGGTACAGCGTATATATTTCTGCGGCTCTTTTGCGGAACTCCTCTCCCGTTCTGAGCCGATTGGTTGTCACAACCGTTTCACTCTCCTTAATATTTTCGTCATAAAAAATATCACCGATGATGCTGTCAGAATCTTCATCGAAAGAATAAGAATCGAGAAGGCCTGCGTCAGTCGTGCCGATTGGAAGAGGTTTTTGATTTTCAATGGCATGCAGAAATATAAAGTTTCGGAGAATATGCCATTCCACAGATAACAGAAAGGCATGTCCGCTGCTTTCCAAGCGCTTGAAAAGGTTTGTTCTGCAGAAACCCATAAGCCGTTTGCCGGCGCGCGAGAGGTCATTTATTATCTCGCTCTCTGTCGGAGTTGGTGTAATACGGGGTGACTGCGTCACGAAATTGCCCAACCCGTAGCGGGGGAGTTCTAATCCATTAATGGCAAGAACTACATTGCCAGTAAAGAGTCGAGAGTATTGATTGTCAATAATGAAACGGGCAGTTTTTGGTACACGAACAGGAAAATAAGATCTTGCCCCATCCTCGAAAGTGAGATATTTCCGCCCGTTTTCAGGATCTGTCTTCGCATAATTATCCTGGATAAAACTACGAGTGCGGCGCACAAGATACAGGCGCATGAGTTCCCGCCAGTCATCGGCATGCCCTGACTTGTCGAACGCCGCAAGGGAACGAACGTGCGCCTGGTGTCTTCGTATGAACTCGGTCTCGCCAATCTCCCGCAACAGGCGTTCCGGACGTATTCCCAAATCTTGATCATCGAGTACGAACAAGCGGAGCTGACTGGATAGATCGAGATACGTTTTGTTGTATGGAGTGGCAGAGAGCAAGATGCATTTACTTTCGTTTTCAGCAATATATTCGTATATTGCTCGATATCGTTTTCCTTCCCGGTTTCTCAGGTTATGGCTTTCATCAATTATTACGAGACGAAAACGACGCAACTTGGGGAGTTCATTTATTACTCTACTGAGTGATAGAACGCGCGCGCGCATTCGATACTGATCCCGGTAGTCTTCCCACATGGGGACAAGGTTTTTTGGGCAAATTATCAGTGTCTCAAGTCCATGATCGTCTTCAAACACTCTTGCAAGTGCAGTTGCCATGAGTGTTTTACCCAGTCCGACAACGTCGCCTATGATGACACCGCCCCGCCGGTTGAGATGGTATGCTGCTATTTTTACTGCCGCCGTTTGAAAGTTCAGAAGTTTATTGCCAAAGTCTTTTGGAATACGAAATTCAGTCAGGCCGGCTCTGGCTTCCTGTGATAAGTGATAAGCAATTTTGATGTAGATATGGAAAGGTGGTATCAGTTCCTCTCTAGCCCAACTTTCCTCGATTATTTCAATGAGTTCTTTTGAAATATCAACACACCATCGGTCATCCCACCGGTCTTCGAACCACCTTGACAGCTTTTGGCAAGCATCGTGATCGAGCACGTCCACGTTAAGTTCGCCCTGAAGGGACAGTCCTGATAATGTCAGGTTGCTGCTTCCCAGATATCCTGTTATTGGATTAATCGGGTCAGAACGGAACAGCAAGTAAAGCTTGGCATGAAGAGGATGTTTGAGAAACAGTTTAACTACAAGCTTTTTTGCTTTGATCTGTCGCGCCAATCTTCGTAAACCGGCTTCATCTTCATTGGTGGGTGCTCCTATTGTCAATTGTTCACGAAATTCCTGCGCCAGCTTGCGTTTCAATTGTGATGCCGTCTGATTATCCAGCCTTTCTTGATTACCGGAGAGATTTTTTGCGAGATGAAGCTCTTCCTGGGGTAGTCGTTGCATGCCTGCGAGGAGACGGCAACAGTGACCATCTCCACCATCCCATTGTTCAACGTGTTCATCAATTGTCCGCCAGCCGCGCAAGTTGAAATAGCCGATGCAGAAGTCTGCTCGTTCAGATACTTCCATTGTTTCGGCTAATGCCTGACGCAGGTGTTGTTTTATGTTATCGAAGATGCGCGGCATAAGTTTATTGTCAGCTCAGGTGAACTTTGCGTTTTAAATTTGTCCTGAAATCCATTATAAGGGTTTTAAGCTTACTGGATTCCGGCTTTTGCCGGAATGACGGATAATAGGCGATAAAATGACGAGCGTAAGGCATTTTATATGAGAATACAGCCGACCATATATTTATTATTCGCCCTGCTCATCAGCATTCAGGTTCCGGTTGCCGATGAAAAAAGGGATTTGCCCGGAGTTGCAGGTGAGTATAGCGCGACTGGCGGCGTGGAACTGCTCGCAGGCTACGTCAATGCGAAATTCGCCGCGCACAATGCACTGAATACAGCCCTTGAGGGTGTCCCTCAGGAGTCTGTTACGCCCTGTCCCTGACACGTGCAAAAACGCCATAACATCGTCCTGCTCTGTTTCTGCGCCGCGTTTATCTGCTATATCGACCGGGTAAACATATCGGTCGCCATTATTCCCATGCAGGAGGCCTTCGGCTGGTCGGATACCACCAAGGGGTTCGTGCTTTCCTCCTTTTTCATCGGTTACATGATCCTGCAAGCGCCCAGCGGTTGGCTGGCGAATAAAATCGGCGGCAAGTTTGTTCTCGGCTTTGCCGTGTTGTCATGGTCTGTCTTTACCATACTGACGCCGGTTGCAGCGATGATATCGCTTCCCCTGTTAATAGCAGTCCGCATCGCCATGGGTCTGGGTGAAGCGGCGATGTTCCCTGCCTCCTACAGTCTGTTTTCGCGCTGGGTTCCCGAAGCTGAGCGCTCCCGTTCCATGGGGTTCCTGGCCAGCGGAATACCCCTGGGCACCTTGTTTGCGTTGACTACTACCGGCTGGATCGTGTCCCGTTACGGCTGGCCCTCCGTATTTTATGTTTTTGGTCTGGCCGGTGTAGTTTGGGCTATCTTCTGGTATTACAAGGCAACCAGTTATCCGGACGAGCATCCCGGGATTACCGCTGAGGAACTGGAACTGCTGGGCAGTTCGTCAAGCAGTAAGCAGGCGGCCGCAAGCATTCCCTGGAAAAAACTGTTGTCACACCGAGCCGTGCTGGCCGTATTCGTTAACCATTTCTGTACAAACTGGGGCATCTACATGATGCTTGCCTGGTTGCCCAGTTACTTCCGCGACGCACAGTCCCTCAGCGTCACGAGCGCAGGGTTCTATTCTGCTGCGCCATGGCTGACCATGTTCGTGATGACCAATATCGCGGGCTGGGCGGCCGACAGGCTCAGGACACGCGGTTACAGCTTGACCTTTGTCCGCAAACTCATGCAGTCCGCCGGACTGGCAGGCTCGGCCGTATTTTTCCTGCTTGCGCTGCATGCGGATACCCCTTTGATCGCATTGTCGGTGATGTGCGGCGCGCTGGCGTTCATCGCGCTCACCTTCTCGGGCTACGTGCCAAACTTCCTCGACATCGCGCCGCGCTACGCGGACGTTCTGGTAGGGATATCCAATACGTTTGCCACCATACCAGGTATCGTCGGTGTTGCCCTGGCAGGCTGGCTGCTCGACCAGACCGGCAGTTATGCCGGACTCTTTATGACTGTGGCCGCAGTTCAGGTATTCGGCGCAATCATCTGGCTGGTATACGCTACAGGCGAGCAGGTAATCGACTAGCCGGCTTGCAGTTTATCCCTGAGACTCACTTGTCCTGCTGCGCGATGTGGTTAAGACCCCGTTTCACCAGCGTCTCAACCATCTGCCGCCGGTAGGCGCCGGTAGCGCGGAAATCGTCGATGGGCCGGGCTTCCCGGGCAGCCGTTGCCGCTGCCGCGCCTATCGTGACTTCATTCAAGGGTTCTCCCTGGAGCAGGTTTTCGGTTTCCCGGGCGTGCATGGCTACCGGCGCCACTGCGCCCAGGGCAATACGCGCCCTTTCGACCCGGCCCTGAACCAGTTTGACCGTCATGGCAATACTGACAATGGAAATAGCGTCTGCCTTGCGCTTTCCCAGCTTGTAATAGAACCAGCGTTCGTCTGCGGCAGGACAGGGAAACTCTACAGCCGTGAGCAGTTCGTCGGGACGCCGTGCGGTTCTGCGCACTCCGAGGAAAAACTCAGGCAACGGCAAGGTGCGAATACCACCGGCTGCGCTGTCAAGTTCTACCGTTGCATCCAGCGCCAGCAGGGGAGGGGAGATGTCTGCAGCCGCCGACGCATCGCAGATATTCCCGCCGGCCGTGGCGAGGTTGCGTATAAGCGGGCCGGCAAAGGCGATGCACATGGGCTTCATCAGGCCTTCGAGTGCGCCGCCCGGCTGCCACTCGAGCAAACGGGCAAAAGAGACGCCTGCTCCCATGCGAATGGTACCGTTAGCAGCCGATATAGGCATCAGTTCCTCAAGACGGGTCAGGTCCACTACCAGGTCGGCCTCCAGCGGCGCGCGTTTCATGTTCACCATGATGTTGGTGCCGCCTGCCATGGGCATTACACGGCCGGGTTGCGCCAGCGCGTCAAGGGCCTCCGCAACATCGCGGGGTTGAGTAAACTCGAAACTATTGGCCATGAGTGCGGGTTGCGATGAGGGTCGATACCTGTTCCGGCGTCAGTGGCAGGCGCTGTACGTCGACGTCCAGGGCATCAGCCAGGGCATTGGCTACCGCACCTGTTGGAGGCGCTATGGGTGGCTCGCCGACACCCTTGACGCCCATCGGGCCTTCAACTGCAGGTTGTTCCACCAGGATCGTCTGCATGGGCGGCATGTCTTCGGCTGAAACAAGCAGGTAATCGGCAAAGCTGGGGTTCAGCACCTTGCCGTTCACTTCACGCAATTCTTCCATCATGGCCAGGCCAAGACCCATGGCGACACCGCCTTCTATCTGTCCTTCGCAGCCGGTGGGGTTGATTGCCTTGCCGACATCGTGGGCGGCAGCGTAACGCGTCACGGCAATTTCGCCGGTGTCATCATCCACGCTCAGTTCCACCGCGTGGGCACAGAAACTGGGCGCGGGGAAAGCGCCGATGGGATGGGGCTTTGTAGTCGGCGGTGCATCATCCAGGATCGATGAAACTCCGATCATCGGTCCGCCGTGCTTCTTGTGGCGGTTGTAACAGATCTGCGCCAGCGCCACTGAGTTTGACCGGTCGCCGCGCACGAAGATGCGGCCGTTTTCAAGCACCATATCGTCCACCGCCGCCTCCAGCTGTCCGGCTGCCTCCTCGAGCAATTGCTGCTTGAGATCCTGCGCCGCTTCGTAGGCCGAACGGGCGATGGTGAACGTCATGCGGCTACCGCCGTGACCGTGGTCCCAGGGCAGGGTGTCGGTGTCTCCGCGCACCAGCTGGATGGATTCAGCCGGGACGCCGAGGCCTGCAGCCGCCATCTGCAGCACGCTGCTGGTCATGCCGCCGGTGCCCATGTCGACACAGCCGGAGATAAGGCGGAAGGTGGCGTCTTCATTGGTTTCCAGCAGGGTCTGCGTGCCCCAGGTACCGCTGACCCACCAGTTGCATGCCAGCCCTTTTCCCGTGCCCGGCGGGCAGGTCTCGTCCCAGTCCACGGCCGCTGCCGCCTTCTTCAGGCATTCCTTGATACTGACCGCTTCCAGCACCTGTCCGGTACAGGTGGTGTCGCCGTTATCCCAGGCATTCTTCAGGCGGAACGCCAGGCCATCCATCCCGACCGCGCGCGCCACCTTCTCCATGTGGGTCTCTACTGCGAACGCCATCTGCGGCCCGGAAGGACAACGGATGGAGCCTTTCGGCACGTTGTTGCTGTACGTAACCAGGCCGGTAATATCCAGGTTGGGTATGCGGTAGGGGCCGCCCGCCATCAGGCTCCCCAGGGCCGCCGTATTGGGGCCGTACGGCCCGTAAGCGCCGGTATTGAACAGCATGCGCACCTGTTGCGCGACCAGAGCGCCGTCTTTCCTGACGCCGGTCTTGATCGTGACTTTTGACGGGTGGCGCAGCAGCGCCGCCGTGGCCATTTCTTCATCCCGGCTCAGGGTCATCTGCACCGGCAGACCCGAGCGTTCGGCGAGCAGCACCACGTAGGGCTCAAGCACGGGATACAGTTTGCCGCCGAAACCGCCGCCGATGTGGGTCGGGATGACCTTGAATGAACTGATCTTCCGTTCCAGCGCCCGAGCAAGGTAGCTGCGCACCGCGAAGGGCTTCTGCGTGGTAGTCCAGATGGTAATACGTCCCCCAGGGTCCGCCATGGCCGTTGCACTGTGGGGTTCTATCGCGCCGGCATGGGCTTCCGGCGTGTGGTAGGTGCCCTCTACAACCTCGTCAGCCTCGGCAAACCCCTGTGCCACGTCTCCTTCTCCGACTTCCAGCCGATAGCACAGGTTGCCCTTGCGTTCCGATTCCCAATCAAACTGGTAGGCGTTCGGCTCATCATGCACCAGGGGAGCATCCGGGGACATGGCTTCTTCGGGATCGAATACCGCGGGCAGTTCCTCGTATTCAACCTTCACCAGCGACGCCGCTTCCCGGGCAATATCGGCCGTGACCGCCGCGACCGCGGCAATTGGTTCGCCCAGGTAGCGCGCCTTTTCAAGTGCGAACACCCGCTGGTCGTGAAGTTCGTAGCCGTAGTATCCCATGTCGATGTCACGTCCCGTCACCACGGCTTTAACCCCCGGCAGCTTCAATGCCCCAGTGGTATCGACAGACAAAATTCTTGCATGCGCATGCGTACTGCGCACCAGCGCCCCGTAGATCATGCGCGGCAACTGGATATCTTCGGCATAAACGGCGCCCCCGGTGACCTTTTCCACTGCATCGGTGCGCACCATGCGCGCGCCGATTGCATCGTCATTACCGTCCGCAGCCTGCGCCTGCAGTGAGCCCTCAGACAAAGCCTGTGCGGCGTCAAATATCTTGGTATAGCCGGTGCAGCGGCACAGGTTACTGGAGACGGCGATCCTGACGTCTTCTTCACTCGGGTTGGGATTGCCGTCAAACAGGCCTTTCAGCGAAAGCACCATCCCGGGGGTGCAAAAGCCGCACTGGATGCCGCCGCTCCGGACCATGGCCTGCTGTACGGGGTCCAGTATGCCGGGTTCGCCCAGCCCTTCGATGGTAGTGACGTCCCGGCCTTCGGCCTGGAGCGCCAGCACCATGCAGGAATTTACCGCGTTGCCGTCCAGCAATACCGTGCAACTGCCGCAATCCCCGGTGCCACAACCCTCTTTCGTACCGATCAGACCCAGGTCCAGGCGCAACGCATCGAGCAACCGGGTACGCGGGGTGACTTGAATGGATTCCTGCTGCTTGTTGACAGTGAAGTTGAGTGCCTGTTTTTTCATTGCAGGTATGAGTGTACTGCCTTCAGCACCAGGGTCCAGGTAGAGGTGTTCGGGTTGATCACTTCGAAGTGTCCGGATTCGGGCGCCATGACGCGATCCATCATATGGTCGCCGATAGCGCGTGCTGCCGTGAAGTACTCTTCACCGTATGGTGTCCAGTCCGAGTCATGCACGCCCATGAGTACGGTATGCGGGACGCCGATTGGCGCCATGCGCGCGGGTTCGACATAGGCATAGCGGTCAGGCCGCTCGGCCGGCGAACCATCCATCAGCTTGTCGATTACCATGTCGCAGACACCTTGCTGATGAAGCCGGGTGAGTGCCGGCGCAGGCGCCAGCGCCACGACACCGGCAGGTTGCAACGGCTCAGCCTGGTATAAATCGTGGCGGGGAGGAATTTTTGCCCGCGCACCAGCCCACAACGCCAGGTGGCCACCGGCTGAATGGCCCATTACGACCACCTGCGACAGGTCAAGCGGATAATCATCGGCCAACGTCCTCAGGTAGTCGATGCCTGAGCCGATGTCCAGCAACAATCCGGGATAGGTTCCCCCCGGATTGCCCACGCGGCGGTATTCAAGGTTCCATACCGCAAGGCCTGCTTCCCGGAGCGCCCAGGCCAGGGGTCGCGTGGTGGTGATGTCGTACATGGCCAGCCAGCAACCGCCGTGGATGAATGCAACGACCGGGAAAGGCCCGTCACCTTCAGGCACATGCAGTTCGCCGAACTGCAGGGGATCGTCGCCATAGGCGATCTTCATGCCCGGTTCGCCGGACGCCAACTCCGCCAGCAGGTCATCCACCGTCATGATATCAGGCTCTGCGCTCGCCGGTCCCGACAACAGCCACAGGAACAGCATACTGATTACCGTTTTCATTATCATGTTACTCCCCTATGATTTGCACCTAATGTAGCATAACAGGATAAAATGGTTGAAAGTATAACCGGCCTGTACTTGTCACTATCTTTTAATCTTCTCCCTGTATATGATACAACAACCCATATTCACAGGAGAGTCCATGTCGACACGACCCGTTGCCGCAACTGAAACGCTGACAGCCGAAGAGATCAGGGCGCGCTCGGAGTCGATCACGGAAGACCTGAAAAAATACGCAGACCGGGCAGAGGCTGACCGGCGTTTATGCAGGGAAAGCGTCGAACTGATCAGAACCAATGGACTCTTGCGCACCGTCCAGCCCAGGTCCTGCGGCGGTCACGAACTGCCTTTTCGTTCCTATATCGACGTACTGGCGGCGGTGGGCGAGGGTTGCAGCGCAACGGCCTGGGTGCTGGGCGTATGGCATGCCCACAGCTGGCTGATGGGCCACTTCCCCGAGCAGGCACAACGTGATGTATACGCAGATAATCCCGACACCTTCGTCTCCGCCGTCATCGCCCCCCGCGGCAAGGCAGTACGGCAAAGTGACGGGTCATACATATTGAACGGCTTCTGGCCGTTCGGATCCGGCTGCGAACATTCGCAATGGCTGATCCTGGGGGCGGAAATATTCGATGAATCCGGCGAAAAGATCGATGAAGCAGACCTCTTGATGCCGACCGCCGCTATAGACATACTGGGTGACTGGAACGTCGCAGGCCTGCAGGGAACCGGGAGCCACTCGCTGGTAGCAAAAGATGTCAGGGTCCCGGCGCATCGCTATCTTTCCCTGCCGCGGTTGATCGAACGGGAAGCGCCGGCCTACAAGGATGAAGGCACAGGTTGGGTTACCTTGTCACAGGCCGTGCCGGTACTGGCCATTTGCCTGGTGGGCGGGGCGCTGGGGGTCGCCCGGGCGGCGTTGAAAGAATTCAAGCGGTTGATCCCCGGTAAACTGGTGCCGTATACATCCCATGTCGCGGAAGACTGGATACCGGTACAGGCCGCGCTGGGTTCCGCTGCCGCGGAAATACACGCCGCAGAACTGGTCATGTACGGGATGGCGGATGATATCGACCGCTACGCCAGGCAGAACGAGGCCATGCCCATGGAGATGCGCGGACGCATCCGCATGGATTGTTGCCTGTCGGTAAAAATGCTGCTGGATGCGGTCGATAAACTGTATCACTATGCCGGAGCAGGGGCGCTGTCCCTGAAAAATACACTGCAGCGCGCTTCCCGCGACCTCCATGCAACGAATATGCACGCCTTGCTCATGTACGACGCCAGTGCCGAGATTTACGGGCGAATCCTGCTGGGAAAAGGTTCAAACTCGCCGATAATATAAACTACACTGACGGAACACGTATGCTTAAACTCTACCATAACGATATGTCCACCTGCTCGCAGAAAGTCCGCTTCCTGCTGGTGGAGAAAGGGCTGGAATGGGAAGGCGTGGAACTGGACCTGCGCCGGGGCGATCAACAGCAGCCTGAATTCCTTAAAATCAATCCGAAGGGACTGGTGCCCGCCCTGGATCATGACGGCAATATCGTATCGGAGTCGAATATTATCATCGAATACCTGAACGAGGTTTATCCGGACCCGCCGTTATTGCCGGCGGACCCGGCAAGCCGTGCGAAAGCGCGCTGGTGGATGAAAAAACTGGATGACGGAATGCACCTGGAAGTGGCCGTCCTGAGTTTCGCGATAGCCTTTCGCCACCAGTTAATCGAGGCCTGTGGTTCGGATGAAGCATTGGAAAAACATTTTGCCGGCATCAGGGACCCGTATATCCAGGAGGTGCAGAGGCAGGTGGTGCCGCACGGGACTGAGTCGCCGCGTTTTGTCCAGGCTGTCCTGCAATATGAAAAACTGTTAGGCGAAATGAACCTCGCCCTGGCGTCGAACCGGTGGCTGGTGGGAGACAGCCTGTCCCTGGCCGATATCGCCTATTCTCCGTATCTGACGCGCCTTGATCATCTGGGTCTTGATGGGTTATGGGCTGATAAGCCGCATTTTGCCGGCTGGTATACACGCCTGGCGCAGACCAGGGGATATCGCGAGGGTGTGTCGAACTGGTTCAACCGGAAATACCTGCCGTTAATGAAACAGGCCGGGATGGAGGCATGGCCGCGGGTGGCCGGGATCAGGGATGAGGCGCGCGCGGCATGACATGCCTGCTGAAGGCGCCGGTATTTTTGCTTGAAGAGGGTGGCCGGGAATTAATACACTGAGTACAGCTTACCCGGGCAGGCCGCGCGCCGTTTTAGTCCATATCAATTTTCAAAACCCGCGTTACAACGAGGAACTGCACGAATTCGTGCGCTTGACCGAGTCATCCGGTCTGTTCCCGGCAGAGACGATTACCGGCAGCCGCTCCAGGCCCGATGCCAGGTTATTCATCGGCTCAGGCAAGATGGAACAGATCAGGGAAACCGCCCGGCAACACGATGCGGACGTGGTGATCTTCAACCACGGCCTGTCGCCGGCGCAGGAACGCAACCTGGAACGTGAAATACATTGTCGCGTACTCGACCGGGTCGGCCTGATCCTTGATATCTTTTCCCAGCGCGCCCAGACCTACGAGGGCAAGCTGCAGGTTGAACTGGCGCAATTGCAGCATTTGTCAACAAGGCTGGTTCGAGGCTGGTCTCACCTGGAAAGGCAGAAAGGCGGCATCGGCCTGAGGGGCCCGGGTGAAACGCAGTTGGAAACGGACCGGCGTTTGATCGGCAAGCGCATAAAAACAATCCGCGGCAGGCTGGATAAAGTTAAAAGCCGGAGGGCGCAGGGGAGCAGGGCACGCCGGCGCAACAATGCTGCGGTTGTCTCATTGGTGGGTTATACCAATGCCGGCAAATCCACTCTCTTCAACCGTTTGACCGGCGCCGATGTATATTGCGCAGACAAACTGTTCGCCACCCTGGACCCTGTCATCAGGAAAACCCGCCTGGCTGATAATGTGTCGGTGCTGTTCAGCGATACGGTAGGTTTTATCCGGCATATTCCCCACGACCTGGTGGAGTCTTTTCACGCTACGCTGGATGAGATTAAAAGCGCGGACCTGTTATTGCATGTCGTTGACATTAACGATGACCACCGGATGCGCATCGACGAGGTGAACAAGGTGATCGACGAACTGGGCGCGCGGTCCATTCCGCAGATACTTGTTTTTAACAAAATTGACCAGGCCGGGATGACGGCGGAAGACGCCTTCCCCGGGATAAAGGCCGGCAACGGCAGCAACGGCGCCAGTGCGCGCGCCTGGGTCTCGGCACTTGCCGGAACCGGAATAAAGGAGTTGAAACAGTTGATACACAGTGAACTGGAAACCGGCAGTACAGTCAATAGCGAACCCCCCGTCTTTCCTGCGCAAGCGGAGTAGTGGCACATGGATGTGCTGTCAACGGACCAAAGGATGGAAACCCCGTAACAAAACACGTCGCTTGCGACACCTTTTTCCAAACGTCTGCGGGAGTGTTGTGGTAAACTTTCTACCGGATACGATTAACCGGAAATAACGGCAAGAGGTAAGATATATGGCTTGGAACGAACCACCGGACAATAAAGGGCAGGATCCCTGGGGCAACCGCGGCAGGGGTGAAGGTCCGCCCGACCTGGATGACATCGTCCGCAAGATGCAGGAAGGGTTTGGCGGGTTATTCGGCGGAAAACCGTCCAAGCAGAAAAAAGAACGCAAGGGATTCCCGTTTTCCTGGATGATCGTAGTCATCGTCCTCGTCCTGCTGCTGCTGGTAGACATCACCTACCTTATCGACCAGCAGGAGCGCGGGGTCGTGTTACGCTTCGGCCGTTACGATCAGACCCTGCAGCCCGGCTTGAATTTTGTGATGCCCAGTCTTATCGACCGGGTCGTCACGGTAAACGTCGGCCAGGTGCGTTCCATTACCCACAAGGCGTCGATGTTGACCCAGGATGAAAATATCGTTGATGTCGAAGTGGCCGTGCAGTGGCGCATCGTTGATCCCGCAGACTTTATTTTTAACGTCAAAGACCCCGCGCTGACATTGCGCCAGGTGACGGAAAGTGCGGTGCGTGCGATCATCGGGCAGAGTGAACTGGACTATGTCCTCACCGAGGGACGCAGTGAGATTGCCCAACAGCAGCAGGAACTGATGCAGAAGATACTGATTGACGATTACAAGTCGGGGATCCTCATCGTTACCGTTGAAATGCAGCCGGCAAAACCCCCGGAGGACGTTAAGGCCGCGTTTGATGATGCCATCAAGGCAAGGGAGGATGAGCAACGCCTGGTCAATGAGGCGGAAGCATACCGGAATGACATCCTGCCGCGCGCCCGCGGCGCCGCGGCAAGGGTGCGTGAGGAAGCCAATGGCTACAAGGCTTCGGTGATTGCGAAATCAGAAGGTGACGCGGCGCGCTTTAACCAGTTGCTGGCGGAATATGAACGCGCGCCGGAAATCACCCGCAAACGCCTGTACCTGGAATCCATAGAATCAGTCATGTCCGGCACCAACAAGGTATTACTTGACGCAGAGGGCGGTAACAGTCTGATGTACCTGCCGCTGGACAAGCTGATACAACCACGGGGCACATCTTCATTAAGCCTGTCCCGGGAAGGTAGTTCTGACGGGTCCGGTTCCACGTCAGGATCAGACATTGCAGAACGTGCTGCAAACAGAGCACGAGGAGTAAGATAACCATGATACTGCGTATCATCATACCTGTTGCCCTGTTGGCCATTGTCACTTATTTTTCAGTTTTCAGGGTGCAGGAATACGAACAGGCTATCGTTTTCCAGTTCAAGGAGATCCAGCGATCCGATTATGAACCCGGCCTGCATTTCATGATACCCGTCATGAATACGGCACAGAAGTTTGAAACGCGGTTGTTGAACCTGGACCAGGAACCGCAGCGGTTTTTGACCGTGGAAAAAAAGGACGTGATCGTCGATTATTACGCAAAGTGGATTATCTCCGACGTTGAAAGGTTTTACATAGCAACGCGGGGAGGTGACGTACAGTATGCTACGGGGTTGCTCGGGCAGAGGATCAATCGCGCCCTGCGCGATGAATTCGGCAAACGCACGGTCCAGGAAGTGGTCGCCGGTGAGCGCGGTGAAATCCTGGATGTTGTTCAGACAACAACAGAACAGCTACGGGATGAACTGGGGATTACCGTGGCAGACGTCAGGACAAAGCGAATTGACCTGCCCGAGGAAGTCAGCAACTCGGTCTATGCCAGGATGCGGGCTGAACGGACCCGGGTGGCAAAGGATTTTCGTGCGCGCGGTGGAGAGGCAGCGGAACGAATCCGTGCCAATGCGGACCGTGAGCGTGAGATCATCCTGGCCAACGCATACAAGGATGCGGAAACCGTGCGCGGTGAAGGCGATGCCCGGGCAACAGATATCTATGCCCGGTCATTTGGTAAAAATGAGGAGTTTTATACCCTGTATCGCAGCCTCAATGCCTACAGGACAAGCTTCAGCAGCAACGATATTCTCGTGCTTGAACCTGATTCTGACTTTTTCAAGTATTTCAACCACTCTGTGGGTGAGTAGGCGGGAGAGAGCGCAACGGTTTTTACCATCCGCAGCTCACGAAAGGATGCCTGTGAAATTCCTTGCTGCCTGACTGGTCCGGACCATGTGGACTGAACTGCTGAGCGCCGTTGCGCTGGTTTTCATACTGGAGGGAATCCTGCCCTTCGTAAACCCCAACTGGATGAAACGGGTATTTCTTGAGGCGTCCCAGATGGATAATTCGACCTTGCGCTTTATCGGCGTCAGTTGCATGTTAATCGGTGTGGTTATGTTGTATATCGTGCGCTGAAGTGGCGTGTAGTCCTGACATCCTGTCCAGGTCATGAGATAACAGAGTATGCCCGAAAGAAATAAATGGCTGTTGCCCGAGGGGATTGAAGAGGTGTTGCCGCCGCAGGCCGCACAACTTGACAGCCTGTGCCGCCGCATCATGGACCAGTTCGCCGGCTGGGGATACGAACTGGTAATCCCGCCGTTGATAGAATACCTGGACACTTTATTTACCGGCACCGACGATGACCTCGAGTTGCAGACTTTCAAGGTCACCGACCAGTTGAACGGCAAGTTGATGGGGATACGGGCCGACACCACGCCCCAGGTTGCGCGTATTGAAGTACACAACCTGAAACGCAACCGCCCGAGCCGTCTGTGCTATATCGGCACCGTGTTGCACACCTTGCCGGGCGGTCCCGGCGGCACGCGCTCCCCCCTGCAGGTGGGTGCGGAACTCTACGGTCATAAAGGCTGCGAAAGCGACGCTGAAATCCTCGCCCTGATGCTCAACACGCTGAAACTTGCCGGCCTGAAAGACATACACGTCGATATAGGACACGCCGGGATACTGCAAGGCTTGATCAAACCGCTGGAATTGACTGCCGAGCAGGAAAACAGCGTTTTCGCCTGCGTACAGCGCAAGGCGACGGACGAACTGAAGGACACGCTGGCGGACTGGTCCTGCGCGGGTGAAAATGCAACGGCCCTGATAGAACTGATGGATATGGAAGGTGACGCAAGCATACTGGATGAGGTCAGGGCTATTCTGAAACCTTGTTCTGATGAATTATGCGGCTACGTGGACGAGTTGGGGAAAATCGCAAAACTGACCGCGTTCCAGGTACAGGATGCTCCCCTGTATTTTGACGTGACTGAATTCCAGGGTTACCACTACCATACCGGTATGACGTTTGCCGCTTACGTGCCCGGGGAAAGCCACGGCATTGCCTTCGGCGGACGCTATGATGAAATCGGCAAGGCATTCGGTCGCCCCTGTCCCGCAACCGGCTTCAGTACTGATGCGTACAAGTTGTTTGAGTTGACGCCCCATCCGTTTGCACCGGAAAAAGGGATCCTTGCGCCACAGTCCGAGGCGCCGGGCCTGCGTGAACTGGTGGAAAAATTAAGGGGCCAGGGCGAGATCGTGATTTACGAACTGCCCGGCAGGACGGTGGCTGCGCGTGACCTGGATTGTGACCGGGAAATCATCCTGGAACACGGACACTGGCGCGTCAGGGAGATTTAAGTGGTTTTACTCTGCGCCGATACACTTCCGGTACAAAGATGGGTAATACCATAGTCGTAATAGGCGCCCAGTGGGGTGATGAGGGCAAGGGCAAGATCGTCGATCTGCTGGCTGAACAGGTGCAGGCCGTGGTCAGGTTCCAGGGCGGACACAATGCCGGTCATACGCTTGTCATCGACGGAGAGGAAACGATCCTGCACCTGGTCCCATCCGGGATTCTGCATAAAGGGGTGCGCTGCTTTATCGGCAACGGGGTGGTGTTGTCGCCGCGTGCCTTGCTCGATGAAATTAACATGCTGGAACGGAAAGGGATACCGGCGCAGGATAAACTGCATGTCAGTGAAGGCTGTGTGCTGTTGCTGCCGCACCATATCCTGCTGGACCATGCGCGTGAACAGGCCCGCGGCGCGGCAGCCATCGGCACGACGGGCCGCGGCATCGGGCCTGCATACGAGGACAAGGTGGCGAGGCGGGCGTTGCGACTCTGTGATCTTGCCGACAGGGATGCTTTTGCGGACAAGTTGAAGGAGACCCTCGATCTCCACAACTTCATGCTGAAAAACTACTACCGTTCCGACACGGCGGATTACGCACAGACCCTGGATGAAATCCTGGGGCTGGCCGAGCAAATCAGTCCGATGGCAGCGGATGTAACCGGCATGTTGTATGAGATAAGGCAAAGCGGCGGCAACATACTGTTTGAAGGCGCACAGGGGACGTTGCTTGACGTGGACCACGGTACTTACCCGTTCGTCACCTCTTCGAATACCACCACAGGCAGCGCTGCGACCGGCTCAGGCGTCGCCCCCGGCAACTTTGATTACGTACTGGGAATCACCAAAGCTTATACAACCCGGGTCGGCTCCGGCCCGTTCCCGACCGAGTTGACCGGGACGGACGGTGCGCTGTTGCGGGAGAAAGGGCAGGAATTCGGTGCAACGACCGGCCGCCCCCGGCGCTGCGGATGGTTCGATGCCGTGGCATCGAAACGTTCGGTGCAACTGAACGGCCTGTCGGGTATCTGTATTACCAAACTCGACGTACTGGATGGCCTGGACCGCGTGAAGATATGCAGCGGATACCGGGTTAACGGCAAAACCCGTACCGTACCCGTTGCCGGCGAAATGGAGCATTGCGAACCGGTTTACGAGGAAATGCCCGGATGGCAGGACGTGACGAGAGGGATGACGGACTTTAGTGCTCTCCCGGCAAACGCCAGGGCCTACCTGAAGCGCATAGAAGATCTGTGTGAGGCGCCCATCGCCATGGTATCCACGGGACCGGACCGTTCGGAGACAATTATGATGGAGAACCCCCTTGTGCAATCAATTACGAATTAGGAATTAGGAATTAGGGATTGTGAAAAAATTAACCGTTTAATTCGAAATTCTTAATTCCTAATTCCTAATTCGTAATTATTACCCAATCTGGTGCCGAGGAAAGGACTTGAACCTTCACGGGGTTGCCCCCACTAGCACCTGAAGCTAGCGCGTCTACCAATTCCGCCACCTCGGCATGGGCGAGACCCGGTGTTTTAAACCAGGCTGACAGTCATTTACGTGTACAATCGGTTTTTTACCAGGATGACGGACTTTACCGCTACAGGTATGTAGTGTCAAATAGATATGGCAAAGAAAAAAAGAAAACAGGATTACCAGGTGTCGATTCCCGAACGGAGTGAGATCAGCGATTTTTTGCACCGTTCGGAAGCGCCGCGGCAGCTAGCCGAGATAGCGCGTGAACTGGGCATCACCAGTTCTGCAGGACGGGAGGCGCTGGACAAGCGACTCAAGGCCATGTTGCGTGATGGCGAGATCATCCGCAACCGCCGCGCAGGCTACGGCCCGCTTGAGAAGATGGACCTGGTGGCCGGACGGGTAATCGGTCACGCGGACGGTTACGGTTTTTTTCGTCCGGACCGGGGCGGCGAGGACCTGTACCTGTCGTGGAAACAGATGCGCACCGTGATGCACGGCGATCACGTCGTGGTGCGTTACGGCAGACTGGACCGTAGAAACCGCCGGGAAGCAGTAATCGTGGAAGTACTGGAGCGTGTCAACCGGCAGGTAGTGGGGCGCTTTCACAAGGAGGGCAGCGTGGCGTTCGTAGTGCCTGACAACAAGCACCTCAACCAGGACGTTCTCATCCCGCCACACCACAGGAAAAAGGCAAATTCCGGCAACTATGTCGTCACGGAGATCATCCGGCAACCGGATGGGCACACCCAGCCGTTGGGCAAAATTACTGAAGTGCTTGGGGATTCCGGCGCCGTTGACATGGCTACGGAAATAGCAATCCGAGCCTACCAGATCCCCCACCAGTGGCCCGCGGATGCCGAACGGGAACTGGCCCTGTTGAAGAAAACGGGACGGGATAAAACCAGGAAGGATTTACGCAACCTGCCGCTGGTGACAATAGATGGCGAGGATGCCAGGGACTTCGACGATGCGGTCTATTGCGAAAAGCAAGGTGGCGAATGGCGTCTCGTAGTCGCAATTGCCGATGTCTCACACTATGTCAGGCCCGGTACGGCGCTTGATAAAGCCGCCCTGGAACGGGGCAACTCCGTGTATTTCCCCGACCGTGTCGTACCCATGCTGCCGGAATTGCTGTCCAACGACCTGTGCTCTCTCAAACCGGACCAGGATCGGCTGGCCATGGTGTGCGATATGCGTATCAACCGGCTGGGCCGCATTAAACAATACCATTTATATCCCGCTGTCATTAAATCCAGGGCCAGGCTGACGTACGGCCTGGTAGCCGACATTCTTGCAGGCGCAAAAGGTCACAAGAAATACACGCACATTGTCCCTCATATAAAGAATTTGCATGAGTTGTTCAATATCATGCACCGGAACCGGAAAAAGCACGGGGTACTGGATTTTTCATCTACCGACGTCAGGCTGAAATTCGATGAACAGGGCAAGGTATCCGATATCAGAACCGTTGAGCGCAACGACGCCCACAGGATGATCGAGGAATTCATGCTCGCAGCCAATGTCTCTGTAGCTGAATTCCTTTTGAAAAAGAAAATACCGTGTATTTTCCGCAACCATGCCGCACCTGACGAGGAGAAGATCAACGATCTGCACCAGTTCCTGGCTGATTTCGGTCTGCAGCTTGAAGGCAGCCTGGACCCTGCAACAAAAGACCTGGCCCGGGTCCTGGAACAGGTGAAAGCCAGGGAAGACCGGCACCTGATCGAGACGGTGTTGCTGCGCAGCATGACAATGGCGGTGTATGAGGGCAGGAATAACGGTCATTTCGGCCTCGCTTTTGATCACTACACGCATTTCACTTCGCCGATACGGCGTTACCCCGACCTGCTGATCCACCGCGCCATCAGGCATGTCCTGGAGAATGTGGGCTATGAACAACACAACAGTGAAGATATGCACCAGCTCGGTGTGCATTGTTCTATGACAGAGCGCCGGGCTGAAGAAGCTGTCAGGGACGTGGTTGCGCGCATGAAATGTGAGTACATGCAGGACAAGACAGGCCAGGTCTATGAAGGAATTGTCTCCGGCGTTACCGGGTTCGGCCTGTTCGTCGAACTGGTTAACATATACGTCGAAGGCCTGGTACATATATCCGCGTTGCCGGCTGATTACTATCACTTTGACCCCGTATCCCATTCACTTTCAGGGGAGAGAGCAGGCAGGAAATATTTTCTTGGCGACCGGATTAAAATTGAGGTGCTGGGAGTCAACGTGGATGAGCGGAAAATCGACTTTGATTTCATCGAATAATGCCGGGCAGGAATATTGAAATCATCTGCGGTTACCACGCAGTGAGACATGTCCTGTCCGAACGGCCGCATGATGTGCTGGATATTTTTATTGCACAGAACCGGAAACAATCAGCCAGGGTGGATGCCCTGCAAGCTGCCTGCAACGATGCTTCAATTCCGGTCCAGCATATCTCACCCGTGAAACTGAACAGGCTGGCGGACATCAAGAATCACCAGGGCATTGCCGCCAGGTGCCGGAAGATCAGGGATAACATGCGGACGTCAGTGGCAGACCTGTGCGCCGGGAATCGGGAAACTGATTCGATCATCCTCGTGCTTGACAGGGTCATGGACCCGCACAACCTGGGCGCCTGTATCAGGACCGCCGATGCGGCCGGCGCGCACGCAGTTATCATACCCAGGGACCACTCGGCCCCGTTGAATGCGACTGTAAAAAAAGCGGCAAGCGGCGCGACCGAGACTATTGATGTCATCACGGTAACGAATATTGCGCGTAGCCTGCGGCAACTGCGGGACTCGGGTTATGCAATAATCGGGACAGCCGGTGATGCCGATAACAGCATTTACGAAACCGAGGTGACGTTCCCGCTGGTTCTGGTCATGGGTCCGGAACAGAAAGGCCTGCGGCACAACACGCGCGAGCACTGCGACAGGCTGGTTAACATCCCCATGCACGGATCCGTTGAAAGCCTGAACCTCTCCGTGGCCGCCGGGATCTGTCTTTACGAGATAAGAAGGCGGGTCAAGACAACGGGGAAATAGCAAGCAGATCAAAATACCGGCATTTCATACATCTTGCCTGTTGCATTTCGTTGTGAGACTATTTCACGGACACGGCAACTTAAAGGGGGAAAATCATGAGTGAACCACAATGTCCGCAAAAATATCCTTACGGGTTGGAGCTTGAGGCCGGCGTTTATTTCTGGTGCAAGTGCGGCGCTTCAGCCAACCAGCCTTTTTGTGACGGCTCACATTCCGGCAGCGACTTTGCCCCGGTACGGTTTGAGCTGAAAGAAACGGAAACAATATGGTTGTGCGGTTGCAAGCGCAGCGGTAATGCGCACCTGTGTGACGGCAGCCACAAAAAACTCTGACCCCAAACTCTCATGATCAGGTCTCTGCACACCCCGACAGCATGTAACTCAGCTTGCTGGGGACAGAATTAATTCTGTCCCCGAATTTACACAGCAAATATTTCAGTAGCGCCCGGCCGTGGCGCGTTGCGCGCCGTAGGGCAGTTGTTGTACGCCCCTGTTGGTATGGGAACAAAGTATGCGCCAGGCGCTGATTAACACATCCGGGCCGAACAGGCGCTCCCTGTGCCAGCCTCCTTCAGCAGAATAGAAATCATCCATAGCCTCGCGGGCAAACATGTCCTCGTTGTTGAATTTTTGCGGGACGAAATCTCGCCAGAGATATTTCATTTCATCGAAGAATGCTTTTTCTTCCTGTTCGTTCGTGACTTTTGAGCCCCAGCTTATCATGTACCTGTGAGTTCTTTCCGTTACCGGCACATACCACTCGAAATGGACAATGTGGGGAGCCGGAAAAGGGTCGACGCGTAATACGCCCGGCATCCAGATTCCTACTTCGGGGATCATTCCCTGCATTACCCCGGGCTCATCGGGCAGATATTGCGCCGATATTGTTTTGCCGGCAACCACGTCCACTTCCCAGACGGGTGTGCCGGCGCCGCGGATCAACCTGACACCGGAGGGTCCGCTGTCCTCACGCCTGCCGTTGATGACTTCCATGCCCTTGTTGTTATCCAGACCCGTGTCGCCCAGCACCGTGGGGACCTTGAAACCCCGCACCAGGGGGGAGTTCCTGTGCATGTAGGCATGGGCCGGGTCAAACCCGTTCTCCGCGCCCAGGCGCCAGTTGCAGTTCACTTCCTTTGCCCAGCCTTCCGGGTACATGATGAGGTCTTCGTCAAGGAATCCCGCCGGCACATCGTCTTCCAGAGCTGCCGGTTCCCGGTCGCCGATGAATACGAACACCAGGCCCTGGGTTTCCCTGACAGGGTAGGTCCTGATGTTATGGCGGCCGATGAGCGAACTCTGCGGATCGGTGACGATATTGATCAGCGCGCCGGTTTTCAGGTCGTAAGTGAAACCGTGATACCAGCAGGTAATCGTCCCGCCGGTGTAACACTCAGGCTTCTTTGACAGGGGAACGCCTTTATGGATGCACTGGTCGTGAACGGCATGGACCTGCCCGTCGACCCTGCGGAACAGGATCCTCTCTCCAAGGATTACCTCGCAGCGAAAGTTCCCGACCGGCTCTCCATTGCCTGTGCTGGTGTCCGCCTCCTTGAGTTCATGGCTGAAGAAGGCGGGATACCAGTGGTTGCGAAAACCCAGTCCGGCAGCCAGGTAATCCTGCCAGGGCGATGTCTTCCCGTCACTCATTGCGTCTATGCAAGCGCGAGCAACTCCCTGGTGAACTGGCCCGTGGCCGAGGCCATGGGCACGTGGTCGGTCGCGAAGCTAACGACTTTCTCGCAGGGCATGCTTTGCAGCATCTTGCGCTGGTATTCAATGGGGATGGCCTTGTCTTCCAGGGCCTCGAAGTATACCCGTGGAACCCGGCCGAAATTCTCAGCGCTCAGCCGTAACGGTGTCCCCAACGGTTTACGCGCCATCGGGCGTTGCAGTTCCATGGCTTTCTTCACCGCCGCGGCAGGAGAAGTGTTATAGATAATATCGGCAATATGCTTTTTCCTGAACGTCACAACGCCATCATCCGAGACGTCACAATGGCTGATAACCGGTGACGGGATCGACTGTTTCCCCCAGAAATGTTTGGGTGAACTGCCATTCGGCAAAAGAAACGCAGCCACATAGACCAGGACCTTGATTTTATCGGGGCGGGACTCGGCGGCCTGGGAAATGGAAATGCCGGCCAGGCTGTGGCCGGCCAGGACAACGGGTCCCGTTTGCCGGTCCAGGACTTCGATTACCCGATCGCGGTAGCTGTCCAGGGTGATTTCCGACAACGGCGTCTGATCATTTCCCTGGCTGGGCAAATCTGGAGTTATAACCTCATGTCCTGCCTGTTCCACAGGCTCTCTCACGGGATCCCAGTTCCATCCGCCGCCGAACGCCCCATGAACTAAAACAAATGTTGCCATATTTGCCCTCCTGTCGTTACATATATCATCATCTGGGTATTCATTATAATATCTGTCCGGTGAAAATGCTTCTTGTGGTACGTCCATGGTCAGGCCGTCAGCGCCGCAGAAACGCAATCCAGCGGTAGAAGTTGAGCAGACTTGACAGGGAAGCAGCGACGTAGGTCAACGCAGCGGCGGTCAGGATCCTGCGCACTATGGGTTCCGCGCTTACCGGCAGGTAGCGGCCTTCTATCAGCAAGGGCAGGGCGCGGTTGAAACTGGCGTCCCACTCGACCGGCAGTGTTACCAGGTGAAAAACCACGGGTAAAAACAGGATAAGGATGCCTGAGGCGAACATCAGGATGCCGACGAGAGGCGATTTAACGAGTAACATGACAAACGGGAAACTGACCAGGATGAACGATGCTGTTTTTTCGGTTAACGCGATATACCTGGCAAGTTTCCAGCGCAGGTAAAGGGGCCTGAAACCGGTGTTATGCTGTAACGCGTGACCGATTTCGTGCGCGGCAATGGCAGCCGAGGTAAGGGACTTGCGTTCATAGACACCCTGGGACAGGCAAACGGTCTTGTTTTCCGGGTTGTAGTGATCGCCGCCGCTTTCAAGCGCCTCGACGTTATAACCGGTCAGCTCCAGGCGGGTAATCAGATGCCGGGCCAGTTCACCACCGGTGCCGGGCAACTCGTCCAGCAACGTGTCATAGCGTTTGAATACGTGTTTCGTCCAGAGTTGAGGACCCAGGACCAGAACGAGCAACAAAATGAAGCCTGCTATACCCAGTAACATAATTAGGAATTACGAATTAGGAATTACGAATTGGGAGATTTAATTCCTAATTCGTAATTTTTAATTCTTAATTTTAACTGAAAATGACTCCTTTACAGCGCTATCAATCAGATATAGAACAAAACAGGATAATACCTGATTCAGCCCAACGGGAGGTCGTTAATCGTACCCAGGCGCTGTATGAAGAACTGCTTGATTCCGTATCCGGCAACTCCATGAGGCGTTTTGTTGCCCGTTTTTTCACACGGCGGACGCAGACTGTGAAAGGCTTATACCTCTGGGGGGGAGTCGGCAGCGGCAAGACTTACATAGCCGACACGTTATTCGACTGCCTTCCCTTCAATGCCAAACTGCGTGTGCATTTTCATCGCTATATGCAATGGGTGCATGCAGAATTAAAACAGATCGAAGACGTTGAGGAACCGCTGAGACTGATCGCGCATAAACTGGCCAGGGATACCTCCGTAATCTGTTTTGACGAGTTTCATGTATCCGATATTACCGACGCAATGCTGTTAAGCGGCCTGTTCCATGAACTGTTTGCCCGGGGTGTGACCCTGGTCGCAACCTCGAATGAACACCCGGACCAGCTCTACCGGGGCGGATTGCAACGGGAAAGGTTTCTGCCGGCAATAGAACTGCTGAAACGTTACACCAGCGTGGTCAACCTGGACACGGGTGTCGACTACCGTTTACGTTACCTGGACAAGGCCAGAACCTACCACCACCCGCTGAATTCAGCCAGCGGGGAAAAATTTGCCGGGAGCTTTGCAATGATTGCCATGGACAGCACCGGAACGAATTCACTGATCGAGATTGCAGGACGGGAAATAAAGGTGAAACGACTCGCTTCCGGTATTGCCTGGTTTGAATTTCACGACATATGTGACGGGCCGCGCGGTACGGCTGATTACATAGAGATAGCCCGGCAGTTCCAGACTGTGTTTATCGAAGGCATAACGCAAATGGATGACCTCGATAATGACCGGGCCAGACGTTTTATCACCATGGTGGACGAATTCTATGACCGTAACGTCAAGTTGATTGTCAGTGCGGAAACTGCAGCGGTTGAGTTGTATAAGGGGAAGCGGCTGGCGCGGCAGTATGAACGCACGGCCAGCAGGCTCATTGAGATGCAGTCCCGTGAATACCTGGGGAAAGCGCACCTGCCGGTTTGATCACGGACAGCATTTGATATGGCCGCACCGAGGCGCTGCGATGTTATGTTATTATGCTGCTGGTCCTGAGGAACAATAACAAGATAGAGGAGGTGTCATTGGTGTCCTATTCGACTGAAAATATCCGCAATATCGCCATCACGGGCCACAGTGGTTCCGGCAAGACTACGCTGGTCGAGACCCTGTTGCACAGCGCCGGTGCGATTAACCAGAAAGGGTCGGTAACGCGGGGAACAACGGTATGTGACTTTGACCCACAGGAAAAAACACACCAGCATTCACTGGACAGCGCCATATCCAGCCTGGACCACGGCGGCAGCCACGTTAACCTTATCGATACACCGGGATACCCTGATTTTATCGGGCGCGCATTGTCTGTCCTGCCTGCCGTGGAAACCTGTGCAGTAGTCGTCAATGCCCAGTCAGGGGTCGAAATGGTCACCCGCAAGATGATGGAGCAGGCAGCGGACAGGGGCATGGACCGCCTGCTCATCGTAAATAAAATTGATGCTGAAGACGTTGACCTCGAGGCCACCCTGCAACAACTGAGGGAAGCTTACGGGAGCGAATGTCTGCCGCTGAACTTGCCGGCTGATGGCGGAAAAGAGGTGGTCGACTGCTTTTTTCAGAATGACGGCAAAGAAACAGACTTTCTTTCCGTAGAAGAGTCGCATGTCAATATTGTTGACCAGGTCGTCGAACTCGATGAAGAACTGATGGAACAATACCTGGAACAGGGGGAAGATTTCAGCCCGGAGCAGTTACACGAACCATTTGAGCGGGCATTACGCGAAGGTCATTTCATTCCCGTCTGCTTTGTATCGGCCGAAACGGGCGCCGGGGTTGCGGAATTACTGGACGTTTTTGCCCGGTTGATGCCGAACCCGGGCGAGGGCAACCCGCCCCAGTTGTTCAGGGGTGAAGGCGATGCCGCAGAACAGATCCGTATTGAACCTGAACCGGGCGGGAATGCAATAGCCCACGTGTTTAAACTCCATATCGACCCGTTTGTCGGCAGACTGGGCGCGTTCAGGATACACCGGGGTACGGTGACCAAGGACAGCCAGTTGTTTATCGGTGATAGCCGCAAACCGTTCAAGGTCGGACACCTGTTGAAACTGCAGGGCAAGGACCATATCGAAATCGACCGGGGCGTGCCGGGCGACATATGTGCCGTAGCAAAAATTGACGAGATCCGTTTCGACGCGCTATTGCATGATTCCCATGATGATGACCAGGTCTACGTGCAGCCGATCGATATTCCCGCCCCCATGTACGGCCTGGCGATACAGGCCAAGAGCAGGGGGGATGAGCAAAAGATATCGGACGCATTACACAAACTCGAAGCGGAGGACCAAAGTTTTATCGTTGAACATAATGCAGCTACAAATGAAACGGTCATTCGCGGCATGGGGGAATTCCACCTGCGCATCATGCTGGAAAAACTGAAGGACCGCCACAACGTGGAGGTCACCACCCGGCCCCCGAAGATAGCCTACAAGGAAACCATTACGGCCAAGGCAGAAGGCCATCACCGGCACAAGAAGCAAACGGGAGGAGCGGGGCAGTTCGGCGAGGTGTTCCTGAGAGTTGAACCGATGACCCGCGGTTCAGGTTTTGAGTTTGTCGACGCCGTAGTCGGCGGCGTGATTCCCAAACCCCTGATCCCGGCAGTGGAGAAAGGCATCCGGCAGGCGCTTGCCGGCGGCGCGCTGTCCGGCAACACCATGCAGGACATCAGGGTGACGGTACATGACGGCAAGCATCACCCGGTTGACTCCAAGGAGGTGGCGTTTGTCACCGCCGGGAAGAAGGCCTTTCTTGACGCATTCCACAAGGCCAGGCCGGTAGTGCTGGAACCTATTGTGGATATCAATGTAACCGCGCCGAATGGGGCCATGGGCGACATTAACGCAGACATCTCCGGCAAGCGGGGGCGTATCAGCAATACCATGGCGCTGTCCGGCGGCATGACGACGATAACCGCCAGTGTGCCGCTGAGTGAACTGGACAGCTACCAGTCCCAGCTCAAGTCCATGACCGGAGGGGCAGGCTCCTATTCCCTGACCTTCAGCCATTATGACCCCGTGCCGGCAAAAACACAGAAAGAACTGATTGCTGCGCATAAACCCAAGGAAGACGACGAGTGATCCGAAAACAAATTAGGAATTACGAATTAGAGATGTCAGATCCCTATGTGGCTTGTTGTTGCTCGTCAAAAGCGGCAACTCATCAAAAACAACCGCCGTCACCGGCGGCACATTCATTCCTAATTCCTAATTATATCTTTTTGTCATATATATAGTCTAACTAAGCACTTTTCTGCATAAGCCTTCCCTGCTATCCTAGTTCGCCGATTTCTCTGAGAGTTGTTATCAGCAGTTATGTACCAATACGATCAATACGATCAGCAGATAGTAAATGAACGGGTAGCCCAGTTTCGCGACCAGACACGCCGCTACCTGGCCGGCGAACTCAGCGAGGATGAGTACCGGCCGCTGCGTCTGATGAACGGACTGTACATCCAGAGACATGCGCCTATGTTGCGCGTGTCGATCCCCTATGGACTGTTGTCGTCCACCCAGTTGCGCATGCTGGCGCATATTGCGGAGAAATACGACAAGGGCTACGGTCATTTCAGCACCAGGCAGAATATCCAGTTCAACTGGCCCAGCCTGGAATCCGTGCCGGATATACTGGCCGACCTTGCAAGCGTACAGATGCACGCAATACAGACCAGCGGAAACTGCATACGCAATATCACTTCCGACCACTTTGCCGGTATTGCCGGGGATGAGCTGGAAGACCCCCGTCCTTATTGCGAGATCATACGCCAGTGGTCTACGTTCCATCCGGAATTTTCTTTCCTGCCGCGCAAGT
This sequence comes from Gammaproteobacteria bacterium, assembly GCA_026710545.1. Lineage (GTDB taxonomy): Bacteria > Pseudomonadota > Gammaproteobacteria > Eutrophobiales > Eutrophobiaceae > JAAXHV01. Next base: position 222,717 of record JAPOQU010000124.1, on the reverse strand, counting down.
TCAAGATCGCCGTATCCGGGGCGGAAAATGACCGGGCTGCCGTGCAAATCCATGACATCGGCATCTACCTGGTCAGGGGGAATGAAGGTGAAGTCGGCTTCAGGATACTGGTAGGCGGGGGCCTTGGCCGTACCCCGTTCATCGGTACCTGCATACGGGAGTACCTGGAAAAACGGCACCTGCTGTCCTACCTGGAAGCGATCCTGCGCGTTTATAACCAGTTGGGCCGGCGCGACAACATGCACAAGGCCAGGATAAAGATCCTGGTGAACGCGGCAGGTGCGGAAAAATTCACCGATATGGTCGAAACCGAGTGGCAGCGTATCAAGGATTCGGCATTAACGCTTGACCAGGCGGAGATAGATCGCGTCAAGGGGTATTTCAGCGAACCGGAATATGCTTCCCATGCCGCTGCCGCTGCCGATGCTACCCAGGCAAAACGCCTGGTATTGCAAAAAGATTTTAAACTGTGGGTAGAACGTAATGTGAAGGCACATAAAACGCCGGGATATCGCGCCGTCTACCTGTCACTCAAACATCCCGCTACGGCGCCGGGCGATGCGACGGCAGCCCAGATGAACTTTATCGCAGATATGGCGGACAGGTTCAGCCATTCGGAAATACGGGTGACCCATGACCAGAACCTGATCCTGTCTCATGTCAGGCAGGCGGATCTGTATCCACTCTGGAATGCGTTGAAAAAGGAGCGGCTGGCAACGCCGAACATCGGCCTGCTGACTGACATGATATGTTGTCCGGGACTGGATTTCTGCAACCTGGCAAATGCCGGTTCCATAGATATTGCCAAACAGATCAATGACAGGTTTGACGAACTGGATTACCTGCACGACATCGGTGACTTCCAGATAAAGATGTCCGGCTGCATGAATGCCTGCGGTCACCATCACGTAGGCAACATCGGCATCCTCGGGGTAGACAAGAAAGGCAAGGAGTTCTACCAGTTGACGCTTGGCGGCGCAGCCGGGAATCAGGCGCGGCTGGGAGACCGGTTAGGGCCCGCAATCGCGAAAGACGATGTGGCTGAGACGATAGATAAAGTCCTGCAGGTGTACCTTGAACAGCGGGAAGGAGATGAGCAATTCCAGGAAACGTATCTGCGCGTGGGGATCGAACCGTTCAAGACAAGAGTCTATGCTGAAGACACCAGTAAACAACCGGAGATGAAAGCCGTTGCGGGTTATTAAGGCAGGCAAGGTGCTGGAAGATAACTGGCAAAGGATCGCCTCCCTGGAACAGGAGCATGTGCTGGAAGACGGCGACTGGATAGTTCCACTCGACTACTGGCGCGTTAACCGGGAGCGGCTGCTCCGTCATAACGGCAGGGTCGGAGTGTGCCTGAATGGAGACGACGACCTGGAACATATAGCCGAAGCGCTGGGCCAGTTGGAACTTATTGCCCTGGAGTTTCCCGGGTTTACGGATGGGAGGAGTTATTCCCATGCCAGGATACTGCGTGATCGTTTCCGTTACCGGGGAGAATTACGCGCCGTGGGAGATGTACTCAGGGATCAGCTGTTTTTCATGCAGCGTTGCGGGATCGATTCATTCCAGGTCCGGGAAGACAAGGATGCGGAAGATGCTGTAAAGGGATTGTCCGACTTTAGCGTCAAATACCAGACGGCTGCTGATGGTTCACCGCCCGTTTATAGATTCAGACAACAGGCCGGAAAATAAAGCACTCAGTTCTTGAGTGAACTAATCCCCGTCTCCAGATCATCGTGGATGGTAAACAGGTTTACCAGGCCGCTGATTTCAAAAATCTTCATGATATTTTCGTTCAGGGAACAAACTGCAAACGATCCTGAATTCTTGGCGAAACTTTTTGTCGCGAAAATAAGGACGCGCAAGCCGGCGCTGGAGATGTAATTAACTTCCGAAAAATTAATGATCATCTTGTTACAACCTTCTTTGATTTCTTCCATGACTTTATCGTGGACCTGTCCTGAGTTGGTCGCGTCGACTCGTCCCTTCAGATTAAGAATGACAATACCATCCTGATTGACTGTTTGGATCTCGCTCATTATTTTTCTCGTGCTTTATTAAGTATGCCGGACGATCTTAAACCGGCAGCATTGTAACGGTCTTGGAGTGTAATTGTCTACTCATTTATTCCTGCAACCTGCTAATAATATATATTATATAATCCCAGGTGACAAATTTATATCATAATGGTATAATTTGGTGAAGTATTCAGGTAGTTGATCATGGCTTTTCGTTGAGGGATATATATGAGAAAAAAAGACGATACTTTCAAATGGGAGTTGTCCGAGCTATCTGATCTGGCGAGTTTTTCCGACGATTTCAGGTCTTACTGCGAAGAAAAAAAACTGGATGAAGGCAAGATCTTTGAACTTGAACTATCCATGGAAGAACTGATTGTGAACTCCTTTACCCACGGATACCAGGAAGGCGGGAAAGAGGGGACCGTAATCGTGGAAGTCGAAGACACCGGTCCTGATGTCAGGATCAGCTTACGGGATCAGGCGCCGCCGTTTGACTTGGTCAGGGATGCGCCCGCACCGCGGCTTGGCGGGGAAGATCCCAAGCCGGAACCAGGACAGGAACCGGAACCGGTACTTGACCCGGAATCTGAACCGGAGCCAAAACAGGAAAAAGTAGGGGGGTTGGGGATTCACCTGGTAAAAAGCCTGAATGACCGCGTTGAATACTATGGTTCACAGGACGGCAACATAGTAATCATCATCAAGTCGAAAGAGTAATCACGTTACCTGCCCGGCGCGGCATTCCCGCTACGGACAATGGCATGCGGCGCCGGTTAAAGACCGGTGTACTGGAATGACAGTATGGTGATGTCGTCGAATTGATCAGCCCGTCCGATAAAACGCACAACACTTCTGAACACGGCATTCGTCAGGTCTTCCGCGGCTTCAAATTCGTTTTTATCCAGCAATTCCTCTAACCGGTCATCTTCATAAAACTCGTCCCTGATATTCTGGGCCTCAGTCACGCCGTCGGTGTAAAACAGCACCATATCACCCTTCTCCATTTCGATGGACTGCTGTTCAAATTCAATGCCTTCAAACGTGCCTACCAGAGGCCCCTGGATCTGTTCGAGGCAGATAAGTTCCCCGGTGCTCTTTTTGATAAACGGCAGGTTATGCCCGCCATTGGTTATGAGCAACCGGCCGGTTTTCAGGTCCACGATACCCAGCACCAGGGTTACAAACATATTGCTGTCGTTATTCAGGGACAGTTCCCGGTTGACCCTGGTAACGATGTCTTTCGTCTGGTCGGTCTGATCCAGTATCTTGGTGAGCAGTGCCTTGGTAACGGACATGAACAGGGACGCCGGTATGCCTTTCCCGGAAACATCCCCCACGCAAAAGTAGACTTTATCATCCTGTAACATGGAAAAGTCGTAAAAATCCCCCGATACACTTTGCGCCGGCTTCAGGAAGGCTTCCAGGTTGAACCCCTCGCCCTTGATTGGGTCGGGCAACATGTCCATCTGCACCTTCTGGCCAATCCTCAGGTCCTGGGCGAGCTTGTCATTATGTGACTTGATTGTCTTGAAGGCGGCCTTCATCTTCTCGTTGGCCCTGGCAACATTGGTTCGGCTCCAGATGGACATCAGGGTCAGGGCCAGTATCAGTCCTGCCGTAATCCCGCTTCCCGCAAGGGCCTGGTTCGAGTAGGCCCTGAAGGTTGCAAAGGCATCCCGGCTCTTGAACTCATTGATGATGCCGAAACCATAGGTATTATCCCAGCTCCAGTATCCCACCACCTCGTCTCCGAGGTAGTTCTCATATTCGTCCAGTTCTCCTCCGGCCTCTCCCGCTACCACACTCCGCACGGAGAGGGGCAGATTGGCTGTCCCTGCCGCTTTTCCATGTTGGCTGACGCTCATTCCCACCACTGAAGGAACGTCGGCGCCCACCCAGCCCTCGTCGTACATTTCCTCTTTCCAACGCGGTTCACTGACAAATCGTCCCTCAGCGTCGACCATATAAATCTCACCGTAATTCCCGGAGTATCCTCTTCTCAGGATTTTGGCCAGAATGCGCCGGGGCGAGGCCATAATGAGAACAGCCCCCTTGTTTCCGTCAATCAGGGAACCGAAAACGATATTCTGCGACAACAGTTCATCCTTTGCATGCCTGTCAGGAAAATTGATAACCGTCTTGCGGGTCGACATCCGTTCCATGAAGCCCTCGGGATAGGCAAAATATTTCCCGATCAGGTCTGCGCGGTTACTGGAGAGCACGATGCCCTTGCGGTCGATAATCATGTAATTTTCAAACAGATCAGGATTGGCAATATTCGTATCCGCCCCAAACTTTCTCAGCCCTTCTTCAAGTGCGAAAGATTCCAGAACCTCCGTGCCGGTAATTATCGAAGCTGCAAACTCACCGTGCAGCATATGTTCCGGTTGTTCCTTAATCAGTTGCAGGGTTTCATTGGAAACTTGGCGGCCTACCGCTTCGGCAAACTTGGAAGTGTCCTGGCTGATCTGGTTCAACCAGTCATTGACTGCGCTATGGGTGGCATCCAGGGTGAACTTCAACTCGTCCCTTACCTTGGCGTATGATTGAATTTTGTTTTCACTCAGAAACCACCAGGACAGGGCCAGTGTCATAAAGGTAATGACGACGGCTGCCACAAAAAGCGGCCAGCTATTCCAGAAATTCCTGAGGAAAAACACCAGGGAGGATGTCTCCGCGGTTGTTTCCTGGCCTGCTTTTTCGGTGGCGGCAACAGACGCGGACTGTCTCCCTGCCAGCATGTCCCGTGGCGATCCCTTGCCTCCCGCACCAGGTGAAGGATACCCGCTGGCGGCCAGACGCTGCGCCAGTCGCGACTTGCCGCTATCCGTCCCTTTCTTTTTCAGGGACGCCCACCCCAGGACAAGGGAAATCGACGCCAGCAAGGCGCTCAGGCCGAGGGTCAGCATCAGGACCAGGTTCACCCGGCGTTGCTTGTCGCGGTAGACTGCAACTTCGCCCGATGTCCTGTGGTCGATGGCTTCGAAAAAATCCTCCAGAGGCATCATTATTTTTTCCTTGGCCTGGTGATACTCGTCACCGTGTAACAGATTGCGGGCCAGTTCCCTGTCGGGTCGACCCTGGGTGTAGCGTCCCGTACCGTCTTCAAAGAGACCCACCATGGCATTCATAGCCCGGTTTTCCAGGTTCACAAGTTCGTTTGATTCATTTTCCGTTTCCCGCAACAGGGCGAATTCGGTTTCCGTGAATTCTTCTTGTTTCATCAAGTCTTTCAACGCTATTGCCTGCGTATTTATCCTGGGCGGTAGTCCTGTAGCGGCAATGAAATCCCAGTAGATATTGTGATAATCCGCAGGCCGTGGCGCTTCTCCGCCCCTTATAGCCAGGATTTGGTCGAAATAGTTTTTGTACTTGTCGTCGCCGGTTACCGTATAAGTCCGCGCCATGCGGGTGAGGTCGTCCGAGCTTTGCCGCAATTCATCGGCAAGCAGGTATGATTGATACCTTTTTTCAGCTGACTCATGAATTTTTGCTTCGTTTTCAAGTACTTCGGTATACAGCACCAATGAAACCACCATCAGCGTCACGATCGACGCAAAAATAATCAGGAAGTTTTTTGTTATGTCCATAGTGCGTGAAACCCGTAGGGTATGAGCATTTATGTCTGATTGTCAGGCATGCCGCGGCATGAAACTGCCGCGGCACATACTGTAGAACAGGTACTGAAGAAGGACGCTTCAGAAGGGAATATCGTCATCAACGAATTCACCACCATCACCGGTTGTGCTTCCCTGCGGTACTGGAGCGTTTGCGCCGGCCGGGTTACGCGCGGGGGCGGCTGCCGGGGCAGGTTCCCGGGGGGCAGTCCTGCCATCCAGCATTTGCATCTCATTGGCCACGACTTCCGTTGTATACCTGTCATTTCCGTCACGGTCCTGCCATTTGCGGGTCTGCAAACGTCCTTCGACGTAGATCTTCGAGCCTTTACGCAAATACTCGGACACTATTTCCGCCAGGCGGCTGAAGAACACGACCCTGTGCCATTCCGTGCGTTCCTGCATGTCACCCGTTTCCTTATCACGCCACGCTTCCGATGTCGCAAGATTGACATTGGCAATGGGCGAGCCTCCGGACGTATACCTCACATCCGGATCGTTACCTAAATTTCCAATAAGAATGACTTTGTTTATTCCTCTGGCCATGATTTCACTCCTTTATGTGACAATAATTGAAAAACATACATCCTTGCACGGCTTTTTTTCAGCCGGTTGTAAAACCGGGTTGGACTCTTGCAAGGCATCCCTTATATTAGCAGGTTAAAATTAATTCGGCCAAACTAATACTGACATCGTGGACACTATCCGGATCAGGGGTGCAAGGACCCATAATCTGAAGAACATCAACCTGAATATTCCCAGGGATCAAATGATTGTGATCACCGGATTGTCGGGTTCCGGGAAATCGTCCCTGGCGTTTGATACGATTTATGCAGACGGTCAGCGCCGCTACGTGGAATCCCTGTCCGCCTATGCCAGGCAATTCCTGTCAATGATGGAAAAACCGGACGTGGACCATATCGAGGGGCTGTCTCCCGCCATCAGTATCGAACAGAAATCCACTTCCCATAACCCGCGCTCCACGGTAGGCACCATTACCGAGATTTATGATTACCTGCGCCTGTTGTTCGCCCGGGTTGGAGAACCGCACTGTCCGCAACACCGGACCCTGCTGGCTGCCCAGACCATAAGCCAGATGGTCGACCTGATACTGGAACAGCCGGAAGGAAGCCGGTTGATGCTGTTGGCGCCCGTGGTGCAGGACAGGAAAGGCGAGCATATACAACAGATTGAACGAATCAGGGCTGAGGGCTTCGTGCGCGCACGCATCGATGGAAAAGTGGTGGAGATCGATAATATTGAAACACTGGACCTGCGCAGAAGACATACCATCGAGGTAGTGGTGGATCGTTTCCGGGTCCGTGCGGATATCGGTTTGCGCTTGGCTGAATCACTGGAAACCGCAGTGCGCCTGTCTGACGGTCTGGCCATTATCTCATCGATGGGCGATGCCGAAGCGGATGAAATTGTATTTTCAACCCGGTTTGCCTGTCCTGAATGCGGTTACAGCCTGAGTGAACTTGAGCCCCGGTTATTTTCCTTCAACAATCCGGCCGGAGCCTGCGACCGCTGTGACGGCCTTGGCGTCATCCAGTATTTTGATGCCGACAAGATAGTACTGGACAGGTCGCTGAGCCTGGCGGACGGCGCCATACGCGGCTGGGACCGGCGTAACGCCTATTACTTCCAGTTGATTAAATCACTGTCCGGGCACTACAGGTTTGCCATAGATACGCCGTATGCCGATCTGGATGAACGGGTGCGCGAGGTTGTCCTGTACGGCAGCGGCGAGGAGCAAATAGAGTTCGAATACCTGCACAGCAAGCGCGGGATCGCCCATCGGACCCACACCTTTGAAGGTGTGATCCCGAATATGCAGCGCCGTTACCTGGAAACCGAATCAGTCATGATCAGGGAGGAACTGAACAAATACCAGAGCAGCCAGCCTTGTCCGTCCTGCGCCGGGCAGCGGCTTAACGAGGCAGCCCGCAATGTATTCGTAAACGATATAAACCTGCCGGCGATCAGCGCCATGCCCGTAATGCAGGCGCAGATGTTTTTCAAATCCCTGGCGATACCGGGGCGGCGCGGGGAAATCGCGACGCGCATAGTAAAGGAAGTGGATGACCGGTTGCGTTTCCTGGTCAACGTGGGTCTGGACTACCTGACCCTGGACAGGAGTGCGGAAACCCTGTCAGGCGGCGAAGCGCAGCGGATACGCCTGGCAAGCCAGATCGGCGCAGGGCTGGTCGGCGTCATGTACGTTCTCGACGAGCCTTCCATTGGTTTGCACCAGCGTGACAACAAGAGGCTGCTTGCGACCCTGGAGCAACTGCGCGACCTGGGCAACACGGTTATCGTGGTCGAACATGACGAAGAGGCCATCAATTCCGCCGACCACGTTATCGACATGGGCCCGGGCGCAGGAGTACACGGCGGCAAGGTGGTTGTACAGGGATACCCGGAAGATATTGCCCAGTGTCCTGATTCACTGACCGGCGCGTACCTGTCCGGACGCAAGCGTATTGATTTGCCGCCGCAACGCGTCATGCCGGATCCGGAACGGGTAGTAATACTGAGCGGCGCAACGGGCAACAATCTCAAGTCCATCCAACTGGAACTGCCGTTGGGGCTGATGACCTGCGTCACCGGTGTTTCCGGTTCAGGCAAGTCGACGCTTGTCAATGATACGCTGTACCGGATTGCCGCAAGCGAATTGAATTATGCCGGCGTCAAACCGGCCCCTTACCAGTCGATATCCGGCCTTGAGTATATCGACAAGGTGGTGGATATCGATCAAAGTCCAATCGGGCGCACCCCGCGTTCAAATCCAGCTACGTATACCGGCTTGTTCACCCCGATCAGGGAACTGTTTTCTGCCACCCAGGAAGCGCGTTCCAGGGGGTACAAGCCAGGACGCTTCAGTTTCAACGTTAAAGGAGGGCGCTGTGAAGCCTGCCAGGGTGACGGCCTTATCAAGGTCGAAATGCATTTTTTACCTGATATTTATGTAATGTGTGATGTCTGCAAGGGCAAACGCTATAACAGGGAGACCCTGCAGGTCCGTTACAAGGGGAAAAACGTCCACGAAATACTGGAAATGACGGTGGAAGATGCACGGGAATTTTTCTCTGCAGTACCAATTATCGCCCGAAAACTGCAGACGCTGATGGATGTGGGCCTGGCCTATATCCGTCTCGGACAGAATGCCACAACGTTGTCAGGGGGAGAAGCACAACGGGTCAAGCTGTCCAGGGAGTTATCCAAGCGGGACACCGGCAAGACCCTGTATATCCTGGACGAACCGACCACCGGCCTGCATTTCCATGACGTCAAGCAGTTGCTCGGCGTTCTGCACCAGTTGCGCGATCACGGCAACACGGTTATCGTCATCGAACATAACCTGGATGTCATCAAGACCGCGGACTGGATAGTCGACCTGGGACCGGAAGGCGGCGACGGGGGCGGGGAGATCATCGCCAGCGGCACACCAGAAGACGTGGCAAGACAGGAAAATTCATACACGGGCCGGTTCCTGGCGCCGGTCATCCGGAAACACAAGGCCGTTAAACCCGCACAAGCTGCCAGACAGGCGGAACTGTTACAAACCGGCTACCAGGAGATGCAGGGATCATGACTGCCCTCATTTGCGGCTCATTCGCCTACGATCAAATTATGGTCTACCCGGGACGTTTCAGGGACGATATCCTGCCGGACAAGATACACATCCTGAACGTCTGCTTCGTGGTGCCCGAATTACAGCAGGAGTTCGGCGGGTCCGGAGGAAATATCATCTACAACACCAGGTTGCTGGATGATGACTGCCTGCCTATGGGCACGGTCGGGACCGACTTTGCCGCATACCGCGAATGGCTTGGAAAGAACGGCATCGATACACGTCATATCAGGGTCATTGACGATACCTATACGGCACAATGTTTTATCACTACCGACATGGATGACAACCAGATTACCACGTTCCAGGTCGGCGCCATGGCTCACTCCCATACGAACAGGGTATCCATGGCGCAAGGCATCACTATTGGTATCGTCGCCCCTGACGGCAAGGAAGGGATGCTGCAGCACGCCCGGCAGTTTGCCGAGGCAGGCGTACCGTTTTTCTTTGACCCCGGCCAGAATGTGACGCTGCTGACCGGCGCTGAATTGATGGAAGGTATCGAACATGCCAACTGGCTGATATTCAATGATTACGAGTGGCAGATAGTTGAGGACAAGACAGGTTTGAACACGGCCAGTGTCCTGGACCGGGTAGACACGCTGATCGTTACCCGCGGCGCTTCAGGTTCGATAATCCATTCACGCGGCAACCGGATTGACATCCCGGCTGCCAGGGCTGAGAGCCTGGTCGATCCGACCGGCTGCGGAGACGCGTACCGGGCCGGTCTCCTGTATGGATTGATGCACGGCATGGACTGGGAGACGACGGGCAGGATTGCTTCCCTCATGGGTAAAATCAAGATCGAAGTGCGCGGCACGCAGAATCATCGATTTACCGAACAGGAATTCGCAGAATTGTTCAATCAGCACTTCGGATATTCGTTCCGATAATTAACATCGATGTTAAATCGTCAGCTTGCAACATCCTTGCCGTTACTCTATACTGCGCATCCCTAATCCTTGCCTCACCGCCACGACGGGAGGCTTTAACCATGAGGATACACAATGAGACATTATGAAATCGTCTTTCTGGTCCATCCGGACCAGAGTGAGCAGGTTCCTGCCATGATCGACCGGTACCGTTCCATGATCGAGTCAAACCAGGGGTCCATTCATCGCCTGGAAGACTGGGGACGGCGGCAGTTGGCATATCCGATCAACAAGATCCACAAGGCCCACTATGTTTTGATGAACATTGAATGCGAGCAGGCTACGCTGGACCAGTTGAATAACGCTTTCAGATTCAACGACGCCGTGATCCGCGACCTTGTGATCCGCATGGAGAAGGCCATCACGGATCCCTCACACCTGGTAAAAATCAAGGATCAGGAACAGGAGGGGGATGTACCGGAGAGTCCGGACCACCTCGGCTCTGCAGAACCAGTCGGGGGCTACCTCGGGGATGAGGAAGCCGGCCAGGAAGTCACTACACCGACTGAGAGCGCAGAAGAGGAAGAGGAAGCCGAAGCAGACGCTTGATATGGCCTTTTTCTTTTATTCCCGGAACAACACAGGTGTGCAAACCAGCAAAGACAAAATGATGAGATAACGGAAAAACCGTATCTCAGGAGAAACACATGGCGCGATATTTCAGAAGAAAGCGGTTTTGCAAGTTTTCGGCAGAAGGCATAGAAGAAATTGATTATAAGGATATCAATACGCTGAAAGCCTATATTACTGAAACCGGTAAAATTGTCCCCAGCAGGATTTCAGGCACTAAAGCAAAATATCAACGGCAACTGGCCACGGCAATCAAACGGGCGAGATACCTGTCTTTACTGCCTTACAGCGACGCCCACTGATCGCAGGCGTTCCTTCAGAACTCACTCCATTGGCGCGGGTGATGGATTAATCCTGTCATGAAGGCTCTTGGCATTTACCTGTTAAAAACCCGCATCCATGGGATTTTTACTATCAGTGCGCTGTCCCTGCTGTCGTTATTTATATCACCCTTGTCCTATTTCATCAGCGGCGCGCCGATGGGATTGCTGGCTTTGCGCAAGGGACCCCGCACCGGTTTGCAGGTCGCGTGCGGTTGCCTGTTGCTGACAATACTGATGGCAATGGCGCTGGGCGCGCAAACGGGTATCCCGGTCGCCTTCATGGTTTCCGTCTGGTTGCCCGTAATCCTGTGCGCAAGCATATTGAGGAGAACGCAATCCCAGGGACTGGCGGTCCTGTGCGCCGGTGGGGCAGGCGCCATCGTCACTGCATACATTTACCTTGTTCTGGACGAAATTCAGGCATGGTGGCAGGACTGGTTTGCGCGCTGGCAAGAATATGCAATTTCCGGGGAAACCGCATCACAACTGGAGCAGATCAACGAATCCATCACCCCGCTGCTCTCGGCATTTATCACGTCAGGTTTCGTTTTCAGCCTGATTACCACCTTGTTGCTGGCGCGCTGGTGGCAGTCGGCACTGTTCAATCCCGGTGGCTTCAGACAAGAATTTTATTCCTTGCGGCTGCCGCGCGCATTGCTGTTTCCGGCCCTGCTGGGATTGTGCGCATTATTGCTTGCAGCGGATAACGCGCCGGTCCTGGTTCGTGACATGGTGATTTTGATGCTGATTCTGTACCTGTACCAGGGATTGTCGGTAATACACGGGGCCGTTCATGGCAGGCCTCTTTCCAGGCTCATGTTAACGGGGCTGTATATATCGTTTTTTCTGTTACCGCATGCCGTCCTGATGTTCGTAAGTTGTGCCGGCATTGTCAATTCGTGTATAGGGAGGGCGCCGGTACGGATCACGGATGAGAATGTGTGATTATGCTATGATTAACAATAAATCTGGAGTATACAAATGCAGGTAATCTTGCTGGAAAAAATTGGTAAACTTGGCGACCTGGGACAGCAGGTCCACGTCAAACCCGGGTATGGGAGGAATTTCCTTATCCCCAGCGGCAAGGCAGTTCCCGCCACGCCCGGGAATATAGAAAAATTTGAAGCGCAAAGGGCTGATCTGGAGAAAGCACAGGAAGAAGTCCTGACTGCGGCACAGGCCAGGGCGGAAAAACTCAATGAACTGGAAGTTACCCTACAGAGGAAAACCGTCTCTGAGGACAGGTTGTTCGGTTCGGTGGGCGTAACCGATATCGTTGACGCGGTTAGTGAAATGGGTCAGGAGGTTACCAGGCATGAGGTCAGGTTGCCGGACGGACCCTTCAGGACTTTGGGGGAATACGAGGTGGAACTGCATTTGCACGCGGACGTAAATGCCTGGATAAAACTGACCGTTGAGGCAGAACAAGGCTCGGAAGAAGGCTGAACCGGACCCGCCTGCAGTATGTACTGGGCCTGGCACGGTTCCAGGCAACAATTTAGAACTCGCGCCGGCAGTGACCGGCGCCGGGAGTGACAGGAATAATTCCTTGCTGCTATGACTGAACCCGCATATACCACGGCTGATCCGGAAACGGCGTCACTGAAAATCCCGCCGCATTCCATTGAAGCCGAGCAGTCGGTGCTGGGCGCACTTTTCCTCGATCAGGATGCGCTCATAAAAGTTGTAGAACGGGTACAGGCAGGCGACTTTTACCGCCAGGATCACAAGCTTATATTCAACGCCATCCTTGGCCTTGACCAGGACGGAAAACCATTTGACCTGGTGACGGTTGCCGAATGGCTGGAGTCGCACCAGCAACTGGATGAGGCCGGCGGTTTGCCCTATCTTGCCGCCCTGGTCGAGGATACCCCCAGCGCCGGCAACGTGGGTGTTTATGCCGATATCGTGCGTAAACGCTCCGTACTCAGGCAACTGATATCCGCTACGGTAAAAATTAATGAGACTGTGTTCAACCCCAAGGGGCGCAGTAGCGAAGAGGTGCTCGATTTTGCGGAACAGACCGTATTCGAGATCGCCGAGCAGGAAAACAGGGGGAAACGCGCCTATAAAATAATCCAGGACCTCCTCACAACTGCGCTTGAAAGGGTGGACGAAATCTATCGCAGGAAAACGCCCATTACCGGTATCGCAACCGGGTTTGAAGACTTTGATGAAAAAACGGCAGGTTTACAGAGATCGGACCTGATAATCGTCGCCGGGAGACCGTCCATGGGCAAAACGGCGTTTGCCATCAATATCGCCGAACACGCCGCAATCAAGGAGCAACTGTCAGTCGCCGTGTTCAGCATGGAAATGCCGGGCGAACAACTCGCCATGCGTATGATGTCATCGCTGGGCCGGGTAGACCAGCACAAGGTGCGCACCGGGAAACTGAATGATGAGGACTGGCCGCGCCTCACTTCGGCAGTAGCGCTCCTGCAGGATAAAAAGCTGGTTGTCGATGATACCCCGGCATTGACGCCGGCGGAACTGCGGGCGAGATGCCGGCGTATCGCCAGGGAACACAGTCTTGACCTGATCATAATAGATTACCTGCAATTGATGCAGATCCCGGGTACATCCGAGAACCGCGCCACGGAAATATCCGAGATTTCCCGCTCATTGAAGGCCATGGCCAGGGAACTCCAGGTTCCGGTGGTGGCGTTATCCCAGTTGAACCGCAGCCTGGAACAACGTCCCAATAAACGGCCGGTCATGTCCGACCTGCGTGAATCGGGCGCTATCGAACAGGACGCCGACGTGATCGTGTTTATTTACCGGGATGAGGTCTATGATGAGGACACTCCGGACAAGGGTCTTGCCGAGATTATCATAGGCAAACAACGTAACGGACCCATCGGCACCGTGAAACTGACATTCCTCGGTCAATACACCCGCTTCGAAGACCACATCGAAGAACCGACATATATGCCGGGCAGAGGTGAATGACCCGTCCGGCCAGGGTAATTATCGACCTTGATGCGCTTCGCCATAACCTGTCACGGGTCCGGCATTATGCACCGAACAGCAAAATCATGGCTATCGTCAAGGCGGACGCCTATGGTCATGGCATTGCCCGGGTAGCCGGGGCACTGGCGCACGCAGACGCTTTCGGGGTCGCCTGCCTGGAAGAGGCGCGGCAGTTGAGAGCAGCGGGAATAAGGAAACGGATACTGTTGCTCGAAGGACCATACACGGCTGAAGAAATGGATGACATCCGGCATTTCCACCTTGACATGGTGGTACATCACCGCTTCCAGGTCGACCTGTTGGAAAACGCCGACAGCAATGCCCCCGTCCACGTCTGGCTCAAGGTTGACAGCGGCATGCACCGCCTGGGTTTTGCGCCGTCGGAAGTCGGTAACGTCCGGGAACGGTTGCGCCAACTTGGAGGCGTGGCTGCAGGTATTCGCTTTATCACCCACCTGGCGTGCGCAAATGAACAGGATAACGCCATGACCAGGCAACAGGCGGACATCTTTTTCGATGTGACCAGACCCTACCAGGCAGAAAAATCCCTGGCTAATTCTGCGGCGCTGCTAGCCCGGCGGGAATACTGTCTGGACTGGGTCAGGCCCGGTCTGATGCTGTACGGGGTATCACCGATTGACGGGCAAACCGCTGCCGGGTTCGGGCTCGAACCGGTAATGTCGCTCGAGTCTGCTCTTATCTCGGTCAAACATCTGAAGCGCGGCGACCCCGTGGGATATGGTGCAAGCTGGCGCTGTCCGGAGGACATGCCGGTAGGCGTTGTTGCCGCGGGTTACGGGGATGGTTACCCGCGCCATGCAAAAACCGGTACCCCCATACTGGTCAAGGGAAAACCATGCGTCCTGATCGGTAACCCTTCCATGGACATGATGACGGTTGACCTGCGCGCCTGCCCGGAAGCCCGCATCGGAGATCACGTGTTGCTGTGGGGCAGGAGACTGCCCGTTGAGGCAACCGCCCTGCACGCAGATACCGTCCCTTACGAATTGTTGTGCGGGGTGCACAAACGCCTGGAGTTTGTTGAACATGGCCGGCAAAATTAAGACCCGCTACCAGTGTAATGAATGCGGGGCCGTCACGCTCAAGTGGGCAGGGCAATGTATGGATTGCAATTCCTGGAATACATTGACCGAGGTTGTTATTGAAGGCAAGCCGCTGGTCAGCGAGCGGTTTCAATCCCATGCCGCAGAACAGGCTGCGATCCGCAAACTCAGCGAGGTGGACCTGGTCAGGCAACCGCGGGTATCGACCGGATCGGCAGAGTTCGACCGTTCCCTGGGCGGCGGACTGGTCAGCGGTTCAGCGATCCTGCTTGGCGGGGATCCGGGTATAGGCAAATCCACCCTGCTGCTTCAGGTACTCTCGTCACTGGCTGAGAATGACGGGATCAATACTCTGTATATCAGCGGCGAGGAATCCATTGAACAGATCAACCTGCGCGCAGCCAGGCTTGGTTTGCCGGCAGACGGGTTGTACGTCCTGGCTGAAAACCAACTGGAAAATATCTTTACGGCTGCAGACCGGCACAAGCCCAGTGTGCTGGTAGTTGATTCAATCCAGACCGTATTCTCCGAAGCGCTGCAATCTGCTCCCGGCGCGGTTGCCCAGGTGCGCGAATGCGCAGCGCGCCTGGTCCGTTTCGCCAAACAGACGCGGACCACGGTTTTTCTTGTGGGCCACGTGACCAAGGAAGGCGCCCTGGCCGGGCCCCGGGTACTGGAACACATGGTTGATACTGTCCTGTATTTCGAGGGAGACAACAACAGCCGCTACAGAATAATCCGTTCCGTCAAGAACCGTTATGGCGCGGTCAATGAACTTGGTATATTTGCCATGACCGACAAGGGATTGCGGGAAGTCAACAACCCGTCCGCAATCTTCCTTGCGTCCCAGGACGAGCAGGCGCCGGGTACGGCCATCCTTGTGACCAGGGAAGGAAGCCGGCCGCTGCTGGTTGAAGTACAGGCCCTGGTCGATCAATCCCACAGCCAGCAGCCGCGCAGGGTAACCGTAGGGCTTGAGCAAAACCGTTTATCCATGCTGCTGGCAGTACTGCACAGGCACGCAGGTATTGTGACCTACGACCAGGATGTCTTCGTCAATGTCGTCGGCGGCATCAAGCTCACGGAAACCGCTGCAGACCTGGCCATACTCATGGCCATTGTGTCGAGTCTGAAAAACCGCCCCCTGGCCAAGGGCCTGATCGTCTTCGGAGAGGTCGGACTGACCGGTGAGATAAGACCGGTACAGGAGGGCCAGGAAAGATTGAAGGAAGCGGAAAAACACGGGTTTGACAAGGCTGTAATTCCGGCCGCCAATGCACCCAGAAAAAAACAGGGCAAACTTGAGATGCTCCCGGTAAGGAAGCTGAGTGAGGCAATCGAGGCGCTGAACTCGATTGAATAGGGAAAAATTTATTTTTTTACGGCCAGGTGCGTCCGTATCTCTGTTGTAATTTCCCGGGACCTGCTGATCTCCTCGTCTGACAGTTCCTGCAACAGCGCATCGCGCCGGTGTATATCCATCTGGTTTCCTTCCTCGGCCAGCATGCTGTACCAGGCCAGGGCCAGGGGCCAGTTCCGGTCTATGCCCTCCTGGCCATTCAGATAAATCAACGCCAGGCTGCGCTGGGCGATGACATGGCCCTGCCTGGCCGATTTTTCGTACCATTCGACGGCTTTGGCCATATCTTTTCCTGTTCCGTCGCCGTTTGCATACGCCACACCAAGCCGGTACTGGGCCGGCGCATAACCCTCTTCCGCAGACCTGGAAAAATGTTCAAAGGCCTTTGCATGATCCTGCCCCAGGGTGTCGCCCAGGGCATAGGCCAGGCCCAGTTCAAAATTGGATACGGCGCTGGAGCCGGTAACGGGTGCAGGCGGCGGAGCAGCAGTCCCGCCGGCTGATGGTGCAGGTCCTTCAGTTCCCGCCGGGGCTTCGGCGCCGGCAGTTTTTTCTTCCTGTTTGCCGCCACGGCCCAACAACCGGGAAAAGAAACCTTTCTTCTTCTTTTTGGATGCGGTCTTGTCCGGGACATCATCGATCCTGACCGCGGCGCTACCTGTCTTGTCCGGTCCGGCAGGGTTTTGAGGTTCAGTTACGGCCTCCTGTGCGGCAGGGGCCTCCGGCATTCTGCCGGGCTGCGGCCCTGTTTTTTCGTCTTTGCCGAACCAGCGTTTTAAAAACCCGCGTTTTTTTGTCTTCCCGTTGCCTGAGGTTTTGTCTGCGACCTTGAGGGGGGGCAGGGAGGCGGCCTCCCGTTCCAGTTCTTCCCGGGTCCTTGCCGCGCTGATTCTCCGCAGGCTTGCGAGGTTGTCCCTGGCATCGGCATGGCCCTGCTGCGCCGCTTTTTCGAACCAGTGCGCGGCTTCGACGTCACTCTGCCTGACTGCTTCTCCCATCAGGTACATGTTGCCCAGACGATACTGGGCCTCGCGATACCCCTGTTCGGCAGAACGTTCATACCAGCGCGACGCCCGCATTACGTCCTTTTCAACACCCGCACCCTGATGGTAAAGCGCACCGATTTCATATTGGGCAAGTGCATTGTCCTGCGCGGCAAGCGAGTAAAACAAATCATAGGCTGTATCATATTCCTGGTTTTGCAACGCGTCGTACGCGGCCTGGACCTCGTCGGTATCCGCATCTGTCCGGGCGGGTTCCGGGCCGGCGGCCGTTATTTCGGATTTCGTGCCGGCCGCGGAACTATCAGCAGTTTCAGCGGCGCCAGGGCTTTGGTTTGCTTCAGGTTCACGGGTGGCGGTTTCCTCATCCTCATCCTCTTCCTTCAGCAGTTCCGGATCGATAATCTCATAATCCGCATTATCGGCAGCGCCGGCATTGCCGATCGCGAGAGCCAGGTAAACGAAAAAGACGGCGAATGGGAAATAACGCATCACGGGTGAGACAGGTGTACTATTTTAATATGTTGCGCATTGTAATCGAAATCGCCGGGAAATAACACAGGTTCCATGGATAATCGCAAGATCATTCATATAGATATGGATGCTTTTTATGCTTCAGTCGAACAGCGTGATAACCCGGAATACCGAGACAGGCCGGTTATTGTCGGTGGGTCTCCGCAACGGCGCGGGGTCGTGGCTGCATGCAGTTATGAATCCAGAAAATTCGGGATTCACTCGGCCATGTCTTCCGCCAGGGCAGCCAAGCTGTGTCCTGAAGCCATCTTCATCAAGCCGAGATTTGACGTGTACAGGCGCATCTCGGGGCAGATAAAGGCCATTTTCCTGCGCTATACCGAACTGGTAGAACCTTTGTCCCTGGATGAGGCCTACCTCGACGTCAGTGACAGCGGCCTGTTCCGGGGATCCGCGACGCGTATCGCCGAAGCTGTCAAAACGGAGATAAGGAATACTACGGGCCTGACGGCATCGGCAGGTGTATCCTATAACAAGTTCCTGGCCAAGATAGCCTCGGATATGGATAAACCCGACGGACTGTACGTGATAACCCCTGATGCCGGAGAAGCTTTTATCGAGAACCTGCCGGTAGGACGGTTTTTTGGAGTGGGCAAGGCGACAGAGGCCAGGATGGCGAAACTGAATATCAGCACCGGAGCGGACCTCAAGATGCTCAGCCGGGAACAGTTGCACCGGCACTTCGGAAAGACAGGTGAATTCTATTACCTTATCGCCAGGGGCATAGACAGGCGTCCGGTAAGCAACCGGCGGCAACGCAAGTCCATCAGCAGTGAGACAACTTTCTTGGAAGACCTGCTCGACACGGAGCTATTGCTCGGGAGCCTGCAGAAACTTGCCGATGAGACCTTTGGCTCCCTGGCAAACAAGCAGTTTTCAGCCAGGACGGTCACCATCAAGGTCAAATACGCAGATTTTCAGCAGGTAACGCGCAGTAAAACCCTCCCTGAACCATTCGTGACGGCAACCTCCGTTGGGCCGGTACTGGCTGAATTGCTGGCGAAGACGGATGCCGGCAAACGCCGGGTCAGGTTGCTTGGCGTAGGCTTATCGAACCTGCAACCGTTGTCTACAGCGCAAAACCTGCAGCAGACCAGCCTGTTGTAATTCCGCATGACTGTATCTCTCCCGCGCCCCGGACCTGTCATCTGCCGGCTCTTTGTAACACGAAATCGTGGCCTGCATAGCGCCGGCATGATAATGTAGCCACTTTTGCAGGCTGAATGTCTACCATGACGGCAAAAACACTGTATGACAAACTGTGGGATGAGCACGTGGTCAACGACTACGAAAATGGAACATCCCTGCTGTATATTGACCGGCAACTGGTCCACGAGGTGACGTCGCCACAGGCGTTTGAAGGCCTGAGGCAGGCGGGCCGCAAGCCCTGGCGCCGTTCAGCCAGTCTCGCGGTACCCGATCACAACGTGTCCACGCGCAACCGGGATGTCGTCAACGACCCGGTTTCAAGGGAACAACTGGACGCCCTGGACAGGAACGTGAAGCAATGGCGCATCCCCTATTTTGAACTGCTTGATGAGCGCCAGGGCATAGTCCATGTTATCGGTCCCGAGCAGGGCGCGTGCCTGCCGGGTATGACTGTGGTCTGCGGCGATTCCCACACCACTACCAACGGCGCCCTGGGCGCCCTGGCGATGGGCATAGGCACATCCGAGGTGGAGCATGTGCTGGCAACCCAGACCCTGCCGACAAAGAAATCAAGGAACATGCGTATAAACGTGGCCAACAGGCTCGCGCCGGGCGTCACGGCAAAAGACCTGATCCTGCATATCATCGGGGAAATCGGTACTGCGGGCGGCGTGGGTTATGTGATTGAGTTTACCGGCGAGAGTGTTTCTGCCTTATCCATGGAAGGGCGCATGACTCTGTGTAACATGGCTATCGAAGCCGGCGCCCGTTCGGGCATGGTCGCGGTCGATGACAAGACCCTGGATTATGTAAGAGGGCGCCCGTTCGCGCCGGCGGGCAGCGACTGGGAGAAAGCTGTTGCCGTATGGGACGACCTGCACAGCGATCCGGATGCGGTTTTTGACAGGACCATCGAATTCGATGCATCCCTGGTATATCCCAGCGTGACCTGGGGCACTTCACCTGAAATGGTGGCGCCAATTCACGGCGAAGTCCCGGACCCGGAAAGTGAAGCCGACCCGGTAAAACGGGAAGGCATGCTGAATGCCCTGGCTTATATGGACCTGCGTCCGGGCACACCCATACGCGCTATCAGGCCGGACAACATTTTTATCGGTTCATGCACCAACTCCCGTATCGAAGACCTGAGGGATGCCGCCCGGGTTGTTGCCGGCAAACGACTTGCGGAGAGTGTCAAACAGGCGCTGGTGGTGCCGGGCTCAGGCCTGGTCAAGCGCCAGGCCGAGGCGGAAGGACTGGACAGGATCTTCTCTGATGCCGGTTTTGAGTGGCGCGAACCGGGATGTTCCATGTGCCTGGGCATGAATGAAGACAGGTTAAGTGCGGGTGAACGCTGCGCGTCCACTTCCAACCGTAATTTCGAAGGACGGCAGGGCGCAGGAAGCCGTACTCATCTCGTCAGCCCCGCCATGGCCGCCGCTGCCGGCATCGCCGGCCATTTCACTGACGTGCGCGATTTATAAATTCGCAGATAACATAACCATGCAAGCATTTACAACACTCGACGGCCTGGTTGCGCCATTGGACAGATCCAATGTCGATACTGACGCCATTATTCCGAAGCAATTCCTGAAATCCATCCATCGCAGCGGGTTTGGACCGAACCTGTTCGATTCATGGCGTTATCTCGATGTCGGCGAACCCGGACAGGATTGCAGCCTGCGACCGTTGCGATCAGACTTTGTGCTTAACCTGCCGCGCTACCAGGGGGCGGAAATACTGCTGGCCCGGGAGAATTTCGGCTGCGGTTCTTCCAGGGAACATGCGGTCTGGGCCTTGTACGAGTACGGTTTCCGTTGCGTTATCGCGCCCAGTTACGGTGATATCTTTTTCACCAACGCAGGCAAGAACGGTTTATTGACCGTTACTCTTCCCGCGCCAGGGATTGATCAACTGTTCAGGGAGGTCGAAGCGGCCGAGGGATACCGTCTCGAGGTTGACCTGCGCCAACAGTCGGTTACAACGCCGGACGGCGAAGAGTTGAAGTTCGATATCGAAACCGCACTCAAAGACAGGCTGTTATCGGGCCTGGATGACATCGGCATCACCCTGGAGGACAGCGGTTTGATTCAGGATTATGAAACACGCAGGGTAAAGGAAAGACCCTGGCTGTTCGCAGATATCGATTCGTAACACATAACATCCACCATTCGAGGTAAATCTGATGAAAGAAGCTGTAATCGTTGCTGCCGCGCGCACGCCAATCGGCAGAGCCTGGCGCGGTGCGTTCAACAACACCAAGGCGCCAACCCTGGGTGGCCATGTAATTCGTACTGCCGTAGAACGCGCAGGAATAGACGCGCAAGAGGTTGATGATGTCATTATGGGCTGTGCCATGCAGATGGGCACGACCGGGTGGAATATAGGCAGAACGAGCGCCCTGGCCGCCGGTCTCCCGGTGACGACAGGCGCAATGTGCCTGGACCGGCAATGCTCTTCGGGCATGATTGCAATAGCAAATGCCGCAAGGCAAATCATTCTGGACGGCACACCCGCAGTTGTCGCGGCAGGCATCGAAAGCGTCAGCCTGGTCCAGAACGATGCCTTTGAACTGGTAAGCAAGAACCCGGATGAAGCCGTAACCCGGATGAGCGCTCATGCTTATATGCCCATGCTGCAGACGGCAGAGACTGTCGCGCGGCGCTACCGGGTAAGCCGGGAAGCCCAGGATGAGTATGCTCTGCAGAGCCAGCAACGCACGGCTGCCGCCCAGGCGGAAGGAAAATTTGACGCTGAACTGGCCCCGGTGAAGTCTACGAAAGCGGTGCTGGACAAGGAGACCGGGCAAGTCAGTTATAAGGAAGTCGTTCTGGAGAAAGATGAGGGCAACCGGCCTGAAACAACGCTGGAAGGACTGCAAAACCTGGCCCCGGTAATTGAGGGCGGATGTATTACGGCCGGAAACGCCAGCCAGCTATCCGACGGGGCTTCCGCCTGTGTACTGATGGACAGCAGCCTGGCCGAGAAAAAGAACCTGGAACCGCTGGGAATTTATCGCGGCCTTGCAGTCTCCGGCCTGGAACCCGACGAAATGGGTATCGGTCCCGTTTACGCCGTGCCAAAATTGCTGCAACAGAACGGCTTGACCATGGACGACATCGACTTATGGGAATTGAATGAAGCCTTTGCCGTACAGGTAATTTATTGCCGCGACAGGCTGGGCATCCCCAATGACATTCTCAATGTTAACGGTGGCGCGATTTCCATCGGCCATCCGTACGGCATGTCCGGAAATCGCATGGTGGCGCACGCCCTGCTGGAAGGCAGACGCCGCGGCGCAAAATTCGTTGTCTGCACCATGTGCGTCGGCGGCGGCATGGGCGCCGCCGGCTTGTTTGAAGTTGCCTGAGCGGCATCCCCTTAACCTGAAACCGGGGCGGGGTTACCCGCGTAAGTCAAGCTCCTGACCTGTGGCGGATGGAACCCTTTTGTCCATCACAAAGTCTAAACTCTCATGATCAGGGCTCTGCACACCCCGACAAAATGTAACTTTGGCCGGGGACAGACTTAAGTCTGTCCCCTGAATTTATACAGCAAACAAGTTACTGATAACTTGACAATTTACGCGGAATATACTAAAAGCGTACATATCAATGTACATTAAACTTCGCCATGACTGAAAAATATTCAATTGCCGATGCGCGTCACAATTTTCCTGCACTGGTGCGCGAGGCCGAAAACGGTAAAGTAGTAGGTTTGACCCGGCGCGGCAAACTGGTTGCCATGCTTATCGGTGAGCGACTCTATGAGCAACTGGCGACCAGCTACCAGGGGTTCGCTGAATCGTACCGCAACTTCGCGGTGAACGTTAACCTGTCAAACCTCGATATTGAACCCGACCGGCTGTTCTCATTATCACGCAAAGAACCGCCTGAACGCATGACGGAAATCCCATGATAAAGTACGTGCTGGACCTCAGTGTAGTATCGGAACCACTGAAATCGAGACCGTCCCAGGGCGTAATGCGCAGGCTGCACGAGCACGAGGGAGAAATTGCGATTCCTGCTCTGGTCTGGCATGAGTTGCGGTTAGGCAGTTTACGGCTTACCCATTTGCGGCAAAGGGAAGTGATAGAACGCTATATCCAGGATGTGGTGCTGACAAGTTTCCCCGTCCTTGAATACGACCAGAAGGCTGCGGACTGGCATGCCGGCGAACGCGCCCGCCTGGCAACCCTGGGCCTGGCCCCGTCATTCATTACCGGACAAATAGCAGCCATCGCTTTCGTCAACAGGATGGTCCTCGTTACGTTAAACCCGACCGACTTCCGGGCATTCAAGGAACTGCAGGTCAGAAACTGGTCCTGACTTCCGCCCGGGACAGCTTGCGCCGGACTATCCGGCACAACCGGCCAGCCCGGCATAATTTTGACAGATCAATCCCTTGTCGCTATGATGCGGCGCACAATCCATTTTAGTTTCGGCAGCGGAGTCACATCTTGACCAAAGCACAACAGGAAGGACAATCCCTGGATAAACTTGCCGGTATCATGGCTGATATCGCCGGGCATTATAATGATTTAATACAGGATTTCCTGTCACACCAGGGTCAGGCCGGCGGCACTAATCCCGACGTGACGGGCCTTGGCCGGACGTATCTTGAACTCTCGGCATCTCTTATGCAGAACCCGGGGAAATTATTCGAAGCGCAGACACAGGCCTGGACCGCATATACGAACCTCTGGCTCAACAGTGCGAAGGCAATGCTGGGTGAGGAAACCAGCCCGGTAAGGGAACCCGGAACAGGGGACCGCCGTTTCAGGCATGCAGCCTGGGATGAACATCCCTTCTTCAGTTTCATCAAGCAGTCATACCTGGTAACGGCTGATGCCATTCTCTCTGCAGTCTCCGACGTAGATGACATCGATCAAAAGACAGCCGGCAAGGCGCAGTTTTATACCAGGCAGTTCGTGGACGCCATGTCGCCGACGAACTTCCTCCTGACCAACCCTGAAGTCCTGGAGGCGACCCTGGATTCAAAGGGAGAAAACCTGCTTAAGGGAATGCAGAACTTTATCGATGATATTGACGCGGAAACAGGCCTGTTGCGGATCAAAATGACGGATGAGCAGGCATTTGAACCGGGCGTAAATATTGCCGTTACCCCGGGTAAAGTTGTTTTTCAGAACGACCTGTTCCAGTTGCTCCAATACGAACCTTCGACCGGGAAAACCTTCCGCAAACCGCTACTGATCATGCCTCCCTGGATCAACAAGTATTACGTGCTTGACCTGCAACCGCAAAATTCCATGATCAAGTGGCTGGTTGAACAGGGGCATACCGTGTTTGTCATATCCTGGGTTAACCCCGACGAGAAACTGGCACACAAGGATTTTGAACATTATGTAACGGAAGGGTCGGTTGCAGCCATTGATGCGGTGGAACAGGCTACCGGTGAATCCGGGATCAACATAGTCGGTTACTGTATCGGCGGCACGCTGCTGGCCGCAACCCTGGCATACCTGCAGGCAACCGGCGACGCACGCGTGGCGTCTGCTACATTTTTTGTTTCATTGATCGATTTTTCAATACCCGGGGACCTGGGTGTGTTCATTGACGAGCAGCAACTGGAGAGCCTGGAACAAACCATGAACGAGAGAGGCTATCATGACGGCAAAGAGATGGCCGCAACGTTCAACCTGCTGCGGTCCAATGACCTGATCTGGTCTTTCTACGTGCGCAACTACCTCCTGGGAAAGGACCCGTTTCCGTTCGATCTGCTTTACTGGAATGCCGATTCAACCCGGCTGCCGGCCAGGATGCACAGCACCTACCTGCGCACCATGTACCTGAAAAATGAATTCAGGGAACCGGGAGGCCTGAGTGTAGCGGGGACACCAATAGACGTGAGCACAATCCGGGTGCCGGCATACTTTATCTCGACGGAAGAGGATCATATCGCCCCCTGGGAAGGCACCTACCTGGGCGCGCAATTGCTGTCCGGTCCCGTGAAGTTCGTACTCGGCAAGTCGGGACATATTGCCGGCGTCATCAACCCGCCTGACGCGCAGAAGTACGGCTACTATACCGGGCCGGACGTCGACCGACCGGCCGCTGAATGGCATGACAACGCGGAACTGCATCCCGGTTCCTGGTGGCCCGACTGGCAGGCCTGGCTCGAACAGTTTGCCGGCGGGAAAATCCCGGCGCGCACGCCCGGCGGCAACGGCCGGACGGTTATCGAGGACGCTCCCGGCAGCTATATAAAGATGCCCTGAAGGCGGAACGCAGTCAGGGGGTTACTCGTACCGGCAAGCCTTTATCAAGCCTGATTTCCTCCGGGGTGACATCAGCGCGCCACGCTATCGCTTCAACCCCGGCATCGATCACCTGCCGCAGCGTGTGGCCGTACTTCCTGTCAATGGTATCGGCCGGCCTGACTTCGGACACGTCCTTTCTTTGTACGCAAAACAGGATGATGCCGCGCTTTCCCGCAGCCACTACCTCAGCCAGTTCCCGCAGGTGTTTAGTGCCGCGCGTGCTGACCGCGTCAGGGAAATAACCGGTGCCGTCCTGCGCCAGGGTTACGTTTTTCACCTCGACGTAACAGGCCGGTTTGGCGGCGTCCTCCAGCAACAGGTCGATACGGCTGTTTTCCGCGCCGTAGCGGACCTCCCGGCGCATGCCGTCATATCCCTGCAATTCTCTTATCACGCCATTCCTGATCCCTTCTTCCACCAGTTTGTTGGGTAATCCCGTATTGATGCCGACGAGGATCCCCGGCGCCGCTTCCACCAGCTCCCAGCTCAGCGGATATTTTCGCTCCGGGTTCCCGGAATCGGAGAGCCAGACCCGGGAACCGGGATCGCAACAGCCCAGCATGGACCCGGTATTGGGCGTGTGCGCGGTAATGACCCGGCCGTCGTCCAGTTCGATGTCGGCCAGGAAGCGTTTATACCGTTTTATCAGATTACCGGGGATCAATGCTTGTGCAAACTTCATTTTATTGTCTGTCAATTATTGTTTTTCAGTGTTTGGTGGATGGTAGTTTATAGTAGTGGGGCAAATTACTGAAAACCAGCAACCGAAAATGAAGGTAACGATAATTCCCGTAACGCCGTTTCAGCAGAATTCCACTATCCTGCGCTGTGAACGCACAAACCGGGCAGCCATCGTTGACCCCGGCGGTGATCTGGACCGGATTATGGATCAGGTACAGGCGCTGGGTACGATACCCGAAAAGATACTGGTCACCCACGCGCATATCGACCATGCCGGCGGTGTGGCTGAACTGTCTGCAACGACGGGATTGCCGGTCGAAGGACCGCACCGGCAGGATCGCTTCTGGATTGACTTGCTGGAGGAGCAGGGCGCTATGTTCGGTTTCCCGGCATCATCCCCGTTTACTCCCGATCGGTGGCTTGAGGACGGAGATATCGTCACGCTGGGGGAGGTTCGCATGGAGGTGCGCCATTGTCCGGGGCATACTCCCGGACATATCATTTTCCATGAGCCCGTATCAAATATCGCCATCGTAGGAGACGTTTTGTTCAAAGGCTCCATCGGCCGCACTGATTTCCCCCGCGGTGATTATGCAACCCTGGTTCAATCCATAAAAAACCGCCTCTGGCCGCTGGGAAATGATGTACAATTCGTTCCCGGGCACGGCCCCGTTTCTACTATCGGCCATGAAAGAAAAACCAATCCTTTCGTCGGCGATCATGTAGGGTATTAAAAACAAACAACCAAGGAGACGCAATAAAATGAAATTATATGTATTCCCACCATCACCCAATTCATTACGCTGCCAGGCGGTTGCCAACCAACTGGATATTGAACTGGAGTTAATTCCCATAGATTTCGGTAACCCGGCACAGACTGAAGCCGGATTCAAGGAGTTATACGCAGCAAATCCCAACCACAAGATCCCCACACTGGTTGACGGAGATTATGTACTCTGGGAATCCGGCGCCATCATGCTGTACCTGAGCCGGATACAACCCGACAATGATTTGGTTCCGGATAATTTACAGGACAGAGCCAGGATGGCTCAGTGGTCATACTGGAGCGCATCACACTGGGGAGTTACATGCACCCTCTTTATCTTTGAAAACGTGGTAAAGAAAATCATGAATATCGGTGAGCCGGACCCCGCGCAACTGGCAAAGGGCGAGGAAGAATTCAACCGTTTCGGCACGGTATTGAACGATCATCTTACAGGCCGCGATACGCTGGTGGGCAACTCGGTAACCCTTGCCGACCACACTGTCGCGTCATGGCTGATACACGCGGAGATGGCCGGTTTACCGCTGGATGGTTTTACCGAAGTCAAACGCTGGTCGGGGGGGATCCTCGGTTCGGCAGCCTGGCAGAAAGCCCTGGCAACGATACCCGGCTAGTACAGCGCCGGTATCATTATGACGATTGACTGATATGTCCCTGGATTGCACGCCTTTCCGCGTTTTGCTCCGGAAAGCTCGTCGATCCGGGGATTAGCGGCGCTATCCTCAGTTGGGGAGACTCTGGTCCGTCAGGCGCTCGTTGAGTATTTGCCGGTACTCTTCTTCAAAAAAGAATTGATCCTGGCCAAACGCAGGCTTCAGGTCATCCAGCCAGGTCGCGTTTTCATCAAAACCTGCAAAGAAAGGCTGCCGGGTCCAGTTCTCATTACGGCCCTGCAGGAAGCGCAGCAGAAAGACTTTCTCATTGTTAATTTCAGTCACGCCCTGCACCTGCACCTTGCCGGGGGATGCGCTCATCGAAGGCCCGCGGACCGTCCGGGCGAGGCCTGATACGGACTGGTATGCCTGCTGGAACACATCCAGGGCACGCGCCAGCGGCACCTCGAAATAACGCCGCGCGCCGGTGTCACGCTCAACAAACATGTAATACGGGATCAAGCCCAGCCTGACCTGCTCACGCCACATCCTCGACCATATTGCCGGGTCGTTGTTGATCTTGTCCAGTAACGGCCCCTGGCAGCGAATTTCCGCGCCGGTTGCGCGGATACGCCGGATGGCGCGCCGGGTCATGTTCGCCTCAAGTTCTCTCCAATGATTGAAATGGGCCATGAATGCCACATGTTTGCCTGCTTTTGTCAGTTTTTCCAGTAAACGCAACAGGTCGTCAGCGTCGTTATCAGTAACAAACCGGTGCGGCCAGTAAGTCAACGCCTTGCTGCCTATGCGCACGGTCTGGACATGGTCAAGGCTGGGGTCGAGCAGGGGTTCAAGATAATATTGGAGGTGGTTTGTCTTCATTACCATGGGGTCACCCCCGGTAAGAAGCAGGTCGGATACTTCCTTGTGCTGTTTCAGGTAAGCATATAGTCCTTCGACTTCGCCGGATGAAAAGCGCAGCGATTTATCGCCGACGAACTGTGCCCAGCGGAAACAGAACGTACAGTAGGAGTGGCACACCTGGCCCTGGGACGGAAAAAACAGGACAGTCTCATTGTACTTGTGCTGCATGCCGGACAACTGTTCGTTATCCATAACAGGCACGTTCAACTCCATCTGGCCGGCAGGATGAGGATTGAGATCGTTGCGCAGCTCAGTAGCGAGGGCCTGGATGGTCCTGGCATCCGCGCCTGAACCCATCAGGTCAGCCATCCTGCTGAATGCCTCCGGTTTCAGCATATCCCGCTGGGGGAAAGTCAGGATGAACATGGGGTCGTTCTCGGCATTTTCCCAGTCGATAAGCTGGTCGAGAACGTACTGGTTGACCCGGAACGGCAGTATTTTGGCAACTACCCGGATGTCGTTCCGTAACTGGTTCGGCAGGGTATCCAGGTGAACTATCTTATCCAGGTGCTTTTCGGTGTAAACCTTGAACTTTGAACTCGGGACGAGTTCAGGCCTTCGTGCATAAGCAGCATAATTCAATGACACTCTCCCTATATTTTTTAGGGCCGTTGTTATTGTTTATGTGGCCCAGCGGGTTATAAATTATTTATTCGTAGGGCAAGCATAGCAGAGTTTTCCGACTATGAAAACAAGAAAACTACTAGTATGTACATGATAAATTCATATAATGTACAATTAGAATGCCCGTTACTTTTAATTTAACAGCACGAATATTAAAATAGTTTTACAGGCCGAAATCTCAGGTTCCAACTGACTACAAGACAGTGTTATTCAATACGGACAGATTGAACATACCAGGCAGTTCCGATGCGTTACCGGGCCGTGCAATTGCGCTCCCGGTAACCGACAGGCACTTCGTCAACGGCACCCCGCTGAAGCCGCCGTTCCCGGACGGAATGATGCAGGCCGTTTTCGGCCTGGGGTGTTTCTGGGGGGCAGAGCGGAAATACTGGCAGCTTGACGGGGTGTATACCACTGCGGTTGGCTATGCTGCCGGGTATACTCCGAATCCCACCTACCGCGAAGTGTGCAGCGGAATGACCGGCCATAACGAAGTGGTGCTGGTGGTTTATGAACCTCATACGATTGCCTACGAAGAATTATTGCAGGTGTTCTGGGAAGCACACGATCCTACCCAGGGAATGCGCCAGGGCAATGACGTGGGAACGCAGTACCGCTCAGGGATATACACTTTTACCGAAGAGCAAAACAGGTTGGCGTCGGCTTCAAAGACCAGTTACCAGTCAAGTCTGGCGCAACGAGGTTACGGCAGTATTACCACCGAAATACTTGACGCTCCCGCATTCTACTACGCAGAGGATTATCACCAGCAATATCTTGCAAAAAATCCCGGCGGATACTGCGGCCTGGGGGGAACAGGGGTAAACTATCCGCCGGCCGGGGACAGCCGCTAACAGGATAGTTACTGGCCGGGAACGCCGGCGGCATGTTTGCTGATCCACTCCTGTGCCGCACCGTCCCTGTTGAGGACATAGGGTCCGTCACGGAATTTCTTTTCCTTGATATATGCTTCAATATGACAGGCCTGTTCAACTATGCGCGCCCGGCTGGCATCTTCCTGGTCGCTTAACCACAGACCTATCTCATAATAGTCGTCCCGGTCCCGCACCATGACCACCTTGCCGCGGATAGTTTCCGGTATATCACGTGAGGAAATGGTAGCTTCGATAGTTGTTCCGGGTTTCAGGTATTTATCGGAGTGGAACAATAAACCGATATTGCCTTGTCCGTCTTCGGCATGACTGTTATTTTCAGCAAACCGGAGCTGTTTGTAATGTAGCGGGAAGCCATTGCGGTGGTGAATAAAACCTGTTTGCGTATCCGTGAGCGGCGCCTGGCCGACGAGTTTGTGCTGTATTGCACGCATATCCCTGCCGCGTCTTTTCTTTATGCCGTTCAGTATTTGAAGTAGCATTGGTTCTCACCCCTATTGAAAATAGCGCTTGTATTTTATACCCTATAAGAAGTGAAAATCAAGTATTTTTTTCAAAAAAACATAAAGTTAAACGATCATTATAAGATATAACCTGAATAACAGGCCGTTACCGGCCAAATAAGCTGCAACATGAACAGAAATCTGGTTTTTACAGCTATCATTTTACTTGCCGGCGGAGCAGGCATCTTGCTGCTCAGCCTGGACAGAACCGCAAACACGGATCAGGAACAACCGGTCAACGCGTCGCCGGGCGAGGCTGCGCCGTCTTACCCGCAGGAACCGGAATACGACGCATCAGGCAACGAAAAACGCGTTGCGGCGATGCGCGCCGAGTATGCCAGACTGGAACAGGCCCGTGATACCGTACGACTGCAGCTAGGCAGGCTCAACTCCCGGATATGGAAGCTACAGGTATCGCCCGAGCAGGCGCGGACTATCCGGGACCAGATGCGGCAGGGCTATGCGATGCTGAAAAACCCACCCATGCTGGGCGCACTCTCCAGTGCCGGTGAAATCCGCAAGGAACTCGCGAAAGTAACACGAATCGCCGATAAACTCAGCGCCCTGGAAACAACTGTCCAGGAGCATATTGCCGCCCGGGAGGCGCGTTAATTCACGTGACCGGGTATGGTTGCCAGCAGTGTGGCGGTCACCGGGTCGTAGTATTCTGCCTGTACCGTCACTATACTGTTTGCAGGGGGAAACTCTCCTGAAACGGGGATAGCGACACGCAGGTAATTCGGCGAATAGCCGTAACGCACCGGCTGTCCATTCATGGCGCCAACATCGCTTTCCACCAGTATGGGCAAGGAACGGCCCACATGGCGCTGCATACAGGCATGTTTCATCTGCCGCGCCGCGCCATGCAACTGCCGGCACCTGTTTTTCTTTACTTCTGCAGTTACCTGTCCAGGGAGCGTAGCAGCCCTGGTGCCGGCGCGCGCCGAATAAGGGAATATATGGATATGGGAAAACCCGACTGCCCGGCAGAAATCAAGGGTCTGCTGCCATTCAATGTCTGTTTCACCGGGAAAACCGGCGATGATATCCGTTGTCAGGTTCATGTCGGGGACCATCTCTCTTGCGCGACGCGCCAGGTCCATATACTCGCCGGTCCTGCAACGCCGCCCCATGCGCCGGAGCACGGTGTCACTGCCGCTTTGCAGGGGCAGGTGCAGGTGCGGCATGAAGCGGGGGTTAGCGAACAGCTCAAAAAAGTCTTCGTCGATATTCCAGGGTTCCAGCGAACCCAGACGCAAGCGGGGGATATCTGTTTCAGCAAGAATCGTTTTGACCAGGGCAGGCAAATCCGTCCCCAGGTCATGCCCGTAGGCGCCGATATGCACGCCGGTCAGCACCGCTTCCTGTATTTGCCGTGAATGCAAGCGGTTAATCTCAGCGACGATATCCCCGGTCCCGCGGCTGCGCTCCGCGCCGCGTGCTACCGTGACAATGCAGAAGGTGCACTTGTGCCGGCAACCGTCCTGTATCTTGATAAATGCCCGGTTGCGCCCCCTGGCAAACAGGGCGGCTTCCCCGGGTTCAGTCGCGCTGCCAGGCATGGCTTCGGCTACCAGTTCGCGCGTTACGATATCGACCAGGCGGTCTTTCTCGGTATTGCGCACAACCAGGTCGACCCCCGGCAATTCGTTGACAGCGCCGGGTTGCAGGCTCGCATAGCAACCGCTGACCACCAGCTTGGCAGTTGCATTACGGCGTTGCGCGCGCCGGATAAGCTGCCTGGACTTTTTCTCCGCTTCCCGGGTGACGGCGCAGGTATTCACGACAACCAGGTCGGCGTCCTCGACTATCGTGGTCAGGCGGTGGCCGGCCGCCTGGAACCCGTTCGCCCAGTGTTCAAGTTCGGCTTCATTCAGGCGGCAACCCAGGGACTTCAGTGCTACTTGCATGATGATAACAATTAAGAATTACGAATTAGGAATTACGAATTACGAATGTTACGTAACCGTGTGCTTTGATCCAACTTGCGGAAGGGATAAGATGCATTGAAAAACCGCCGCCACAGGCGGCACATTAATTCCTAATTCGTAATTCCTAATTCGTAATTCCTAATTCGTAATTCCTAATTGTCTCTTTCGCTATGATCAGCTTCTGTATCTCCGATGCGCCTTCGTAAATGCGCAGGGCGCGGATTTCCCGGTACAGTTCCTCCACCTTTTCGCCGCGGGTCACGCCGCGTCCTCCGAAAAGCTGAACGGCCCGGTCTATGACTTCCTGGGCGGATTCGGTAGCGTGCAGTTTAGCCATGGCCGCCTCCCGCGTTACCCGCCCGGCGCCGCTGTCTTTTGTCCACGCGGCGCGGTAAACCAGCAGGGCGGACGCGTCTATGGCAACCGCCATATCAGCGATCCTGTCCTGTGTCATCTGCATGTCGGCAAGCGCCTCTCCGAACAGCTTCCGTGTTGCGGCGTGTCCCAGCGCCTCATCCAGTGCACGCCTGGCAAACCCCAGCGCAGCAGCGCCGACAGTAGAACGGAACACATCAAGGGTTGCCATGGCGATTTTGAAACCTTCGCCGGGCTTGCCCAGCAACCTGGTTTTCGGCACCCGGCAATCGTTGAATTTAAGCCGCGCCAACGGGTGAGGGGCGATAACCTCGATGCGTTCGGCTATTTCCAGACCCGGTGTATCGGCATCGACGACAAAAGCGCTCAACCCGCGTGTGCCGGGTCCTTCACCGGTCCTGGCGAACAGGGTATAGAAGTCGGCAATGCCCCCGTTTGAGATCCAGGTTTTCTCGCCGTTGAGCACGTAACCGGCGCCGTCCGCAACCGCGCACGTCGTCATGGCCGCGACGTCGGAGCCGGACTCGGGTTCCGACAGGGCAAACGCGACTATCCTGTTACCGCTGCGCACCGCCGGCAGGTAATCGTGTTTTTGTTCCGCGTTGCCGAATAACGCTATTGCGCCGCTGCCCAGCCCCTGCATGGCAAAGACGAAATCCGCCAGGCCGGAATGATACGCCAGGGTCTCGCGGATAAGGCACAGGGACCTGACATCCGGCGGCCCGGCGGGATCATGTTTCGGCGCCGGCGCAGCATACTTCAGCCAGCCGGATTCGGCCAATTGTTTCAGCAGCGCCTTGCAGGCCTCATCGACGTCATCCGGATGTTTTCCGGACAGGCGCCGGCCGGCCCATGCCCCGATTTTATTGGCCAGCCGTTCGTGTTCCTGCGTAAAAAACGGCCAGTCAAGGTAACCGCGATCAGGCATCAGTCACCTTCGAACACCGGTCTTTCCTTGTTGACGAACGCGTTGTAGGCGCGCCGGAAATCTTCGGTCTGCATACAGATGGCCTGGGCCTGGGCCTCGGCTTCGATTGCCTGCTCCAGCGCCATGTTCCATTCCTGGCGCAGCATGGTCTTGGTGATGCCGTGCGCGAACGCCGGTCCCTTGAGCAACCGTTCGGCCAGCATGCCGGCGTCCGCAAGCAGCGTATCGGATGACGAGAGGGTATTATAAAATCCCCAGCGCACCCCTTCTTCCGCGGACATGGAGCGAGCCGTATACAGCAATTCCGCGGCGCGCCCCTGCCCGATAATCCGGGGCAGCAAGGCGCAGGCGCCCATATCACAGCCGGCAAGCCCGACACGGGTGAACAGAAACGCGGTTTTCGCTGCCGGGGTCGCTATGCGCATATCGCTTGCCATGGCGATAGCGGCGCCGGCGCCGACGCAGATACCGTCAACCGCGGCAATGACCGGTTGCGGGCAATGGATCACGGCCTTGATGAGATCACCGGTCATGCGGGTAAATTCCAGCAGGCCTTTCATGTTCTTTTGCGTCAGCGGGCCGATAATGTCGTGCACGTCGCCGCCCGAGCAGAAGTTTCCTTCCGCACCGGTAACGATGACGACGTTTACGTCATCCGCGCCGGCCAACCGGCGGAACGTATCACGCAACTCCGCGTACGAGTCAAACGTCAGGGGATTCTTTCTTTCCGGCCGGTTCAGGGTCAGCGTGGCAATGCCGTTTGCACAGGACCAGTCAAAATGCTGCGGGTTGTAGTCTTGCATGTTCATTGATATTTCCCCGGATTTCCCGGCTGCAACTGAATTGCATGTCTCACATTACTTCGCCACCGGCTATCGGGATGGACTGGCCGGTAATCGATTCGGTACCGGGCAAACACAGCCAGGTTACCGCTGCGGCTACTTCTTCCGGTTCTATGAACCGGTGTTGCGGGTTCGACGACTTCAGTCGGGCCTCCGCATCTTCACGGGACATGCCGGTTTTATCCATAATCGTGGTTATCGCCCCGGTTATCAAGTCGGTATTGGTATAACCCGGACAGATGGCATTGACGGTAATGCCGGTCCCCGCCAGTTCCAGCGCCAGCGAGCGGGTCAGGCCGATGACGCCGTGCTTGGCTGCACAATACGCCGAAACGTAAGCATAGCCGGTGAGCCCGGCAGTGCTGGCGATATTGACTATCCGGCCCCAATCGGCCTCCAGCATGCCGCCCAGTGCCTGCCTGCTGCAGTAAAACACACCATTCAGATTGACGGCTATTGCCTGCTCCCAGTTCCTGCTGTCGACACGAACAAACGGACTGCTGAAAGCCGCTCCGGCATTGTTCACCAGGATATCAACGGGACCGAACCCGGCTACCGCTTCGTCAAATCCTGCTTGTACGGCTTTGTCATCAGTTACGTCAACCTGGACACAGTATGAACGATCCAGTTGTTTCGCCTTGGAATGCAAGGCTCCTTCCGCCCGTCCCATCAGGGTAATCCTGGCGCCCAGCCGATTCATCTCATCTGCAATCGCCGCGCCTATACCCCTGCCGCCGCCGGTAATTACCACGTGTTTGTCCTTCAGGGTGCTCATTTATACCTTTATGTTATCACAGCCTGCCACCGATCAACCTGCCGCAGGCGCATGCGTGCTGCAGCCGAATGCTTGAGCAGATTGTAATTACGGTATTTCTGGAAAAAGCTATTCATTTTTGTTACACTTATGGTGTTTCTGCTTGGTGTAACTAAGTGAATCCACGATGAAAGAACTAATCGTTGTAGGGAATGGAATGGCTCCCAGCCGTGCCCTGGAAAAGCTGAATGAAACGGACCCTGATGCCTATAACGTCACGATTTTCAATGCCGAACCCCGCGTAAGTTATAACCGTGTGATGCTGTCTCCGGTCCTGTCCGGCGAGGAAGAGTTCGAGAAAACCATCATTCACGGGGACGACTGGTATTTCAAACACGACTTTATTCTCTACCGCGGTTGCCCGGTTACCGAAATTGATCGGGAAGCCAAAATCGTTAAAGCCATCAATGGAATCGCGGAACCTTATGACAGGCTATTGATTGCAACCGGGTCATCGCCGGTCATCCTCGATGTACCGGGACATGACAAGGAAGGCGTGCTTTCCTACCGGGATCTGGATGACGTGAAGGCTATGCTGGCCGCGGCTGAAACAAGGAGACAGGCAGTAGTAATAGGCGGCGGACTGCTCGGTCTGGAGGCGGCTGCAGGGCTGCGCAACCGGGGCATGGAAGTGACTGTAGTGCATCGTAATCCTACACTTATGGATCGCCAACTGGATGAGACAGCCGGCCACCTGTTACAACGCGCCATCGAGTCGCTCGGCATCCGCGTGTTGACGGGCAGGCATACGAAAGCAATCACCGGTGATGAGCATGTCAAGGGTGTGCTGTTCAAGGACGGCAGCAGTATCCAGGCGGATATCGTTATCATGGCCGTGGGAATTCGTCCCAGCGTCTGGCTGGCCGAGAATGCCGGTTTGCATACGGATAGAGGGATCGTAGTCGATAAGCACATGCGCACGTCCGACCCGGACATTCTCGCAATAGGAGAATGCGCTGAATTCGACGGAGAAGTATACGGGCTGCTTGCTCCGCTTTATGAGATGGCGAACGTTGCCGCTGCCACGTTACTCGGAAACGAGGAACGACACTTTGAGAAGCGGATTACTGCAGCGCAATTAAAGGTGACCGGGATTGATCTGTATTCCGCCGGTGACTTTGCCGACGGAGATAACCGGGAGGAGATTGTTCTGCGGGATCCGAACCAGGGTGTCTACAAACGGCTCGTCATCGAAGGCAATCATCTGGTCGGCACCGTTCTCTACGGTGATACCTCCTCCATGGGCTGGTACTTCCAGATGATCAAGGACAGGACAGATATCTCCGGCATCCGCGACTACATGATCTTCGGCCCCGGTTATGCGGAAGGTGCGGCCCGGGATCCGACGGCAGCCGTTGCGTCCCTGCCGGATGATGCGGATATCTGTGGATGTAACGGCGTATCCAAAGGCCTGATAAAGCAGGCGATCGATGAGAAAAATCTGACCACACTTGAGGGGGTGCGAGCTTGCACCAAGGCATCCGCTTCATGCGGGACATGTACCGGCCTGGTGGAACAACTGCTGCTCCTGAGACTCGGTGATTCGTACCAGCCCGCAGAGGTTAAACCCTTGTGCGGGTGCACAGACCTGGGCCATTCCGACGTACGCCGGCTCATCAGCGCGCGCAATATAATGACCATTCCGGACCTTATGCAGAAATTGGAATGGAAGAGTTCCGGTGGTTGCGCCAAATGCAGGCCTGCTCTCAACTACTATCTGTTGGCTTCCTGGCCGGGAGAATATGTAGACGACAACCAGTCACGATTCATTAATGAACGGATCCACGCCAACATCCAGAAGGACGGCACCTATTCCGTGGTGCCGAGAATGTGGGGAGGGGTCACGTCTTCCGGTGAACTTCGGGCCATTGCGGACGTGGTCGATAAATTCAACATCCCAACAGTCAAGGTAACCGGTGGCCAGCGCGTCGATATGCTGGGCGTGAAAAAAGAAGACCTGCCTGCCGTCTGGGCGGACCTGAACAAGGTCGGCCTGGTCTCAGGACATGCCTACGGCAAAGCCATTAGAACGGTAAAAACCTGCGTAGGCAAGGAATGGTGCCGTTTTGGCACCCAGGATTCGACGAAGCTGGGTATCCGCCTGGAAAAATTCCTGTGGGGGTCCTGGACGCCTGCAAAGGTAAAAATGGCCGTGTCCGGATGCCCCAGAAACTGTGCTGAGGCCACTTGTAAGGACGTAGGTGTTGTGTGCGTGGAATCCGGGTATGACATCCACTTTGCCGGCGCTGCCGGTATGGACGTGAGAGAGACCCAACTGTTGGGCCATGTGGATAACGACGATGATGCAATAGAAATGGTGGCTGCCGTAATCCAGTTGTACCGGGAACAGGGGCATTACCTGGAAAGAATCTACAAGTGGGCGAAACGCATCGGCGTCGATTCGATCCAGGATGCGGTTGTGGACGATGCGGCCAACCGCAAGGCATTGTATGCGCGCTTTGCCCACTCACAGGAATACTATCAAATCGACCCCTGGGAAGAGAGGGTTAAAGGCCATGATCGACATGAGTTCGCTCCGCTCAAGGAACTTGAAACCCCGGAGTTGGCGTGATTTCCCATGATTGCTGGGCAAGTATCGGAAACGTGGATGATATACCGGCCGCAGGCTCGCGTGTCGTCGTCTCTCCCGGGTGCAGAATTGCAGTTTTCCGTACTGAAGACAATAAAATTTTTGCACTGGAAGATCGATGCCCGCATCGTATGGGGCCAATCAGCCAGGGGATCGTCCATGGCGACAAGGTAACCTGCCCGCTGCATAATCTTGTGATCAATCTGACTGATGGTACAGCGAGTGATGACGGCTGCACGCCGGTATGCACCATATCGGTCCAGGTCGGAGAGGGCGGAGAAGTGCTTCTGAATACCGAGGATATTCGCGCCATGCAGGAGTCCGGTACCGGATAATAGGCATCCGACACCGAACCAACTGCACCCTGATCAACGATTGGGCGTGTGCCCGCAGGCCATTCCGGCGATGATTACCTTCTGTATATTGGATGTCCCTTCCACCACCTGCAGCGACTTGGCGTCGCGGTAGAACCGCTCTGCCGGGTATTCCGTGGAGTAACCGTATGAGCCGAATATCTTCATGCATTCGTTTGCCGCATGCACGGCCGCCTCGGATGCGGCAAGTTTAGCCACGGAAGTCTCGTACTGGTTGGGTTTGCCCTGGTCTTTCAGCCAGGCCGCCTTGTACACCAGCAACTGCGCAGCCTGGTGTTCCAGCACCATGTCTGCAATCTGGGACTGGACCATCTGGTGGCGGGATATGGGCTTGCCGAACTGTTGGCGCTCGTTGGCGTAGTCGATGGCAAGCTGCAGGGCGCCGCCGGCCACACCCAGGGCGCCTGCGGCACAACCGATGCGGGTATTGTTCAACTGCCACATGCACATCCTGAAGCCGTTGTTCACCTCGCCGAGCAACGCATCTTTGGGGACGCGTGCGCCCTCAAAGACAAACTCACCGGTCGGGGAACAGTGCAATCCCAGTTTGGTCTCGATGGGCCGGGCGCTGCATCCTTCCAGGTTCTTGGGTTCGATGATAAAGCAACTGATCCCCTTGTTGCCTTTTTCCCTGTCCGTATAGGCATACAGCAAGCCGGCGTCGCCTATGTGGGCATTTGAAATCCAGATCTTACTGCCGTGCAGTTCATAATGATCGCCCATGTTGATGGCATGGGTCTTCATGCTGGCAACGTCGGAGCCCGTATCAGGCTCGGTCATGGCGAAGAAACCTATTTTCGTGCCGTCGATCCAGCCGGAAATATACTTCTCTTTCTGTTCGTCCGTACCGTACCTGGCAACCGATAAAGGCGCACCGAGATTCTGCATGTTGAACGGCAAACGCCAGGAAGCGGATACCTGGCCAACCTGTTCAGCCATGAGTACGGATTCCAGGAAGCCCATCCCGTTGCCGCCCAGTTGCTCCGGCAGCACACATGAAAAAAAGCCGAGTTCGCCCATTTTTGCCACGCGCTCGAGCTTGAATTCGTGGTTTTTTTCCTCTTCTTCGAGTGTGGGGGCGATATCCTCCAGGGCGAATCTTCGGGCCGTATCCTGTACCAGGCGCTGCTCTTCGGTTAAATCAAAAAACATGGTTGCCTCCCTGTTATTCAGTCTCGATGGATATCAGCAGTTGATCTTCCTCCACGGTATCACCTTCCTTTACATGAATCTCCTTCACCTTGCCGTCACAGGGGGCATAGATCGGCGTTTCCATTTTCAATGCTTCCAGGATTAACACTTCATCATCTTCTTCAATCGCTTCATCGATAGCGACCGTGACTTTCCAGATGGTTCCTGACAACGGGGCCAGTACTTCTTCCGTCATTACTTTTCTCCGTGGTTTATTGCAACATTGTTAAAAATATACCGGCTGCTATGACCGTGCCGATAACGCCGGCAATATTGGGCCCCATGGCAAACATGAGCAGGTAATTCTTTTTATCTGCCTGTGCGCCGATTTTCTGGACGACCCGTGCCGCCATCGGTACTGCAGATACGCCTGCGGCGCCGACCAGGGGATTAATCTTGTTCGTGGTAAACAGGTTCATCAGCTTGGCCAGGAGGATGCCGCTGGCCGTGCTGATCATAAATGCCAGCAGGCCCAGTATGAAAATAAGAATAACATCGGCGCGCAAAAAAGTGTCTGCCGTCATGGTGGCGCCGACACTGATGCCGAGGAAGATAGTCGCGATATTCATCAGGGAATTCTGCGCAACATCGCTCAAGCGTTCGACCACGCCGGATTCACGGAACAGGTTGCCCAGCATGAACATGGACACCAGGGGCGCCGAGGCCGGCACCATGAGTATAATGACCAGGGCGGCCGTGATGGGGAACAGCAACTTCTCCCTGGAACCGACCTTGCGGCCTTTACCCATGCGGATCTTTCGTTCACTTTCAGTCGTCAACAGGCGCATGACAGGCGGCTGGATGATGGGCACCAGCGCCATGTAGGAATAGGCCGCCACCGCACAGGCGCCGAGCAGGTGCGGCGCCAGTTGCGCGGCCAGAAAGATGGTCGTCGGCCCGTCCGCGCCGCCGATTATGCTGATGGCGGCCGCGTCTTCCAGGCTGAAACCCAGGCCGAAAGCCAGGAAAAAAGTGAGGTATACACCCACCTGGGCGCCGGCGCCCAGGAAGATAAGGCGCGGTTGCGAGAGCAATGGACCGAAATCGGTCAACGCGCCGAGGCCGAGGAAGATCAACGGCGGCAGGATGCGCCATTCTATCCCGTGATGGTAAAAGCGCCAGAGCAGACCCTCCCCGGGGTCCAGCAACTGGGTCAACGGCAGGTTGGCAAGCAGGATGCCAAACCCTATCGGCAATAACAGCAGCGGTTCATACTGCCTGGTAACGGCCAGGTAGATCAGGGTCAGGCCGATGACCCACATCAACACCAGGCCGGGCGTGACGGCCAGTAATCCCATGTTTTCGATGAACGCCATTACTCTTCCTTGTCCTCTGCCTGCCTGTCAGCCATCAGGGAAATCAACCTGATGCTGAGATACAACATCGCAATGCCGGCAAATACGCCGCCGATACCGTTAAAGAAAACTTCCAGGGCCTGTTCCATGTGTTCGGTATTACCTGCTGCGATTAATTCTTTATGAGCCTGGGCAGTATCATCTGGTGTTTCGGACAGATGGAGCGAGGGTTCTGGTATGCCGCGCCGGCAAAAGCCGTAAGATAATTCCTTAAGTCCGCCAGTTCCACCACCTCATCCACCAGTCCGTAACGGGCACAATACTCAGGTCTGGAATGCTGCCGGTATTGCTCTGCCAGCGTGTTCATCTTATCGGCAACCTCATCCAGCGGCCTGCCGGCGTCTTTCTCCTTGACGGCGCGCCTCGAGTACATGGCAACCGCCGCGGTCTCTCCGTGCATGACCGCGATCTCCGTTGCCGGCGTGCCCAGGGTAAACGCATTATGCCGGTTGGCGGTCGGTCCTCCCATCAGGTAATGGGCCGCCGCCGTACCCTTGCGCAGGACGACGAGCATCATGGGCAGGTCCGTCTGCTGTATGGAATATATCAGGGACTGGCCCAGTCCGAGCAGTTCGGCTTTTTCCGCCAGGTCGCCCACGTCGATGCCCGAGGTGTCCTGGAGCCAGATGACAGGTATGCGGTCACGGCCGCAATGGGTGACGAACTCGTTCATCTTTATCAGTCCCTGGCGATAGAGTTTACCGCCCATGCCCGGGTAATCGGCGTATTCCGGGTAGCCTTTGCCCAGGTAGCCGGAACGGTTGCCTATGCAACCGACCAG
The DNA here is from genome assembly GCA_026710545.1 of Gammaproteobacteria bacterium. Lineage (GTDB taxonomy): Bacteria > Pseudomonadota > Gammaproteobacteria > Eutrophobiales > Eutrophobiaceae > JAAXHV01. The sequence goes on along the minus strand of JAPOQU010000124.1, from coordinate 181,070 downwards.
GAACCCGTCAATCCTGCACAACCCCGTATAGACCTCGGGGCCGTAATCCGGGCGGAATTCCATGTGTTCGCTGGCATCCACCAACCGGGCCAGAATCTCGTCGAATGAATAGACCTCCTTCGGGTTAAAGGGCAGCAGGGAATACAGGTCTGCGGATGGAAAAGCAGGTTCCGCAGGTTCGGAAACACGGAAAAAACGGGGCTTGTATGCAGGTATGGCATCCATGTAATCGCGGATGCCGCCGAGCACTTCGGTTTCTTCCTCGAAGACTTCCGAGAAAAACCCGGTCTCATGGTAATGAGTCTCAACGCGGCCCGGCGGCTTGGCGCTGAACGTGCGGGTTTTTTCGACCAGGTCTTCCAGCATCTCCGCGCTGAATCCCCCTCTCGGCGACATGCCCGAGACGATACCGACACCACCAACGGCAATGTTGGCGTCTTTATGGGCCAGGAGTATGGTGGGACTGATGCCTTGATATCCACCGCCGGCAGGGTTGGTCCCGTAGATACCTGCAAGGACGGGGATCCCCAATTGGTTCAATTCAGCATGGCGGTAAAAGGGCGTGCCCGACCCGCGCCGGTTGGCGTAGAACTTTTCCTGTTCATCCAGCTTGACCCCGCTGCAGTTGACCAGCCAGATCAGGGGGATATGGAGGCGGGCGGCAAGATCGGTGACGCGCAGTATGTTTTCAGACTGTCCCGGCAACCAGGCCCCCGCCAGCACCTTGTTGTCAAAACCAATCACGACCGCCCAGCGTCCGGCCACCCTGGCGAGGCCGTCGACCACGTTGGTTGCCCCGTTGGCGTTGTCCATGGGATTGTAAAGGCTGTGCAACGGCCGCCAGGTGCCCGGGTCTACCAGGTATTCCAGGCGCTGCCATACGGTCATGGCGCCGCGCTTGTTTATCTGCTCAGTGGAAAACCCCGCATCCTCGACGCCTTTCTTCAGTTGCCCGATTTCCGCTTCAACCTGTTTGAGCTGTTCCATGCTTGCAGACGCACGCTTGATCCGGCCTTGCTTAAGCTCTTTGCCAAACCGTTGCATCCTCTCAAAATAGGGTTTCATAAGGTTTTATCTCTCAATAAGAAACGATTGAACTCGCGTGCCGTGTTAAGGTTCAATTATAAATTAAGAATTAAGAATTACGAATTACCAATTGGGGGTGCTATATCACAGTGTACTTTGATCCAGCCTGGGGAAAGCCTGAGACACATTGATATACAGCCGCCGCAGGCGGCACGTTCATTCGTAATTCTTAATTCGTAATTCGTAATTCCGGTTATAATTCGGCTGTGTCAGTATCATCACCAAGGATAACGTCAATGCAAATTTTACAACCACCGGACTGGCCCAGGCCCAAAGGCTATTCCAACGGAATTGCAGCACAGGGGAAAATGGTCTTTGTCGCGGGTCAGATCGGCTGGGATAGAAATGAATATATCCTCAGTGACAATCTCGCCGAACAGGTCCGTCAGACGTTGCTGAACACGGTAGCGGTCCTGGCGGAGGCAGGCGCAAGGCCCGAACACGTAACCAGGATGACCTGGTATATTCTCGACAAGCAGGAGTACCAGTCTTCCCTGAAAGATATCGGTCGCGTCTACCGGGACATCATGGGCAACAATTACCCGGCCATGGCCATGCTGCAAGTCTCTGCATTGATTGAGGAGCAGGCAAAGGTGGAAATAGAAACGACGGCGGTTATACCGGATTGAGGAATCACACCTTGGCAGACACACCACAGGCAGGACTGGCAACAGCCTCTGCGGATAACACCGAGAGCGGTTCCAAACGCTCGTTACGGGCCTGGCTTTACCTGCTCAAGTGTTCGAAAAAGCTGGACCAGATCATGTCGGACCGGTTGCGCCAGCACTATAACAGTTCCCTGTCGAGGTTTGACGTGCTTGCGCACCTGGACCTTGCCGGCAAGGAAGGCTTGAGTATTTCGGTGCTGGCCGGCAAGCTGCTGGCGTCCAAAGGGAATATCACCCGCCTGCTCGACAGGATGGAACAGGACGAACTTATCATCAGGCACCAGCACACGGCGGACAAGCGAATTCACAATATTTGCCTGACCGGAAAAGGCGCTGAACTGTTCAACAGGATGGCGCCGGACCACGAGCGCTGGACTCATGAAATACTGAATGTCCTGGATACCAACGAACAGGAAGAACTGGTACGGTTATTGAAAACAGTCAGGTCGCGCCTTGAAGACGTCCTGTAAGGGATTTGTCCCTGCGTAGCGTTGAACTCAGCTGAATAGCATACGCAAAACAAGCAATAGCAGGGTTATGACCAACCCAAGCGTCAGCCTGCTTGTTATTCTCAACTCTGCAAGCGTAACCACCATCTCAGCATTGTCGTTAGCCGCTTCTTTTGCCACTTGCTCATCCGCCCCGGTTGAAATTAACGCTCGATAAAGGTTTGTGCCATTCATACTCGTCACTCCGTAGAACATATCAGGGTTCCTTCTCTCCAACTTCGCCTGTATTTCAGGTCGCTTGTGACCTTAGCCCATGATAGTCAGTACAGTCAAGCATAAATATAAAATAATAGAACGTTTACATGTAAGATAAATCCGTTTACACTCCGGTTAACTGGAGTGTCTTACATGAACGGTCTGAAAATTGTCTGTCTCGGCGGAGGGCCTGCTTCGCTGTATTTCTCCCTCCTGATGAAAAAAGCTGATCCCGCGCACGATATTACCGTGATCGAGCGTGGCCCTCGTGACGCTACCTGGGGGTTCGGCGTGGTATTTTCCGATGAAACCCTGCGCGGCTTCATGGAAGCTGATGCGCCCAGTTACAAGCGCATCGTCGAGCAGTTCGCCTACTGGGACAAGATAGAGACCCGTATACACGATACAAAAGTGATCAGCGGCGGTCACGGGTTCTGCGGCATGTCGCGCCTGAAGTTGCTCAACGCCCTCCACGACCGTTGTGATGAACTGGGCGTAAACCTGGAATTCAATACCGATATCACCGACCTGGCGCAACTGGAGATCGACAAGCACGACCTGGTGGTCGCCGGTGACGGCATTACCTCCATCCTGCGTAGCGCCTACGCCGAGGAGTTCGGCACCAGGCTGGACTGGCGCCCCAATCGCTTCTGCTGGCTGGCTACCACCTTGTCCCTGGACAGTTTTATCTTTATTTTCCGCAGGAACGAACACGGCTGGTGGTGGGTACACGGGTACCGCTATGAAGAGGGCATGTCGACCTGGATCGTGGAATGCAGCCACGAGACCTGGATGAACGCCGGCATGGATGCGTTCTCCGAAGAGGATACAAAACGTTATATCGAAGAGGTCTTCAGCAAGGACCTGCAGGGTCATCCCATCATCACCAACCGGTCACTCTGGCGGGGATTCCCGGTGGTGAGGAATGCCAGTCTTTATTACAACAACATCGTGTTGCTGGGTGATGCGGGGCGCTCGGCGCATTTCTCCATCGGTTCCGGCACCAAGCTGGCCATGGAAGACGCCATTACCCTGGCAGACATCTTCCGGGAGCAGGGCAACCGGGTCGGCGCCGCGCTGGAAACCTACCAGCAGGCGCGCAAACCCGAGGCGGACCGGTTGCAGCGGACTGCCGTCACCAGCCTGCACTGGTTCGAAAATATCGACCGCTACGCGCAACAGGATGCAGAGCAGTTTACCTTCAACATGATGGTGCGCTCAAAACGCGTGACCTACGACAACCTGGGTTTACGCGATCCCGGCTTTATCCGCGCCATGGACAAGTGGTTTGCCGGGCATACCCGCAGGCTGACGGGGTACGATGACATAGATATGGAAAACCCCGCGGCGCCGATGTTCCAGCCGTTCAGGATCGGCAGCATGCGCGTTGAAAACCGGGTCCAGCTATCCGCAATGTGCCAATACTGCGCAACCGACGGCGTTCCTGGTGACTGGCATTTCGTTCATTACGGCTCCCGCGGCATAGGCGGCGCGGGGATCGTCAGCACGGAAATGCTGTGCACATCGGCAGATGGACGGATTACAACAGGCTGCGCAGGCCTGTGGAATGACGAACAGACGGAACAATGGCGCCGAATCACCGCGTTCATCCATGCCAACAGCAGGGCGAAGGTGTGCGGGCAAATCGGCCATGCCGGCCGCAAGGGGGCGACCTGCATCCCATGGCAGGGGGGAATCGACGAACCCATGCCGGAACATGCCTGGGAGATCGTCGCCCCATCTCCGTTACCTTACCTGAAACACAGCAGGATACCCCGGCAAATGTCCGGAGACGACATGGACAGGATTGAAGCGGACTTTCTCAATGCCACCAGGAATGCGCTGGCCGCCGGCTTTGACATGCTCGAAATACACCTGGCACACGGCTATTTGTTATCTTCGTTCATCAGTCCTTATACCAACCGGCGCACCGACGAATATGGCGGCGGCATCAAAAACCGGGCCCGCTATCCGCTGCGCATAGTGCAGACAGTCCGCCAGGCCTGGCCGCCGGAACGGCCCATTTCGGTAAGAATTTCAGCGACGGACTGGATCAGCGACGGCTTGTCCGGACAGGATTTGACGGCTCTGGTGCATCTGTTAAAGGAGAACGGCGCCGATATCATCAACGTTTCCACGGGCCAGGTCGTCAGCCACGAGGAACCGGTTTACGGCCGCATGTACCAGGCGCCGTTTGCCGACCGGATCCGCAATGAAATGGGTATGCCGACCATCGTCGCAGGCAATATCACCAGCGCAGACCAGGTCAACACCCTGGTTGCCGCGGGAAGAACCGACCTGGTGGCCCTGGCGCGCCCGATCATGAACGAACCGCAGTTCGTCCTGAATGCCGCCGCCCGTTACGGTTACCGGGAACAGTACTGGCCTGATCAATACGCTGCGGGAAAATTCGCGGCAGAGATGAATGCCGAAAGAATTAACCGGGAAGAAATTGAACTGAGAACCAATGCAAAACCACCCGACCCGCAGGAAATGCTGGCCGTAGCCATAGCCCGGATGTCACGGTAGGTAATCCGCCCTTGCTTGTCTTTTATGCGCCTGCGGGCACGTGCTTCCTCAACCAGAGCTACGGCTATGCTTTCGGTCGCAGGCACCCGCAGGCGCATAAAATCCGGCGCAATCATCGCATCACCTACCGTGACATCCGGGCTGGCCCGCGGCGAGGTGCTATCGGACTGATCATGCGTTATAATCCACCTGGTGTCTGAAGCAGGCGACTGGTACTGCAGAGAAATCGAAAATGTCACATTATTCCAATGAGCAGCTGGCCGGATTGATAAGGGAAGATTCCGTGCATAAAAAAGTCTATACCGATCCCGACATTTTTGACCTGGAGATGGAACGCATCTGGAACAGGTCCTGGATCTACGTGGGCCACGACAGCCAGGTACAACAGCCCGGTGATTATTTCGCCACGAGCGTAGGACGGCAACCGGTGGTGATGACCCGCCACAAGGACAGCAGGGTTCACGTGCTGTTCAACCGTTGCAGCCACAAGGGGGCGCAGGTGATCGGCGACAGTCGCGGTAACGCACAGCAATTGCGCTGCAGCTATCACGGCTATGTCTTCGATACCGACGGCACGCTGCTCCACATACCCAGGGAAGAAGGTTACAACGGCGCCGGGTTCGGCAAGGGCAACCCGGAATCAAATATGCAGCAGGTCCCGCGGGTAGACAGCTACCACGGCCTGGTATTCGCCAGCCTGGCCCCGGAAGGCCCTGATTTGAAAACCTGGTTGAGCGGCGCAGCGGTCTCCATAGACAACCTGGTGGAACGGTCGCCAGAAGGCCGTATTGAGATAGCCGGCGGCTGTTTCCGCTACCTGCATGACTCAAACTGGAAGATGTTCGTGGAAAACCTGAACGACGCCATGCATCCCATGGTGGTGCACCAGTCTTCCAGCGGCACTGCCAAACGGGTATTCGATGAGCGCCTGAAGGAAGGGGACCCGGTACCCTTTGAACTGGAGATGCTGGCGCCGTTTACCAACAACTACGATTTTTTTGAAAAGATGGGGTTGACCGCCTGGAATTACGGGCACAGCGTCACCGGCGGCAAATTCAGCATCCATTCGGCTTATTCACCCATTCCCGGTTACATGGATGCCCTGACAGACAAGTACGGAGAGCAGAAAGCACGGGAGATCCTCGCAGTAAACCGCCATAACACCGTGGTTTATCCCAGTTTTACCCTGAAGGGCGCAATCACCTCGATACGCGTTGTGAAACCCGTGGCCGTAGACAGGACCGTTATCGAATCATGGGTGTTCCGGCAGGTAGGGGCGCCGGAGGAATTGTTCCAGCGTTCCATCACTTACTGCAACCTGATTAATTCCCATGCCAACCTGGTCGGCCCCGATGATTACGAGGCCTACCACCGGCTGCAATCCGGTTTGCAGATTCAGGACGGCAATGAGTGGGTGAGCCAGCACCGTTTCCTGGGCAAGGAAGAAGTTGAAGAGGACGGGACAAAACACTCGGCGGGCACATCCGACATGGTCTTTCGCCACCAGTTCCAGACCTGGAAAGATTACATGGCCAGTGCCGGGTGACACCACGGTTCACGCACCGACATTTCATCAAAACTACAGAGACCGGCTTCTTTCCCGGACAGGACAGCGCCCTTATGCAGACTGGAATAAATTCCGAACAGGACAGTACCCCTGTGCAGACCGGACAACCGCTCAATCCACCTGATCCCGGGACCCTGGAACAGTTCCTGTTCCACGAGGCGCGCCTGCTGGATGAACAGCGCTGGGAAGAGTGGAACGACCTGTACCTGGAAGATGCCGAGTACTGGATACCGGCAACGCCGGGGCAACCGGACCCGAAAAATCACATCTCGTTAATTTACGAGACGGGATTGCTCAGGGCCGTGCGCGTGAAACGCTACAAACACCCAAACGCCTTTTCCCTGCAACCCGGACCGCGCAGCGTACACCTGGTAAGCAACGTCATACTGGACAACTTTGATGAGACCACGGGAGAATGCCTGGTAACCTCGCGCTTTATCATGCTGCAGTACCGGCGTGAAAAACAGGACGTATTTGCCGGTTCCTACACACACAGGCTGGTCGTCAGCGGAGATGAAATCAGGATTGCCGCCAAGCGCGTCGACCTGCTCAACTGCGATGCGCCGCTGGAAAATATCCTCATCTATCTGTAGTAAATGCCGTCAGAACAACGGAACTCCGTTACCTCCGCAGCCTACCTGAAGTTCAGCCGTACTCACGGCAGGCTGTCCAGGACGTTGATCATCGCGTTGATCACCCTGGTGCTGGTGTTTGACCTGCTCTGCGTCTACGCAAAACAATTCATGGGCGCGCCGCTGGTCGCTTACAGCGTATTCTCAAACGGCATGGCTGCCGCGCTGCTCATTATCCTGGTTATCCTGGCCGCTGCCCTGCACTATGTCAGGCGCATCAATTCAGCGTACCTTGAAATGCGCAAATCCCTGGGTGATGACTGACCTGAATTACCCGGCCATCGGGTCCTTTGCGCTGTTTATTGTCGCCACCTTGTTTATCACCGTCTATGCGGCGCGGCGCACGCGCTCCAGGAAGGATTTCTATGTCGCGGGAAGTTCCATCGGCGGGTTACAGAACGGTATTGCCATTTCCGGGGACTACATGTCGGCCGCGTCTTTTCTCGGCCTGGTGGGCCTGATGTTCATCGGCGGGTTCGACACCATCTATTTCATCGTCAACCTGATACTGAGCTGGGCAGTAGTGCTGTTCCTGATCGCAGAGAAACTGCGCAACCTGGGCTCCTACACCTTTGCCGATGCGGTCTCCGTGCGCCTGGCGGCCCGGCCGATACGGATTCTCGCCGCAACCGCGACCCTGGCCATAGCCGTGCCCTACCTGCTGGCACAGATGGTCGCCGCGGGCACCCTGGTGGAATCCCTGTTTGGCCTGAGTTATACCCAGGGTGTGCTGATCGTGGGTGTGCTGATGACGATATATGTGACGTTCGGCGGCATGATAGCGACTACCTGGGTACAGATCATCAAGGCCATACTACTGGTAGGAGGCGGCACCATACTCTGCATCGGCGTGCTGGTTACATTCGATTTCGATATCAACCGGCTGGGCGGACAAGCCGTTGGCGCGCACCCGCAGGGACTTGCCATCATGCAACCCGGCCTGCTTTACCCGGATATCGTCTCCGTCATCTCCCTGAGCCTGGCTTTCATCGGCGGCACTGCCGGTTTGCCTCATGTCCTGATGCGCTTCTTTACCGTGCCGGACGGCATTCAGGCACGGCGCTCCGCGGCCTGGGCCATGGGCATCATCAGTTACTTCCAGTTCATCGTCCTGGTTATCGGTTTAGGGGCCATCGCTTTAGTGACGGATAATCCGGAATTTACCAGGGGCGGCCTGGATATTATCGGCGGCAGCAATATGGCGGCAATTCACCTGTCCCAGGTTGTCGGCGGCAGCATTTTCATGGGCTTTATCTGTGCTGTTGCATTCGCCACCATACTTGCCGTCGTCTCCGGGTTGATGTTATCGGCGGCAACCACCATATCACATGATCTGTTTGCCGGTGTTATCCGCAAGGGGGTGTGTACCGATGCGGAGGAATTACGCGTATCCAGGCTGACGGTGGTACTGTTGAGCATTACCGGTATCCTGCTGGCCATCCAGTTCAAGGGGCAGAATGTTGCCGTTCTGGCTACGCTGCCGCTGGTGATTGCGGCCAGCGCCAACTTTCCCATCCTGCTACTGTTCATGTACTGGAAAGGGTTTACCACGCGGGGCGCGGTAGCCGGCGGATATACCGGGCTCCTGCTCGCCGTAAGCCTGATAATTCTGGGTCCTAACGTGTGGGTAAACGTGCTGGGTTATGCCGAACCGCTGTTCCCCTATGCGTACCCGACACTGTTTTCCATGGGCGCGTGTTTCCTGTTCGCCTGGCTATTCTCGATTACCGACAAGAGCCGGCGCGCGGCGGCGGAAGCAGACGCTTTTGCCGCTCAGTTACGGCGCTCCCAGGTCGGCGAACTGTCACCTGGCTTAACCGCACGGGCCAAGGCATAATTCACTGAAACAATGACTACCGTTTACGCCGAATTTCTGAAAACCGTAGGGAAGGTCTCAACCCAGGCGTTCCTGCACATCCCGCGCCAGGCCAGCAAGGAATACTGCCAGGGAGCCATTGATTATACTTATACCCGGGCGCTGCAGGCAGTCAACACCCTGAGTGAGCAATACGCCGGGGCAGGATACGGCTACGGTCAGCGGGTTGCCGTCATGCTGGACAACCGGGCCGAATTCTTTCTGCACTTCCTGGCTTTGAACAAGCTCGGCGCCAGCGTCGTGCCGGTCAATTCCGGTTTCCTGCCGCGGGAAATCGCCTATGTCATCAATCACAGCGACGCCTGTCTCGTGCTGTGCCTGCCCCGTTACCGGGAAAAAGTGCAGACAGTCCTGGCCGGCCGGGACACGGCCATACCAATAGCCGATACCGAATCAATGTCACAGTTGCCGTCCTGCGCCTCTGCACCGGCAACAGGCACACCGGACCGGGAGACCGAGGTGGCGGTACTCTACACCTCAGGCACGACCGGGACGCCAAAGGGCTGCATGCTGAACAACGAGTATTTTACCTGCATGGGGCAGTGGTACGCCGATATTGACGGTTACTGCCGGTTGACCTACGGGGAGGAAAGGATGCTGACGCCGTTACCCCTGGTGCATATGAATGCCCTGTGCTCCATGATGGCCATGATCATGAGCGGCGGCTGTATCATCCAGCTTGACCGCTTCCATGCCTCCACCTGGTGGGAGACAGTGCGCGAGGCCAGTGCGACATGCCTGCATTACCTCGGCGTGATACCGGCAATTTTACTGAACCAGCCTGAGACGGCCGGCGACAACCTGGGACAGCAGGTCAAATTCGGTTTCGGCGCAGGTGTCGACCCCAAGCACTTGCAACGCTTTGAGCAGCGTTTCGGCTTCCCCCTGGTGGAAGGCTGGGCCATGACGGAAACCGGCACCTACGTCTGCATCACGGCCAACAAGGAACCGCGCCATATCGGCACGCGCTGCATCGGCAAAGCGCCGGATGTCATCGAGTACCGCCTGGTGGACGAGGAGGGTAACGACGTCGGGGAGGGGGAACCGGGTGAACTGCTGATCCGCGCCAGGGGCGACAACCCGCACAAAGGTTTTTTTTCCGGTTATTACAAAAATCGGGAGGAGACGGCGAAGGTATGGGAAGGAGGGTATTTCCATACGGGAGACGTGGTCCGTATCAGCGAAGACGGCTCATTTCATTTTGTAGACCGGCGCAAGAACATCATCCGGCGCAGCGGCGAAAACATTGCGGCCGTGGAAGTGGAGAACGTCCTGTTCCAGCACCCGGCGGTTGCCAACTGTGCGGTAACGCCCATATACGATGAAACACGCGGTGAAGAGGTCGGCGTCTGTATAATCCTGAATGAAACTGCCGTTCCGGAACAGGCATCCATGGAGACTACGGCCGGTATTTTGTACGATTTCTGTACTGAACGGCTGATTTATTACAAAGTGCCGGCTTACTTCCTGTTTGTAACCGAGTTGCCCATGACCGCATCACAGAAACTGCAACGGGGTGAAATCAAGACCCTGGCCGGCAAGCTGGTGGAAGAAGGTCATTGTATTGACCTCAGAGAGCGCAAGAGAAAGAGAAAAGATGCAGCCTTACAATGATATTGCGCTCGTCGCCCCGGTCAGCCTGCCGTACGAACGGCGCAGCGAGCGCAGCGCGGCCTGGTTCACCGGAACTGCATTCGCCCGGATGCTGGACCGGGCGGGACTGCAAAAACATGACATTGACGGTCTTGCCATAGCCAGCTTCACCCTGGTGCCCGACAGCGTTGTCAGCATGACCGAATACCTCGATATCTCGCCCGGCTGGCTGGAACAGATCCCGATGGGAGGCGCCAGCGGCCCGGTAGCCGTCCGGCGTGCGGCCCGTGCAGTCCAGGCCGGCGATGCTGAAATCGTCGCCTGTATCGGCGCCGATACGGCTTCAGCCGATACCTTCGCGGACCTGGTCGAGAACTTCAGCAGGTTTTCAACCGATGCCGTGTTCCCTTACGGGGCAGGCGGACCGAACACCGTCTTCGCCATGATTACCCGCAACTACATGGAGAAATACGGGGCGGAGCGGGAAGATTTCGGCCGCGTCTGCATCGCCCAGAGGGAGAATGCCCTGGCCGCGGGTACCGCTGTTTTCAACAAACCGCTGTCGATGCAAGACTACCTGGCTGCCCGTCCCATCAGCGAACCCCTGCACCTGTTCGATTGTGTCATGCCGGTCGCCGGGGCTGAAGGTTTCCTGGTCATGACGGTTGCCCGGGCCGAGTCGCTCGGCCTGCCTTACGCCAGGATCCTGGCTGCGGGAGAGCGGCATAATGCCTGGCCGGATGACGACGTGCATTTTCGCGCCGGTTGGAGCCTGTATCGCGACCAGATGTATGAGCAGGCTGAACTCGGGCCTGGCGACATGGATTTTCTGCAGACCTACGATGACTACCCGGTGATATCCATGGTTCAGATGGAAGACCTGGGCTTTTGTGAAAAGGGCGGAGCAGCCGAATTTGTCCGCACCCGCCCGTTGACCTGGAACGGCGGCGGTCTGCCCCATAATACTTGCGGCGGCCAACTGTCCGCCGGACAGGCCGGCGCTGCCGGCGGTTTCCTGGGTACGGTCGAAGCGATCCGGCAATTGACCGAAACCGCCTTGTCCAACCAGGTTGCCGACGCGCGGGCGGGTATGGCGAGCGGTTACGGCATGGTCAATTATGACCGCTGTTTATGTACCAGTGCGGTAATCCTGGGGAGGGGAGGCGAATGACAGGGCAATTGATGCCGCCGGCGTCGCGTTCCCGCCTCTGGCAACAGGTTAACGAGGCCGCTGCTGCAGGCCTGTTCAGGCTGCAGGTCTGTTCAGGATGTGGCACAGTCCAGTATCCGCCACAGGAATTCTGCAGTCATTGCCTGGCTGACGAATTGCCGTGGGAGCAGGTCAGCCCTATGGGCGAAGTGCTTTCCTGGACCACAACCCATGCCAGCACCAACCGGTTTTTCAAGGGTATATTACCTTTTCACGTTGGCATGATTAAACTGGATTGCGGACCGGTTTTGATCGGATACCTGGTTGCAGCATCATTACATACGGGGAGCAGGGTGCAGGTTACGGGCATGCCGGACAAGTCCGGCCAGACCGTTTTCCTTGCAGGACCGCCGGGTACGGATCCGGCTGCTGAATACAGTAAACTCCTGGAGGAGTAGATTATGACAGATAACAATAAAGTGGTAGTCATCACGGGCGGCAACAGGGGTATAGGCGCCGATATTACCCGGCGATTTCTTGACAGCGGTTACCTGGTGGTCAATATCTCCCGGCAGACCCCTGAATTCTCTCACGAACGCCTGGTCAACTACACTGCCGATCTCGCGGACCCGCAGGCAACATTGCAAGTCGGGATGGAGATAGCGGAAAAACATGCGGTATCGGACTTTGTTCACAACGCCGGCGTGATCCGTCCGGATTTACTGGAAGACGTGAAACTGGAAGACCTGGACTACCTGACCCAACTGCACCTGGGCAGCGCTATCACGCTCGCGCAACAATTTATTCCTGCCATGCGCAGCGCGCAGTACGGCCGGATCATCCTCATATCATCCCGTGGCGTACTGGGCCTCGTCACCAGGACGAATTACGCAGCAACCAAGGCTGGTCAGATCGGTATTACCCGCACCTGGGCGCTGGAACTGGCAAAAGACGGGATCACAGTAAACTGTGTCGCTCCAGGTCCCATCGTGACGGACATGTTTCACGAACTGGTCCCGGAAGAAAGCGAACAGAAATCCAGAATAGCGCAAAGCGTCCCGGTCAAGCGCCTGGGAACAGCGGAAGACATCGGCCGCGTAGTCAAATTTTTATGCGAGGAAGACAGCGGATTTATCACCGGCCAGACCTGGTACATCTGCGGCGGCGCCAGCCTGGGGTCGCTGGCTCTTTGATACGCCTGCCTCTCCCGGATCAGATTATTCTTGATTGCCGGCCCTGCCAGTACGGTGCGCGCAGGCTGACCTTGTCGACCTTGCCTGTTGCAAGGCGGGGCAGTTCCTCCACGAAGCGGATTTGTTTCGGTTTCTTGTAGCTGGCGATTGATGTCCGGCAATGCTCTGTCAGTTCGGTCACCGTACAGTCGGCGGACAGGACCACGAACGCGCAGACGGCCTCGCCCCAGCGCTCATCGGGAATGCCGATCACGGCGCATTGTCCGACTGCCGGGTGTTGCTCCAGCGCGATTTCAACTTCCCGGGGATAGATATTTTCACCGCCCGATATGATCATGTCCTTTTTCCGGTCAACGATGAACAAATAGCCATCCTCATCAAGGTAACCGATATCCCCCATGTTCAACCAGCCGGCGCTTATGGCCTCGCCGGTCGCGGCCGGATCATTCCAGTATTCCTGCATGATATCCGGGTGGCGCACGACGATCTCTCCCGGTTCGCCGGCGCCTGCAACAGCCCCGTCGGACTTGACGATTTTTATCTCAACCCCGTCACAGGCCTGGCCGGCCGACAATAACCGGCGCTGCTGGGCGGCAGTCCCGTCCGGCTGGTGCTGTGATTTCGTCAGGTTCGAAATGGAACTGCCTTCCGTGGAACCGTATTGCTGGATAAAAACCGGGCCGAATACGCTCAATGCCTTTCTCAACAATGTCTCCCGTATCGGCGCGGTGGAGTAGAAGATGGTTTTCACCCGGGCCGGTTCGCGGACCTCTGCGTATTCATCGGCAAGCAGCATTTCTATCATGGTCGGCACCAGTTGCAAGGTGGTGATCCGCTCTGTTTGCAAGGTATTCCAGACTACCTGCGGATTAAACTCCCGTTGAATGTAAATTGCCGCACCCTGCAGGTGATGGGCAAGCTGCAGGAATTTGGCGCCGACATGAAACAGGGGCTGGACCAGCAGGAACCGGTCATGCCGGGTAATCTCCGCCGCATCACTGATGACCCGTGCGGTCCCGTACTGTGCGGACTGGCTCAACACGGCGCCCTTGGGATTGCCCGTAGTGCCGCTGGTGTGAACGATATATACGGGAGCCGCGGGCGCCGGTAACGTGTTCAGTGTTTCGACCCCGCCAGCTTCGATGAAATCCGCATAGGAAACAGCCCATTCCGGCAAATCTCCCCGCTCAATCTGTATGTATAATGTGCCGGCAGACCGTATCTCACTGACAACGGACAGAAATTCCACGCTATAGAACAATACGGACGGTGTGGTGTTGCCGACAATATAGTTGATCTCAGGAGCAGTAAGGCGATAGTTTACCGGCGCAGCAATAAATCCCCCCAGTTCGCAGGCGCCGTATATTTCCAGGTATTCAGCACAGTTCCGGGACAGGACGGAAACCCTGTCCCGGCGCCGGCAACCAGATTGCATCAGTGCGCCGGCCAGTCGCCGGACCCGGTTCGCATGTTGCAGGAAGGTATATTTCCTGCCCTGGTCAACTATAGCCAGGTCGTGCGGTGTGCGCTCCGCATTGGCAATAATGATATCTGCTACGATTTTTGTCATTACGCGGTAGAACAGGGGACAGATTTAAATCTGTCCCCCTGTGTTGGTAGTTAAATCCGTCCCCCTATAATCAACACCAGGTAAAAAACCGCAAACAATGCCAGCGCCCAGATGCAGGCTACGCTGTAACGGGTCAGGCCCGGCCCCGGTTTCATTGCTGCAGGCACGTCCTCCGAATGCATGGCCCGGTGGATCAGCCAGGCAAGCACGGGGGCGGTGAGAAATGCCAGGGTAGTAGCGATATCTATCAGGGTCTTGAATGACCGGGTAAAATACATGATGACGGGAAGGGAAACCAGGACCATAGCCAGGATCGCGGCAAAGTAGATCCTGAACCACTGTTTTTCCGGTAATTTCTCTTTTCGGAAACAGTCGACCAGGGCACAGACGGTACGCGGGTAGCCGTCATGGATCACCAGCACGGTTGACAGCATGACGGCAAAGGCGGCAACGGCAATGACAGGCTGGGTCCACTGGCCCAGCAGCGATGTATAGATGTTGATAAGCTGGGCTGCAAACCCTGCCGAACTGGACGAGAACTGCAAGCCGGAGCCATGCATTACGGCAGCCCCCAGCATGAGGAAACACACTGCCGTCAACAGGGTTGAGAAATAGCCGACATGGAAGTCCATCCTTACCTCGTCACCTGACAGACTGTCCTGCTTGTCCTTTTCCAGCACCCACAAAGACTGCCAGAGACAGGTCTCAAACGGCGCCGGCATAAACCCGATCAAGGCGGCCAGGAACAGCAGTGACGCCCTGTTTGCTATATCAGGGGTGAGGATGTCGGCTTGCTGCCATTCGATCAGGGGAACGGATAATGCCGTTGCAACAAGCGTCGAAAGCAACAGGGCGATTAATAACACCTTGATGACACCGTCCATCCAGCGATATTGCCCTACCACCAGGCAGGTACCGGAAAAAACACAGAGACAGGCAGCGACCAGGCCGATTGGCAGGTCCGGGCCGAAGCTGATGACAGCCAGCCCGGATGTAACCAGCAGGACTGCCGCAAACCCGGTAAACATCATGCAGAATATGATCATACCGCATAGCAGTACCGCCCAGGTTCCCTGGCGGCGGAAACCGGTGAGCAGATGCTGCCCGGTCGCATGGGCGTACTCATGCCCGAAACGGAAAGTCGGGTACTTCATGACAAAGGCCAGCAGGATGAACAGCAACAGGTCCATCCCGTGCAGGGCGCCGGCGCGGGTAGACTGCACCAGGTGGGATACCCCGATGGACGCTGCAGCCATCAATAACCCGGGACCAAGAATGGTAAAAAACCTGCTTTTTAGTTTCATTCTTTTTATCCTGACAGGATGCTGGGAGGACTTTGCAGACGTTGAGAATGCATAACGGGACAAATACCCGTTATAAGCCTTCACTTCAGCGCAGAAGATATTCGATCATCTCATGTGCAACGAGTGCAGGTTGTTCGTAGAGCAGGAAATGCCCGCCAGCCAACACACGGCACTCCGCACTGGGAATCATGTCCAGCATTTGTTCGAAACCAACACCGCTCGCGCTGGGTCTCACCGGGTTCATAATATCTTCGTCAGCGCCGAGCAATAATGTTTCTGCTTTAATTCCAGGCAGGACATCGCTCAAATCCCCCCCTTGCGAGGTGCCCTTGACATCTTTCCCAAAGCTATCGAGTGAACCGGGTTGAAAGGATCGTTCGAATGCTGCCATCACCTGTTCTGTATCATCACGATCCCAGAATGCTCTGGAAAAGCCCTGAAGCATGACCAGTTCCATAAACGACTCGGCGCCATTACGTGCTGCAGTTATCCACGTCCGGCGCATCACCAGTGCTGCGCGATCGAGACGCGCGATTGCCAGTGAAACAATCAGGCGTTGGACGAGGCTTGGATATTCTGCAGCAAGCGCCAGTGCGATTCGTCCGCCCATGGACGTGCCATGCACATGCATCGGGCCGCAATCAATTGCTTCTATTACCGCTGCGGCGTCTGCCGCGTAACTACCCGGGTCGCGGGCATGTTGTGCCGGCGAACTGTCTCCATATCCCGGCAGGTCGAGATCGAAAACTTCGAAGTACGGTGTAAGCAGCGGCGTCAGGAGATCGAAGTTCCGCTGTCCGGTTCCGACACCGTGAATTTGAAGGAGTCCAGGTCCGCTACCCGTAACACGTACCGCGATGGTTCCGCGGGAAGTTTCACATAACCGTTGTTCCCCGAAAGCGCTGGCTCCTGCTTCGTTCATAAAGACAAGAGTTCTATGTCCCGCAAAACCGTATCGAACTCACAGGCAATTTCCGTCTCCAGCAACGTGCCACAACCGGGGCAGACAAACTGGCGAAGTTCGATACCGGCGTCGATATACAGGCCCGGATCATTCATCAGGGATCCAGCGGCGGATATCGGCAAACGACAATACACCGCGGCATCCTTATAGTTTTCAGTTATGCCGCAGATGACGCTGTCACACATTCGACAGTGCATCTTGGCATCATCTTTATCTGTTCCCTGTACTTCTGCATCCGGTTTCAGAATGAGGTATTCGGAAACCCTGTATCCGTCGCTTTCCTCTATTGCCCTGGGCGGCGGTCTGCCAATTCGCTCCGTGCGCATTTGTAAACGGCGGGCATCCGTCTTTGCTCTCTCCACTTTGTTGTCGTTATCGAGCACAACGCCATACATTTCAGCTGCCGCCTCACGGCTGACATAGCCCAACTCGACATCTTCCTGCACCCGTTGAGGTTCCCGAAGCAGCGGATCACCATAACCGCCCCCGGCACTGAGCCTGAACTCATGCACGTCTGTCGGCCCTTGACGCAGGTTATTCATCTTCGGTTGTACGGTCGTAAGGTCACCATCCAGACTCTCTAAAGAATCGGGGATGACGCCATTCGCAAAGAGGTCGCGCACATTACTGTTGCGTTTTTCGACAATAAGGTTCGCGGCGCCAGGATAACCTCCAAAGAGGCCTCCCGAGGTCGGCGCAGCAAATCCACAGGCAGACACATCGTGCCGGATCTCGTCAGCACCGTGGGTGACCTGCGCTGCAACCGGTCCGACACCCCGCGCCCAACGTCCCGCACCACCCGAATCCTCCAGCTCGTTTCTGTAGAGAAACAGAATAGGCCGATCCTGTTCTTCTGTTTCTGCATCGGGCATCCGTGTGCCGTAAGACCAGAGAGTTCCGCCGGTGGGAATGCCGTCATTAAGTGCGAAGCCGCCCAGGGCACCAGCCGGGATCTCCATGTGTAACCCGCCCCATGGTTCTCCCCGCTGATTAATGCCCGACATCCCGCTGATTGGCGCATTACTGGATCCGCCCGAGGCGCATATACTTGCTCGCTGGCTCTCATCGCTGATCATCATCTTGCCGAGAACCTGTGCCGCCAACGAGACTGTCAGCATGATGACGAAGTTGGTGCTGTTGGCTACCGCTCCGGGAAACTCTGCCGTGCACAGGGATCCTGTTGGCGCATTGAAATCAATACGCCGCAACGGTCCTCCCAACGCACACTGGAGATCATGCAGCAAGGCATTTGTTACTGCGTTGATCACACCCGCACGCCAGCCGGCAAAGCTGGAATTCAGACAGCCAACCTGGTCATGGGTGCCTTCGGTTTCAAACACCAGGTTCGACCCTGACTTGCGCATCGTCAGTACCAGCGGGTAGATGCCGCGATCGCCTGGCAGCGCCTGTTCCAGATAACCCCTTGCGCGCCAGGTACCGTCAGGTAGTTTCAACAGGCGGTTGACAAATGTCTTCTCGGCGTGGTCGATAACCCGCCGCATTACACCTTTGACGACAGCGGCACCGTAACGGTCGACCAACTCCAGGATCCGCTTTTGTGCCACCAGGTTGCCCGAGACAGCAGCCCGCAAATCGAGTCCGAGCATGCCAGGCAGGCGGGATTGCCGGAGATACATCTCTTCGAGGTCCTCGCGCAGACGACCCTGTTCGACAATCCGGACAGGCGATATTCGCACCGGTTCATGGAAGGAGTCCCTTGCTTCCGGGCTCATACCGCCCGGTGTCACGCCACCGACGTCATTCTGATGCATTGTATTCACGGTCCAGCAAAAGACCTTTCCGTCTACGAAAACAGGGCAAATCAGGGTCACATCCATCTGGTGTGTTGCGCCAATCCAGGGATCATTGGTGAGAAACATATCGCCTTCCCGAATTCCCGGATTCCCGGCCAGATTCTCCATCACCCACCTGGTGGCCAGATCCGCGGCAGAGGTAATAATCTGGACGTACGGTCCGGCAAAGACGTATTCGACATCTTCGGTAAGGATGCAGGGGTTGAGATCGCGGCCATGGGCAACAATCAATGATCCTGAAGTACGAATCAGCGTCGTGCCATGTTCGATGTTAATGTTCCACAAATTGTTTTTGATAACCTCAAACGTGACCGGATCAATCGTCTCCACAGTCTCAGTATGAAGCTCCAGCTCATTGATTGGCGGCCTGCCATTCCTGTTGTCATGAACTGTTGTTGCTGAAGTTTCAGTCATTTCGCTTACCTGTGTTTCGTGGATACGGACGGTTCAAACATGAATATGCAAATCACCGGATGAAGTTACTTCCAGCGACTGTCCCGGGTGGACCGGTATCGTCGTCACGCCAAGTTCGACGATTGCCGGTCCGCCGACCTGCTGTTCCGCCACAAGCCCCCGACCCGGAATCACCGGTGTCTCTTCAAACCCCCGCGCAGCGTCCCAGCATACCTCGCGCATCGGGTTATGTGAAGGCTCCGGCCCCGTATCACCCCTGGCAGGCGGGCGCGATATATTTCCGGTTGTTGTTCCCGGCGCTACAGCCTGCACCCTCACTGCGGTGAGTTGCACTCCCGCCTCCCGGTAAGCAGTACCGATGCCGAAAATTTGCTCATAGATTTTATCAAAACTCAATAAAACTCTTCCCATCGCCCCTGCATCCAGGTCGGACTCAAGGGGCACTTCCAATACGTGCGCCTGCATCCCGTACTTCAGATCCGCAAAACGCTGTAACGTGACACTGGATGCAGCCGCGCCAAAAGCTACCAGTCGCACCGTTGCCTGCTCCTCAAGCGCATGCAGTTCAGTCTCCAGTTCACCTGCCGGCATTGGCAAGTCCCTTATCAATGACCGTTCGACCACGACGGAGAGGTCAGCTGTCGCAGCACCATATGCAGACCACACTGCTGCCAGACTGCCGCGGGGGACCACCACACGCGATACACCCAGTTCGCGTGCAAATGCCGGGGCGTGCAGGGGCCCGGCTCCGCCATAAGCGCAAACCGTGAATTCGCGCGGGTCGTACCCGCGACCAATGGTGACCTGGCGCACCAGGTCCGCCATCTGTGAATCGACTATCCTGATGGCGCCGCGCGCGGCTTCCACTACGCTCATGTTCAATCTGGAGGCGACTTTCCTTTCCAGCGCAACGCGGGCAAGTTCCGGTTCCAGTTTCATCCTGCCGCCAAGGAAGTGTAAGGGATCGAGAAATCCTGTGACTACATTACAGTCTGTGATCGTCGGTTGAGTGCCGCCCCTTCCGTAACAGGCGGGGCCTGGTTCCGCCCCGGCACTCCTGGGCCCGACGCGCAGCGATGTGCCGAGTTCATCGACCCAGACAATACTGCCTCCGCCACTGCCTATGGATTGGATTTCTATGGTGGGGACGGAGTATTCATATTGGTGAATAACACTGGTATTGGTACGCAGCGGGCTCCCCTCAACAATCAGCGACACGTCGAATGTCGTGCCGCCCATGTCGATGGCGATGACATTGTCAGCCAGTGCCGCGCTCGCCATTGTACCGGCCACGGGCCCGGAGCCGAGCAGCCGCACCGGGTTGAGCCCGGCCTCTTCGGTGGATACTGAACCACCGGTACTTTGCAGCACACTCACAGAGCTTCGGTATTTTGAAGCTGCTTCCTGTTCAAGTCTGGTGAAGTAATCCCGGACCGTAGGGCCAACGTAGGAATTGATCACGGTTGCGACAGTACGGGCGTATTCACCTTTGCGCGGGGCTATCTCGCAGGAAATGGAAATGTAGGCGCCGGGGCATTCCTCTTCAACAATCTCACGCAACCTTCGTTCATGGGTCTCGTTGACGAATGACCAGAGCAGGCATATGGCAAACGACGAAGCACCAGCAGAACTGAGTCGGCGTATAACCTCCCTGGCTCTTCCCTCGTTAAGTTTGACGATGACGGCACCTGTGCAGTCAATACGTTCATCGATCTCGCCGGTCATCTGCTTGGAGACCAGCGGCGCCGGTTTCTTCAACAGGTGAATATTGGTAATCTGATCCTCCGGCAACCCGGCGATATAACCCCGGCCCTGCATGATGTGAATAGTGTCTCTGAATCCCCGGGTAGTGAGCAAAGCAACCGGCGCTCCTGCACGCTGCACTACGAGATTTGTTGCAATCGTCGTGCCGTGAACGATACGATCGATTGCAAGATCAGCGTGTCCCGCACTGGCGGCTTCGCTGAGAACGGCATCGATGCCGTCCAGGAAACAGTCTATAAGGTTTGCAGGTGTGGTCGGAACTTTGGCGCTCCACATCCCGTCATGGCCATCCGATGCGACGACATCGGTGAACGTGCCGCCGATATCAACGCCGAGTTCTATGGCCATTTTGTGATGCCCGTTTCGACAATTCGGGTAAAGACATCTGCGCCCTCCTTATCAGCGGAGTTGCGGGATTACTTCAGCGGCAAAGATTTGCATCGCTTGGCGCTGTAAATCCGGGTTCATGCCGGGCCAGTATAAGCGAGCAATGTAATGGAACTCAACTCCGGCAACCTCCTGATATTGCCTGAGTTGCGCCGCGACTTCATCCGGTCTGCCGGCCAGCGCGTTCGCACGCAGTGAGGCGACCCGCTCAGGAGAGAGGGGAGGCGCCTTGTCCGGCGGGCCTGCGCGCCCGCGTGCATGCGCCATGTCCGCATATTTCCAATATGTGTAGTGCAAATGATCAACCAGTTGTTCCCATGCGTTCTTCTGCTTCGATACAAAAGTAGGCAAGAACATACTCGCCGTAAAACTGCCGGACGGACGGCTGGCATCTTCCAGACCGTTCCGAATCCAGCTCATTTGCCTGCGAAAATATTCAGGAGTAAACGCTTCGTCAAAACTCCCGCTGGAAATGAACCCGTCAGCTATCTTCCCCGCACGCCGGACCGCCGGTTTCGCAGTAGCGCCTATCCAGATCGGAATGCCTCCGGACCGCGCCGGCTTGGGCCGAACGGAGACGCCCGGATAACTCAACACATCACCACCGGTTACAACTCCGCCTGACCATGCCTGGCGCAATACGGTCACCGTGTCCTCCAGCAAGCGATGTCGCCTGTTCAGAGGTACGTGCAGCGCTTCAAATTCTTCCGGACGCCAGCCCTGGCCAAGCCCGAGGATAAATCGACCATTCGAGACAAGGTCAACGGTTGCACTGTCTTCAGCTAGTCGTAATGGTTCGTACAAGGGCGCCAGTGCAACGGCTGTTCCTATTTCTATCCGGTTTGTACGTGCAGCGATCGCCGCACACATGGGCAGCGCCGACGGCAGATAACCATCGTCGATAAAATGGTGTTCGGAAACCCAGACAGAATCGTAACCGAGGGTTTCCGCTTCGACGGCAAGTTCGACCGCATCCCGGTAGCGTTCTGCTTCGCTGCGCCCGTCATCTGCATGGGCCTGACAAGAGATCAGGCCGTACCCGACCTTCACAGGGTTGCTCCATGTCCGAAGTGGACCTGTGAACCGCCATTACGGTTAACCGGTAATTCGCAGTATATCCGCATAATTCAGCACCTGGTCGGGCAACACCCCGGGGACATTACATAATCCTGCTTATTCGAGATAAGTGTGAAACACTTTATCCGGATCATGCTTCATGGCCAGGGTTTTCAGCTTGTTACGGTTTGTCTCAGAAAAAGCATTGATGCGCCTGGCAGCGACGTCCACGTAATTACTTTCATTTATGTAATGTCCTTTTGTATGTGGCTCAAGCAACTGCATTGTCTTTCTGACCCAGTTATTGTTTATCCCGTCTTCATCGGGACTTGTCCAGATTGCATAACAGGCGAGGTAGATGGAACCGATAACTGAAAATGCCGCCTCGGGTAATTCCTTTGTATGCGGTTTCCAGAGTAATAAAATCGACGACTTGCCAGACGGCATTTCCTTGACGTGCTCAACCAGTTTTTCAACAAGTTCAGCCGGCCCATCATCGGACCAGAGAGAATCCACATCCCAGCGCAAACGGGGATAAGCTGTATCGTCCCACTCATAAAGATCGGCTATCGGCGTGGGTACGAATTCATTCCTGCTCATCCAGTCACCAGGCATGTCGTCCCCGGAAAGCGGGCTTAAGGCTTGCCGCGCAATCTCCCCGGTTTCAGCAAACACGGATGCCTGTACGATACAGACCTTGTCGCCGACAGATCGATGCTGCTGTTCCGGGTTGTCTGCGAGTATAAGCAGGATTTCGACATACTCCGGCATTTCTCCGGCCTTTTTGTTCAGCCACTCTGCGACTGTTCCCGCCATTTCGACATCCCATGCCAGCGTGGTGGTGAGTATAACTGCCGGATCGTCGTATAAATCCAGGGTAAACCGGGTAACCACACCAAAAAAATTGGGACCTGCACCCCTGGCCGCCCAGTAAAAATCTGCATTTCTGTCCTTGTCTGCGGTTACCAACTCTCCCGTTGCCGTGACGACTTCGACTTCACGAATATTGAAACAGGACATGCCGCCCCAGGCTTCACCGTTCCAACCCAGTCCGCCACCGAGAAGAAACCCGCCCAGGGGGACATTGCCGCAGTGCGCGGCAGGAAAACTGAAACCATGTTCAGCGATCTGCCTGAGAAAATCCACAGATCGGACTGCCGGCTGCACTCTTGCTGTCCTGGTATCTTTATCTACGGAAACATCCTGGAGGTAGGAGAGGTCCAGCATAACCATATCTTCCTGTAAAAAAGACGAGTAATAACTGTGCCCGCCACAGCGCACCGATATTTTTTTGTTGCCTTCCAGTGCATATTTTATGGTTGCTTTTACCTCGTTAACCGATTTTGCCTGCACGATAAGTGCCGGATAGACATCCGGTTTAATCATCTGCCAGATAGAAGATTGTCTGACCACTTCATAATTCAAATCGGATCGGGTGATAACCCTGTCTCCAATAAGTGTTTTTAACTTGTCTACGGGCAGTTGATCAGCCGATTTTGCAAACAGCCGGGTTGAGAAGGTGAAACCGGTGACAAACAACGCCTGTGCGAGAGTGGTTAACCTGTCAAGGAAATGCCTCCTTGATATGAGCCCGGCAGTTGTCTTTTTTTCTTTCATTATTGCGGCAAATTGAACGCAAATACCAGTTCGGCAGTGTCGATGAATTCTTCGAAGGCAACTATTTTTCCATCCTCCAGCGTGTACATGTGTATCCAGTTGGATTTATATTCCCGGCCCGTTTTTTTGACTCTCATATGCTCATACCCGATTACGATGACACTGTCACCGCCGTCGATGAATGATTTGATGTTTTGTTCCATTACATCTATTTGCTCAAAAACAATCTCAAAAAACCGGTTGACCCCTGCCTTTCCTTCGAATTCCCCTGCAAATGGTATCTGTCCGGGATTGCCGGGATGAGCCCAGATGATCCTTTCGCTCATATTTTTCAGAACCACCTCCATGTCGCCTGCTGCAAAACCATCATATACATTTTTTACAATCTCGAGGTTGGTCCTGTCTTTTGCTGCGGTCAAATCTTCATCACCTGATAATACAGGTGGGCTGATCGAAAAGGACAAAACTATTATCAGAATTGCCGATGTGTAGCATCTAATCATCTTGACAGTACCGGTTGGAAAGATTTTGTATAACCAATTTTAGTCGATCTCCGCTAGAATATATCAGCAAATACAGAATTAACAGCAACAATCAATAACCCGGTTATGAGCCAGATGCCCAAGCAATTTATTTCTGTTTCTTCGCAAGAGGAAGCCCTGGCACAACTGGATGCCCATGGTGAAGAATTGCAGATTCTTGCCGGAGGGACGGACTTGATGGTCCAGTTGCAACAATCCGGACAAAGGGCACAGCGGTTGTTGCATATTGAAAATATTCCTGGTCTGCGGAACATTACCTGCAACGGCGTAACAGGTATCGGGGCACTCTGCACTCACCGGCAGATTGCAGAATCCACCTCGCTGGACAATTACAGGTCCTTGCGCCAGGCCGCGGCGCAGGTAGGGGGATGGCAGACGCAAATGGTGGGCACAATCGGCGGTAATGTCGTCAATGCATCGCCGGCTGCCGATACCCTGCCTCCTTTGCTGATACACAATGCCAGGGTAACGCTTGTCAGTCAATCCGGGGGTTCGCGGGCAGTTGAACTGGGACGGTTTTTGCTAGGCCGCAGGCAGACAGACAGGCGACATGATGAGTTAGTGTCAGGAATAACGCTTGCCCGGCGCCCGGAGCGGGGCCGTGATTGCTATATCAAAGTCGGCAGGCGCTCAGCTACGGAAGTTGCCATCGTCGGCCTGGCAGCCTGTGTGACACCGGGCAGAGATGGAAGAACCCTCGAAGATGTGCGTCTTGCAATATGCTCGGTATGTCCCATGCCGAAACGCCTGTATGAAGTGGAACACCTCATGCAGGGAGAAGAGATAAGCGAGGCCTTGCTGGAGGAAGCAGGAGAGATAATGCTCAAGCATATCGATCCCATCGATGATGTCAGGGCTTCTAAAAGATACCGCTCGATGGTTGCCCCGCGCGTCCTGAAACACGCTATAGCCTGTTGCATAGAAAATGTTTCGGGGGATTTACGGCCATGGAACTGATATTCAGGGTCAACGGGCGCTCCGAACGCCTGGAACTGCAAGGACATGAAACCCTGCTCGATGTGCTGAGGAACGATTTGTGCCTGACCGGGACCAAAGACGGTTGCCGGGAAGGCGAATGTGGCGCATGTACCGTACTGGTCAATGGCCGGGCGGTTGACTCCTGCATTTATGCGGCAATGGCAGCGTATGACGCGGACATAGAAACCGTTGAAGGACTGGCAAAAAATGCCGGTCTTAATTCACTGCAAAATGCCTTCGCCGAGTCCGGCGGGGTGCAATGCGGCTTTTGTACGCCTGGTTTCCTGATGATGCTGACAGCATTGCTGGATAAATACCCGCACCCTGACCGTGACCTGGTTCGTGATGCGTTATCGGGTAATATTTGCCGATGCACAGGGTATGCACAGATTGAAGAAGCCGTTGCAAGGCACGTAGAGCAGAGATCAGGCGAATGAGCGTATTGGGTGAAAGCCTGGTTCGGACCGACGCCGCGGGCAAACTTACCGGTGAAGCCAGGTATACGGTTGATTACGACGCCAGGGACCTGCTCCATGGTGCACTGTTGCGGTCGCCGGTTCCGGCCGGCCGGATCAAAGCCATAGATACGGCCGCGGCAGAGTCGTTACCCGGGGTAAGATGCGTCGTAACGGCAAGAGACGTGCCCGATACGCTGGCGGGATGGGTCCTGCGTGAGACGCCTCTGTTTGCCGGGAAGCAGGTACGCTTTGAAGGCGAACCCCTTGCCGGCGTTGCCGCTGATACGCCGGAACAGGCAAAAGCCGCTATAGCCGCCATAAAGCTGGACATTGCAGAGACAGAAGCGGTGGGTGACATGAAAGCTGCTCTCACCGAAAATGCGCCCCTGGTGCATCCGGAATGGAAATCCTATCAACCAACCAGTGGTGAAGATTACCCGCGCTACGGAAACATAGCGTCCGAACTGGTGGCGGATAACGATGATGTCGATGTTGCCTTCCAAAATGCCGATCTTATCGTTGAAGATGAATTTACCAGTAATCGCCAGTACCAGGCCTATATTGAACCCAAGAGCGCCGTCGGTATTTACCGCGACGGCCGCTATACCATTCATACAGGCCATCAATATCCGTTTAATATCAGGGATCGTGTCGCGCAATATCTTGCTGTGCGTCCTTCGC
Source organism: Gammaproteobacteria bacterium (assembly GCA_026710545.1). Lineage (GTDB taxonomy): Bacteria > Pseudomonadota > Gammaproteobacteria > Eutrophobiales > Eutrophobiaceae > JAAXHV01. Next base: position 154,523 of record JAPOQU010000124.1, on the reverse strand, counting down.
AGGTGCGTGTTATCGGCCATTCCATCGGCGGGGGGTTCGGCGCAAAACTCGATACGGGGCTGGAACCCTATGCAGCCATTATGTCAAAGCTCGCAGGGGGGCGGCCGGTAAAACTGGTCAATAATCGTACCGAGGACATGTTGACCTGTCCCAGCCGTGAAAATGCAACCATGAAAATACGCTCTGCGCTGGACAAACAGGGAAACCTGCTTGGTCGCGAACTTATCTGCCACATGGATAATGGCGCGTATTCGGGTGAAATGGCGTTTATGCCAAGTGTTATCTTCCACCTGGCAGGGTCCGTCTACAAAGTCGGCAACATCCGCGTAATTGCGCGCCTGGTATATACAAACACCGCGCCGACAGGTGCCATGCGCGGAGTCTGTGGTGTTTATTTCAGTGCTTTCCAGGAACGGCATATGGATCACATTGCCGATGAACTTGGGGTCGATCGCCGTGAATACCGCCTCAATAACCTGGTGAAGAGTGGTGACTCCCTGTTGAACGGGCAGGTGCTTGATGACGCTGATTTACTGAGGAAAGGATTCGAAAAAATGGAAGAAGCCGCGCCCTGGAAACAGCAGGACAAAAATAAAAAAAACTGGCATGGCATCGGCATCGCTGCAGGCACATGGATTACCAATTCCATGCCGGGTTCCGTGCAGTTGAAACTGAATGAAGACGGTTCAATAACAGTCGTCACCGCCGCAACAGACAACGGATCAGGCGCCGTTTCCATGGGCATCACGCAAATCGTTGCCGAACATTTTGGCCTGACCGCAGACGATATCGTAGTAACCATGCCGGATACTGATGTTGCCGGGTACGATGGCGGTTCACAGGGCAGTCGCACTACACATATTGTCGGGCGCGCTGCAGGAATCGCTGCAGACGAGTTGAAAGGCATGATTTTCGATGTTGCCGCCGGCATGCTGGAAGCCGGCAAGGATGACCTCGAAATGGTTGACGGTCAGGTCGGTGTTGTCGGAGACCCGACTTCCCGCATGCCTCTGGGTGATATCGCAACGGCTGCTACATGGAGCCGCGGCCCGTTGTCGGCGAGTGGAAGTTATACGACGGAACCCGTTCCATTCAATCCGGGTTGTGCCAGCGGCATGCTGTTTCCGTATTTCCCTACACCTACCTACCACGTTCATTTCGCTGAAGTCGAGGTGAACCCGGTAACCGGGAATGTTCGTGTAGTACGCTATATTGTTGTCCAGGAAGTAGGGCGGGTCATCAACCCGGCAGGCGTCAGAGGACAGATACAGGGCGCAGTGGTACAGGGAATAGGGCATGCTCTGTATGAAAGCCTGCGCATCCGCGGGGCGCGCTACCTGGAAAGGTCACTGGAAGCCTACCGGCTGCCCCTCGCGGTGGACATGCCTGAAGTGGAAATCATTACCATGGAACACCCCCATTCCCTTGGTCCGTTCGGCGCCAAAGGTGTAGGAGAGCCGGCAATAATCCTGGCTCCTGCCGTAATCGCCTGCGCGGTAAGCGACGCACTGGGCAAACCGTTTAACAGGATACCAGTCAGCCCGGAAGAAGTGCTCGAGGCCATCGTGGAGAAAGAAAAACAGGGTTGATGTTTCCGCCCCTGCTATTCCGGTTCACAAGGGCAGGCAGGCGATTTCCAGGTGCACACCCCCCGGAATGTGCCTTATCTTCAAAAAGAGTAGGTCAGTGTTGCGCCGTAGATTCTCGGCGGTGCAAAGATCTTCTGTGCGTATCCGAGATCATGAAAAGTTGCCTGCCGGTACAGTGTTCTTTTATCGGAAATATTCCTCACATAGCCGCGCAATTCCCAGTTTTCGTTAATACCCAGGGTGACAAGGACGTTATGCTTGAATTCATCCGGTAGAAGTGTTGCCGGTTCGCCGAAGTTGGTTGAATAGCGCTCATCCAGGTAGCTCCAGTCCCATTGCAAATCAAGTGTGAATTCACCCTGTAGCGGCACACGAATATTGATGGCGCCGTTGGCGCTGACGGTGGGCGCCATCGCCATATCCCGATCGGCTATGTAGGTCGGGAAGGGCCCTTTTACGTCTTCCACGTCGGTTTCGAGCAGTCCGATTCCACCGCGCAGGCGAACGTAATCCGAGACCGCCATATCAACTTCCATCTCCGCGCCATAGGTTGTTGCGTCGGTGTTTTCAACCAGGCCGCCCAGACCCAAAAAGTTGAACACCTGGAAATCGCTGTAATCGTAATAGAACAACGATCCGTTTACGCGCAGCCGCCCATCCATGAATGACGCTTTTTCACCAATTTCATAAGCCACGTTGGTTTCGGAGTCATAAGGTATCAGGCTGGTATCCGATGCTATCTGGGGTGAGTAGAAGCCATTGTTGAAACCTCCGGCCTTGCTGCTGCTGGAAATCGATGCAAATAACAATACGTTATCGTTTACTTCGAAGTTGGCCCCGACCCGCCATGACAGGAGTGTTTCCTTGTAAGTGTCCCGATAAGGGTTCGGAATACCGGGTCCGTCAGGCGGCAGGAAGCAGTTGGACGGGATAGGGAAGCCGGGACAGGAACGCAGTGTTGCATTGTCCCGCTCGTGAAAATTCTTCTTGTCACGACCGACGCGCAGTCCTCCGATCAAGGTCCAGCGCTCCACGTTATATTCAAACTGTCCGAAAGCCGAATATGACTCGGTCGATTGTGTCCAGTCCCCGGCCAGGGAAATTGGAAAGAAAAGCCCGTTGTACAAGCCGGTCTCAGGGTCTGTAGCAGTCGGCCCGAAAATAGGAATGTTGAATGTTGCAGTCGGGAAGTTATCCGCATCCTGGTGCATGTAATAAGCGCCAACGGTCCAGGTAAAATTCCCTGCGGTTTTTGCCGCGCGCAGTTCTGTCGTTACCCAGTCTGATTCATACGGGAAATCCGCGAAGCAAAGACGATTGGGGCTGGCGTCACAATCCTCTACAAGTTCGCGGTCAAGTTTGAGGTAACCGGTCAATGAAGTCAGCGTGATGTCTCCAAAGTCCTTTTCAATTCGCGCAAGCAGGCTCCAGCCATCCTGATCCAGGGTTTGCGGTTCACTGGTGAACGATTCGTTGCTTGAAGCAATGCCGAAATTTTGTGCGTTATAACCGGCAAAGTCGGTACCGTCGGGATCCACGATGCCGACACCGGAGACGGGATCACGGATAATCGGCACAGATCCGTAGTACATGTGCCGGTTCGAAGCGTCGGTGTATTCTCCCTTTATATTGATACGCCAATCGTTGCCCGGTTCAAACAGGAGCTGGGCTCGAACAGCATCGGTACCGGCCTGTCCGCCGTTACCCAAATCCGGGTCCAGGTTTGAAATATAGCCTTTGTTGTGGTGGGACAGGAAAGAAAGACGTCCGGCCACCTTGTCGGTCAGTGCACCGCCGATACCGCCTTCCGCCTTAATTTCATCAAAGCGGCCACCGCCCAGTGAAATAAACCCCTGGCGTTCGAATGTCGGTTTGGCGGTGACATAATGCACCAGCCCGGCAGTGGCGTTTCTGCCGAACAGCGTGCCCTGCGGTCCGCGCAACACTTCCGCCCGTTCGATATCGAACATGGAGAAATCAACGGCGGGCACGGACACCAGATAAAACTCATCCACGTACAAGGTCACCGGGGCTTCATGACCTTCACCGAAGTCGTTCAGGCCGATCCCCCGCAGGATCACGTTGCCGCTGCTTCCGGGACCATAAGGCATGTACAGCCCTAAATTCGGGACTTTTGTGGTAAGCTCGGTGGCCCTGGTCAGGCCGTAGCCCTGCAGGTCAGAACCGGACAGGGCGGAAATTGAAATACCGACGTCCTGCAGATTTTGTTCACGTTTCTGGGCAGTAACTACGACTTCCTCGAGTATCTGTGTCCATGCATTAGTGCCGGCTGCCAGTAATACCGTTATCCCGAAATTCAACAGGTATTTTGTTCTTGCTCGCATCATCGCTCGCCCCCCATCTGATAAAGGCAAATTCTGTTTTTCGTGTTCCATATTAAAGCAACATCATGGAAAACACGATATTATTTATTTTGATACGCCTGTATTTAAATCTTTTATAATGATAGCGGTAAAAAACGGAATTACCCATTTCCTGATTGCACAGTTGTTCAATACAGGGCAGAACTGAACTATGACATCGGCAACGAAACGCCCCGGCCCCCGGTTCGGGATCTGGGCGGTCGTCTACGGCACTTCGGCATCTCTCCATCATCCGGAAGACCCGCCTGACGCATCCTGGGCGCGCAACCGGGACCTGGTGCTTGAGGCGGAGGCTCTCGGCATCGACTCCGTACTCGTTGCCCAGCACATCGTCAACCCCTTCGGAGACGAGTTCGACCAACTGGAAACCTTGACTTCCTGTGGCGCACTCGCAGCACTTACGGACAACATCGAGATTATCGCTGCAATCAAGCCTTACCTGTTCCACCCGGCCGTGTTCGCAAAGATGGCGTTGCAACTGGAAGAGATCAGCGAGGGACGTTTTTCGCTCAATTTCGTCAATGCGTGGTTCCGCCCCGAGTTCGAGAAAGCGGGAATCCCTTTCCCCCCGCACGACGAACGCTACGTCTACGGCGGGGAATGGCTGCGAGTCGTCAAGAGGCTGATATCAGGCGAACAGGTAACCGTAGACGGCGATAATTTCAAGCTGGACGGTTACCAGTTTAAACCAGCGTCAAAATGGCGGCCACGGCCATTGCTTTACTCGGGCGGCGAGTCGGAAGCGGCGCTCAATCTCACCGTCGAGTTGTGCGATACCTGGTTCATGTTCGGGCAACCGTTGGAAGATGTCGCCGGAAAGATAGCCGCCATGCGCAAGCGCCCGCGCAGCGGCACACCACTCAGTTACGGGGTTTCGGCATTTCCCTTCGCGCGTCCGACACAGTCCGAGGCAGAAGAGGCGCTCGCTTATGCCTTTGAACTGCGTGAAAAGGACAGGGAAGTCTATGAGGCGCTGCACAGGAATGCGGACCCGGAAGTCGTCACCTCCAAAGTGATAGCCAAGGTACCGGGTATCGGCGTCGGCAACGGCACCGGTTGCGGTTTCACCGGTTCATACGATGAAGTTGCCAGGCGCATCGCCGCGTTTCATGATGCGGGTATTGAAATAATGCTGCTCGAGTTTCAGCCGTTTGAGCGTGAGATGCGGCGTTTCGCCGAAGAAGTCATGCCGCGGGTGGCGAGACTCTGCTCCTCCAAGTGAATAAAGATAACCCCTGAGACGATTTCACGATGCGCATTGCCCAAATCAACATGGCCTCAGGCGTTTCCACTTCCTACAGGGAGGCAGGTCAAGACAATCCCGTCACCGTTGTCCAGATCCACGGGTTGGGTACCGGACACAACAATTTCGACCTGCTGACTCCCCATTTGTCGAAACGCCTGCACACTTACGATATCGACCTGCCCGGATACGGCGAGTCCGAATGCGCACCCGGTGAGCGCGGTATTGGTTATTTTGCCGACAGCGTGGCGCAATTCATTGAGACCCTTGAACTTGCGCCGGTACACGTGCATGGGACGTCGATGGGCGGATGCGTTGCAATGGTGCTTGCCGGAACGCGGCCGGAACTTATCGACAGGCTGGCCATCACCTGCTCCTTCGCCAAATTTGACCGGGCAAGCCATGTTATCTTCAAAACCTGGAGGATGGCCGCCGTAGCCGGGGTCGAGGCCCTGGCCCTGGTCACCAGCCACCAGGGCTTCTCACGGGGTTTCTGGGACAGGCCCGGGAGCGAAAACACGGTGGATGCGTTTGTCTACGCGCTGCAGGGCATGACGCCCATGGAGTTTCTCCGTGATCTCACATTAATAGAAAACCTGGACATCAGTGCGGAGGCAGCAAGCATTCAAGCGCCGACCCTGCTGCTCGGTACCGATGAAGATATCATGACACCGATGCAAACGTCTCCGAGCGGCCTCGGTATGACGGACCTGCACAGGTTAATCCCCGATTCAACGCTGGACGTGCTGGAAAACTGCGGGCATTTCATTTCAATCGAGCGCCCCGCAGAGACGGCCCAGGCTATTGCAGATTTCTTACTCGTCGACAAATAATATTTTCCGTTATTCACATTCTCCCGCAAGAGACTGAGTTAAAGTCCTTGAAACCCATAAAGGTTTTATACATGATAACAGTACGGTTAAATAACGCTTATGTATCCCATGGATAAATATTCTGCTTCCTGGAGAAAATTGTGGCTGTACGGTCTTTTTCTCCTTATACTGGCAGGTTGTGACGCGCAACAACCGGCAGATGAACCCGCTTCATCTGCAACGGCTGCCGACGCCGGCGACGCGTATGTAGACGTGAGCAAGGCGCCTTTATCCAATGATATTTTCGGCAAGGTAACGGCGCTACCGGAGACGCCGCATCCGCACTGGGTCTGGATTTACGACATGGCGGCATCTTCAATGCCGGACGGGCGCGCCTACCTGTATGACGGAGACACGGGCCGGATGATGGGATTACTGAGTACCGGTTACTCCTTCAACGCGCTGAACATACCGGGCCACTACCGGGAAGTCTATTCGGCCGAAACCTACTATTCGAGGCATACGCGCGGCGCACGCACCGACGTCGTCAGTATTTATGACCCGTTCAAGTTAACCCCGGTCGCAGAGATAGAAATTCCCGCCAAACGCGTATCCACCCTGCCGAGACTGGCTGATTCGGCATTGACCGACGATGACCGGTTCATGGCCGTTTTCAACCTGACACCGGCAGCCTCACTGAGTATCGTGGATGTCGAGCATCGCCGTTTTGCCGGGGAAGTTATAACGCCGGGTTGCGCGATGGCTTATGCCGCGGGCGACAGGCGGTTTTTTGCGCTGTGCAGCGACGGTGCGCTGTTGCTGATCCACCTTACCGATGAAGGCACGCAAGCCAGTGTGCAAAGAAGCGAACCTTTTTTCAACGCGCTTGAGGACCCGATCCTGGAAACCGGCGTACGGCATGGCGATACCTGGTATTTCATGTCGGTGCTGGGAGAGGTTCATCCTGTTGAAATATCCGCAGACGGACCGGTCTTTGCCGATACCTGGAGTTACCTGGATGAGCAGGACAAGGCGGAAAACTGGCGTATCGGCGGGATGCAGCCTGTTACCCTGCATAGCGCCAGGCAACGCCTCTACATGGTGATGCACCAGGGCGATTTCTTCACCTACGAATTACCGGGAACTGAGATCTGGGTCTATGATCTGGAAACCCGGGCGCGGGTAGAAAAAATAACTACCAGGCAGCCAAGTCTCTCAATAGCCGTGAGCCAGGATGACAACCCGCTCCTCTACGCCATCACCGAGGATTTGAGCGCCCTGGATATCTATGATGCAGGTTCCGGAGAACACCTGCGCTCAATCGGCGAACTCGGCGTCACGCCATTCCTGGTTCAACCGCTGCCGTTACTGTAGGCAGGGCAGGGTATCCAACTATTCCACCGACGATAATGAGGGCCGATAATGAGGTTTTTTGATCGCTGGTTTCAAGACAAAACCCGCTCCCTGGCGCGCCATACTTCGCGCCGGAGCTTTTTGAAGAAAGCAGGGACGGTACTGGTCGGGGCAGGTGCAATTCCCTTGTTGCCGGTAGCGAAGGCGAACACGGCGCCGGATGACGGTTCCATTTCCGGGCCCGAAGGCGATCCGGGCAAATGTGAATACTGGCGCAACTGCGGCATGGACGGCTTCCTCTGCACCTGCTGCGGCGGCAGCCACACCAGTTGTCCGCCCGGCACCGAAATGGCGCCAATGACCTGGGTAGGCACCTGCAACAACCCCGCTGACGGACGCGATTACATCATCGCCTACAATGACTGCTGCGGTAAAAGCACCTGCAACCGCTGCATGTGCAACCGCAACGAAGGCGACCTGCCGAATTATTTTCCGTCAAAGAGCAATGATATCAACTGGTGCATGGGCGCCAGCAACAACGTTTATCATTGCACCACCACCATACTGCTGGGACTGGCGGTCAAGTAACCCGGCCGTATGCCTCCCCGATAAGCATGCCTGTCAGTGATCAAGAGATCGCTTCGCTGGTCGAACCCACGCGGGTACACAAGCGTGTTTATACGGACCCGGCCATATTCGACCTGGAAATGGAACGTATCTGGGGCAATGCCTGGATCTTTATCGGCCATGAAAGCCAGGTAAAAAAACCCGGAGACTACTTCACCACCACTATCGGCAGGCAACCTGTCATCGTCGCCCGGCACAACGACGGCCAGGTCCATATCATGTATAACCGCTGCGCACACAAGGGCGCGCAACTGGTCGGTGAATCCTGCGGTCATGCACAGCAGTTACGTTGCGCCTATCACGGCTACGTGTTCGACACTGCCGGCAACCTGTTGCATATCCCCAGGGAAGAGGGATACGCGGATTCGGTATTCGGGCGCGATAAACCGGCGGCAAATATCCGTAAGGTCGCACGCGTCGAGATTTACCGCGGCTTCATCTTTGCCAACCAGGCAGCGCGAGGGCCGGATCTGAGAAGCTGGCTGGGACCGGCCATTACCTCGTTCGACAACGCAGTTGAGCGTTCACCAACGGGTGAAATAGAGGTAACCGGCGGCGTATTGCGCTATATGCACGACGCCAACTGGAAAATCCTGCTGGAAAACGTGTCCGACAACATGCATCCGGCCGTTACGCACCAGTCTGCCTGGCAACCGGCAAAACAAATGGCCCGGCAATTCCCCGAGGACGAAAAACCCCTGCCGCTCTCCATGCTCGAACCCTTTGGTTCCAGCTACGAGTTTTTCGATACCATAGCCATGACAACCTGCGGCAACGGCCACACTTATTCAGGCGGCAATGCCACCATCCATATCGGTTACCCGCGCGAATCGAAATATGTGCAGGATATGGTGGCAGCTTACGGCGAGGAGAAAACCAACTCGATCCTGGCCATGCAACGGCAGAACACCATCATTTACCCCAGTATTGCCTTCAAGAGCGCGTTGCAGACGATCCGGGTTTACCGGCCCATTGCTGTCGACAAGTCTATCCAGGAAACCTGGACATTCAAACTCGGCGGCGTATCCGATGACATGCTGCATACCTCGGTACTGTATAACCAGCTGATCTTCTCTCCGTTTTCCATAGCAGGGCACGACGACTACGAAGCCTACCACCGTATCCAGCACGGTCTGCAGGCCGATGCCCTGGAGTGGGTGAGCCAGCACCGCCACTACGGGCGCGACCAGGATAACGGCGATGGCACGACCCAGGCCCTCGGCACCAGCGACATCGTATTCCGCCACGAGTTTCAAGCCTGGAAAAACTACATGGTCTCATCAGCAGATGATTTATCCGCAGATGACGCAGATTAACGCAGATTATTTTCTGATCCATGAAGCACTATAATGAAAATTCAGGCTCCATGTGCTTATTGACCATCCATTAAAACAAAATATATTTTTATCTGCGTTAATCTGCGTCATCTGCGGATAACTATCTTATGTGGAAACCTCCTGAGAGAATAAAGTACAAGCCGCAGCCCGGGTTGAATCCGAGCGCGGAGGAGGCCCGTTCGGCAGTGATGTTTACACCGGTCAAGCTCGGCCCCCTGTCCCTGGAACAGCGTACCTGGGTGCCGGCCATGGTGCCCTGGCGCTCCAATGAAGACGGGTTCGTTACCGATGACGTGCTGGACTGGTACGAGCGGTTTGCCAAAGGGCAGCCTGGCGCCATCGTCATCGAGGCTACCGGCATCCGCGATATTCCCAGCGGGCCGTTACTGCGTATCGGTGATGACAGGTTTATCCCGGGGTTGAAGGAACTGGCTGATGTGGTAAGAAGCGCCAGCCGGGGGAAAACGCGTCTGCTGATACAGATAATTGATTTCCTCACAATCCGCCGCCGTCCCGAACCGGCTAAATATTTTGCCCGGTTTCTGGCCGTTACCGACGAGCACAGGGAACGGCTTGAAGCCCACGACTGGACGGAACAGCAGATCAGGGAGCACCTGGCCGGTCTGCCTGACGCGGAACTCGATACAATTTTGACCGAACCTGAACTGGAGGCGTTGCGTATGGGCTACCGGGAAAGGGTTACGGACCTGCACCTGCCGCACGTGAAAAACCTGCCCCGGGTGCTGCCTGACCTGTTTGCCCAGGCCACGCGGCGCGCCCGCGAGGCGGGGATAGACGGCGTTGAACTACATTATGCCCATGCCTACACGATGGCTTCGTTCTTGTCCGCCACGAACGGGCGTACGGACGGTTATGGCGGCCCGCGCCGGAACAGGGTGCGCCTGCCGCTGGAAATATTCCAGCATATCCGCAATGTGGTGGGGGAAGATTATTGCGTCGGTTGCCGTTTTCTCAGTGATGAATGCATAGAAGGCGGCAATACGGTAGATGACGCCCGCTATTTCGCAGTTGAATTTGCGCGAGCCGGTATGGATTTCCTCTCGTTGTCCCGTGGCGGCAAATTCGATGATGCAAAGCAACCATTGGTCGGTTGGGCTGCCTATCCCTATACGGGAAGAAGCGGTTATGAATGCATGCCCGGTTATATCTCGGATGATTTCGGTCCGTTCGGCCGGAACATCGAACCCGTTGCGCAGATAAAAGCGGCTGTTAACGGCGCCGGCTACAACACTCCGGTGGTGGTTATCGGCGGCATACACGGGTTTCAACAGGCAGAAGCCCTGTTACGCGAGGGCAAGGCGGACATTATAGGCGCCGCCCGCCAGAGTCTTGCCGACCCCGACTGGTTCCTGAAGCTCAGGCTGGGGAAGGGAGACCAGGTAAGAGTGTGCGAATATACGAACTACTGCGAAGGGTTGGATACCAAGCACAAACAGGTAACCTGCCAGTTATGGGACCGGCTTCAGTTGGCTACACAGGATGTTGCATTGTCCCGGGACGGCCGTCGCAGGCTGGTTGCGCCTGAGTGGGACAGTTCAGATTAAACGTGTTTTAGCGGATGCGGTTCACCCGTGTTGGCGTTCCTTGATTTCATCCAGGGTCTTGCAATCAATGCACAAGGTCGCCGTAGGTCTTGCTTCAAGCCGTTTTAGTCCAATCTCACCGCCACAGATCTCACAGTAGCCGTAATCGCCTGAATCCAGCATCAACAGCGATTCATTGATCTTCTTGATGAGTTTCCGCTCGCGATCCCGCGTCCTCAACTCCAGGGCAAATTCTTCTTCCTGGGTTGCCCGGTCATTGGGATCGGGGAAATTGGACGCTTCATCCTGCATATGGTGTACGGTTCGCTCGACCTCCTCCATCAAGGCCTGCTTCCAGTCAATCAGCAGGTTGCGGAAATGCTCAGCCTGCGCAGGATTCATGTATTCCCCCGCCGCAGCTTCAACGCTGATAGGGGTACTTTCAGGGGGTTGTTCCCCGGTAACGACCTTTTTCATATCATTCTGTACCGAACAGCACTCTGTTACGCATCACCCAGGCAATCATTCAAAGAGCCCATCTGCCTATTTGAAACCATATTATCACTTCGTGTCAATGGCCAGGCAAGCGAGCATAATACTGTTTTAAGTCCAATTGTCACGTATTTCCGGTAAATCAACGGGGTCAGGGCAGTGTTACCGCATCCGGACTGCGCCAACCATCTTTTCTATGCTCAGCCGTCACTGACGTATAGATACCGCCGCGCACGCTGAAATCCGCGGTTAATTTCATATACCTGGGAGAAATGGCCCCTACCAGGTCCGACAGGATGCGGTTGGTTACCGCCTCATGGAAGGCGCCTTCATCGCGAAATGACCAGATATAGAGTTTGAGCGACTTCAATTCCACGCACAACTGGTCCGGAACGTAGTGCAGGTGCAAGGTGGCAAAGTCCGGCTGGCCTGTCATCGGGCACAAACAGGTGAACTCCGGCAGTTTCATGCTGATAGTGTAATCACGGTCAGGTTCCGGATTTGCGAAAGTATCCAGTTCTCTGGATGGTTTTGTCGTCATACTTCTCCTTTATCATGCGATTCGGAAATCGCAATATATCATTTAATCGCTCCGTGTCTAATACATTACTTTATATATCGTTTATATATTATTATAAATCAAATAGTAAAATAGCTTTATTAAACTAATATATAAAGATATTGATCGCCATTTTTTTCCTGTGTTTCACTTGTATATTATAGCGCTAGACGGTATGGTTATAACTCATGCGCCTGCGCAAAATCAAACTCTCCGGTTTCAAATCCTTTGTCGATCCTACCACCTTGCTGGTCTCAGACAACCTGGTCGGGATCGTAGGTCCCAATGGCTGCGGAAAATCCAATATCATCGATGCGGTTACCTGGGTCATGGGCGAAAGTTCCGCCAAACACCTGCGCGGAGAGTCGCTGACCGATGTCATTTTTAACGGTTCCAGTGCCAGGCAACCGGTCGGACAGGCTTCGGTAGAACTGATATTTGACAATTCGGACGGTAAGCTTGGCGGCGCTTATGCCGGATTTGCCGAGGTTTCCATCAAGCGGGTGTTAAACAGGGATACGATTTCCACCTATTACCTGAACAATACCCGGTGCCGCCGTAAGGATATACAGAACATTTTTCTCGGGACGGGAATCGGTCCGCGCAGCTATTCCATCATCGAACAGGGCGTGATCTCCAGGTTGATTGAGGCCCGGCCGGAGGAATTGCGCGTTTTTCTCGAGGAAGCTGCGGGAATATCCAAGTTCAGGGAACGGCGCAGGGAAACGGAAAACCGGATCAGGCGTACACAGGAGAACATCAGCAGGCTGACGGATATTCTTGAAGAACTGGAAAAACAGGCAGAACACCTGCAACGGCAGGCTAAGGCGGCAGAACGCTTCAAGGAACTCAAGCAGGAAGAACGCCGCTTAAAAGCGGAGTTCCTGGCCCTGGAGTGGAAAGAACTGTCGGATAACGCTCAGGAAAAAATCAAGGTTGTCCGGTCCCGCGAAACACGCGTGGACGGCGGACTGGCCGGACTGCGCGAGGTGGAAGCGGACATAGAGATACAACGGGAAAATTACCGCGCGGCAAACGAGGCGTTCAACAGCGTTCAGGCCGATTTCTACCAGATCGGCAGCGACATATCACATGCCGAACAACAGATTAGCCATACCCGGGAACGCATTGAAACACTGAAAGCCGAAACTGAAAAAGCGCAACAGGCCGAACAGGAACTGCAGCAGCAACTGGATGACGACAGCAAGGAACTGGGGGTGGCCACGGAAAAAATGCGCTTGCTGGCGCCGGACCTTGAGAGGGCCGAAACCGGCTGTGACGAAGCCCGCAACGAACTGCGCGAGGCCGAGGAGACATGGCAGCAACTGCAGGGTCAATGGGATGCTCTTAACCTGGAGATATCGAGAATCGACAAGCAAATGGAAGTGAATACGACGCATAAGGAGTTGCTCCTCTCGGGACTGCCCGGCCTGGACCAGCGCCGCAGTAACCTTGAGAACGAGGCCCGCAGGCTCGCTCCGGAAGGGCTAGAACAGGATATGGAAAAATTATCAGCAGCCAGTTCAGGTAGTGAAAGTCTGCTGGAGCAGCAGAAAAATGAACTGGGCGAGACCTCGGCCAACCTGGCGCGTAATCGTAGCGAACTGGCGGATATCACAACTCGAATCCTGGAATTGCGCGCACACCTGCAGAAAAATGAATCCGGAATTGCCTCCCTGGAGGCATTGCAGCATGAAGACACCCTTGACAACAAGGAAGCCCTGGAACAATGGTTATCCGGTCTGGGCCTGGCAGATGCCCCGCGGCTGATTGACACCATCAAGGTGGAAAAAGGCTGGGAGACCGCGTTTGAAACCGTAGCCGGGCAGCGTTTGCAGGATATCAGCCTCGCCGATCTGCACGATGTAACGGGCGCATTAGCGGATTTGCAAACCGGCAAGGCCGGATTGATGCTCAATAGCGCAGCGCATATCCGGTACCTGCCCAAATCCCAGCCCAGACTCATCGACAAGGTAAGCGCAGGAACGCCCCTGGATGCCATCCTGAACAGGATTTACCTGGCTGAAGACCTGGACCAGGCCAGGGAAATCTGCCGGGAACTGGATGAAACCGAGTCGGTCATCACGAAAGACGGGGTCTGGATAAACAGTTACTGGGTGAGGATCCATCGCCCCGCAGACAACACCCCCGGCATGCTGACAAGAGAACAGCAACTGTCACAACTGAAAAGCGTCCGCATGGAACTGGAACAGGAGATCAGCTCACTGGAACAGGCGGCTGCAGGGAAAAACAAGCTGATGGATGAGGTGGAACGCCAATCGGAACAGTTGCTGGCGCAAATGAATGAACAACAGGAGACTGCCGCCTCGACCAGGGCCCGGTACACGGAATTCAAGACCCGTTTCGAGCAGGCGCACGGCAGGACTGCCCGGATTGCGCAGGAATTGTCGGACATACAGCGCCAGAAGACAGCCGATCAGGCAGAGATGGCAAACCTGGAAAACCTGCTGAACCAGGACACGGAAGCCAGGCGGCAGTTACAGGAACAGCACGATCACCTGGCAGGAGTAAGGGCGGAACATAACCGGGTACTGGGTGATGCCCGGTCCCGCTGGCAAACTGCCAATGATGAAAGACACGCCATCGCGTTACAACTGGAAGCTGCCAGATCACGAAAAAATTCGGTTGAGCAGTCTATACAGCGCTGTGAGATACAACTTTCAACTACCGAAGCACGCATCGTTGAACTTGAGACCGAATTGCAGGCGCAGTACGGGCCGTTGCAGGGGTTACGCGATTCCCTGAGTATCAAACTGTCCGGGAAAGTGAACCTTGAGACCAGCCTGACGGCTGCCAGGGAGGCCGTGCAGCAACAGGAGAAACTGTCCAGGGAAAAGGAACAGGTTCGCAGTGAACGCGAACAGGAACTTCAGGACCTGCGCGGCGAGTTGGAGCAGGCCAGGATAGAACAACAGGAGATCAAGGTAAGAGTGCAGACTGTGGAAGAGCGGCTGGAGGCGATGGAACACACCCCTGAAGCCCTCCTGTCGGGACTGGATGAGAGTGCCGGCAAGCAGTTGTGGCAGGAAAAGATCAACAGCGCCGAGAGCAGGATCCAGCGTCTGGGAGCGATTAACCTGGCTGCCATTGACGAATTCGAGCAACTCAGCGAACGGAAAAATTACCTGGACAGCCAGTACAGTGACCTGACTGCCGCACTGGAGACCTTGCAAGCAGCCATTCACAGGATCGATAAGGAAACCCGTTCACGTTTCAAGGAAACCTTCGACCGGCTGAACGCCAACCTGAAGGAAAATTTCCCGTTGCTGTTCGGTGGCGGCCACGCCTACCTGGAAATGACCGCCCAGGACCTGCTGGAAACCGGCGTCACTGTCATGGCGCGCCCACCCGGAAAGAAGAACAGCAATATCCACCTGTTATCCGGTGGTGAAAAAGCCTTGACTGCCGTAGCCCTGGTGTTTTCCATATTCAAACTGAACCCGGCGCCATTCTGTATCCTCGACGAAGTGGATGCGCCCCTTGACGACAATAACGTCAGGAGGTTCAGCGATATGGTTAAGGCAATGTCGAAAGATGTGCAATTCATTATCATTACCCACAATAAAATCACCATGGAAATCACCCGGCAATTACTCGGCGTGACCATGCACGAGGCAGGCGTTTCCAGACTGGTGTCGGTTGACATTGATGAAGCCGTGGAGATGGCTGCTTCAGCATAATCTTGCGCGGTCGGAGTCCACGACCTTGAACTGACTATGGGATCGGTTGAAAGCAAGCTGGACGAACTCAGGCGGCAGTTAAACGACTACAGCTATCGCTACCATGTCCTGGACGACCCGGTAGTACCCGACGCGGAATATGACCGGTTGTACCAGGAACTGGTCAAACTGGAACATGAATACCCGGAACTGGTTACCCGGGACTCTCCTACACAGCGCGTCGGTGAACAGCCGCTAGGTGAATTCTCGGAAGTTGCACACGAACTACCGATGTTGTCCCTGGATAACGCGTTCAGCAACGAAGACCTGAACGCCTTCGACAAACGGGTTCGGGACAGGCTGGACCTGGCGGAAGTTCAATATACCGCGGAGGTAAAGCTGGACGGCCTGGCAATCAGCTTGCTGTATGAGCACGGCAAACTGGTCCGGGCGGCAACCCGGGGGGACGGCACGACCGGCGAAGACGTCACTTCCAACATCCGTACAATCAAAAGTATCCCCCTGGCATTACGCACGACAGGATTCCCTGGCAGGCTGGAGGTCAGGGGAGAAGTATTCATAAGTAAAACCGGGTTTGAGGAACTGAATAACAGGCAACGGGCGCAGGAGGAAAAAATCTTCGCCAATCCCAGGAATGCTGCTGCGGGCAGTCTGCGGCAACTGGACTCCAGGATCACCGCGGCGCGTCCCCTGCAGTTTTTCGCCCATGGCATCGGCATCGTCGACGCTGGAGAAATACCGGAATCTCATTTCGATATCCTGCAATCCCTGAAATCATGGGGCCTGCCGGTGTCCGCTGAAACGGAACGGGTTGCCGGCATGGAGCAATGTATCGGCTTTTACCGGAGAATTGCGGATATACGCGCACAACTGCCCTATGAAATAGACGGTATAGTCTTCAAGGTCGATGACCTGGAACACCAGGCTGAACTCGGCTTTGTCTCCAGGGCTCCCCGGTGGGCCATCGCCTGCAAGTTCCCGCCGGAAGAGGCTGTGACAGAAGTGCTGGATATCGAGGTGCAGGTCGGCCGTACCGGCGCTTTGACGCCGGTGGCGCGGCTCAGTCCCGTGCGGGTGGGCGGCGTAACAGTAACGAACGCGACACTGCATAACGCTGATGAAGTACAGCGCAAGGACGTCCGGGTTGGCGATACGGTCATCATCAGGCGGGCAGGGGATGTAATTCCCGAGGTCGTGCGTGTCATACCCGAAAAACGCCAGGAGGGGAGCCAGGCGTTCACGATGCCCGCTCAATGTCCTGTATGCCATTCACCTGCGGAACGGGTCGAGGGTGAGGCAGCGATCAGGTGCAGCGGCGGATTATATTGCCGCGCACAGGCAATCCAGTCCATTATCCATTTTGCCTCGCGCACAGCGATGGATATCGAGGGACTGGGGGACAAACTGGTGGAGCAGTTATTTAACGAAGGGTTGATTCGCGATATTTCCGACCTGTTCCACCTGGACCATGAACAAGTTGCCGCACTTGAGCGAATGGGCAATAAATCGGCTGAAAACCTGCTGCAGGCGATTGAGGCCAGTAAAAATACCCGTTTTGATAAATTCCTGTACGCCCTGGGTATCCGGGAAGTGGGGCAAACGACTGCCCGCAACCTGGCTACGCACTTTCAGCTTGATGAGATTAGGGAGGCAACGCAGGAAGACCTGTGCCAGGTGCGGGACATCGGCCCTGTTGTCGCAGATAATATAGTCCGCTTCTTCCGGGATGAACGGAATGTTGCCATTGTCGGCAAGGTGATCAGCGCCGGTGTCGTGTGGGAGAGTATGCGTGCTGACGATGCTACCGAACTGCAGGGGAAAACGTTCGTCATCACGGGGACGCTCGCATCCCTGAGCCGCAATGAAGCGAAGGAACGGCTGATTTCACGAGGGGCAAAAGTGAGCGGGAGCGTGTCGGCCAGGACTGATTACCTGGTGGCCGGTGAAAATCCCGGCAGCAAACTGGACAAGGCCCGCAGCCTGGATGTCCGGGTCCTCGATGAAGCGGGCTTGTTTGAGATCCTGGGCCGGGACGAGGACGTTTAAATATTTTTATTCCGGCTGCAGAACCGTATCTCTGGCCGGCACGCCCGGATCCGGCGCCGGGTAGTCAAGTGTATAGTGCAAACCCCGGCTCTCCTTGCGCCGTAACGCCGACTCGATGATCAGGTCCGCAACCAGTGATAAATTTCGCAACTCTATCAGGTCATTGTTGATACGGAAATTGCCGTAATATTCATAGATCTCATCCTGCAGAAGCCTGATCCTGTGCTTGGCCCGTTGCAGGCGCTTATCGGTGCGCACAATACCTACGTAGTCCCACATGAAGCGGCGGATTTCATCCCAGTTATGGGAGACCACGACTTCCTCGTCCGAATCGGCAACCTGACTCTCATCCCATTCCGGCAGGGAGGGGAGAGGGGCGGCATGGTCGAGATTGCGCCGGATGTCCTTATAGGCGGCATGGGCAAATACCACACATTCAAGCAGGGAATTGCTCGCCATGCGGTTTGCGCCGTGCAGGCCCGAGTACGATACTTCGCCGATCGCGTAAAGCGCCTCAACGTCGGTCCGACCGTTTTTGTCGATGACTACGCCGCCGCAGGTATAATGCGCTGCAGGCACCACGGGGATGGCCTCCCTGGTCAGGTCAAAACCGTACTGGATGCAGCGGGCATAAATGGCAGGGAAGTGGTCTATGACAAAATCCTCGCCCCTGTGGCTGATATCCAGGTATACATAATCGCTGCCCAGGCGCTTCATCTCGTGGTCAATGGCGCGTGCAACCACGTCCCTGGGCGCCAACTCTCCACGCGCATCAAATTTTTCCATGAACCGCGAGCCGTCGGGCAGCAGCAACTGCGCGCCTTCGCCGCGCAGGGCCTCTGAAATCAGAAAAGATTTCGCCTCCTGGTGATACAGGCAGGTGGGGTGAAACTGCACAAACTCCATGTTGGCCACCCTGCAACCGGCGCGCCATGCCATGGCTATGCCGTCTCCGGTGCATATATCCGGGTTGCTTGTATACAGGTAAACCTTGCCCGCTCCACCTGTGGCCAGTACCGTGCACCTGGAACGGAATACCCTGACCCGGTCGTTAACCTGGTCATAAACATAGGCGCCGACGCAGCGGCCGTCCCTGCTGATGAGGTCAAGACTGGTGTGAAATTCAAACAGTTCGATGTTGCTGTGGGCGCGGGTGCGATTCTCAAGGGTGCTTTCAATCGCCTTGCCCGTCGAATCGGCCGCATGCAGGACCCGCCGGTGACTGTGCCCTCCCTCCTGGTGAAGGTGGAACTCCTGACCGTCCGATTCCGGCAGGCGGGTAAAATTGACTCCAAGATCGATTAACCAGCCGATGCTTTTCCTGCCATTTTCCACAACGAATTCGACCACGTCGGATTTGCATAAACCGCATCCCGTGTCGATGGTGTCGTTGATATGCGATTCGACCGAATCTTCCGCGTCCAGGACAGCCGACACACCTCCCTGGGCGTAAAACGTCGCTCCCTCCTTCACATCCGCCTTGGAGATAACGGCGACATGAGCGTGCCCGGCCAACTGCAGGGCCAGGCTCAGCCCGGAAGCGCCGCTGCCGATTATCAGTACGTCTGATTGGTGCTGATCAATTGTCATGTAGGTGAAATGTAAGAGACAAGGTAATATAATTGCCCATTTTCTTATATAGATAATACCGTTTCCGGGATCATTTCATATCTCATGGCAACCGTCACCATTGAACCCGACACATCCGACCAGGTATTGGTGGAAAGGGTTAAACGCGGAGACAAGAAAGCGTTCGACGCACTGGTAATAAAGTACCAGGGCAGAATTCTGAACCTGATCTCCCGTTTTGTCAGCAACCCTCATGACGCCAGCGACGTGGCCCAGGAGGCTTTCATCAAGGCTTACCGGGCCCTGCCCAGGTTTCGTGGTGACAGTGCATTTTATACCTGGCTTTATCGAATTGCGGTTAATACGGCAAAAAATTTTCTGGCTTCCGGGATGCGCCAGCCACTCGATACGGCCGCAGATTTTGATGAAATGGAACAAATTGAACAAAGTGACACTCTAAAGGAACATGCCACGCCGGAACACATGCTGCTCACGCGCGAGTTGCAGGAGACTATAATAGCAGCTATCGAAGCTCTGCCGGTGGATTTGCGCTCGGCAATTACCCTGCGCGAACTTGACGGATTAAGCTACGAAGATATAGCAACAGTCATGGAGTGTCCCGTAGGAACGGTGCGTTCACGTATATTTCGCGCACGAGAGGCGGTCGATAAACGAATAAAACCATTAGTTGTAGATGACTGACATGAACGAAACAAAGAAAGAACGGTTGTCGGCATTCATGGATGATGAAATTGACGGCCGGCATGAAGACCTGGTCGACGATCTGCTGAAGGACCCGGAATTACTGGACACCTGGTCCCGGTACCACCTGATCTCGGACGGTCTCAAACAGGGTTTGCCCGAGGTTGTCGATACAAACCTGGCAAAGAGCGTATCAGACTCACTCCGGAATGAGCCCGCCATTGTCGCGCCCGGCCGTTCCACGCATACATACCTCAAGCCCGTCGCCGGCTTTGCCATTGCCGCTTCCGTAGCTGCCCTGGCGATTTTAGGCATACAGCAACAGCAACCGGGCGGACCCCACGAGGCGCCTGGCACGCTGGTTCAATCAGCGCCCGGCGGCGGCACCGGAAACGTCTACGCGCCGGTGCGCCAGGTGAGTTCGGCAAGTACCGAAATCATCAGCGAATGCAACGGTCAACCGGCCGGGGACGGTGGGCCGGACCCGGAAAACGGGCAGCAGGCTGCCGGGAGCAGGGCCGGGGAAGATAAAACCGGGGAGAATTGTCGATGATGACAACACACGCCAGATATTTCCTGCCGCTGCTGCTGTTGTTTTATACGGTGGCGGCCGTTGCCGCGTCCCTGCCTGATTTTACCGATCTGGTGCAGGAAAATTCAGCGGCCGTGGTGAATATCAGCACTACCGCCACGAAAGAAAATCCCGGTTCTCCCGGGACGCCGTTTCCTCCCGAGGTGCCTGAAGACAGTCCGTTTTATGACTTTTTCCGCAAGTTTTTTGAGGAGCAGATACCGGACAACCAGGGTACGCCGAGACAAGCGGCATCCCTCGGATCAGGATTTATCATTTCAGCGGATGGTTATGTCATTACCAACAGTCACGTCGTTGCCGACGCAGACGAGATCATTGTAAGACTGAACGACCGCAGGGAATTTATTGCTGAGATTGTCGGTACGGACAGGCGCAGCGATATCGCGCTGTTAAAGGTTGACGGGGACAAACTGCCCGTGGTCAAACTTGGCAGTTCTGCTGATTTGAAGGTCGGGGAATGGGTGCTGGCGATAGGTTCGCCTTTTGGTTTCGACTACTCGGTCACCCAGGGCATAATCAGCGCGATAGGAAGAAGCCTGCCGAATGAAAATTATGTTCCCTTCATCCAGACCGACGTTGCCATTAACCCCGGTAATTCCGGGGGACCCTTGTTTAACCTCGACGGTGAAGTGATTGGGGTAAACTCGCAGATTTACAGCCGCACCGGTGGATTTATGGGCCTGTCTTTTGCCGTTCCCGTTGACGTAGTCATGAATGTGTATTCACAACTGCGGGAAAGCGGCCATGTTACCCGGGGTTGGCTGGGTGTGCTGATCCAGGACGTAACCCGGGAACTGGCCGAGTCTTTCGACATGGAAAAGCCCCACGGAGCCCTGGTTGCAAAAGTGCTGGCCGGCAGCCCCGCAGAACAGGCGGGGATTGAAGTGGGAGATATCATTATCAGGTACGAAAAGGCCGATATCGCTTTTTCATCTGACCTGCCGCCGCTGGTCGGCAACAGTAAAATAGATACGAAAGTGCCGCTGGAAATCATCCGTGGCGGCAAGCGGAAACAGCTCAAGGTGTTGATCGCCGAGTTGCCCGAAGAAGATAAACTGGCCGGTGCTGAAGACGCCGCAACCCAGGACAAGCCCCCCAATGAAATGAATCTCGTGGTCAGGGATCTTACCGAAGAACAGAGGAAAGAACTGGAACTGCCTGAAGGCGGCATCCTGGTCGACAAGGTCATGCAGGGACCCGGCAGCGAAGCAGGAATCAGGAGAGGCGATGTGATCCTGATAGTGAACAACATAAGCGTGGAAAGCGTTTCGCAATTCGAGCAACTCCTGGCCGGGTTGCCGCGCGACCGTTCCGTTCCTATCCTGATTCAAAGGCGCGGCGCACCCACATTCCTGGCTTTCAAACTGACTGGAGAAGAAGGCGAATAACTTCGGCTGATCCGGATAAACCTTAGCTGTACAATGCTGTCTATATGGACCGGATCAGAAACTTTTCAATTATCGCGCACATAGACCACGGCAAGTCTACGCTGGCAGATCGGTTTATCCAGATTTGCGGCGGGCTGAGCGAACGGGAAATGTCCGCCCAGGTGCTGGACTCGATGGAGCTGGAAAGGGAGCGCGGCATCACGATTAAGTCGCAAAGCGTGCGCCTGAACTACAGCCACCATGACGGTGAAGAATACCAGTTCAACATAATCGACACCCCTGGTCACGTTGATTTCAGTTACGAGGTTTCCCGTTCGTTGTCCGCGTGCGAAGGAGCATTACTCGTTGTGGATTGTTCCCAGAGTGTAGAGGCACAGACAGTTGCCAATTGTTTTGCGGCCATAGATAACGGGCTGGAAGTCATCCCGGTATTGAACAAAATCGACCTGCCTGCCGCGGACCCTGAGAAGGTGATGCTTGATATCGAGGAGTTGATTGGCATTGACGCACAGCAAGCTCTCGAAGTCAGCGCCAAAACCGGAGCAGGGTTGGCGGAACTGCTTGGCGCCATTATCGAACGCGTGCCTCCGCCTGACGGTAATGCCGACGCGCCGCTGACGGCGTTGATTATCGATTCCTGGTTCGACAATTACCTCGGCGTGGTTTCCCTGGTGCGCGTAAACGCAGGCAGGTTGAGTGTCGGGGACAAGATCCGCATATTCTCGACCGGCCAGGATCACACGGTCGACGAGGTTGGTTCTTTTACCCCGAAAAGAACGCCGGGAACATGCCTGGCCACCGGGGAGGTCGGCTACGTCGTTGCCGGTATCAAGGAAATCCTCGGTGCGCCCGTAGGTGATACCATCACCTCGAGCAGGCAGCCGGCCGAGCGCCCGGTCCCCGGTTTCCAGCCGGTCAAACCGCGCGTGTTTGCCGGCATGTTTCCCATCGATTCCAGCGATTTCGAGGATTTTCGCGAGGCGCTGGCTAAGCTCAAACTAAATGACGCTGCGCTGCATTATGAGCCGGAAACTTCCCAGGCCCTGGGGTTCGGTTTCCGTTGCGGGTTCCTGGGTATGCTGCATATGGAAATTGTCCAGGAACGTCTTGAACGGGAATACAATATTGACTTGATAATTACCGCGCCGACCGTGGTTTATGAAGTTGAAACCACTTCCGGCTCAAGCTTGTACATCGATAACCCCGCCGACCTTCCGGGCACGGATAAGCAGGTTGCAATTCGGGAGCCCATCGTGCGGGCTGATATACTTACGCCGCAGGAATACCTGGGTAATGTCATCTCCCTGTGTATCGATAAAAGGGGAGAACAAAAGAAATTGCACTATGCCGGGCGGCAGGTATCCATCGCGTTTGACCTGCCCCTGAGCGAAATTGTGCTGGATTTTTTTGACAGGCTGAAGTCCGTAAGCAAGGGGTACGCGTCTTTTGATTACCATTTTGAAAGCTATAATGAGGCGCCCCTGGTCAAGCTGGATGTACTCATTAACGGCGCCCGGGTGGACGCGTTGTCATGTATCGTGCACAGGGACCTGGCGCAACGGCGCGGGCGTGAACTTGCGCTGAAGATGAAACAACTCGTGCCGCGCCAGATGTATGAAGTGGCGATACAGGCGGCCATAGGCTCTAAAATTATTGCCAGGGAATCAGTGAAGGCACTGCGCAAAAACGTCACGGCCAAGTGTTACGGCGGCGATGTCACGCGCAAGAGAAAATTACTTGAGAAACAGAAAGCCGGGAAGAAAAGAATGAAACAACTGGGTTCCGTTGAAATACCGCAATCGGCATTTATGGCAATACTGCATGTGGGAGGCGAGCAATGACCTTTGATTTTGCCGCCTTGCTGGTGCTGCTCACCGTTGCCAGCGGAATAATCTGGGGATTGGACAGCCTGTTTTTTGCCCGGGGCAGAAAAGCTTCTGCTGCCGGCGAGGCGCATCCCGAACCGTTAATCGTCGATTACGCCCGGTCACTGTTTCCCGTGTTCCTGATCGTGCTGGTGCTGCGCTCATTCATCATTGAACCGTTCCGGATTCCGTCCGCATCCATGATGCCTACGTTATTGAGAGGGGATTTCATCCTGGTAAACAAGTACGACTACGGCGTGCGCCTGCCTGTGCTGAATGCCAAGGTCTTCGGTAACGGGAAACCGCGCCGGGGCGACGTTGTCGTCTTTCGTTACCCTGAAGATCCAACCATTCCCTTTATCAAGCGTGTTGTGGGGGTGCCGGGGGACCACCTGCAGTATAAAGACAAGAGCCTGACCATAAACGGTGTGGAAGTCGACCTCGAACTCAAGGGGATTTATCGCAGTAACGGTGTAGGCAAAAGAGAGAACGGCTCATACCGGTTAGCGGAAAAACTGGGCGAACGTGACCACGATATCCTCATCAATCCGTTACAACCCTCGTCCGTGGTGGTTGACCGGAAAATCCCGGAAGGACATTATTTTGTCCTGGGAGATAACCGCGACAACAGCAGGGACAGCCGCTACTGGGGCCTGGTCCCCGATGAGAACCTCGTGGGGAGGGCATTTTATATCTGGATGAACTGGAGCAACGACAGTATCCTTGATCCCGGCAGCTGGGACGTGGATTGGGATCGGATTGGGTCTGATATCAACTAGTTCGACTCCGGACCAATCCTGTGCCCGCGGTGATCCAGTCATGATACACTTCACCCCGTATGACGCAGCTTGACACAGGTAAAGATTTACTACTGCATATCAAAGATGTCACAGGGCATGCCTTCAGCGATGCCGGATTATTGACCCAGGCATTAACCCACCGCAGTTTCAGCAGGGGTCATAACGAAAGATTCGAATTCCTGGGAGATGCGTTGCTCGGCATGTTCATTGCCGACGAACTGTTCACCAGGTTTCCGGAAGCAGCAGAAAGCGACCTGACGCGTATGCGTTCATCCCTGGTGAAAAAGGACACGCTTGCGCTACTCGCAAGACATCTCGACCTGGGAAATCACATCAGGTTCGGAATTGGCGAATCCAGAAGTGGAGGAGGACGCAAGGAATCACTGTTGGCAAACGCCCTGGAGGCGTTAATCGGGGCAATTTACCTGGATTCAGACCTGGACAACTGCCGTCTGTGCATCCAGCGGATATATGCCCCCCTGCTTGACACCATGAGCGCCGGGAACGTACCGAAAGATCCCAAATCCGAATTGCAGGAGTACCTGCAGGCCAACAAAAAATCATTGCCTGCCTATAACGTGATTGCCGAAGAAGGTGGAGCGCACGATAAATTGTTCACCATAGAGTGTTACGTCGACGGCCTTGCCGAACCCGTTGTCGCAAAAGGCAGGAGCAAAAGAAACGCTGAACAAACGGCAGCCAGGACGGCGCTGGAAAAGATAGCCCTGGATGCCGATCAAGGCTGAGCACGGCAACGGCTTCAGGGCCGGTTACGTTTCCATAGTGGGGCGGCCCAACGTCGGCAAATCGACGTTGTTGAACCGGTTGATTGAACAAAAAATCAGTATTGTCACCAGAAAACCGCAAACCACGCGCTGGCAGATCAGGGGGATCAAATCGGCGCCGGATTACCAGATAGTCTTTTCGGATACACCGGGCTACCAGAATACCTATAAAAGCGCCATCAACCGCTACATGAACAGGGAGGTAGTGAATTCACTGGCCCACCTCGACGTGGTGTTGTTCGTGGTCGAAGCCGTAAAATGGTACCGGGAAGATGATTTCGTTGCCGATCTGTTAAAGGATGTCAGTGCGCCTGTTGTGCTGGTTATCAATAAACTGGACCTGCTCAAGGACCGCACTTTGCTGCTGCCGTATATAAATACGATGCAGGAAAAGCTGTCATTCGCGGAAATCATGCCGCTCAGCGCAAGACGCCGGCGCGATATCTCTGCGCTGGAACGTAAAGTCGTTTCAATGCTGCCTGCAGGAGAACCCCTGTTCCCGGATGACCAGGTAAGCGATAAAAGCATACGCTTCCTGGCGGCTGAATATATCAGGGAGAAGGTGATGGCAAAACTGGGAGACGAACTGCCCTACAGGGTATCCGTTACAATTGATGAGTTCGATGAAGAGACTAGCTTGTTCTCCATATTTGCCACTATCTGGGTGGAACGCCGGTCGCACCGCTCCATAATCATCGGCGACCGCGGCAAGATGTTAAAATCAATTGGGGCTGAAGCACGCATAGAACTGGAAAAATTCCTGGCAAAAAAAGTGTACCTGCAAACCTGGGTGAAAACCAAACAAAGCTGGACGGATGACGTCAATGCCCTTAGGACACTGGGGTATGATTAGGAATTAGGAATTACGAATTAGGAATTACGAGGATAGAACCCATGATTTCGACATGCCGCCAATTCGTAATTCTTAATTCCTAATTCCAAATTGAATAGCCGTGAGGGCTGAACTTAATCCCTGCTTCATCCTGCACAATCGTTCCTACCGTGAAACGAGCCTCTTGCTGGATGTGTTTTCGCGTCTGCACGGCAGGGTCAGCCTGGTCGCTAAAGGAGCCAGAAAACAGAAAAATAACAAACGGGCACTATTGCAACCGGGACGGAAAATCAATATCGCCTGGTCGATGCGCCGGGAATTGGGCACCCTGACCCTGGTGGAACCCTGCCAGGACAGCCGGCCTTGCGGAGCAGGGGGGGTGCTGACCGTTTTTTACATAAATGAACTGCTGGTCAGGCTGCTGCACCGGCACGAACCGCATCCGGAACTCTTCGATGCCTATGAAGAAGCTGTCGATAAATTATATGATATGTCTACGGAACAACAGACGCTGAGGATATTTGAAAAGCGCCTGCTCGAAGCACTGGGTTATGGGCTGGTGCTGGACGCGGATACGGGAGGCAATGCCATCCGCCCGGACCGGCATTATAATTACCTGCCGGAACAGGGGCCGGTTCCATGTGCCGCGGCCAACGGAGGCGGCCTGACAATCTCCGGACGGACGTTGCGGGCCCTGGCGGAAGAGGAGTTTATCGATGAATCCATACTGGCTGAGGCCAAACAACTGATGAGAATGGTGTTGCGAAATTTACTGGGCGACAAACCACTGGCAAGCAGGGAACTGTACAAACACAGCCTGGGTACGTGACGCCGGAGCAGTTAATGAAGCCGATAAAACTGGGTGTTAACATCGACCACGTGGCAACACTGCGCCAGGCCAGGCTGACACGGTATCCCGAACCGGTCCACGCCGCGCTGACCGCAGAACAGGCGGGGGCGGATTCAATTACCATACACCTGCGCGAGGACCGCCGGCATATCCAGGAGCGGGACGTGGAAATGCTGAAGGACGTGCTGACGATACCGATAAACCTGGAAATGGCCGTTACCGATGACATGGTGAAATTTGCGGAGAGATTGAAACCGGACTATTGCTGCTTCGTCCCCGAACGCCGGGAGGAATTGACTACGGAAGGCGGCCTGGAAGTGATCGGGCAGCAGGACAGGATCCGGGAAGCCTGCACCAGGCTGCAGGCAACCGGCTCAAAGGTATCGTTGTTCATCGACGCCGACGCCGGCCAGATTGACGCAACGGTAGCCACAGGCGCGGACATGATAGAAATTCATACCGGCCACTACGCGGATTGTGAAGACGCTCAATCACGCCGGTCTGAATTTCATAAAATCGAACAGGCTGTCGCACATGCGGCCAAAACAACGCTGCAAATCAATGCAGGGCACGGATTGCACTATCACAATGTCAACCCCGTTGCTGCAATCAGGGAGATCGCCGAACTGAATATCGGCCATTCCATCATTGCCCGGGCTGTATTTTCCGGGCTTTACCAGGCTGTGCGGGACATGAAAACCCTGATGGATGAGGCCAGGCGTTGAGGCTTCCCGTGGCCGCCTGGGACAACGATAAAATTATCCGTGTTGACATGACCCGCGGGTCGGTCTCGGTCGAAAATTACCCTAGGGCCGGGCGATCGCCGCTGCCAAAGTAAGACAACCGCCCAGGGACAAACTCTATAACACGTCACCTGCCGGCTGAACAGCGCCCGCATTCACCCGGGCAGGTGGTACTGAGCCTGTGCTTGACTCAGGCGGGTCAACACCTGTTCCAGGTCATCCGGCGACAGCGCGCTGAACTGGTACTGCCCGGTCTTTTTCAATACGGGCACGGAGAGTTTACCGGCGTGCAGGAACATGCGTTTCAGGCCGAGTTTGCGCATTTTCCTGTTGAATTCCCTGTCTCCGTATTTGCCGTCGCCGGCAAGGGGATGACCGATGGAGGCGGCATGCACCCGGACCTGATGGGTCCGGCCGGTGGCGGTCCTGACCTTGACGAGGGTTGCATCCCGGAAGACTTTTACCGTTGAAAACCCGGAGATGGCGGATTTGCCGGACTCGTCCGGCCTGACCTGGCCTTCGCCCCGGCGGTTCCTGTGACGCTGCAACGGGGTATTCACCCTGAGATTTTTTTTGCGCAAGCGACCTTGCAACAAAGCGTCGTATTCTTTCTCCACTTCCCCGTTTTTCAGCGCCTGGTTGACCTGGCGCAGGACAACCATGTCTTTCGCTATCAACAGGCACCCGGAAGTCTCCTTGTCCAGACGATGGACTAGGTGCAGGGTCTGCGCCGGCTGGTACAGTTCGCGCAACGCTTCAATAACGCCGAAGGCGCTGCCGCTGCCTGCATGCACGACCAGGCCGGAGGGTTTGTTGACAACGATGATCCGTTCATCCTCGTGCATCACACAGGCCCGGATCATATCAACCAGGCGCGCCGGCGGTTTACCGGGGTCTGCTCGCGCTTGCTCAAACACCGGAGGTATACGGATATCATCACCTGGCTGCAGGCGATAGTCCGGCTTGATCCTGCCACCGTTGGCCCTGACTTCCCCGCGCCTCAGCATCTGGTAAACCCGGCTTTTTGGTATTGTTTTCAGGTAGGCAAGCAGAAAGTTGTCGATACGCCGGCCCGCCTGTTCAGGACTGACGGCGATATTTTCCGGTCTGCTCCTGTTACCGCTCAATTGTGACATTTTAAACAATGAGATTGCCGTAAGGCCGCAAGTTTGTTATATTTACACTTGCTGACGCTGAAAATCAGATATCCTGCAAGGATAAGCCATTACAAAGCGCCTGTCTTTAACAGCGGTAGAATTTGAGAACCGGAACCCGATCCGGTATGGATTAACATAATGGCGCTCCAGCTCTGACAGCGAAGCGATAGGGAAGGATCAAGTGTTTGTTGCAGGAAAGCACATTGCCTGATGAACACCGGTAACCCGGATTCGAGGCAGTCATCAGGCGGAAAGTGATTTATGAAAGCCCGGGAATAACAAATCGTCGGGACAGACGCTTTACAAAGTACACCCGTATCGGTGTACCCGGGATTAGTAGCGGCTGCGCAACAGCAGCACGAAAACAGAATTACGCGGCTCCCAGTTGTCAGCCGGGATGGCTGGTGCCTGACTGTATGTCAGAACATGGTCGAGCCGGTACGTAAAGGATATTTACAATGAAAAGAATGTTGATTAACGCAACTCAGCCGGAAGAGTTGCGAGTGGCGCTAGTGGACGGCCAACGCCTGTACGATCTTGATATCGAAGCAACAGGGCGGGAACAGAAGAAGTCAAATATCTATAAATGCAGGATTGTCAGGATTGAACCCAGTCTTGAGGCTGCATTTGTCGATTTCGGAGCCGAAAGACATGGTTTCCTGCCGTTCAAGGAAATAGCCCGCTCCCTTCTCAAATCCAAGAACAGTGAGGATAATCGCGGCCGCATAAACGTCAAGGACGCATTGGAAGTGGGACAGGAATATATTGTCCAGGTGGAAAAGGAAGAACGCGGAAATAAAGGCGCGGCGCTCACCACCTTCATCAGCCTTGCCGGGCGCTACCTGGTGCTGATGCCTAATAACCCCAGGGCAGGGGGCGTCTCAAGACAGATCGAGGGCAATGACCGCAGTGATGCCCGGGAGGCAATGAGCACCCTGGAAATACCTCAGGGCATGGGCTTGATACTGCGCACTGCCGGTGTCGGCAAAAGCGCAGAAGAACTGCAATGGGACCTGGATTACCTGAAAGTACTCTGGGACTCAATCAAAACAACCGCAAAGGAAAAGCCGGGGCCGTTTCTCATTTACCAGGAGAGCGAAGTCATTATCAGGGCCATCCGGGATTACCTGAGAAACGATATCGCCGAGATCTGGATTGATGATAATGATATCTTCCACCGGGCGCGGGACTTCATGCAACAGGTTATGCCCCATAACCTGCCCAAGCTGAAGCTTTACTCCGGCAGCGACCCCTTGTTCAGCCGCTACCAGATTGAAGGCCAGATAGAGACTGCGTTTGCCCGCGAGGTTCAACTTCCTTCAGGGGGTGTGCTGATCATCGACCATACCGAAGCCCTGACATCCGTAGATATCAATTCGGCACGCGCCACCAAGGGTGAGGATATTGAGGAAACGGCATTCAATACCAACCTTGAAGCAGCCGATGAAGTAGCACGCCAGTTGCGTCTGCGCGACCTGGGTGGCCTGTTTGTCATCGACTTTATCGATATGGCGAGCAACAGGAACCAGCGCGAGGTCGAAAACCGCCTGAGGGACGGCCTCAAGGTGGACCGCGCCCGGGTACAGACCGGGCGAATTTCGCGCTTTGGCCTGCTTGAAATGTCGCGCCAGAGATTAAGGCCTTCACTGGGCGAATCAAGCCACATTCCGTGCCCGCGCTGCGACGGACAAGGAACTATCCGCGATATCAAGTCGCTGTCATTGGCGGTCCTGCGCATTATCCAGGAAGAGGCCATGAAGGAACTGACCGCCAAGGTAGTGGCCCAGTTACCGGTGGATGCCGCTACCTTTTTGCTGAATGAAAAGCGCCAGTCCATACGCGATATAGAGCAACGCCTCGACGTGGAGATTATCATCAGTCCCAATCCGATGATGGAAACACCACAATACCTGGTCCAGCGTATGAACCTGTCCGAGTCCGCGGCAGATTCATCCCAGAAAGAAAGCTACAAGTTTGCGGAGGTCAGACAGGATAATCCCGGTACAGCCATTACCAACGAAAACCGGAAACCGCCGGAGCAACCTGCACTGACCCAGATTATTCCGGAAAAACCGGTCCCTACGGCTCAAGCGAATAAAGGTATTGGAATGATGAGCCGGTTATTCAACAAATTGTTCGGCGGCACGGAAACAAAGAAGCAGGAGAGCAAACCATCGCCTCGCAATAAGCCACAGTCGTCACGCAGCAGGAACAGAAACAGGTATTCAGGTAATTCTTCCGGCAGGCAACAACAACGCAGGAATCCCCGCAGAAACGAAAATTCAGGGTCAGGCAACCAGCGCCGGCAGGGAAACCGGGACCAGGGCGGAAATGAAGGCAGGCAATCCCGCTCTTCATCGAGAGGCAGGGGAACTCGTGAGAAAAAGCAGGCCGGCGAGAGTCCGGAAAGCAGTAGCAAAACGGAAAAAACAACTGAAAAAAAAGAAGTTGTGGTTACCACTGCCCCGGAGGAATGACGTTTGGCAGGTAAAAAACTCGCAAACCGACTATGACCGACCCCTGGCAACAGAATAACGATGACAACGATTCACGGTTTGAACAGACCCTTGTGAACCAGCTCGCCAGGGAATTCCTTGCCGAGCAACGCAGGGCGAGGCGCTGGAACATCGCATTCAAGCTGTTTATTGCCTTGTTTATGGCAGTTTTCCTGGTGGCCTACCTGATGGGCAAAACGGATATTACGCCCGGCAGTCTGACGAATGGTAAACATACGGCGCTGATAGATATCCAGGGTGTTATTTCCGGCAATGGGCAGGTCAGGGCCGATTACGTGACGGCAAGTCTGCGCGCAGCCTATGAAGACAGTAACACGGCGGGCATCATACTCCGGATTAACAGTCCGGGCGGGAGTCCGGTGCAGGCCGGCCATGTCAACGATGAGATCAAGCGTCTGAAAAACGCACATCCCGACATCCCGGTCTACGCGGTAATCGGTGATCTTTGCGCATCCGGCGGTTACTACATTGCCGTGGCGGCAGACGGGATTTATGCGGACAAGGCAAGCCTGATTGGTTCAATCGGGGTGATAATGTCCAGTTTCGGATTTGTCGACGCCATCAACAAACTTGGCATCGAGCGGCGCGTGTACCATGCAGGCAGGCACAAGGCATTCCTGGATCCGTTTTCGCCGGAACAGGACGACGAAGTTGAACATGTTGATCAACTGCTGGATGGAATTTACCGGCAGTTTGTGCAGGTTGTGAAAGAAGGGCGGGGAGAGCGCCTGGCCGAGGATGACAGAATCTTTTCCGGCCTGGTATGGACAGGTGAGCAATCCATTGAACTGGGCCTGATTGACGAACTGGGCAATACCGATTATGTCGCCCGTGAGGTTATCGGCGTTGAGGAGATAGTGGATTTTACCTACAGGGACACTCTGCTTGAGCAGATATCACGCGAGATAGGTACGCTGTTCACAAACCGGTTACAACATACGGAATATCATTACAAATTTAGATAAATCAATATATTATATTTATTATCTAAGGTATTATATAACCTTCATTCCGCAACATGCCCTGCAAGGAGATCAAAGGCAGTCCCAGCAAGGCAGTATTGTCATCGCTGCTGATCCGTTGCACAAGGGTAATTCCGGCGCCTTCTGATTTGAAGCTGCCGGAACAATCAAAGGGCTGCTCCCGATCCAGGTAACGGCTGATCTCCGCATCCGTTAATTCCCTGAACCGGACTTCAACCGTAACAGTATCAAGTTGCTGTTGTCCTGACCGGCTGTTGACCAGGCAAACGCAGGTCACGAATTCCACCAGGTTTCCCGACATAATCCTGAGTTGCTGCACGGCGCCCTCATAGCCTTCAGGCTTCGTCAGTATTCGGCCGTTAGCTGCAGCAACTTCATCAGAACCTATCACCAGCGCATCCGGGTACTCTTTTGCTACAGTAACGGCCTTGCCCCGCGCCAATCGTTCTACCAGTGCAGGCGCTGCTTCGCCGTCCCTGATACTTTCATCGATATCCGGGGAATGGCAAACGAACGAAAGCCCCAGCCGTTCCAGCAAAGCCTTACGGTGAACCGATGAAGACGCCAGAACCAGTTTTGCAAGTGTTGTCATTCACACATAATGTTCTCTAACCTACTGTCAAGTCAATAGTTTGACACTCAGTTCTCCGGTAGTTAAACTTGCGTCCCTGATGTCTCCGGATTTGCCTTACAAAATAGTGCCCGGGCATCTCGCGGAAGCGGGCGCCTGCATTGAAGGGCGGCTTGAGTTGAGCAAAATGCCCCGTCTTGTCGAATTATTGAGCGATAACCGGGGTATGGTTGAGTTGAAGTTGGCTTTCAGCCGCTCTGAGGACGGGATCACCTGCATTAACGGCGGGTACAGGACAGACCTGCTGCTGATATGCCAGCGTTGCCTGGAGCCGTTTGCGGTAAAGCTGGCCCATACAATCAAGGTGGGAGTTGTTTTTGAAGGAACGACGCTTAAGAAAATACCGGCGTCGATGGAACCCCTGGTGCTCAAACAGGAAACCATGCAACTGACAGATTTTATTGAAGACGAAATATTACTGGGCTTGCCGATTTCACCGATGCATCGGCTGGAGGATTGTGCTGCGGGAACACAGGCAGCGGAACGCGATCCTGTTGGGTCCGGCCCGTTCCACATACTGAAAAAACTGAAATCGGGATAACCAGGAGGCTGTTACCATGGCTGTACAACAACGCAAGAAATCCACTTCCAGACGGGATTCCCGCCGCGCCCACGACTCGCTTGAATCTCCCTGCCTGTCAATTGAACCGACAACCGGCGAAGTTCACAGACGTCATCATGTCAGCCCTGACGGTTACTACCGGGGAGAAAAAGTGCTGAATACCGAAGACGATAATGAATAAACCCGTCCGGCAGGGACTGCCCTGCACGGACTGTCATGAAAGCATGAATCGGCAACGGGCATTCGCCGGTTAGATACAATGGCACTGCGTCTTGCGCTCGATACCATGGGGGGAGACCATGGGCCTGGTGAGATTATCCCCGCAGCAATCCATACGCTGAAAAAACACCCGGAACTGGAGCTTCAACTGGTAGGGCTGGAAGACGTAGTCAAATCCAGGCTGTCGTCCTTGAGCCCTGATCTGTCCGTCCGGGTTCAGATAATCCATGCGCCGGAAGTCGTTACCATGGATGAGGCGCCCTCTTCAGCGTTGCGCAACAAGAAAAAATCATCAATGCGGGTCGCAATTGAACAGGTAAAGAAAGGGCTGGCGCATGCCTGTGTCAGTTCCGGCAATACCGGTGCGTTAATGGCCATTTCGCGCTACGTCCTGAAGATGCTGCCGGGTATTGACAGGCCTGCCATTTGTACGACCATACCCGGTATCAACAACCAGACGCATATACTCGATCTCGGCGCCAACGTTGATTCCAGCGCCGAGCAATTATTTCAGTTTGCGGTAATGGGCGCGGAGCTGGCCGGCGCCATTAATAATATTGCTTCGCCGAAGGTAGGACTGCTGAACGTCGGCACCGAGGAGAATAAAGGCAACTACCGGGTGAAACAGGCCGCGGGGTTGCTGTCCGGCAGCCACCTCAATTACATTGGGTTCGTCGAGGGCAACCATATTTATTCCGGTCACGCTGATGTAATCGTATGCGACGGTTTTGTGGGCAATATCGCACTGAAGGCCAGTGAAGGGGTAGCCGATTTTTTTTCTCACCACGTGTTCAGTGAATTTAAAAGAAACTACTACGGCAGACTTGCCTCGGTCATTTCGATGCCGGTACTGAAATCCATCCGCAGGAAAATCGATCCCAGGCGCTACAACGGTGCAAGTCTGCTCGGACTGCGCGGAATTGTCATCAAGAGTCACGGTGGGGCAGACAGGGTATCTTTCGCACACGCGCTGGAAGAGGCGATACTTGAAGTCGAGAAAAACATCCCTGCCCGTATTACCTCCCAACTTGAAGCTTTATTAATCCGGAACTGACCGATGAATTACGCCCGGGTCATAGGTTGTGGCGGCTACCTTCCGGAACGGGTCATGCCCAATTCGGAACTGGAAGACCTGGTAGACACATCGGATGACTGGATCCGGACGCGTACCGGGATCAGGCAAAGGCATATTGCCCGGGAAGACGAAACCACGTCCGAGATGGCCTGTAACGCAGCGCTTGGCGCCATTGATATGGCCGGGATAGAGGCCGGTTCCATCGACCTGATTATCGTTGCCACTTCCACTCCTGATCTCATCTACCCGAGTACGGCGTGCCTGCTCCAGAAAAGGCTCGGCATACGTAACGGCGCCGCTGCATTCGACGTCCAGGCCGTGTGTTCCGGGTTTATTTACGCGTTAAGTATTGCGGATCAATTTATCAGGTCCGGTACGATGCGGCGGGCTCTCGTTATCGGCGCCGACATGAACTCCAGGATACTCGACTGGACGGATCGGACGACCTGCGTGCTGTTCGGCGACGGCGCCGGCGCCGTCATCCTCGGCAGAAGTGACGAACCTGGCATTTATAAGACGTTATTACATGCAGACGGCAGTTACAGTGAACACCTCCAGGTACCTTCGGGGGTATCCAATCCGACCGCCGATCCCTACATCCGTATGCACGGCAACGAAGTCTTCAGATTTGCCGTCCAGGCAATGGACGAAATCGTGGATGAAACGCTCGCGGATACCGGATTTACAAGAAAGGACATAAACTGGCTGGTGCCACACCAGGCAAACCTGAGAATCATCTCAGCTACCGTCAAAAAACTCGGCATGAGTATGGACGATGTTATATTGACAGTGGCGGAGCACGGCAACACGTCAGCGGCATCCATCCCCCTGGCGCTGAATACAGGCGTACGCGACGGCCGCATCAGGCAAGGGGACACCCTGTTCATGGAAGCTGTAGGCGGCGGGTTTACCTGGGGCTCGGCATTGATCCGGTATTAGAGAACCTGGGTATCATGACGACTGACGGTCTGGCTTTCGTATTTCCCGGGCAGGGTTCCCAATCCGTGGGCATGCTCTCCGGCCTGGCGGAAAACTTCCCCGCCGTAACCGGGATCTTCGCCGAAGCATCGGCTAGACTGGATTATGACCTGCTGTCATTATGCCTCAATGGACCTGAGGATAAGCTTAACCGTACAGAGTATACCCAGCCCGCGTTATTGACCGCGAGTTACGCCATCTGGCGCATCTGGCAAGATAACGGGGGCGCCCGCCCCGGGTTCCTTGCCGGACACAGCCTCGGCGAGTACACGGCCCTGGTGTGCGCCGAAGTCCTGGACTTTGCCGACGCAGTCGAACTGGTGGCCGACCGGGGACGGATTATGCAGGATGCCGTGCCCCACGGCGCGGGAGCGATGGCGGCTGTTTCCGGACTGGATGATGATACCGTCATTGACGTGTGTGCCGGGGCGGCGCAGGAGGAGGTAGTCTCGGCTGCGAATTTTAATTTCCCGGGACAGGTGGTCATTGCCGGTAATGCCGGTGCGGTGGAACGGGCATGTGATCTGGCGAAAAAAGCAGGAGCCAGACGGGTCACGCCCCTGCCGGTCAGCGTGCCTGCCCATTGCCGGCTGATGTTGCCTGCTGCAGACAGGCTGCAACTGCGCGTCAATGAGATCGATTTTGCGCCTGCAGCTATTCCTGTTGTACAGAACGTCGACGCCCGCGCACGGACCGACCCTGGTGAGATAAAGGAAGCAATGATGCTGCACATGCATCAGCCCGTCCTGTGGTCGAAATGCATCGCCCTGATGCGGGATAAAGGCATCGGCAGGATTATAGAGTGTGGTCCCGGAAGAGTACTCAGCGGTCTGATCCGGCGTGTCGATAAAAATATAGCCTGCAACGGCATTTCCGATACGGCATCCCTGGATGCGGCCCTGTCAATGTAATCCTCAATGAAACCAAATATAATCTGCGTCATCTGCGGATAAAATTATGAACATTACACTGAAAGATCAGGTCGCCCTGGTAACTGGAGCAAGCAGGGGCATAGGAAAAGCAGCCGCTGAACGGCTGGGCCGGGCGGGCGCCTTCGTGGCAGGCACGGCCACCACGGAGAACGGCGCAGCCGGGATAGAGGAATATTTCAGGGATGCGGGAATAAACGGCAAGGGATACGTACTGGATATCAGCGCGGATGAATCCGTCGCCGATCTGAACGAGGCCCTGAAGTCAGCCGATTCAAGACCTTCTATCCTGGTCAACAATGCCGGCATCACCCGGGATAACCTGATGATGCGGATGAAACAGCAGGAGTGGGATGAGGTTATCGATACCAATCTGAATTCAGTATACCGGTTATGTAAATTGTGCCTGCGTGACATGGTCAAGGCGCGCCACGGCCGGATTATCAATATCACTTCCGTAGTAGCCCTGTCGGGCAACCCGGGTCAGACCAACTATGCTGCGGCCAAATCGGGCATGATCGGTTTTACCCGTGCATTGGCCAAGGAAATAGGCTCGCGCGGCATCACGGTTAACTGTATCGCTCCCGGGTTTATTGACACGGACATGACTGCAGAACTTTCTGCCGAACAACGCGCAAAACTGCTTGAGCAAATTCCGCTGGGGCGGCTCGGTCTTGCTGAAGACATCGCCTGCGCTGTCGAGTTCATTGCCTCCCCGGCCGCCGGCTATATTACCGGGGAAGTGCTGAATGTAAACGGTGGAATGTATATGGCGTGAACCGGGTCCTTGCCGGTTGTACAGCCACGATATTACCCACCATGAGTTATCATCATACAGGGCCGGGGAGCAGCATTTAGAGTGGATTTTTCAAACCCGTTGGGACTATAATATATTGCGTTATTCTTTAAGATCTGTTTTTTATTTATAAAATAACTTGAAAGCAAGGAATATTTAGCTTATCGTACACCCGCTTTTGGTCTTGGTACCGCGAAGGAGGTTATTTCTCATGAGCAATGTTGAAGAACGAGTGATGAAAATCATCGTAGAACAGCTGGGGGTTAAAGAGGAAGAAGTTACCAGTGAAGCATCGTTTGTTGATGATCTAGGAGCTGATTCACTGGACACCGTCGAATTGGTAATGGCTCTGGAAGAGGAGTTTAAAATTGAGATACCTGATGAAGATGCAGAAAAAATAACTACTGTACAACAAGCTATCGACTATATTGATACGCATCTTGAATAACTGCTGTAGATAAATCCTTAACAAGGCCGCTTCATAGTTGAACTAAAGCGGCCTTTTTTCGTACATCCGACAACCTTTCCGAACAGTGAACAAACGTAGAGTCGTCATTACCGGGCTGGGCCTGGTGACTCCTTTGGGAAACAGTGTCAAGGAATCCTGGGAGAGCCTTCTGGCGGGGAACAGCGGTATATCCGCAATCAGCCACTTTGATGCGTGCAGTTATCCCGTCAGGATCTCCGGCTCGATAAAAAATCTTGAACTGGATGCCTATATCCCCAGAAAAGAACAGAAAAAAATGGGCACCTTCATACACTACGGCATGGTGGCTGGTATCCAGGCAGTAGAGGATGCGGGAATTGATGTTAATGGCATTGACCCGCACCGGGTCGGCGTGGCTATCGGATCGGGGATAGGCGGCATCTCGGGTATAGAAAAAGGGGCAGGGAGCATCCAGGGCAGTGGCCCGAGGAGAATTTCTCCGTTCTACGTGCCCAGTAACATCATTAACATGATCTCCGGGAACCTGTCGATACAATACGGTTTCAAGGGACCCAACTTCTGCATTGTCACCGCATGCGCGACCGGTACTCATAACATCAGCGAAGCGGCCCGCCTGATTGAATACGGTGATGCCGACTTAATGATAGCAGGTGGCGCTGAATATGCATCATCACCTACATCCATGGCCGGGTTCGCCAATGCAAAAGCGTTATCCACACGCAACGATGAACCGGAGCAAGCCAGCCGTCCCTGGGACCTGGAGCGGGACGGGTTTGTCTTAAGCGACGGCGCCGGCGCCGTGGTTGTGGAGGAATACGAGCATGCCAGGGCCAGGGGCGCAAATGTGTATGCCGAAATTACCGGTTCCGCAATGAATGGTGATGCCTACCACATGACTGCACCCGCAGTAGACGGCGCAGGCGCAATCCGATGCATGGAGAATGCGCTCGGCAACGCAGGTATTGATAAAACGGAAATTGACTACATCAATGCCCACGGCACATCGACGCCGGCGGGTGACATTGCCGAAAATAATGCCGTCAAACAGGTTTTTGGCGACCATGCCCGGAAACTGGCAATCAGTTCCACAAAATCCATGTGCGGGCACATGCTCGGAGCCGCCGGCAGTGTGGAAACCGTATTCTGCGCCCTGGCATTACGCGACCAGGTGGCGCCGCCCACAATTAACCTCGACAATCCTGACCCGGCCTGTGACCTGGATTATATACCCCATGACGCGCGGCCCATGGCATTGAACCACGTTTTGTCCAATTCCTTCGGTTTTGGCGGCACGAACGGGTGTATAATCCTAAAACGCATCTAGTACTCTTTCCAGGTGATATTGCCATGTTCAGAGCCAAGCGGCGGCTTCAAGACAAGGCGCAGTCCGCAGGGAATGGCGAGTCCTTTTCAAGGACTGCAACGCCGGAATGACGGGCAACCGTGGTTGACACACTGGTCAATGGCACGCCGGGTGATGCCATTTCCATTCACGATCGCGGCCTACAGTTCGGCGATGGTGTGTTCGAGACAATAGCCGTTCAGTCCGGTAAGCTGCTTTGCCGGGATGCGCATTTTACCCGTCTTGAAACCGGTTGCCGGCAATTGTCGATAACCTGCCCGGACAGAAGCCTGCTCGAACGGGAAGCAGACCGGCTCTGCGCATCCCTTACATCAGCAGTACTCAAGATCATCATTACCCGGGGAATGGGAGGGCGTGGTTATCAACCGCCTGAAAATATCCCGGCCAACCGGATACTCAGCGTCCACCGGCAACCGGTTTATCCATCCGGCTATTATCGCGACGGCATAGACTCATACGTTTGCGGCCGCCGTATCAGCCATCAACCCGAACTCGCCGGCATCAAGCACCTGAACCGTTTGGAACAAGTCCTCCTGCGCCGGGAGGTGACTGCCACACCATACCCTGAAGGTCTCGTACTAGACCCGCAGGACAACGTGGTAGAGGGTTCCATGAGTAATATCTTCATGGTCAAAAACGCTGGATTAATCACTCCGGACCTGTCCCGGTGCGGTGTTGCCGGAGTGATAAGAAGAGCGATCATTGAACTGGACAAGGCTGCAGGCCGTGATACCGCCATCAGGACTATTGCCCGCGAGGAAATATTCGAAGCAGATGAAGTATTCTATTGCAACAGCGTGATCGGCATCTGGCCCGTCAGGCGTATTGGCAACAAAGCCTTTAACAGCATTGATGCAGGCATAGAAATAATGGGGAAATTAATTTCCGACAATTGTATCGTACCCGTATCATGAAGATTGCGGCATGCATTTCCGGTCTTGCTCTCGTCCTGGCCGGATGGTTGTTCTACCAGGATATGGAAAAGCAATTGAACATGCCGCTGAATATTGAAGGGCAGGAGTATTTCTCCATAGAGCCCGGCATGTCCCTGCTTGCCGTAGCGGAAGGGCTGGCGGCTCGGGGCTGGTTCGAATATCCTTTTTACCTGCAGCTTGAAGGTAAAATCAGGGGTGTTGACGGTTTGATAAAAGCCGGTCAGTACCAGGTAGAACCCGGCGCCACAGCATCGTCATTACTCGACACGATAGTGGCCGGCAAGGTAACCCAGCATGCACTGACCATAGTGGAGGGCTGGTCCTTCCCCCAGATCATGGCTGCGCTGCACGATAGCAGGTATATCAGGAGACAATTGAATTCGACCCGGCCCGATCGGGTAATGGCAGAAATAGGTTATCCGGGGTATCACGCGGAGGGGCGTTTTTTCCCCGATACGTATTATTTCCCTGCCGAGACGACCGACGTGGATTTTCTGCGCCGTTCGTTCAAGCAGATGGAAGCTGTTTTATCCCAGGAATGGGACCGGCGCATGGCAGGTCTGCCATACCGGTCACCCTACGAAGCTTTGATAATGGCGTCCCTGATTGAGAAGGAAACTGCGGCAGCCGACGAAAGAAACCGGATTGCCGGGGTATTCGTGCGCCGTCTGGAAAAAAATATGAAACTGCAGACGGACCCCACCGTGATTTACGCCCTGGGAGAAAACTATGACGGGAATATCAGGCGCAGGGACCTGGAGTTCGATTCACCGTACAACACCTATCGTTACAAAGGGCTTCCGCCTACGCCTATAGCAGCGCCCGGAAGAGCCTCCATACACGCTGCGCTGCAACCGGAACCCGGGACGGCTTTATTCTTTGTCGCGACAGGAGAAAACGGCCGGCATTACTTTTCCGATACGCTTGCCGAACACAACCAGGCAGTGGCAAGGTATCAACTCAGATGAGCCGCAATGACGGGATTTTTTATCACATTTGAAGGTATAGAGGGGGTTGGCAAAACCACGCAGGTAGAAAAAGCCTTCGACCTGCTTTCAGCAAGGCATCCCGGGGGCGTCATTATCACAAGGGAACCCGGCGGCACCCCCACAGGCGAAGTTATTCGCGACATTATCCTGCAAAAAGACACCGGCCGGATAGACGGAATCACGGAAATGCTCCTGGTATTCGCCGCCCGACGCCAGCACATCCAGGATGTAATCCTGCCGTCCCTGGACGCGGGGATGATTGTTTTATGCGACCGCTTTACCGATGCGACGTTCGCCTACCAGGGCGGCGGCCGCGGTGTAGATGAGCAACTGGTTTCCCGTCTGCAGGATATGGTCCAGGGCA
Source organism: Gammaproteobacteria bacterium (assembly GCA_026710545.1). GTDB lineage: Bacteria > Pseudomonadota > Gammaproteobacteria > Eutrophobiales > Eutrophobiaceae > JAAXHV01. The sequence goes on along the minus strand of JAPOQU010000124.1, from coordinate 112,765 downwards.
GGCTGAGACCGGACCTGACCGTGTTGCTTGATGCGGCACCGGAGGTGGGCCTGGCGCGCATGCGGGAACGCGGCGCACCAGACCGGTTCGAGGCGGAAACAATGAATTTTTTTCAGCGGGTCAGGAACAAGTACCTGGAACTGGCCGGGCGATACCCTGAAAGAGTCCACGTGGTTGACGCTGCAAGAGAAGCGGACGATGTCACACGGGAAATAACGGCTTTGCTTGAGGCTAAAGGTTTATGTTGATACCCCCCGCCACCATACCCGCCAGCCCTGCCGGTTATTGATGCCTTACCCCTGGCACAGCAAACAATGGCAACAGGCCCGGCTTGCTGTCGAGCAAAACAGGCTGGCGCACGCTGTTTTACTGAGCGGGGCCGAAGGTTGCGGCATCAGCCGGTTTGCTCTTGAGTTCGCCCAGTTGCTGTTGTGTGAGGCAGGTTCCAATACGGCAGCATGCGGGCAATGCCGTTCCTGCCTCCTGTTCAACGCCGGCAACCACCCTGATATTCTTGTGGTCAACCCGGAAGACAACGCAACGCAAATCAAGGTGGAGGCCGTGCGCGACATGATCGCTTACCTGCAACTCAGCAACCACTACGGCAAGTACAAGATTGTCATCATAGAACCGGCTGAGGGGTTGAACCGGCACTCGGCTAACAGCCTGCTGAAAACCCTGGAAGAACCGGCGCCATCGGCGCTGCTGATGCTGGTTTCCTACCAGACCGGCAAATTGCCTGTTACCATACGCAGCCGCTGCCAGAAAATCAGCTTCAACGGCGTAGACAGGCAGTCGGCTCACACCTGGCTGGGTGAACAGCTAAACGACCCTGAACAGGCTGACACATTGCTTGAGCTGAGCGGAGGGGCGCCGATCAAGGCGCTGCAGTTGAACGATACGGATGCCGTGCAAATTCGGCGTGAGGTACTGGCGCACCTGCAGGAAGCCCGGCAGGCGCACACTGATCCTGTGAAACTGGCTGAAAAATGGCAGAAGCATGATGCAGTCGAGATTTTGAACTGGCTGCTGTTCCTGTTCAGCAAAATGGCTGCCATGCGCTGTGCGAAACTGTCGGAGAATACCGGCGTACCCCTTTTCGACCGGGAACTGCACAGCCTTGTAAACGGGTTGAGCCTCTCACAGGTCATCGAGTGTTATGATCTGGTATTCAAGAACTACCGGTTGATTACCGGAGAGTACAACCTGAATAAACAGGGCCTGCTGGAAGAAATAATAATTCACTGGCAAACAGTCCACAGATAATAATCCGCAGATTACGCAGACTTTTATATCTGCGATAATCTGCGTCATCTGCGGATACATAAGCTATGCAAAACCCGTATTTAGTCGATTCTCATTGCCATATCCCCCTGATTGAGATGGAGGGTGGTGCCGATGCCGTGATCAATATGGCCCTGGAGGCCGGGGTAGGGCATATGCTTTGCGTTTCCATAGACCTCGAGACCTTCCCCGAAATCAAACAACTGGCCGATTCCCACCCCTGCGTTTCGGCCTCGGCAGGCGTACACCCGAATTCCGACAGGGAAATCGAATTATCCGAAGATATCCTGCTGGAACTGGCTGAAGACCCCTCGGTGGTCGCCATCGGCGAGACCGGCCTGGATTATTACCGGAGCCAGGGAGACCTGGACTGGCAGAGACAACGGTTTCGCACCCATATCCGGGCTGCCAGGACGATTCACAAGCCTCTTATCATACACAGCCGCGAGACCGGGGATGACGTGATTAAAATTCTTACCGAGGAAAAAGCTGATGCTGTGGGAGGAGTTATGCACTGCTATACCGGCGACCTGGAAACGGCGCGGCAGGCCATCGATTTGAATTTTTATATCTCGTTTTCCGGTATCGTCACGTTCCGCAATGCACAGGAACTCCAGGATGTGGCCACACAGTTACCCCTGGACAGGCTCCTCGTAGAAACGGATTCACCGTACCTGGCGCCGGTTCCCAACCGCGGCAAACAGAATCAACCGGCCTATGTGCGCCATGTTGCGGAGAAACTTGCTGAATTACACCAGGTTGAACTGTCAGAGATAACTACGGCGACGACACGGAATTATGAAACCCTGTTCGAATTAAGGGGACAGCTTTGAAGACACCCCTTAGAGCCTGACCTATGCCACTGCGCGAACGCTTTCCGATATTCCGGTCCAGGGCCTACCTGGACAGTTGTTCCTATGGCGCCCTGTCTGACGACGTCAGGCAAGCCTACCTGACCTACCTGGACGACAGGGACCGCTTCGGCTCCCACTGGGAGGTCTGGGCCGGCAAGCTGGAGACCTTGAGGGCCATGCTGGCGCAACTGTTCAATGTCTCGGCAGATGAGATAGCGACCAATTCATGCCTGAGTAACAGCCTGAATTCGCTGGCCAGCGCGTTTGATTTTTCCGGCAAACGCAACAAGGTCCTGCTCACGGATTTCGATTTCCCCACCACGGCTCAGATCTGGCGCGCCCAGGAGAAACGGGGCGCGGTCATCGGCTGCGTACCCTGCCATCCGGGTGAACTGACAATAGCGCCTGAACGGTTCGCCGAGCACATCGACGAAACCACGCTGGTCGTGTCTGTTCCCGAAATCTGCTATCGCAACGGCGCGCGACTGGATATTAAACCGATCATTGACGCTGCCCATGAAAGAGGCGCCCTGGTATTCCTGGACTTCTACCAGGCTGCCGGTTCCAGGCCCATCGATCTTAAGTCCCTGGACGTGGATTTTGCCGCTGCCGGCACGTTGAAGTACCTGGTTTCATCGGCCGGGTTGACTTTTTTATACGTAAAAGAGGACCTGGTCAACGGACTCTATCCCGGCGCCAGCGGCTGGTTCAGCCAGGCGGACATAAATGCCATGGATATCTACCGGAACGACCCGGCACAAAACGCCCGCAGGTTTGAGACCGGCACACCTGCCGTTTCCAGCCTGTATGCCTCCATAGCCGGCCTGCAACTGGTTGACGAGGTGGGACTGGAAGCGATAGAACGGCACGTCAGGACACTTACCCGGGCCATCAAACAGAAAGCTCGGGAAAACGGCTTCCAACTGGCTATGCCCGTAGCAGATAACGGCCACGGACCACTGGTTACCATAAAGTCAACAGACATGTACCGGCTGGTGGCAGCGCTTGAGGAAAAAGGGGTCATTGCATCCTGTCGCGACGGCAACATCAGGGTCTCGCCGCATTTCTATAATAATCATGACGATGTGGAGATGCTGTTCGAAGCCTTGAACAGCCTGCGGAAACTCCTGGTATAGCAGCATGGAATCAGCCACCCGATCTCTCCGTGACGTACGCTACGAACCCGACGACCGCCCGCCGTTACTGCTTACGGCGGGACTTGGCCTCCAGTACGCGATGATTGCTATCGCCAGTATCGTTATAACGCCGACCGTCATGATCACCATTGCAGGAGGCAGTGATGCGTACCTGTCCTGGGCGGTATTCGCCGCCCTGTTGGTCAGCGGGATTGCCACCGTGGTCCAGGCAATACGCATCGGCCGGGTAGGGGCCGGTTATATACTTGTCATGGGCAGCACCAGCGCATTCCTGGCCGTATCCATTACCGCGCTGGAGCAGGGCGGGCCGGGTCTGCTGGCCAGCCTGATTATCATGTCGTCGCTGGTCCAGTTCGTCCTTGCCGCCAGGATGTCCCTGCTGCGCAGGATATTTACCCCTACCGTCGCCGGCACCGTGCTCATGCTGATCCCGGTAACGATTGCCCCGCTCATCATTCGCAAGCTTTATGATGTCCCTGAAGGCGCTGCCGCAGCGACCGCACCGGTCGTAGCGGGTATCACCCTGCTTGTCATACTCGTGATTGCCTTGCGCTCGGCAGGGGTATGGCGGCTCTGGGCGCCCGTCATCGGGATAGTTTCCGGCACACTGACTGCGGGTTTGGTATTCGGTATCTACGATAGCGCCAGTGTCCTGGAGGCCTCCTGGGTAGGGTTGCCGGAGCAAGCCTTCGTGGGCTTCGATCTCAGCTTCGGGCCGGAATTCTGGGCCCTGTTACCGGCATTCGTGATGGTAACCCTGGTCGGGGCCATGGACACGCTGGGTGACAGTATTGCGATACAGCGCATCTCCTGGCGCAAGCAGCGTTCGACCGATTTCCGCTCGATCCAGGGAGCGATCGCTGCTGACGGTCTCGGCAACCTGCTGTCCGGCTTGTCCGGTACGGTCCCCAATACGACTTACGGGATGAGTATTTCTATAGCCGAACTCACCGGCGTGGCCGCACGTTCGGTAGGCGTCTGTGTCGGGGTTATCTTTATCGTGCTCGCGTTTCTACCTAAGCTGGTGGCTGCCATTATCGCGATACCGGGGCCGGTAGCCGCTGCATTTCTCGTCATAATAGTAGCGTTCATCTTCGTTTTCGGCATGGAAATTCTCCTGCACGACGGCCTGAACTACCGCAAGAGCCTGGTGGTAGGCGTTGCATTCTGGATCGGTCTGGGCTTCCAGCTTGACTGGATCTTCCCGGAATACTTCCAGGGAGCGTGGAGCGATCTACTGGCAAACGGCATGACCACGGGCGGTCTTACCGTGATTCTGCTGACGCTGTTCAGCGAGGCTGCGGGAAGCCGGCGGCGGCGTATCAAGACCGGTCTGGATGCCAATTCCCACGCAAGGGTCGACGAATTCCTGTCAGGGTTTTCCGCACAGAGAAAATGGAACGAGGAGATGAGCATGCGCGTGCGCGCCGTCGGAGAGGAAACCCTGAACATCCTGATGGGACACAAGGTTGACGGGGAACCGGAGCACGAACGGCGCCTGTTGCTGATAGTGCACGACGACGGTGGCGCCGCGGACCTGGAGTTCATCGCGACCACAGACGAGACCAATCTGGAAGATCGGATGGTGGCGCTGGGTAACTGGGCGGCAGGTGGTTCCATTGAGGAGATGCCCCTGCGCCTGCTGCGCCATTATGCTGCATCCGTGCGCCACCAGCAGTATCATGATACTGACGTGGTCACGGTGCGCGTCGAGGCGGCGCCCTCTGCATAATTTATCTATTCAGCAACCGGGAGAAATGCTATGAACCAACCAGCAGGATCCGGCGCCGTCCATCTTGTGGGCAGCATCGCCATGGACAACTGCGAGCAGGTGTTTCGGGAAATCAGCGCTGAACTGGGCCCATACCTTGACAAGATACCCGATGGCGAGACCGGTGAGCGGGCGCGCTGGATCTATTTCCAGAGGACCATGTTGATGGAGCATCCGGCAATGGAAATCGATCCGACGGTGCCTGAACTGGCACTACACCAATGGGACGGCAAGTTGTTGCGCTCATTGCCGCTGTTGCGTTTCAGGAAAGGCATCGACCCGGATGGGGTCGAATTTGCAACCGGTTACGACAGGGCAGCGGAATATTCTTACGGCGTATTTCAACGACTGCGAGAGGAGGGCGTCATCTCCCCCGGAGTACGCTTCCAGGTCTGCCTGCCCACACCCATGTCCAGTTGTTACATGTATGTCAGCCACAAATCCTACGATGATTATCAACGCGTTTACCTTAAATCACTGCTGAACGCCCTGAACAGGATACTGGACAATATCCCCCATGAAGACCTGTACATACAGTATGACGTGTGCCAGGAAGTGCTGATCTTCGAGGATTACTTCCCGCACCGTCCCCCGGACTACAAGGAGCAGATATTCAATGAACTGGCCGTACTGGGCGATGCCGTGCCGGCAGGCGTGAGACTGGGTTATCACCTGTGCTACGGTACCCCTTACGATGAACACCTGGTCATGCCGAAAGATGCGGGGATACTGGTGGAACTGATGAACGGTATCATGGGCGGCGTTAAGCGCAAGGTGGACTTTCTGCATATCCCCGTGCCCAGGAACCGGACCGACCGTGGCTATTTCATGCCGCTGGAGAACTTCAGGGGTGAGACAAAACTGTACCTGGGGCTGATACACCACGATGATGAAGACGGTGACCGGCGACGCATCGAGGCGGCGCAGGTATATGCCGGAGATTTCGGCATCGGCACGGAATGTGGATGGGGCAGGGCAGACCCGAAGCGGGTCCCCGGCCTGCTTGCCAGCCACCGGAAAGCGGCTGAGGCCCTGTAGAGACTATCTGCGACATAATAGAACAAAAAGAAGAGGAACGGACAGGATTATGAGCAAGGCGATATTTGTCAACCAATACGGCGGTCCCGAAGTACTGTCATACGAGGATTACCAGGCAGGTGAACCCGGCCCGGGTGAAGTCCTGGTGCGAAACACGGCCATCGGCGTCAATTACATCGATACCTACTTCCGTTCCGGCTTGTATCCGGCTGCATTGCCGTTGATACCCGGCGACCAGGCTGCCGCGGTCGTAGAGGCCGTCGGTCCCGGCGTCGACGGATTCAACCAGGGGGACCGGGTGGGCTACGCTTCGAAACCGCTCGGCGCCTATGCCTCGGAAAGAATTATAGATGCAAGCCTGCTCGTGCCGCTGCCGGACGGTATATCCGATGAGGTGGCCGGGACAACACTGACCCGCGGCCTTACTGTCGAGTACCTGACGCATCGACTGTATGAACTGAAAGCAGGCGAGACGGTACTGGTTCATGCCGCGGCCGGCGGTACCGGCAGGATTCTGTGCCAGTGGGCTGCCAGGATCGGTGCAACCGTTATCGGTACGGTCGGCTCCGAAGACAAGAAGGACATCGCCCTGGAAAACGGCTGTTCGCAGGCGCTGCTGCATCAACAGGATTTTGCCCCGCAGGTAAAGCAACTGACGGGAGGGCAGGGGGTCGATGTCGCCTATGACTCGATCGGCAAGTCCACGTTTATGAAATCCCTGGACTGTATCAGGCCCAGGGGCATGATGGTCAGCTTCGGCAATGCTTCCGGGAAACCGGACCCCCTGGATGTCCTGGAACTGGCAAAACGCGGATGCTTGTTCCTGACCCGGCCGACGCTGTACGGCTATGCGAATGTCAGGGATGATCTGTTACTGTCTGCAGGGCGATACTTCTCGGCCATCACGAACGGGTTGCTGACCATTGAACAAGGCGTGCCTTTTGGATTGAGAGACGCTGCAGCGGCGCACAGGCACCTGGAAAACCGCTCTATCATTGGCTCGCCGATACTGGTTCCCTGATTCTTAATTCCTGATTCCAAATTACAGAAATGCGTTTTTATGCGGATCTTCATATCCATTCGAAGTATTCCCGCGCCACCAGCAAGGATTGCGACCTGGAACACCTGGGCTACTGGGGGCAAAAGAAAGGCGTCAGCGTTATCGGCACGGGTGACTTTACCCACCCGGCATGGTTCAGGGAAATCAAGGAAAAACTGGCGCCTGCTGAACCGGGCCTGTTCCGTCTGCGTGAAGACCTTGAAAGAGAAATTGGTGAGAAATTGCCGGGAAGCTGCCGGGGAATAACCCGGTTTATGCTGTCAGTAGAGATATCCACTATTTACAAGAAGGGTGACAAGATACGCAAAATCCACCATCTGATCTATGTGCCGACCTTACACCAGGCAGAATTTATCAGCAGGAAACTTGAGCGCATAGGCAATATCAAGTCAGATGGCCGCCCCATCCTGGGGCTTGATTCCCGCCACTTGCTGGAGATAGTGCTGGAGGCAGGGGAGGGCTGCTATCTGGTGCCGGCCCATATCTGGACTCCCTGGTTTGCGGTCCTGGGGTCAAAATCAGGATTTGATTCCATCGGTGAGTGCTACGGCGACCTGGCTGGGCATATCTTTGCTGTGGAGACCGGTCTCTCGGCCGACCCGGAAATGATCCGGCTGGTTTCCGACCTGGACCGTTACCGCCTGGTTTCCAATTCGGACGCACATTCCCCGGCAAAACTGGGACGCGAAGCGTGTATCTTTACTACCGATCTTGATTATTTTTCCATGCGCCGGGCCCTGGAAACGGGTGCTGGTTACGGCGGCACCGTGGAGTTTTTCCCGGAAGAGGGCAAGTACTACCTGGACGGACACCGCAAATGCAATATCCGCCTGTCTCCTGAAGAGAGCCGTGAACTGGACGGTATCTGCCCTGTATGCAACAAGCCGCTGACCCTGGGTGTGATGCACCGCGTGCGGGAACTGGCCGATCGAACGGAACAGGCTGAAACGGAAATCACCGAGCCGTTCGTCAGCCTGATCCCTTTGCCGGAGGTGATTGCCGAAACAGAGGGCGTCGGTCCCGGCAGTAAAACAGTCGCAAGAGAATATGACCGGGTACTGAACAAACTCGGCGCTGAACTGCCGCTACTGACCGACATTCCCCTGGAGGAGATACAAAGCCATTCCAGCTCGCCGCTGTTCCCCGAGGCCATCGCCCGTATGCGAAATGGTGATGTAATACGCGAGGCCGGTTACGACGGCGAATACGGCAGGATCAAGCTGTTCCATAAAGATGAGATGAAGTAAACTACCATTACGTCAAACATGGCTATCTCCGCTTCTGACACGCCGAAACAACCACCCGGCTTCATGGAAGGCGCCACCTGCCTGCCGGCAAGAAGTTACACCAGCCGGGAACAGTTCGACCGGGAAATCGAGTGCTGTTTCCGCACAGGCTGGATCAGCATCGCTACTACTCAACAGCTTCTCTCTCCCGGGGAAATATTACCTGTCAATGCTGCAGGCGAACCATTGATAATCACCCGTGACAGCAAAAACCAGGTTCACGTTTTTTATAATATCTGCCGTCACCGGGGATTAAAGCTGGTTGATGGCGAACTGCCGCAAAAATGCAGCGGACTACTCAGTTGCCCGTATCACAGCTGGGGTTATGCCCTCGATGGAAGACTGATGGCAACCCCTTATTTCGACAGCAATAAAGATTCATTTCCTGATAACACTATAAAGGAGAAATCGGGTTTACTGCCCATCCGGTTTGCTGTATGGGCTGACATAATATTTGTGAATTTGTCGGGCAAAGCACAACCTTTCGAGGAATTCATCGCCCCGTTACAACAACGCTGGCACCATTTTGATCTGTCCTTGCTTCGACTTGCTTATTCGAACAGATACACGGTCTCATCAAACTGGAAGCTTGCCTGTGAAAATTTTCTGGATACGTACCATGTTCCCTGGGTACACAGCCGGCTGGGAGGCCCTGACGAAATGTTTTCAGGTCTGGAGTTTACCTATCTCAGCGATGATATCTTTGGATTTATCAAGCCTGATTTTGATCGCGGGCGGGATCAGGCGGAATTTGTACCAACCCTCTTTCCCGGCATCGAAACGCGTTTCGAATATGCGCTAGATCTTGTTTTCATCTTCCCGAATACACTCCTCATGATTACGCCGAGCTGGCTCCAGCTCATCAGCCTGGCGCCACAAGGCCCGGCCCTGACACATGAACTGCTTGCCGGATACCTGGTAGGAGACGCCATGATGTCAGATTCCCTGGAAGAATATCGTGCCGGCTTTGCCGAACTGCTTAATGAAATCAACACGCAGGACGTTGTTATCCTTGAGAAATTGCAGGCCGGGCGAAAAACAGCGGCAGCAGACCATGGCCAGTATGCGCCTTACTGGGATCAACTCAGCGAACGATTGGCACAGCGTATCCTGCGTGCGGTTAAAGCATAGAACGCCGGGTTGGATCAGGGATTAATTACCGGCTTTCCCCAGCAATTCCAGGGCGCTGGTCGTCATCACCTCAACGCCGGTCAGGATGGTCGGTTCAGGGTCCGGGGCGAAGAAAGGGGAGTGCAGGGAGGGCAGGACTTCACCTTTTTCCCTGGCCGCTGCATATTTATCGGCATATACGCCGCCGATAAACAGGAACAGGCTGGGTATTTTAGGTTCAACGCGCCCGTACCGGGAGAAATCTTCACCACCCATGACCGGCTCACCGGGGATTATCGGCACATCTTTCAGTTTTGCCTGCAGCACGTTAACTATGCGATCAGCCAGTTCAGGGTTGTTATACGTGGAAGGGGTGGATTCGTCCGCAATTATAACGTCGGGCAGTTTGTCGTCCGGCAGTCCCATGGCAATGGCCTGGCCCCTGGCTATTCTTTTAATACCATCGAGCAGTTTGGCACGCGTTTCATCCGTATATGAACGTACCGTCAGTTGCAGTTTCACTTCATCGGGAATGATGTTGTGTTTGGTCCCTCCATGTATGGAACCAACCGTGACGACACCGGCATCTATGGGTTTAATCTCGCGCGAAACAAGGGTTTGCAGGGCATTGATGATCTGGGCCGAGAGCACGACAGGATCTTTCGTCCGTTGTGGATAGGCGCCGTGACCTCCAACGCCATATACCGTGATATCCACGGAATCAACGCTGGCCATCACATAACCCTTTGTATGGATCACTGTCCCGGCTGGTAGGGATGCGCTCACATGCATGCCCAGGTTGTAATCGGGTCGCGGGAAACGTTCGAACAGGCCGTCTTTCAGCATCGCACGGGCGCCGGCGCCGCGCTCTTCGGCAGGTTGCGCAATCATGACCAGGGTACCTTGCCACTTGTCAGTCATGGCCGTGAGACGCCTGGCAGCACCGGTAAAAACGGTCATATTCACGTCATGGGCACAGGCATGCATGACACTGACCGTATTTCCGTGCTCGTCTACGGTGGTTTTAGTGCTTGCATAGGGTTTTCCTGTTTTCTCAAGGATGGGCAGGGCATCCATGTCCGTTCTCAGCAGTACAGTAGGACCTTCACCGTTTATCAATACGCCGACGACACCATGGCCGCCGACCTTTTCGGTGACCGTAAACCCCAGGCTGCGGAGTTCGTTCGCCATCCGTACACTGGTATTCTCTTCCTGGAAAGAAATCTCAGGATTCATGTGCAGGTGTGTATAAAGGGCTTCAAGATAAGGATAATCATCATGTATCGCCGTTTTAAGCGTAGAATCTGCGGATACATTGAATGCCAGTTGAATTAGGATAACGAGGAGCAGGGAATAATTTTGCATGGGCTTGGACAGAAATTAATTTTTCGACATTTGTAATTATATTAAACTCAGGGTATCAAACGAATAGAAGATATCAACTATTTTGAAAACCGGATTCATCAAGACACGGGAGATAAATCATGGCTTTGGATACAATAACTGAACCACAGGAATTACGCGAGCACTTTGGCGAACCGTTGCACATCGCCGTTGCAGTAGAAAAGCCACAGCTTGACAAGCATCATCGACACTTTATAGAACATTCTCCATTCATATGTTTAGCCAGCACCGGGGCCGCAGGTCAACCGGCCGTATCACCCAAAGGGGATGCCCCGGGATTTGTTAAAGTTCTTGATGAGAAAACACTGCTAATACCCGACAGGCCCGGGAATAATAAAGTTGAGGGATTCGGAAATATTGTGGAAAACCCCAAGGTTTCCCTGATATTTTTTATTCCGGGCGTTATGGAAACATTACGTGTCCATGGCGAAGCCGAGATAGTGCTGGACACAGATCTCCTCAAACTGGGCAAGGCTGGATCCAAATTGCCTGCAACAGCCACTCTCATAAAAGTTACCAAAGCATACATGCATTGCGGCAAGGCTTTGATACGCTCAAAACTCTGGGACCCCGACCAGCACATAGCAAAAGGTGTGATAGCGCCATTCGGCCAGGTTATCAAGGATCAGTCAGGTGTGCCCAAGTCAAGGGAAGAAGTACAGGGAATAGTGGACCAGGAATACCAGGACAACCTTTACTGAAACTGATTCGGCTCTTCAAGCAAGACGCCGGAACCGCTGGTTTTAATCGGGTATTTATTTCAGAACTCCAGGTTTCTGTTTAAGCATCTTTGTCATACCTCCACATTATGCGCATAATATATATTATGTTAAATAGACTTTGTCTATTTAACATAACATACTTTTAAGCTGAGACACTATTGCGGATTTTTCCTGAAGACAATCTCTCCGTTCTGCATCACCAGGCTCGGGTTTACCAGCGCTTCCAGGCTTTCTAGAGGGTCTGAATCGAGCAATATCACATCCCCCCATTTCCCCACTTCAATGCTGCCGGCCTCCCCGTCAAGTCCCATCGTTTCCGCGCCGATCAAGGTAGCCCCCTGGATGACTTCCATGTGTGTCAATCCGCCTAATGTGAAGCCCTCCAGTTCCTGCAAATAGATCTTGTCAATGGTCGGAAGGTCTTTTGCATTGGAATCCGTACCGACGGCAAACTTCACCCCCAGTTCGTGCATTCTCCTGAACCGCTCGACCATGCCTTCGTAGGTGTGACCCAGGTGTTTCGCCAGGTAGTCCGGAGGATACGTGTACTCCCCATCCAGTTCACGCAGGTGGTAGCCGATGGTCGGCACCAGGTTGATATTTTTCTTCACCATGTCCCGGTATACGGCGTCATCACCGAACGGATAAAGGTGCTCCATGCTGTCGACACCGGCATCAACGGCGATCCGTCCGGAAGTATGATACGGGTCCTGGGCGCCGCCCAGGTGTGCAGTGAGGCGCAGCTTCCATAAATGTGCTTCCTCAACCGCGGCGCTGAGTTCCTCCAGCGTATACGGGGTCGTCGTCTTGATCAGGTCTGCGCCCAGTTTCGCCGCCTCGCGCACGCGCTTGCGGAATTCCCAGGGGCCGTCGGCTTCCACTGCCCATATTGGCGGTATCAACGGCTGGAATTCCGTGGCATGTCCCCCGGTCGTGGTAATCAACGGACCCGATACGTACAGCCTGGCGCCCCCGATAAGCCCGTCCCGCTGAGCCCGCTTGAGCGAGTAACCGACATGGTAGCGGGACGCCACGTCCCGTACCACCGTGACGCCTATTTCCTGGTAACGCTCCAGGAAACGTTCGGATCGCAGGGCATTGATAACATCGTCTTCCAGGTCTCGGGCGCCCGCCAGCTTGAAGGTAATGTGCGCATGCAGGTCGTACAGTCCTGGCAGCAGCCATTTCCCCTTGGCATTGATTTCCCGTGCATCTTCCGGCAGAGAGCCGGGGTTACCCAGGGAAACTATGTTTCCTTCATTGATGAGAATGCCGGGATTGGGTCTCTGCTCGGCCCCGGTCCCATCAATCAAAGTACCCCCCGTTATCCAATAAGGTTCTGCAAACGCGTTACAGCAAAACAGCAAAAAAGCTGTTTTTCCGGCTGTCAGGAGTAACTTCTGGAAAAACTGGAAATTCATTATCAAATCCTCCCGTAGTCAGGCATCAGTAACCGGCTTCCTGTGGCCGGTTGTTATATATAAGATTAATTGTCAGTTTGCCGGATATGAACCGTATACGACCTTCCCCGCCAGCACGGTTGCCTCGACTTCAATGTCCTTGATATCCTCGGCCGGCACGGTAAGGATATCGTCCGACAACACCACAAAGTCCGCATACTTGCCCGGCTCGATTGATCCTTTGACATCTTCCTCAAAGCTGGTGTAGGCCGAATCCAGCGTAATGCCGCGTATGGCCTCTTCCCGGGTCAGTCCCTGGTCCGCACCGAGTACCCCGCCCCAGCCTGTTCCTCTGGTGACTGCGACGTAAATCTGCATTATCGGTTTTGAACGGGAAGATACCGGCTTGTCCGCGCCCAGTGAAAGTTTTATGCCGTTGTCCAGCCAGTCCCTCAGACGATAGGATTTATGCGCCAGTTCCTCACCCCAGTGCTCTATGAATTTGTCGCCGATGATATACAGGTGCCTGGGTTGGGGCAGCACGATCAGTCCGAGACTTTTGACCCGGTCGTAATGATCCGGTTGCAGCAGGATGCCGTGGTCCACAATCCAGCGCTGGTCGCGAATGTCGATGTGTTCGTTGACATACTCGTAAGCATCCAGCAGCTGATCGATGGAGGCCCCGCCGACGGCATGGGGGCCCGGGCGCCATCCGTGCCGCGCGGCTGCCAGCACAAACTTGTTCAGTTGGTCCTGTTCAATAAGCCGCAGTCCGTAGTAGCCGGGCCGGCCCAGGTATTCCGTGCGAATCTGGGCAGATTCCTCGGCGCCGTCCAGCATCATTTCCGCTAAGCCGTCAGTCCTGAACATACCGTCTCCCCATTTCTCTTCCGGGTCTCCCAGGGCTTCGAACATGGCATCCATCTCATCCTCCGGGGTATTGGCGTCGACATCGTAGCACCAGTCGATCCTTACGGTGAGTTCCCCGCCTTCATACAGTTCGCGCAGCATATCGACAAGTTCCCGGCTACCGCCGGGTTCTCTCAGGCTCGTCATGCCCCAACTGTTCACGCGCCTGATTGCCTGGCGGATACCATCCAACTGCACTTCCCTGTCCGGTGTCTGAAAATGATCCAGAAACGGGTACATGGCATTGCGCACAAGAAAGCCGGTGGGCTCTCCCTTATTATCCTTCCATATCTCTCCACCAGGCGGATTTTCGCTGTCCCTGTCGTAGCCTACCCGTTCCAGCGCCATACTGTTAGCTATGACATAATGGCCGCCTTTCAAGGTCACCGGGTTGTCAGGTGAGACCTCGTCAAGGTCATGCCGATTGGGCAGGCGCCCATCCTCCAGCATGAACTGCCACCAGCCACCCTCGCTGAAAATCCATTCGCCCTTTTCCGTGACCGCGACACGTTCAGCAACCGCCTGCTTGATATCGTCGATCGAAGTTACTTCGGTCAGGTCTATCATCGTCGGCAGGTTGATCCCCATTGTCGTCATGTGGCTGTGGGTATCGTTGAACCCGGGAAGGACCGTCTGGCCTCCAAGGTCAACCATCATCGTACCCGGGCCCGCGCTCTCAAGGACCGAATCTTCTGTTCCCACCTGCATGAACTTCCCATCCTTGACTGCAGCGGCTTCAGCGATGGAGAAATCCTTGTCGACCGTGACAATTTTCCCATTGTGAATAATCAGGTCTGCCGCCCGATTTTGTTCGGCACAGCCGCTGCAAAGAACAGCGAAGGCAACTAAAATTGGCAGGAAATCTGCGTGTATGTGTTTCATGGTGTTCTCCGGAATTGATAAGTTACTGTTCCATTTGTCGATGGAAATGCATGTACTCAGTTGTAACAGTGAAGACCCGTGATTCTATGCATTACCCGGGAGCGAAGCCTGGCAGCATTGATAAGTATAGCGGGTAAGTGTGACATCAAACGGTAATGGCGAATTGCATCCGGTCTCTCAATCAATAAATTCAGTTTTCCGGTGTGTCCCTGTTTAATAAATCCGGCGGCTTCGCGCCCGAGAACCGTGTTAATCGCCAGGCCCCTGCCGTTACAGGCCTGCATGGCAAACAATCCTTCCGACAATTCCGTAAACCTGGGCAATATGGAACGGCTTATCCACGTCGTCCCCATCCACAGGTAGCGGATACGGGCCGAAGCCAGCAGCGGAGAGAAGTGTTTTAGCCGTTCTTCGACAAAATGGACAATCCGGCTTTTGGCATTATTTAACATAAATGCAGGACAGGCCGTAATCAGCCGTCCATCCCTGTCGTAACGCATCGAATAAATATTCGGACTGACATCTGTCATTGAGTGGTTTTCAGGCAGGATTACTTCCCTTACTTCACTATCCAGAGGTTCCGTTGCCATCTGAAAAACCCTGAACGGCAGGACCGTGTTGGCGAGGCCGGCAGACAGTTTTCGATTGCCTCCACCTGCACAAAGCACGACTGTTCTTGCATTAACCCGGAATTTATCTGACTCGAGGCGCCATCCTGTGCCGGTCTTATGTACTTCAAACACCGGGCTGTTAATGAATAACCGAGCGCCCTGCCCTGTCGCCGCCCGCGCCAGTTCCCGCACATAAGCAAGCGGGTTGATTGCGCCGCCGGCCGGGTCCAGCAGCGCCCCCTGGTAGGTATCCAGTCCTGTCAGGCGGCAGATTGTGTTCTTATCAACGGTTTGAATCCCGTACCCAAACGAACGCCACTCTGAAGCTACCTTGTTGACCCGTTCAACCTCCCGAACGGTTCTCGCCGGGCCCAGGAATCCCGTTTGCTGGGGTGCGCAATCGAGACCCAGTTTACGCACCAGGGAAAACACGTATTCCCCGGACTCTCCTATCATGTCCACAAGGCATCGACCTTTTTCTTCACCGTATTGTTCCAGTAATTCATACGGGCTGTGGCGGACTGAAAGAGACACTACGAGACCGGCGCTTTTCCCGGCAGCATCACCACCAGGGGTTAGCGCCTCCAATACCACAGGCGCCATGCCTGCTTCGGTTAAATGGTACGCAAGCGAGAGTCCGGCAACCCCGCCGCCTACGACTGCAATTTCAGTTTCATGGATACCCGTCAAAGAGGTAAAGCCTGACACAGACAGCGTAACTTTGTTCCAAAGCGTATTTTCTTCTACCTCACCCGCGCTCATGGTGGGTCCTGATCAGTCCAGCGGTTCTATGGACAACTTACAGGCACCACTATTCCGGATCTGACCGATACAGCTTTGCGCATCAGCAAGGTCCTCTGGAACAATCTCGCCACAGATATTGGCCATCATCCAGCCGAACGGGAAAAACAGGCGACCTCCATCTCCGTAGAAAATGCCCAGGTCAAAGAACGCCCCGGGCGGGATTCCTTTTATGCTGCCCGACCTGGCATAGGCAAGGACAATTTCCCCGGCCTGGGGAAATGAGCTGGCATTCTCCAATGGCATATCAGTCTGCGCGAGTTCCTCAGGCAATACTGCAGCGGGTAGCGGACAGGAGAGTTCCGGTCCTGTCCACATGGCATGGATGGCGTCGTGCGTGGGCCGGGTCTGCGCCAGTCGCCATAAAAATTCGGCTGAATGTGGAGCTTTATCGTCGAGTAGAACACACCTCGCCGATAGTCCGGACCGGAGCTCGGTAAACCTGATGATGCGATTCACTGGATGAAATCGCGTATCACCCTGCCGTCCGCAACGACCAGTTTTACATCCTGGAGGTTTTGTATGTCCTCAAGGGGGTTACTGCCGACTACAAGGATGTCCGCCAGCTTTCCTGGCTCCAGGGTGCCGAGTTTGTCCTCCATTTTCAATATTTCTGCGCCGACACGGGTCGCTGAGGCAAACACGTCCGCATCCGTGAGACCTGCGTCTTTCAACAAGCCAAGCTCTACATAATAATCCTGGGGATAGCGCACGTCGTTTTCGAACGGGATATCCGAACCTACACCGATACGGATTCCAGCCTTGTGCGCGAGTCCGACCATCTCAAGATGTTGTGCATGAACGACGGGAAAACGGCGAGCGAAAGTGTAGAAAAAACCACCGGAGGGGATTCCCGCCGAGGGATAGCCCGTTTTCTCCACGTTATAGAATGCGGTTAGTGTCGGCACAAAGTCCGTCTTGTTGCGGGCCATGACTGCGATAATATGCTCGTCCATCCCCAGAGGATGCTCGATCGAGTCGACACCTGCTTCGGACGCCCACTCGGTATATTTGCCGAATGAGTCAACAGTAACAGGAATACCCTGCATGTGAGCTTCGTCCACTGCGGCATTGACCTCCTCCCGGGTATAGGGCGAGGTAAGCTTGATCCAGTCCGCCTGCTTGCGAATCTGTTCCCGTACCGCCAACCTCCAGTCCCAGGGCCCGGTCGCGACACGCACCCGGCTGGAAGTCGCCGTGCTTTTCGGCTTGCCTGTAGCTGTTGACGAAATCTCATCCGCATGCCCGCCTCTCGCAGCAATGAGATTACCGCTCCATAACACGCGCGGCCCGTCGACCATGCGCCTTTCGACGGCCTCCTTGATCCGTAATGCAACGTCATTGGAGGTGCCCACGTCACGGACCGTGGTAACTCCGGCGTCAGCCAGTTGGCCCAGCAGCAGGACCCCGCGAATGGCCGAGGCCGCATCCGAGTTGCGATAGCGGGTAAAATCCATGCCGCGTTGCTGGGTGAAGTGAACATGCAGGTCAATCAATCCCGGCACGATATATAAACCTGACGTGTCGATAACCTGCCCCTCTTCCGTCGAAACCTCGGCCCCGGCCGCATTTCCGGCATAAAATATCCGATCACCGCGCAGCGCCACCAATGCGTCGGTTATGGGAGCCGTACCGGTGCCGTTAATCAGGGTCCCCCCCTGTAATACGAGCAACGGGTCTGCAGAGTAATCATGGGGTGGGACCGGCACCTTCCGGGTATCATCCGTAGTAGTGAAAGTGGTGGTTTCTGCCGCACTGATACCTGGTGCGCTAAACAATAGAATGCATGTGATGGCTGAAAAAATGTTTCTCATGGTGACCATTTGATTGTGTCTCCTCGTCGTGCCTGCGCAAGCAGGAATGGAGCAGGAGCCGCGCACCCCGTCTGAACAGGATGCGCGACTACTATGTTGCTTAATGACTGTAGCTGATGCTTACCCCGAATATCCGCGGTGGACCGTAGTGAAGACGGCCCGGCAGAAAGCCTGAAGCAGGCCCGAAAATCTCACTGAAGTACTCCTTGTCCGACAGGTTACGGCCCCAGCCCGCCAGTTCCCAGTGCCCGTCATCGGACCTGAGACCTATTCGGGCATTCAGCAGCGTATAGGAATTCTGCACCGCGCCGGGGTGATTCGGCAGGATAAACTGGTTTGAATCCGTATAGCTGTAATCGAACTGGGCAAAAGGCCGGAACCCGCCTATTCCCTGTGACGCCGTGTAGCTGGCCAGGCCGTTTATCGTGAAATCAGGCGCATGGGCAGGGGTCTGGTCCTCATAATCCCCGTTTTGAATTTCCGCATCCATCAGGCTAACGCCGGTATAGACCAGCAATTCAGGAGTAAGCTGCCAGGTGAACTCCGCCTCGGCGCCGTAGATTTCAACGTCACCTGCAGTGCCCAACGTAATCACCCTGACATTCTGTCCCGAAACGGGGTCGATCCTGTCGAGCGCCGCGCGCGCCTGCATGTCATTCCAGTCGTAGTAATAGCCCGCGGCGTTAAACCGTACGTTGCCGTCAAGCAGCGTGGACTTGAAGCCGGCTTCGTACGCCAGTAATTCCTCGGACTTAAACGGCAGCAACTGGTTGCGGCTGAAGGCAATCGAAGCCGGGAACCCGCCGCTCTTGAAGCCGCGGTTGAAACTGGCGTATAACAGCAGGTTGTCGGTCGGCGTAAATTCCAGCGCCACCCTGCCGCCGACCTCCTCGGTATTCAGCTTCGGATGCGTGAACAAAGGAAGCGGTACCGGGCCACTGCCGGTAATCTTGCCGCTGAAGGAAAACTCGCGATCTTCATCGGTATAGCGAATCCCCAGCGACAGTTTGAACATTTCATGCATACGCCAGTCAACCTGGGCAAATGCGGAGATGCCTTCCGTCTCCTGGTCTGATCCGCTTTCAAAAAAACCGGAGAATGAGGCATGGTCGCGAAAATCGGTATCCGAGAAGAAGTCATTATCATCTTTACTGTAGAACCCGCCGACGATCCAGTCTATCGGCCCCCAGCTGTCATCGGAGGCAAAGCGTATTTCCTGGGTAAAACTGGTAATATCTTCCCAGTTCCTGATTTCATGTATATACGCAGGCGAACCGCCCTGGTCCAGGGGCTGGTACCGGTCAAATTCCCGGTAACCGGTGATGGAGGTGGCGGTAAACCGGTCGAAATCAATGTTGACAGTCGCTGAAATTCCCCAGGATTCGGCATCTACCTGGTTGCCGGTGGAGAATTCGCCCAGTACCGTGCGTATATCCGGGTTGCGGTCCTGGATTATCTCTCTTTCAGGCGTTAAAGGCGTACCACCCGTGCGGTCGCGTATCTGCGCGAACGAGGCGCATTCCACCTCATTGCGTATGCCTTCGGTTGCATAGGAACAAAAGCCTGGTGAACCATCCGCAAACAAATTACCCGCATGTTTGAATGCCATTACCTCGGATTTATCCTCTGAATAGTCGCCGCTGATGAGGATGTCAAATTGCTCAGTGGGTTCCCACAGTATCGATCCGCGATAGGCCTTCCTGTCAATCTCCCCGTTATCGGGGTCCACTCCTGGACCGAACGGCACTTCCGGTATTGTCTCCAGGGTCTGCCAGCCGTGCTGCGATACGTTGATGTTTGCGGCAACCCGCGCCGACAAGGTATCGCCCAAAGGACCGCCGACACCTAGTTCCAACTCCGTCCGGTCATATTCCGCGTAATCGAAGCGCGCCTGCAGGTCGAATTCCTTGGTGGGTTTGCGCGGCACGACCTTTATCGCGCCGCCCGTGGTATTGCGGCCATACAGGGTACCTTGCGGTCCCTTCAGTACCTCAACCCGATCCACATCGAACATCTGAAAGCCCAGCATTACGTGCGACGGCAGGGCGATTTCATCCAGGTAGATCATGACCGCCGGGTTCTGCTTGCTGGTGACGTCATTCATCCCCACCCCGCGAATGGTGAACACCGAATCGCCCTCGTAGGAGGAACTGGCGTTAACCGTTAACCCGGGCGTGAATTGCGCCAGGTCCCGGGGTTGAGCAACACCGAGGTCCTGTAACGTATCACCGGTAAATGCCGTTATGGAAATAGATACGTCCTGGACGTTCTGTTCGCGTTTCTGCGCCGTGACGATGATTTCTTCAATCTGGGCGGAAACAGGTGCAGAAAATAAGGCAATACATGAAATAAGTATTGTAATAGACTGAAAATAAACGGAAAACCGGCCAATCAAGTAATTCATCATCATCCTCCCCCCCTCGGTAAGTGAGCATTGCGCCTGTTACAGGATATTGATTACGCGTAAAATTGTCAATAATCGACAGTGTTGTTATTTCACAACTTCTGCCAGCCCTGCTCTGCCTGCACCAGGCTGGCCCGGTAATATTTCAGTCCTGGATACAGGATGAGCGCCGACAGCGGCGCCGATATTGCAACCACGGTTGCCAGGGAATGGCCGACCAGGGCCGGATCTTCGTATACATAGTCGGTCAGCAGGGCGACGAAGGTCGGACCTATACCAAGTCCTATGAGGTTGACAGTCAAAAAATACAGCGCCGTGACCTGGGCCCGCATCTGGTTAGGTGTGACCAGTTGTATCGCGGCAGGAGAAATACCATGCGGCAGGGCCCAGAGAAAGGTAAACGGCGCCATCAGCGCCACTGCGAGCCAGATATTGTCGACCAGGAAGGCGGCAGCGCCGAACGGAGTGCAGCAGAGAGCCCCAATCACGATAACTCTCAGGTTAGCGTCCGTATAACCACGCCGGCGCAATGCGTCCGCGATCCATCCCGCTCCGACCACGCCGGAAGTACCGAAAATCAGCAACGTGCTTCCGTAGATGAGTCCGACCTCTCCCGGCATCCAGTCGTACTTGCGAATAAAAAATACCGGGGCCCAGGACAGGATCGCATGGGCCAGCATCACGAACAGCGAAGCCCCGATAAAATGATACCCATAGGTGCCCCGGTGTTTGCGCAAAAATGCAATGATTTCCCTGATTGGAATGCTCTTGGGAACTGCGCCCGGTTGATCTCCGAGCAGTCCCCTGCGTGCCGGTTCGCGCAGGGACAGCACCAGCAGCGCAAGTAAAATGCCGGGTAAGCCGACGGCGATGAATGCCATCTGCCAGGCGCGGAGCTGTCCGAAAACCGGGATATCAACAACGTCCAGCCTGGTGACAAAATCAACTACGTAACCGCCGATAATATATGCCAGCCCGGCGCCGAGAAAGCTGCCCCCGGAAAATACTGCAATGGCCCGGGTAACCTTGCCGGGAGGAAAGTAATCAGTAAACAGCGAAAAAGCAGGCGGCGACAGCGCGGCCTCCCCTATTCCCACCCCGATGCGCGCGACAAACAACTGCCCGAAAGATTTTGCCAGTCCGCACAGCGCGGTCATCAGGCTCCAGAGGAACACGCCGGCGGCAATGATGGCGCGCCGGTTCGAGACGTCTGCAAGACGGGCAATGGGGATGCCCATCAGGGTGTAGAACAGGGCAAAGGCAATCCCCTGCAGGAGCGATATCTGTGTGTCGGTAAGCTGCAGGTCTTGCTGGATAGGTTCGACCAGCAGGTTGATAATCTGCCGGTCGACGAAGGAAAAGATATAAGCAACCGTCAAAACACCGACGACGTACCAGGCGTAGATCTGGTTTGGGTAGTCTTCTTGCCTGTTGATTAGGGACATCGGGCCGGGCAGGAACTGGTCGAGGCAGGAGAAGGATTCGACTTTGTGGTGGCCGCGATAGCGTGCTAGTACTCTTTCAACCTGAAATTGCCGGCATACGACTATTACATCACTCAGGGTTTAAGATGTCTGTCGAAAAAATTTACTATCTTTCCGAAAGCAAAGCGGGTCTGTTTAATACTGTCGTTTGCAATGGCGTGATTCGCCCCAGGCAAGGTCACCAGTTCAAAAGGCTGATCTTCAGCGATCAGGTTTTCCGCGAGCGCGATGGTGTCCGAATAGAGTACGACAGTATCACGTGTACCATGAATCAGCATCAGTGGATCCTGAAGCCCGGAAGACTGGTACAAAGCTGATTGTCTTTCGTATCGTCCCGGGTAGTCATTTCCATGGGGTTCACCCATCACCCACATCTGCTCAGGGTAGGCGTGCCAGACATTGGTAGCAGGTGCGACGGCGATACCAGCTGCGTATACCCCCGGTTTCTTGAACAGCGACATGGTTGTCATCAGTCCGCCATAACTCAATCCCCATATTCCTACACGTTCCGGGTCAACAAAACCCTGTGCCACCAGGTGACGAACACCACTCTCAATATCATCCACCTCAATGCTGCCATACTCTTTCAGGGCCTCCCGGAAGGCGCGTCCATGACCCCAACTGCCCCGTACGTTGACGTTGAAAACCAGATAACCCCGGGCAACCAGCAACTGGTCAAGGCCCCAGGTCGGATGCGGCGCATTACCGCCCGAATTCTGACTCCCTCCCCATTGGTTACGCACGGTATCGCGATAGGCCGAGCCGACTACCAGTGGATACCGCTGCGTTGGGTTGAAATCAGGTGGCAGGTACAGGCGACCAACCAGGGGTACGCCATCGATGTGACTGGTAAATTTTACATATTTTACCTCTGCCCACGAGTAGGACGTAAAATGTGGTGACGGCGAATGTGTAATCTTTGCCGGCTGACTTTTGTTGATGGTCCGGGCAAGGTATAGATCCGCTGGAGTATGGTCGTCCGAGAAACGGTAAGCAACCTGACTGAAATTCCGGGAATATACCGGTTCGTAAGTACCCGGCGTGTTGCTGATACGAGTGACCACAGCCCCGGGCGCAACCGCGACACGATATAGCTGGCGATCGGCGACATGCTCACGGTTGGCGATGAAATAGATTTGTTGATGGTTACTATCGACGATAAAGTCGGCCACTTCCCATTTGCCGCTGGTGAGCGCAACAAGCGCACCACTGGCTTGTGGTTGGTGATATAGATGATAATAACCGTCGCGATCCGAAAGAATAACCAGACCCTGGTCACCGGGCGCCCAGGCGGCAGACCAGCCGCCGTGATTACGGTTACTGTCGTGCGCACTGTAATGGACCTGGCGTTTACCGGATGCCACGTCGTACACAAAAATGTTGCGTTCCTTGATAAGGAAATCAGTGTTGTCAACAAACAGGGATGCACTGTCAGCGGACCAGCCATAGCCCCAGATCTTGTCTCTGGGGTTTTCTGCGTCGAGCCAGCGTATTTGACCATTCGAAACTGCTGTTACACCTACCTTGCGTGCAGGCGTCCGGTCACCGGGAAAGGCACGTGTCACCCGGTGCACCTGGGCTTTTCTGTCCTGGTGATAATCAACCTCTAATTCGCGCACATCGCGATTGTCGATTTCAATGAAGGCCAGAAGTTTACTATCGGGTGACCAACGATAACTCTCAATAAACACCCTTTCATGTTCTGTGCTTGTCAGACGCCGGGATTTCGCCTTTCCATCACCAAGGTTGCGTATCCAGAGTTGTCCATCAACCAGGTAGGCAAGAAGCTGTTGATCCGGAGAGAGGGATAGCTGGCTGATGCCCGATACATGTTCCTGCAGCATAACCGGCCGAGTATCACTCGCGGCCAGGTAAAGGCGTCCATCCCCCGCAAATATTATTCGTCCATCGGCAAGACACCTGGCTTCATTGATGACAGACTTGCCGGCCTCAGCGGGCATTCCAGGAACAACAGGTTGTTTACTGCCGGTCGCTGCTGAATAAAGCCAGATTGAGGGGGTTGCCTCACCTTTTTCATTCCACAGGAAGGCAATGTGCTGATTATCGCCGCACCAGTGGAACTGCTCAGGAGGGCTTCCCAATAATGGTGGGTCGCTATACAGGCGCTCCAGTGACCATGCAGTTTCACCATTTTCTGCTGCTGCCGGACCAATGCAACAGCTACATAGCGCGGCCAGCACACTGACAAGTAGCGGCTCAGAAGCTGTAGGAAACACTTGCACCGTAAGTTTGGGGTGAACCGTACAGAATACCTGCCGGTAGAAACGTGGAAGCAGCGCCAAAAGCCTCGGTCCGGTATGTCTTGTCACCGATATTCCGCATCCAGAATGACACCTCCCAATTCTGATCCGGGAGTTTCGCGCCAACTGATGCATTGGCAAGCCAGTACGAATAACCCGAAGATCCCGGGTGATTTGGCAACTGGAATTCCACATCGTCCGTAAAGCTGAAGTCGAATTGAGCGAAAGGCTGAAACGGTCCGTAAGTTTTTTCCGAATCATAGCGCAGCATACCATTCAGAGAAATTTCCGGTGTGCGGGTGGTAGTGTCTCCTTCGTAGGTACCGGCTACTATGTCAGAGTCAACGTAATTGGCGCCAAGGTAAAATGAGAGTTCAGCAGTGGGCGACCATACCAGTTCAGCCTCCACACCATAAATCTCAACATCACCGGCATTGCCCAGTATGATCAGGCGAATCTCGTTTACGTCGACCCCGGTAGAGGCCTGGAAATCCTCCCAGTCATAATAATATGCAGCTGCATTGAATTTCAGCCTGCCGTCCAGCAACCGGGATTTGAAGCCCGCTTCATACGCGATAATATTTTCTTCATCAAAGGGCTGAAACTGGTCCGGATCGCCAAAACTGATGGAACCGGGAAAACTCTGCCCGCGGAAGCCGGTGGCGACGCTGGCATAGACCAGCATATCCGCGTTTGGCCTGTAATTGACACCCGCTTTCCAGGTCACCTGGTCACCATCTATGGTGCCGTTGTAAGCGGTAACCAACGGAAGCGGGGTCCCGACCAGGTGGCCGTTTTGTTGGAAGTCTCTGGACTCCGAGGTGTATCGAATGCCCGCAACCAACTGAATCTGCTCAGTCATGTCCCATTCGACCTGGCCGAAGCCGGCCACAGAGTCGGTCTGCTGTTCCGTGTTGTGGTGAAAGATGGTAGAAAAGAGATGGTGCTCGCTGAGATCGGGCACCAGCAGGTCGTACTGTTCCTCTTCCGAATAATAGGCGCCCACGACCCAATTGAAGTCACCCCATGAATCATCTGAAGCTATCCTGAGTTCCTGGGTGACTACGCTGATGTTCTGCTTGGAAATTCCGCCTATCGTTTTGAACGGCCCGCCCTGCTGACCGATACCGGTCGTTCTCTGAAAATTCCGATAGCCGGTAACAGAAGTGAGAGTCACACGCTCGAGGGTCCAGTTAATCGTATTGGCAAGGCCTATGGATTGAGCATCTATATTGCTGCCGAGCCCGAACTCCTTGATAGTAGTTCTGGGATCCGGGTTGGGATCAGTTACTACGGTCAGAACACCACGGTCCGTTGGGCCTTGTACAGTGAGGTCGTAACCGCTGATGTGGACAGGGATATGTACGGCATTCGCAGTATTATAGCCAAAGGAGGCACACTGGCTTTCATCCCGTACTCCAGTGACGGCAAAACTGCAGAAAGTATTCGGGTCTGTGTGGATGGTATTGCCGGCATGTTTCATGGCTATTACCTGGGAATCGTCCCAACCGGCATCGATTGCCGTCAGCACCTCAAAATCAGATGTAGGCTGCCAGAGGGAACTTATGCGAAAGGCATTGCGGTCTATATCACCGTTGCGACGATGGCTGCCAAGACTGGGATTATCGAAGAGATGCCGGTTATCTATGGTCTGCCATCCATCTTCCAGCGCGACCACGCCTGCGACCCTCAGGGCGAATGATTCACCGACCGGAATATCGACCGCTCCCTCGACGTTGGTAGTGTTACGGTTACCATACGACGCGCTGACATAACCACCCCACTCAGACCCCGGCCGGCGCGGGATAAAATTAACTGCTCCACCCGTTGTATTGCGGCCGTACAGGGTACCCTGCGGCCCTTTTAAAACCTCGATCCTGTCCATGTCAAACAAGGCATGAGCAACCATGCCGTTGTAGGGGACTGCGACGCCGCCAACGTAAAGTGGAAGTGTCGGATTCTGATTACTTGAATTACTGTTGGTGCCGATACCGCGCAGGGTAAACTCCGGGTCTGTCTGGTTCAGGGAACTTTCATTCATGAACAGGCCGGGAACAATGCTCGCGAGGTCCTTCGGCGTGTGGATTCGCATTCCCAACAGGTCTTCTCCACTGAAGGCCTGCATCGAAATGGGAATATCCTGTATCCGCTGTTCCCGATATTGAGCGGTTACAACAATTTCTTCGATTGCCGTCGCCTGTGCATGTGCAGCATGCATTGGGATCGCGGCCAATAAACTGAGATTTGCGAAAATGAACAAACCCAGACGAAAATACTGACTGCTGACTAACACCAGGTGTTGAAATACGTGTGCCATGATACCCCCCCCTTGTACAGCGCAAATAAAACTATCAGGTAAATCCGATGCCTTCGTTGGCACCAGAGTCGTAGAAATGATTCCGAATTGGGTTTTTATTTCGCCAGGACAGCACTAGCGAATCGGCAGTGCGGGCAACATGGGATGACATCATGAGTAGCAAGCTAGACACGAACTGGCCAGATAATGCCATGTTATGCATCTGAATAGGTTCTCTGTTAATCAGAGAATAGTACTATTCAGTTGGAAAGTCAATAAATTGTCCTACATAATCAACAGTGTTGTTAATTTACAACTCCTGCCACCCCCGTTCTGCCTCCGCCAGGCTGGCACGGTAATACTTTAGTCCCGTATACAGGATGAGCGCAGATAACGGCGCCGAGATCGCCACTACCGTGGCAAGGGAATAACCCACCAGGGCAGTATCTCCGTATACGTAGTCAGTCAGCAAGGCAACAAAGGTCGGGCCAATCCCAAGCCCGATCAGGTTGACGCTCAGCAGGTAGAGGGCCGAGACCTGCGCCCGCATCTGGTTGGGTGTAACAGGCTGTATCGCGGCAGGCGCTATCCCGTGCGGCAGACCCCACAGGAAGGTAAACGGCGCCATGAGCGCCAATGCCAGCCAGACATTGTTGACCAGGTGCGCGGCTATGCCGAATGGAACGGAACAGAGCGCCCCGATCATGATGACTCTGAGGTTGGCGTCCGTATACCCGCGCCGGCGCAACGCATCCGCCATCCATCCCGCGCCGACTACGCCGGAAGTACCGAAGATGAGCAGCATGCTTCCGTATACCAGGCCGACCTCCCCCGGTGTCCAGCCATATTTACGGATAAAAAATGCCGGCGTCCAGGCCAGGATCGCATAAGCGAGCATCACGAACATGGAAACTCCGATCAGGTGATGCCCGTAGGTACGGCGGTGATTGCGCAAAAATCCGATAACATCCTTGATTGGAATACCTTTCGGCGACGATCCCTGCTGATCGCCGAGCAGACCCCTGCGTGCGGGCTCGCGCAGTGTCATTATCAGCAACGCCAGTAATACCCCCGGCAAACCGACGACAATAAATGCCAGTTGCCATGCGCGCAACTCCCCGAAAACGGGAACGCTAACAACGTCAAGCCGAGCAACGTAATCGACCACGGTGCCGCCGATGATATACGCCAGTCCCGCACCGAGAAAACTGCCGCCGGTAAAGACCGCAATGGCCCTGGTGACCTTGCCGGGAGGAAAGTAGTCGGTGAACAACGAATAAGACGGCGGCGACAGTGCGGCCTCCCCTACTCCCACCCCTATGCGCGCGGCAAACAACTGCCAGAATGTTTTTGTCAGCCCGCACATGGCAGTCATCAGGCTCCACAGGAACACCCCGGCGGCAATGATGGAGCGCCGGTTGGCGACATCGGCAAGACGGGCGATGGGAATGCCCATCAGGGTGTAGAACAGGGCAAAGGCGATACCCTGCAGCAGCGATATCTGCGTATCCGAGAGTTGCAGGTCTTCCCGGATCGGTTCGACCAGCAGGTTCAGTATCTGCCGGTCTATAAATGAAAAGATGTAGGCGACGGTCAATACACCGACGACGTACCAGGCATAGGCCTGATTCGGGTAGTCTTTTTGTTCAGTATCTGGCATGGAGAACGTTATAACCGAATGTCAATGCTTATTTAACATATTTCCGGCATTGGCAGCAAACTTATATCCAATAACGGTGAGAAATACCAGCTAACTCTTGCCTGTCGGTATAACTCGGGTTATACTCAAAGCATGAAGACAGCAA
The DNA here is from genome assembly GCA_026710545.1 of Gammaproteobacteria bacterium. GTDB lineage: Bacteria > Pseudomonadota > Gammaproteobacteria > Eutrophobiales > Eutrophobiaceae > JAAXHV01. Next base: position 84,412 of record JAPOQU010000124.1, on the reverse strand, counting down.
TATCCATACCCGACTCATTGTTCTGTACGGCCGAATCACTCGCCGAACGCATGGGGATGTCGAGAAGTGAACTTTACCGCCATGCGCTTGAGAGTTACATTGAAGAGCACAAGCATGACAAGGTGCAAGATGCTCTTGATAATGTCTATACCGAGGAGTCATCCAGCGTTGACGAAGCCCTGGCCGAGATGCAATGGGCTTCGTTGCCAAAGGAAGACTGGTAGTGCGCCGTGGCGAGATATGGTGGGCCTCGCTCCCTGCTCCACAAGGTTCAGGGCCGGGCTATCGACGACCGATAGCAGTTGTTCAGAGCGACCAGTTTAATGAAAGCCGCATCAGTACTGTAGTCATCGCCATAATTACTTCAAATTTACGACTGGCTGCTGCACCGGGTAATGTACTGCTGGACCGGTATGAGTCCGGGCTGCCCAGAGACTCCGTGCTCAAGCTGTCACAGGTTATGACCGTGGATAAATCCTTCCTGACTGAGCGAGTTGGTATATTGTCTGTCCGAAACATTGCCGCCATGGACGCAGGATTGAAGCTGGTTTTGGCCCTGTAAGATGAAACTTAACCCAGCTATGGCAGATCTTGATGCCTGGTCAAAAGAGGCAAGCCGTATGTTGAGCACTTGTCACCCCGGCTCTCGAGACACTTGCAGATAGGACATCGTCTTGTAACATTGCTGATTTTGTTGTTGAGCGTAAGGGGTAAATTCGTTAAAACATATCGATCGGAATCCTGATATAGCGAGCGCCGTTCCGCTCTACTTCCGGCAGGCGGCCTGCCCGCATGTTGACCTGTATGGAAGGTATCAACAGCACCGGCATATCCAGTGTCTTGTCCCGGTTATGCCGCATGTGTACAAATTCATCCTCGGTTGTCTCATCACTGATATGTATGTTCCCGGCGCGTTGCGCGGCAATCGTCGTTTCACATGCCGGTGAACGGCCAGGCGGAGGATAATCGTGACAGACAAACAGGCGCGTATCACCAGGCAGGCTGAGCAGTTCCCTGATCGAGCGGTATAACATTTTTGCATTTCCACCCGGGAAATCGCACCTTGCCGTGCCCACGTCGGGCATGAAGACGGTATCTCCGACAAACAGAGCATCGCCGACGAGGTAAGACATGCAGGCCGGCGTATGGCCGGGGGTGTGCAGAACCTTGCCGGCCAGTTGTCCGATACTCAGACGTTCACCGGCGCGAAACAGGTAGTCAAAATCGTGGCCGTCACATTCGAAATCATCTTCCGTATTAAAGATATGGTAAAAATTTCTCTGAACCTCCACTATGTTCTGGCCGATACCGATAGTACCGCCCAGACGTTTCTTGATATAGGGCGCTCCCGACAAATGATCGGCATGGATATGCGTTTCAAGAAGCCATTTGACGGCATAACCGCGTTCCCTGACAAAGGCGATAATCCTGTCTGCCGAGGCCATGTTGGTACGGCCGGAAACATAATCGAACCCGGCCACCGAATCGATGACGGCGCACTCCCCCGTTTGCCCGTCGACAACCACGTAACTGAACGTGCAGGTCTCGTCGTCAAAGAAACTGTGAACGTCCGCCCTTTCAGTTGGATTGCTTACGGTCATGTTCCGGTCGTTTTAATCGATAATGTTCGGTAGAAGCTATGATTATTTCAAAGTCCGCAAGTTCTTGCCAGTGCTATTCAGCAAGCCAGGTAGAGTGGTATTCCAGCTTTAACGTTGCCGCGGAAACGGTTACCATTATCTGGCATCAGGCATTCTTTAAATGAAAACTTCAGGTCCGGCGTTGTTCAGCAATCCAGCGTATTCCTGCGTTCCCAGTCGCTGAGGTGCGCGGTGTACTCCCCCCACTCCTGCATTTTCAGCTTGATATAGGAATCGATAAACTCGCCACCCATAGCGCCGCGCAACACCTTGCTCTTTTCCAGCAGGCGCAGGGCATCCAGCAGGGTTGCCGGTAATTTGCGCGCGGATTTCACCTTGTGGCCCTCCGCGTACATGTCGATATGCAATGGTTTGCCCGGGTCGCGCTCGTTATTTACCCCGTCCAGCCCGGCGGCCAGTATGCCGGCCTGAGACAGGTACGGGTTGGTGGACCCGTCCATGAGGCGCAGTTCGAACCGGCCCGGGTCCGGAATCCGGATCATGTGGGTGCGGTTGTTCCCGGTGTAGGTAACCGAGCTAGGCGACCAGCTTGCCCCGGACAGGGTGCGCGGCGCATCGATACGCTTGTAGCTGTTGACGGTCGGGTTGAACAGCGCACAGAGTGCAGTGGCATTGTGCATGACGCCGCCCAGGAACCGGTAGGCCAGCCCGGACAGGCCCAGGTCATCGTTTTCATCCAGAAACAGGTTGTCGTGACCCGCCGCATCCCACACCGAGACGTGGGTATGGCAGCCGTTGCCGGTGAGGTCGGCAAAAGGTTTCGGCATGAACGTCGCGCGGTAGCCGTGCTGCTCCGCTATGGTCTTGACCATGTACTTGAAAAAGACGTGCCGGTCTGCCGTCGTCAGGGAATCGGCATAATCCCAGTTCATTTCAAACTGGCCGTTCGCATCCTCGTGGTCGTTCTGGTACGGACCCCAGCCCAGTTCCAGCATACAGTCGCATATGGCCTTTATTACCGGATAACGGCGCATCAGCGCCTGCTGGTCATAACAGGGCTTGCTCTGTATATCGGCCGGGTCGGAAATGGCCGTGCCTTCCTGGTTGATCAGGAAATATTCGCATTCGACCCCGGTCTTCATGTAGTAGCCTGCCTGTTCAGCCTGCGCCAGTTGCCGTTTCAGGACGACACGCGGCGAGGCTTCCACTTCCTTGCCGTTCATCCACAGGTCTGACGCCAGCCAGCCTACTTCCCTGTTCCACGGCAACTGGATCAGGCTGTCCGGATCGGGGATGCCGAACATATCCGGATCCGCCGGGGTCATGTCCAGCCTGGCGGCGAAACCGGCAAAGCCGGCGCCGTCTGCCTGCATGCCGGCGATCGCGCGCGCCGGTACCAGTTTCGAACGCAACGTGCCGAACAGGTCGACGAAACTGATCAGGAAATACTTGATACCCTTCTCTTCGGCAACTTTTGCCAGGTCGATTGTCATGTTGGTGTCCTCCCGGTTAACTACTGAATATCACGGTTTCACATATTGAACTGCAGATTCAAATCTTGTTGTGACCGGGGACCCAGTCGGTGCCCGCAAGGGGCACCCCGGCCATAGCCGCGGCTTCAATCGTCAACGCGGCCAAATCCTCGGGTTCCAGGTTGTGCACGTGGTTTTTGCCGCAGGCCCGCGCCAGGGTCTGGGTCTCCAGCGTCAATACCCGCAGGTAATTGGCCAGCCGGCGACCGCCCTTGACCGGGTCGAACCTGGCTGCGAGTTCATCGCTTTGCGTTGAAATCCCGGCAGGGTCCCGGCCGTCCTGGTAGTCATCGTAATAGCCGGGGGCGGTACCCAGTTTGCGGTATTCCTCCTCATGTTCCGGACTGTTGTCACCCAGGGCGATCAGGGCTGCAACCCCTATGGATACCGCATCGGCGCCCAAGGCCAGCGCCTTGGCAACGTCGGCGCCGCTGCGTATCCCCCCGGATACGATCAACTGGACTTTGCGGTGCATGTCCAGTTCCTGCAGGGCTTCCACGGCCTGCCTGACTGCCGGCAGCGTGGGTATGCCCACGTGTTCGATGAAAACATCCTGGGTCGCCGCGGTACCGCCCTGCATCCCGTCAACCACGATAACGTCCGCGCCGGCCTTGACCGCCAGCGCCGTGTCGAAATAGGTCCGGGCAGCCCCGATTTTAATGAATACGGGTTTTTCCCAGTCAGTGATCTCGCGCAACTCACGGATCTTGATCTCCAGGTCATCGGGCCCGGTCCAGTCCGGGTGACGGCAGGCGCTGCGCTGGTCAATCCCCTCCGGCAGGTCCCGCATCTCCGCAACCCGGGCGCTGATCTTCTGGCCCAGCAACATCCCGCCGCCGCCGGGTTTGGCGCCCTGCCCCACCACCACCTCGATAGCGTCGGCCTTGCGCAGGTCATCCGGGTTCATGCCGTAGCGCGAAGGCAGCAACTGGTAGACCAGCAGCCTGGAATGCTCCCGTTCTTCCGGGGTCATGCCGCCGTCACCGGTGGTGGTGCTGGTGCCGACCTCGGTTGCGCCCCGCCCCAATGCCTCTTTCGCCGGCGCCGACAGCGCGCCGAAACTCATGCCGGCTATGGTGACGGGTATTTTCAGTTCAATCGGTTTTGTTGCATAACGCGTGCCCAGCGTCACCCGGGTATCACAACGTTCCCGGTAGCCCTCCAGGGGGTAACGCGACATGCTGGCGCCGAGAAACACCAGGTCGTCAAACGTCGGCAACTGCCGCTTGGCGCCGAACCCCCGTATGTCGTATATCCCGGTACGCGCGGCGCGCTGGATCTCGGCGATAACCGGCCGCGGAAACGTCGCGGATTCGCGCAGCCAATCCATATTATTTTTTTCAGCCATCAATAAGCATCCACATTATCGATATCGAAATTATAGAGCTTGCGGGCCGAGCCGTAGCGGCGGAAATCGGCCACTGTTATCCCGGTAACGCCCGCCTGTTCCAGTAATTCGCTCAATTCCTGCTCATGCTCCGCCGTCATCGGCTTTTCAACACAATCCGCCCCCAGCCCGGCGACATCCCCTTTCACGTAGATGCGCGCCTCGTACAGCGAATCACCCAGGGCATTCCCGGCATCGCCGCAGATGACCAGGCGCCCTTTCTGGGCCATGAATGCGCTCATTTGGCCGACGGAGCCCCTGACAACAATATCAATCCCCTTCATGGAGATGCCGCAACGGGAGCTGGCATTGCCTTCGATGACCAGCAGGCCGCCATGGGCAGTGGCGCCGGCGTACTGCGAAGCGCTACCGGTCACCCGCACCAGTCCCGACATCATGTTTTCCGCAACACCCGGCCCGGCATTGCCGTCTATGACGACTCTTCCCTGCTTGTTCATGCCGGCACAGTAATAGCCGACATGCCCGTTTATCGTGACCTCCAGCGGCGCGTCTATGCCGACGGCAACGGCATGTTTCCCCTTGGGATTGGTCACCATCCACGTGGAGTTTTCCTTACTGCCGTTATGTTCGTGCAGTGCCTGGTTCAGTTCCCTGACACTGTTTTTATCCAGGTCAAACCTGTGCATGGCCGTCAGTGACTCCAGCTGTAAACCTTTGCCGGTTCCGGTTCCCAGCGTTCTGCCCGGTCGGCGCCGGGTAATACCGCAATGGCCCTGTACTCGGACGCCATTGCCACCCAATCGGCTGTCTCCGCCATAACGGCAGGCTTGCAGGCAATCGGGTCGCGCAATACCGCAAAACCGTTACCCGTACCTATGGCAAAGGTAAAAAATCCGTCCAGGTCATGCAATGCCGCCTGCAATGCCTCATCGAGCGACATACCCTCCCTCAACCGCCAGGTCAGGTAACCGGCAGCCACCTCACTGTCGTTGTCCGTATTGAACTCGATACCCCGTCTTTTGAGAAACCCGCGTAAGCGGTTGTGGTTGGAGAGAGAGCCGTTATGGACCAGGCACAGGTCTTCACCGGTCGAAAAAGGATGCGAGTGTTCGGTGGTTACTGCGCTCTCCGTAGCCATGCGCGTATGCCCCAGGGCATGGGTGCCCTGCATCTGCGCAACCCCGAATCGTTTTATTACATCGGACGGCAGTCCCTTTTCCTTGTATATCTCGATAGCGGCGCCTGTGCTGTTCACATGCAACTCCGGGTATTCACGGGCGATCCACTCCCGCAATCGCGCCGGTCTCGCTGCAGTTGTCACCACGGCATGGTTTTCCATGGGTACGACGCGGTTGTGGCCGGGGAAAACCCGGTTTATCTCACCAGCCATAGTCTCCCAGTCAAACTCGAGCGCGCGGCTGAGCAGGGTAACCTTGGTCATTGTGCCGGGGGCCTGGTCACGATATACGGCGATGCCGGTACTGTCCGGGCCTCTCTCGCTCATCTCGATCAGCATGCGCGACACCAGTTCGCCCAGGTGGTTTTCAATGGCTGGGGATTTACTGAACAGGCCGACTATTCCACACATAAGCTATGACAATATTCCTGCAGGTCGATAACAGGATAAGAATATTACCAAGTAAACGGTAATATCAAGAATATTTTATTATAAATATGAATATTATTCTTCCACGCCCGACCGGGAAAGTACTGCAATCATACGGATTGGCAAGCTGATGAGTTTCTCCGGCCCATGGGGGGCCTCAGCGTCAAAGAACAGGGAGTCGCCGGGGCGGAGAAGATAGGTCTGGTTGGCATGCCGGTATAACACTTCTCCTTCCAGCAGGTAGATGAACTCTACTCCCTGGTGCTGGAACAGGGGAAACACCTCTGACTCGTCGGTCAGTGTAATCAGGTAAGGTTCCGTGTTGATCCGGTTACTGATGTTATGTCCCAGCAAGCGGTACTGGTGTCCGGCCCGCGATCCCCGTCTCTCAATTACAAGCCCCTCCCCGTCTCTCACGTAACTGCAATCCCGTTGCTCTTCGTACTTCCTGAAAAAAGCGGTAACCGGCACGTTTAATGCCCCGGCAATAGCTGACAAGGTACTGAGCGATGGAGATGTCACACCCCGTTCAATTTTTGACAGCATTCCCTGGGATAAACCTGACTGCTTTGAGACTTCCACGACAGTCATTTTCAATTGCTTGCGGAATTCCCGGATCTGCGCGCCGATCGCCTCGGCGAGCAGACGGTCTTTTTCACCGACCTCGGGTAACCGGGCATAGATCTGGTTACGGTGATCTTTATGTTCAGTAGTCGGCATGGACAGTCTTATAACTGAATATCAGAGGTTCCTCAACATGCTTCTGGCAATGATTAGCTGTTGTATCTGCGAAGTGCCTTCATATAACCTGAACAGGCGTACATCACGGTAAAACCGTTCCACATTATAATCCGCGATATAGCCCGACCCGCCGAATATCTGTACCGCGCGGTCCGCCACCCTGTTTACCATCTCGGTACAGAACAACTTGCAACATGCCACTTCCTCCGTAACCTGTTCGCCGCGGGTGTAACGCCGGGCCGTTGTTTCCACCATGCACTTGCCGGCGTAGTATTCCGTCCGGCTGTCAGCCAGAAGTGCCTGTATTAACTGGAAGTTGCCAATCTCGGTACCGAATTGCCGGCGTTCCCCGGCATACTTCACACTGTCATCAATCAACCGATTAGCAGCCCCTACCGATACTGCGCTGATATGCAGGCGGCCGCGATCCAGAACCTTCATCGCCGTTGAAAAGCCGTTACCTTCGACACCGCCTATCAGGGCTGTCCTGGGGACTTTTACATCGGTGAGCACAATGTCACAAACATCGGACCCCCTGAGTCCCATCTTGCGTTCCAGTTTTCCCAGTTCGATCCCGGACAATTCGGCATCGACCAGGAACGCCGAGATGCCGCGTGTTTTATCTTCACGGCTGCCGGTTCTGGCCATGAGTGTGAATACGCCGGCACGGGGAGCGTTGGTGATGAACCTCTTGGTCCCATTAAGCACATAGCGGTCACCTTCAAGCCGGGCGCTGGTCTTCAGGGAACCCGCATCGGAACCTGCATCCGGCTCAGTTAGTGCAAAAGAACCGATTAACTCACCTGTAGCCAGTTTCGGCAGGTAATGTTTTTTTTGCTCTTCGGTACCATCCATGACAATTCCCTGTGAACCTATTCCTATGTTGGTGGCTATTACCGTGCGGAATGCCGGCGAAGTGTATCCCAGTTCCTGGGCGACAAGCGTTTCTTCAGACATCGACAGGCCCAGACCGCCGTATTCCTCAGGTATGGAGAGACCGAACAGGCCCATCTCCCTCATTTCCTCGATGATTTCTTCGGGGATCCGGTCTTCCCGGTCAACCTGCTGTTCAATCGGCAGCAATCGCTGTCTTACATAACGCCGTACTGATTCCAGTAACTGGTCAAGAACTTCTTTGTCTGCAGCCAAAGTTGAATTCTCTCTACTTGGGGGAAGCAACGGCATCAGCCAGGAGACACAGGATTTCAAACATCATGCTTGCCCCTACCAGTGCCGTGTTACCGCTCGGGTCAAAAGGCGGTGCAACTTCGACCACGTCAGCGCCAACCAGATTCAGTCCGCGTAGCGAACGTAGCATCATCTGGGCTTCATGGGTTGTAAACCCTCCAATCTCCGGTGTCCCCGTTCCCGGCGTATAGACCGGGTCCAGACCATCCACATCAAAACTGATATATGTAAGACCGTTTCCAACTATCTCCCTTGCCTCTTCCATAATGGCTTTGTACCCCTTATCGTAGAATTCATCCATGTAGACAACCCGCATTCCGCTGTCGTGGCTGAACTGCCAGGTCCCTCTTTCACTCAATGACCCCCGAATGCCAATCTGGATGGTGCGCAATGGATCCAGCAGTCCCTCTTCCACGGCTATTTTAAACGGCGCTCCGTGATGGAACTTCGAATCCGCAACATCGTCCGCGGTATCGCAATGCGCATCAAAATGGACCATTCCCAACGGCCGGCCTTTGCCCAGCGCCCTGAATATCGGCAAGGTGATGGAATGATCGCCTCCTGCAGTCAAGGGAATAATACCGGCCTCGTGAACCTCCTCGTAAAAAGACTGGATATCAGCATGGCCTTGCTCCAGGTGATACAGGTGTTTGAGGGGGCAATCACCAAGATCTGCGATGTTACACAGTTCTGCCGGCGCGATATCCTGCAACTGGTTATAGTGGCGGATCAGTGTGGACTGGTTACGGATTTCCCTGGGCCCATGCCTGGCCCCTGCCCTGTTCGTCACCCCCATATCGAACGGAACGCCAGCCAGTCCTATATCGATACCGGTAAGGCCGGCAGCCTGAGGCAATCCGAAAAAACTGGCAATTCCGGAAAACTTGGCGCCGCCTGTTGTTCCCTTGCTGTCAGATGTATAGGAAATTATCTGTTCCCCCCACTGTCAGGCTATCTGTTAATCCACCGGTTCGCGCATAAGCGGGCAGGTGGAACAGTGTATGCTGCCACCGTTTTTCTGCATGTTGCCGTAGGGAATCTCAATTATCTCAATATTACGCCGTTCCAGTTCTGCGCGGGTCCCGGCAGACAATCCGGGAGACATGATAACGCGGCCGGGCGCAACAGCCAGTCCATTCATAACCCATGGGTCATCATCCGGCGTGATTTCAACGGTATCGATGTTCATCTGCTTTAATTGCTGCAGAAATTCGTATGCCAGGTTGGCGGCATTCACAAGAGCCAGGTTGACATCGATCATGAGAAAATACAGATCAATATGGATGGAATAGCCGCACAGGTCGGTCACTATCAACTCTACTCCCTGGTGTTTCAGGGTATTTTCCAGTTGTTCGATAGCGGCATTGTTCACACGGATTGAACGTCCGACCACGGCTGTTCCGGAATTCAACCAGGCAAAACTTCCTCCTTCCAGCATCCCGGTTCCATTTATCGTATGCAATATAGGTACGCCATGTCTCGCCAGGGTCCGGGTGACAGGCAACTCCTCTCCCCGGCGCATCTTCGGCGCAAGCCGCGAAACTATGGCGCCGCCCTTGACGGCAATGGAGGAATCACGCGTATAACAGGATTTGAAGCGGCCGCCGATATCACCTTCCAGCATAATTACCTCAACACCCTCTTCCTTCAGGACCCGTACCAGGCCGTCGTGGTCGGCCTGCATCGACGGCAGGTCAGGAATGGTGTCACTCTGGAAATACCAGCCTTCCTCGATATCGCCGTAAGAGCCGATACGTTCTAGGCGTTTGGTTGTATCGATAATATCGAATTCGGAACCGGGCCGGTGCATCAATACCGTTTTCAATTTCCCCACGTCGGTATCACAGCCCCACTCCCGGCCCCAGACAGCCTTGAGTTCAGCCGCGGTTTCAAACGCAGGCTCGGGACGGGAACCGAACATCTTGATAGTCCTGGCGTATATGTCGTCAACCATAGCCGGCATACTAATATATTCGAAGCCGCTTGACGACCGTACTATCTATCGACAGGAATTCCATTCGCTTGGAAGTGGGCAACCAACGGCCGGACATATTTTTCATAACGCTTCCAGCCACTGGCGGACGAAGTGTAGACAGCCTCGCGCACCTGGCGCGCGCTGCGAGAGGTTGTTGGCGTTTTGTTCTCGTAGAACCTGAGGCATTCCGGTTCGAAATCCAGGCCGCAATAATTCAACATACGTTTGGATTCGCCTTCAATATCATTCACAAGATCCTCGTAGCTCACGTCAAGAATCACCCCGGGATGCACATTGTGCCAGTGATCCATAAGACGGCGATAAGCCATATAGTAGGCGCTCAAATCCTCTAAACTGTACGAAAACAGGTACGCGCCTTCAGTAAAATATTGTTTGAAATTACTGATACACGTATCCATTGGATTGCGCGTCACGTGAATAATCTTCGCGTTTGGAAGTGCCTGCCGAATGAGGCCAATGTAATAAAAGTTGATGGGTAGCTTGTCTGTAAAATACGGATGATTTTTAATACGCCCGTGTAAAGATTCAATATATTTCAGCCCCAGTTGCTTATGATCGAGCCGTATTGATTGTCTGATAAGGTTGTTACTGAGAAAGACCAGTCCCCCTGATGCATATTCAGCCTCCGGGATAAGTTCATGCAATTGTGTAACAAGGCCCAGGTGTTCCCCGACTGGATATACTTTACTATGGCTGCCCAGAATACGTTCGACGAGTGTTGTGCCGGTACGGGGCATGCCTGTAATAAAAATCGGGGTTTGGCTTTCAAATCCACCGGTGACAGCATTTGCGTCGACGTATTCCTTTGAATAGGTATCAGACATTTCCTTAAAGAACCCGGCATCGGCTTTCACATCATACTTATTGATTTGGGCCAGCAACTCCCCGGCACGCACCATATTGATAAACGCGCGTTTATGCTCACCGAAATCTTCGTATTCCTTTGCCAGGGCGTACAGCAGCTTTGCAGCACCGCGCCTGGAGCGTACTCCACTATTCAACAGGGTCTCAATTTTCCTGGTGTGATTGGTTTCCCTGGTGTAGGTATGCAAATTTGCCAGTTCATAATACGCCTCATAGCAATGCTCATCACATCGAAGCGCGGCATTATACTCCGCATCTGCCTTGCCAAATTCACCATTGAAACGCAGTGTTTCCGCCAGATTAAAATGTAACCCGGCCGTATTGGGTTCCTTGATTAGCGCATTTTGAAACAAAGCGAGGGGTTTTGAGTGTTCCCCCAATCGGTTGTATAACATCGCAGCCCGCCCTGACGTGGTTGCATCATCCGGTTCCAATTTTTCCATCCGATCAAGCACTTCAAGGCTTTTTGCCGACAGGCCGCGGCCAAAATAGCAGGAAGCCAGTTCCAGTAATGACTGGGTATTGCCCGCATCAAGGCTGACGGCTTTCTCTTGGAATGCGGATGCTTTTTTAAGCTCCCCGCTCAGCCGGGTTGCCCGACCCAATAAAAACCATCCGAGAGGATTGCCTGGGTCGATCTCTGTCAGTTCCCGGCTTTGCGCAATTGCAGCATCAAACCGGCCATGCTGAATTGCATCATTGACGATACGCTCTAATTGTTCTGCAGTTTGTGCCTGTGTCATGGCCTGAACATTATTTCACTGATGTTGAGCAGGTTAAGCTGCTATCAGTTTTACAGGAAGGTTTTGCGGGCCGTTGAGGCTGGGTGCCGGAAAAGGAACCGGTGTTCCGCTGACTTCGAACGAAGCTGTCAGGCGTATCAACATCTTCAAGGTTTCCTGTGCAAGGACCCGGGACAGGAATATGCCAAGACACATATGTATGCCGCGATTGAAAGCAAGATGTGAATTATTCTTGCGAGTGATATCGAATTGTTCCGCCCGCCTGAATTTTCGTTCGTCCCGGTTAGCCGAGTCCAGCCAGCACGTCAGAACGTCACCTTTCTTCAGGGTAACGCCATGCAGTTGCGTATCAGCAGCCACGTAACGCTCCACGTTACGGAATGAAGGTCTGAAGCGCAGCACCTCCTCGACGGCGCCGGAAACCAGGTCCGGATCGGACCGCAAAAGCGATTGCTGTGCAGGATATTTATCCAGCAACAGGATTGCATTGGCGAGTAACAGCGGCGCTGCCTCCTGTCCGCCGACCACGACCATTATGGCTAATTCATACAATTCTTCCCGGGTAAGCATTGCCCCGGCATGGGTGTTCTGCACGAGTATGCCCAGCAGGTCCTCCGTCGAGACCCGGCGCCGCTGTTCAAGTGCCGGCGTGAGAAATTCACCGACTTCCCGGTACAGAGGCTGCAACACCAGGTCCCATTTTTTCTTGGGATCAGGATCCGTGAACAGATGTAATTCATCAACCTTCACGATCTCCTCCGACCACCGGTGAAATGTATCCTGATTACTTCCGGGCAATCCCAGGATTTCGCTGATGATACGACTAAACAATGATTCCGCTACCCGGGTGTAGAAGTCAGCCTCACCGGCTTCTATAGCAGTACGCAGGAGTTCTTCAACAATCGCCGCTATACGTGCCCGCAGTTGTTCAACCCCGCGCCGGCTGAACGTCTCATCCACCACCTTGCGCAGGCGGGTGTGCTGTGGTGGATCATCAAACAGCACCGCAAAACTGCCTTTGAATTCCGGGACCGATGGAAACATTTCGTGGTCGTGGACAATTCGGAAAATATCTTCGTAACGAAACACGGACCAGATCCGGCGCGGACCTTCGTGCAACATGACAGGCTGCTCGTCCCGGGCTTGCCGGTAGATTGCGAAACGTTTGTCTTCATCCATGTCCGTGTCGAACGGGTCAAAGCTGAATGGTTCGATGGTCATACGGGCTCAGAGTAAGACATTTGGGGTCAGAGTAAAAATACACTCTTTCAGGTAGGCGTTGCCGGTTCAGTCCCGGGTATTTTTACTCTGACCCCAAATGTCCTGACCCCAGGTGTTTCCCGTGTCTGCTTAACCGAGCTGGTAGGTATACCAGACGTGGGGTTCCGAGTATCTTCCCGTATCGTTTTCGCAGTCGATGACCAGCGGCACGTGTCCCCCCTGGATAACGTATTCGCCATTTTCGGGGAATCTCATCCCGGTCCAGGCTTCCCAGTCGGAAACCGGAGCCGTAATAACGGTTGAATCGCAGGCGATTTCCGTAAACTCTGCGCCGGTGCGCTCCTGCATGCGCAGCCACGGATCGAATTTCTCGCCATTCTCCCGTGTCCAGGTTACGTAGCGCTCTATCGGCGCCAGGGGATAAAGGGGTTTAAGTGTGGGTCTGACCGGGACACAGATTGCTTTAAGGCTGTCCGCTGAAGCCAGATCCTTATAAGCGGAGATGATGCGGTCGGAGACTCCGCTGCCCCGTGCGTCATCGATCACCATGGCCTGTACCGGGCACAGAACGTTGGGCACAATGCCCTGCCGGAACTGTTCGGGTGCCGTGGTCAATAACTGCTGGAACTTCGGCAGGGGCTCATCAGCCTGCCTGAAGTACGGCAGTGCGTTGGCTGCGCCTAATAGGTTTCCACCGACATTGTCAACGATATAAAGCTGATAACGGGCAAATTCGCCAAGCAGATGCGGACGGCATTCATCGAATCCGTCATGCAACAGGAACTCTGGAAATGATTCCCCTTCCAGTTCGCTGAGTCTGCCGGAGAATTCCGGCCGCTCCTTATGCGAAACAACCTGGATTTCCATAAACGGGCAGAGCCGTGTCAAACCTGTTAGTTGTAACTGTAGCTTACTGCCAAACCAATCGTCCGGGGCCGGGTCACGTACTCATAGGCGCTCCGGTTGCCGGAAAATCCTGGTGGTGTGCCCCCGGTAATACCCTCTTCGCTGAAAAGATTCCGGCCGTAGATGCTCGCACTCCATTTGCCGGTATCCAGGGTGACCGACGCATTCCAGATAAAAAATGAATCCGGTTCAAAGTAGTTTCTGCCGTGCAGGACCTCCCGGTTAAAAGTTGATTGTGATTTGCTCCGGAAGCTGGTATCGACATGCCAGTTCAGAAACCAGTTGTTCATGAGTGGCTGTTCGAAATCCAGTCCGCCTGAGAAGGAGTGTTTGGGAACATTGGGCAGGTTATCGCCATCATATGCCGCTATGGAATCTTCGATGGTATTGGTGAACACCCCACCAAAAGCCTCGAGGTCCCGAATTACAAAGTCTTCAGTTATCTCGGCATCCGTGTAGCTGTAGCCAAGGTTGAAATGGAGTTGTTCCGTTATTCTGCCGTTGGCTTCCAGTTCGACTCCTATGGAGCGGGCCTCCGAACCGTTGAACACACCCAGTTGCCCTGCGGGTGTTGTTTCATCGAACTGAAACTTATTCCAGTCTATGTAATAACCGGCCAGTGAATAAGTCACGTTATCCGCAAGTCTGCCCTTGATTCCGGCTTCGTAATTGGTTACCTGATCCGGGTCATAGGTGAGAAATTCTGGAAGAGAGGCATAAAAACCGCCTGTGGGGAAGGGATTTGCGCCACCGCGACGGAATCCTTCCGCCCAGGTAAAGTACACCATCATTGCATCGCTGATGTCATAGGAGGTGTTGACCTTGAACAACTGGTCCTCAAAGTCTGATCCGATCGGCCCGACTGCGGTAGTGCCCAGTAAATCTTCACCGTCATTTGCGCAGTATGGCCCGCAGAAGGGCACCGTCTGTATCAGGTTCGCTTCGAAGTCCTGCCAGAATGCGCGAATCCCGCCGGTCACCTGCCACTGGTCGGTGATTCTATAGGTAATCTCACCGAATACCGCGAAATTTTCAAACGTGGTGTCAAAATCAATAGCAAAAACCTTGTTGGGTAATTGCGGGTTGAAGCCGTATCCTCCCAGAATTTCCTGGTCAAATTCATTAAAACCGGGAAATTCCGCATCCAGGAACCATTCGAAATCCGTATCCTGGTAATAGGCGCCGATTACAAAATCAAGGCGCTTGTCCCAGTCGGAGGCCAGACGCACCTCCTGGGAAAACCCATCCTTGCTGAGCACATCCCTGTCGAGACCCATGAGGCGGGGATAGTAACCGTACAGGTAAGCAAGATTGATATTGTCCGGACTGGGAACGATTTCGTAAAAGCCGTTGTCGACACGAAGGTAATCGGTCTCCGTATCGAAATACGACGTCGCCGAAGTAAACGTGGCAAACCCGAAATTGACATTAATCTCTGCGGATACGACATCCGTCTCATCCTCGTAGGGCGAGGGCGCTACCTTGTTATGGGCATAATCACCGTCATTACCGGGGAACGTGGTCGCTCCGTCCGGATAGGCTCCGCCGGGGATGCCGGCAATGTTTTCGAAGAAAGAACCGGGGAACTGTGGAACACTGTTGTCACAGAAGCACCCGGTAAACCCCTGATTTACTCCCTGCAGGTCATCCTGGCTGCTCTCCTCGTGATGGTAGGAGAGTAGCGCTTCCAAACTATCGTTAGGTTGCCAGAGAACAGATACCCGTGCGTACCAGTTATCGTAGTCATTGGTGTCTTTCCTTGGATCGATCACAAAGCCACTGGCCAGATCATCCGCCACCCTCGGTGTCGGCCTGCCCGGGAATTCGCCGGGACTACCGCCACCGCCCTCGGTGGCAACAAGGCCGTTGCCGTCGATAAAACCGCCCAGCTCCTCATAGCCGGCGGCTATGCGCAACGCCATGCGGTCCGTAACCAATGGCACATTGACAACGGCGTCGAAACCATAGCTTACCTCATCGGACGCATCGGTAATGGAAATATCAGACGACGCGTCCACGGTAAAAGCGCCGGCATCAGGCCGGTTCGGGATAAACCGAATGGTCCCCCCTGCAGAACTGGCTCCATACAGGGTTCCCTGCGGCCCGCGCAACACTTCCACACGCTCTATATCCTTGATGGACATAGGAAAAAAGACCGGGGTTTCCCCAAGATACGTAGATACCGTGGGATCCGAAAGGTGTGGAAAATCCTGCTGGTTCGTGCCCGACTGGGCATTGAGGCCCCTCAGCACGAAGTTATTGTTCGCGCCGCGAACCCCGGGGCCCTGGTCGATGGTAAACAGCCCGGATACCAGGCGGGTCAGGTCGCTCAGCGTCGCTGTTCTCGCCCTCTTGAGATCCTCTTCGCTGAAGGCGGAGATGTTGTAGGGGATATCCAGTACCGTCTGCGCCCGGCGTGTCGCGGTGACCATAATCTCCTCCAACTCCTGGGCAGGGGCCTGGGTTGCCGTCAGGATCCCGGCGGCCAGAGGTGTGAGGATAAACCGAGCAGATTCAGAGACGCGGGAACCCTTTCGGGAAGCGCGAGATTTCGATGATTTTTTCATCAATTCCCCCTCAGATGGCGATTTCTTCAACGTTCCTTACAGGATAGCCGCCATGTGTACGCGATAAATGGAATCCAGAACACACGCGTCTACTACTTCCGTACAAATACTAACACCGAAAAACGAATTTCGCAAATTATCCGGGCAATTCGACTAGAATGATAGCCAAACTACCTCAAGGGCAAGGTTCACGCATGGAATATTCTCACTCACGACCGACTGCCGGCGTAGCCGCGGGCTACGTCGCGGGCTACGCAGGACTATACAGTTTTGTTGTCCTCGTCGGCCCGCTCATGGAGCGGTTTAACCTGACGGAGGCCGGAATTGGCGCGTTGTTCGGCCTGGAAATGCTGGCTCTTGCCATTGCTTCTGTCTGGTTTGCCGGAAAGGGTACCGTACTGAATATTCGACGTTTCTCACTTTTCGGTCTTTTGGCTATTACCGCAGGATATCTGGTTGCCTTGGCTTCCATGCAGCTCTGGCAGTTTGCCCTTGCGCGCTTCGTCATCGGGCTCGGCGAGGGACTGGTGCTGGGCGCTGCGAACTCAGCGGGCGCAACGGCTTCCAATTCAGAACGCGTCTTTGGTGTAGCGCAACTGGCCATCAGTTTGGCCACGATGCTTCTGGTGAGTACGATACCCCAATTGACGGTACATTGGGATTACCGCGCCGGCATGTGCCTGGTCCTTGCCGTGGTACTGCTCGCGGGCTATTTTCTGAGTTTTCTACCGGAACACGCGGTTGCAGAAAAGCCTGATAAACGGATATCTTCGCCCACCAGGTTTCCACATCTGCCGCTGGGAATCCTGATCCTGCTGGCATTCCTGTTATTTTCCCTGGCAGACCTAAGTGTCTGGTTATTCAGCGAACGTATGGGTGACCGGATAGGTCTCTCACCAACAACGATCGGGTTGTTGCTAGGCGTCGGGACAGGTCTCGGGCTCGCAGGGCCGGTCCTTGCCATTCTGGTGCATGTCCGCTATGGCCGTATTCTGCCCTTCAGTGCAGGACTTTTACTTCTCGCAGGTTCTATTATCGGGCTCACCCACGCATCCAGTATGCAGACTTATGTTATTTGTCTGTTACCTCTGAACTTTACCATCCTGTTTCTCTATCCCTATTTCCTTGGCGCCCTGGCCGAAATAGACACATCCGGCGCATGGACCACCCTGTCCGCACCCGTCGTATCGTTCGGCCTGGTACTCGGTCCAATCATAGCCGGGGTATTGGCCGCGCAATCAGGATATGAGGCGGTCGGGTGGTTTGCGGGTACGCTGACCCTGGGGGCGTTGGGCTTAATGCTGGTGGTGTTGAACCGGCCGGTTTTCAGGTATGTGCAACGATGAGTACCTATAAGGCTTTCAACTGCGGCATCACCTGCCGGGCGAATATTCGCAGTCCTTCCATGGTCCGCTCGTAGGAATTTTCCCCGACTGTATCGGGACAGATCACGAGTTCAGTTATGCCGATATCGACTGTCTGTTTGCGCAATGCCGCAGCACAGGTACTGACCGGACCGACATAGGAAAGCACAAACCCCTTGTGTTCCCGTTTGAGTTCGTCGGGGTCATAGTTGATCCGGGCGGCACGTTCCTCGAGGACGTGATCCAGTTCATCGGGTCCGACTTCACTCTCCGTAAACAAAATGGCGGAGAGCCGGCCTTTTTTTATCTCGTCATAATTCCGGCCTAAATCTTCGCAATGGGTTTTCAGTGTATTCAATGCCTCCACTACCTTTTCATCATCCGTGCCAAGGAGATTCACCCGGTCGGCAAACTCTGCGGCGAGCCGGGTCAGGAATTTCCTGCTCTTGAATGCGATCTGGAGTTCCGGACCGGACCGGCGGGCCGGTTTGGGGAAATTGACCAGGTTTTTCACGGTGTAGTACTTGCCTTCAAAAGTAGTGCGTTCCTCGGTCCACAGGGAATTCAGTATCCGGACTTCCTCCTCCAGCTTTGCGGCGCGCTCAGTTGCACCAAGATAGGGGTCACCCACCGCCCGGGTCTGGTCCGGGGAGTTACCGGCGCCCATGCCGACCGTCAACCGGCCTTCACTGATAATGTCCACCAGCGTTGTGATCTTGGCAAACAGCGCCGGATGGCGCCGGCCGCAAGGTGAAACCAGTGGCCCGATGCGCATGCGCTGTGTGGTCTCCGCCATGGCCGGCAGGACCGTCCAAGGATCGTAAACTTCTACCCGGGCCTGGGCATTGGCAGGGTCATCGTCAAAATAATGGGGAAACAAATCGTCTCCCATATAACAGGCATCGTAACCCAGTTCCTCGATTTCCTGCCACCCGGCCCGGAGCTGTTCGTAGTTCCAGCCCCAGCCTACCATCAGCGTTGATATTTCCATCAGGCGTTCGATATTAAGTTATATAATATTCCGTTCGGCTTTACGATAATAGTAGTTTATTCTGCATTTTACTACGGATTCAGTCGACCTGCTAAGCTATAATATCAGTATCTTATAGTGAACGGTGGAGAACTGAATGCCCAAAAATATAAAACGCGGTAGGAAGTCAGCTGAAAACTTTCATGGTTTGCTCGATGAACATGACATAGGCATTATCACGGAACTACGCAATGACGGGCGCATGCCGTATCGGGCCATTGCCGAGATAGTAGGATTATCGGAAGCCGCGGTCAGGCAGCGGGTGAACCGGCTGGTTAAAGACAAGGTTTGCCAGATAACTGCGGTAATGGACCCGAAGGCGCTGGGTTTGAACGCGGTGGCTTCGGTGGGCATGAAAGTCGATGGCGATTTTGTTGAAGTCGCCGACCGGCTTGCAGCCATAAAACAGGTTGAATATGTCATCCTGACGGCCGGGTTGTTTGACCTGATGGCCGAACTGGTCTGCAGGGATTACGATGAACTGCTATCCGTATTACGCCTCATCAGGGGTATCCCGGAAATAAAGTCTACGGAACTTAATCTTATCCTGGAAACCCGTAAACTGGTTTATAACAGACCATCATTACAATAGCCGGCAGAGTTTCTGTGGCATATATAAAAAACTCCTGGTACATGGCGGCCTGGTCTTCAGAGATTGAGGACAAACCATTCGGTCGCAATCTGCTGGGCGAGCGTGTAGTGATGTTCCGCGACGGCAGTGGTGAAATTCATGCCCTGAATGCCATGTGCCGTCACCGTAATGCGGACCTGTCGGCTGGTAAACTGGTTGGCGATCACATTCAATGTCCTTTCCATGGCTGGCAGTATGACACCAAGGGTATCTGCCGGTATATTCCGTCACAACCACCCCCGCACCCCGTGTACGAGACTGCGCGTGTCCCATGTTATACAGTGAAAGAACAACACGGTATTGTCTGGCTCTGGATGGGGGATGAAGGCGCTATGGATGAAAGATTACCGGGCGCCGATATATTTCGTGACGAAACGGTTGTCAACCGTATTGCCGATACGCGTCTGCAGGCGGCTACCCCATTAACAATCCTGGAAAACGGCCTGGATGACGCACACCCGCCGTTTGTACATACCCTGGATGAGGTGGTGCCGACACAGTTACCCCGGCGCGATGTCAGGATTTCGGAAAACAGACGCCGCATGCAGTATCACATCGATGAAACGGCGGTTAATGCAGAGTACACCCACCAGACGGCCGATAAACCGGACTGGAGAGCAAGGGTAATCTATGGAACGACGCCGTTAAAATCCGTGACAGTCGGTTTTGATGTGGCCGGCCTGGTCTATTTTCTGTATGAACATGTTAACGGTGAGATACTCATTTTTTCCGGGATGGCGACGCCCAGCGATGATGAATATACCTGGTTCTTCACGGCGTTTGAGTCCGATCGTTCAAACTGGTTCCGTAATCGGGTGGTAAGGTGGTACCTGCGGGTACAGAACGATGAAGATGAAACACTGATCGGCTGTATGCAAAGACAGGTACAAAGTGATGATAACCTTAACCTGCAGTTAAGCGTCCCTGCAGACCATCCCGGGCTGTCCCTGAGACGGTTATACGGTGACTGGTTAAAAGTTGAGATTAGAACATGAAAATTAATACCGATAATGCGCTGGCGATTATAAATCAAATGCACACTGCGAAGACTCTTGAAGATGGGTTTAAAGACGTTGCAGAAGACGTTGTCTGCTATGACTGGACAAAAGCCGGGGTGGTCAATGGAAAGGAAGCGGTGCTGGAGCAGATCATACGCCCATCAGACAGGGCATTCCGCAATGAAAACTTTGATATCAACTATATTGTTGTGGGTGAAGAAACAGGCATGGTAACGGTGGATGCTGTTTACAGTGCGGATTTTTTAGAAGAGTACAAAGGCATACCTGCACATGGCAAACGGGTATCATGGAGAATTAGAGATATGTTTCTCATTGAAAATAACATGATTACTTGCATGTGGTACGCCAGCGATACACTTGAAATGTTGCAGTCACTGGAAGCTGTGGATTTCACATTACCTTAAAGGACATAAAGCCTATCCAACCGGTCCATGATGGTGCACTGCTAGTACTCTTTAGTCCTGCCCAGGGATTGCAGGACCGCCAGTAATATGGATAACGCTGCACAGCAAAATCCAACCGTAAACCAGCCCACAGTGGTATAACCTGCGTGAGCCGCGATAAACCCGGAAAAAACCGGCCCGATGGCCATGGCGAATGACACGATGGTACCGGACAGGGTTGTCCACGCTCCGTGCTTGTCAAGCCTTGCCAGGACGCCCAGAAAATAGGGAATGAGAAAACCTATACTGATCAGGAGCAGGACCAATCCCGCGCTATAACTGATCGGACCGGTTGCGTAAACCACCAGGAGCGCGCTGCATCCTTCCAAAACCAATCCTGCAGTCAAGGGTATCACTAGGCCAAATCGGTCCCCCAGCAGGGCAGCGAGCAAGGGTCCGCTCATGCCGAGAATCGTCACCGCGCCAAGGCTCCATGAGATGGCATCCGGTGTCATGCCTATGTCTGCCGCAATACGTTCACTGAACACCCATATGCCTATATCGCTCAGGTTTACCAGCGTGAAGGCGATCAATATGCTGATGCCCAGTACCGGGAGTGGATAGTGGTTGAATTTACCGCTGATTTTGATGTCGACCCCGATGCCGGCAACCGGGAACCGGGTCATGAGAGGGGCTGATACGACGAGTGCCAGGATCATTGCGCCTAAACTCATACGAAACCCGTACTGGGCCGTGATATCCGGGACAGCAAACAGTAAAACGACAACAACAGACATGCTGGCCAGTTGTGCCTGGGCGAATACGCGATCCGGGTTTTTAACGGCTGCTCCTGCAGTATTCGCTGCTGCGAACGCCATGCCCTCACCTGTGCCCGCCAAGATACGGCACAGCGTAAACACCTGGAATGTGTCCGCCATGAGAGATAAGCCGTGTGCCGTCAAGGCAAGTACGGCGCCCGCACAGGCAAGTTTCCTTAACCGCAGGACGCTGACCCTGTATGAACAGTAGAGTGAAACAAGGGCGATAGCCCCAGCCTGCAACCCGAATATCAGACCAATTTCCTGCTCGGAAATGTCGTAGGCATGCATGAATTCGCCGACAAAGACGGGCGCCAGCCAGAGACTGAGCATGCCGAATATATAACCGCCAAGGATGCCGGTTATGTGGACGGGGGTTTCCGGCTTTGTATTTGTCCCAGTCAAACCCAGGGATCAGGTGCTGCCGTCACGCCAGGACTCCAGGTACTTTCTTGCAATTTCCAGCAGCCGTGGTTGATCAAAACTTCTCTCATGGCCCCCATGCACGGTACGCACCGGCAGTCTTATCAGGCGCTCCATCGTGTCGATATAGTCATCGATGTTTGCTTCCGGCAGGTTGGCCAGCAACGGCCCGTCATAGATAGCATCCCCGGAAAACAGGATGCCTGTATCAGCTTCCCACAGGCCGATACTGCCCGGCGTATGGCCGGGTAGATGCAATACCTCGAAGGCACGATTCCCCAGGTCTATAACATCTCCTTCCTGGAGGATCCAGGTTGCCGGCGCCGCCTGTATATGATGATTATGCGGTTCAAAGCCGGTATAAGGTAAGGCTTTAATCAGATCTTCATCCGGTGTATATCCTGCTTCGATAATATAACTTGCCTGATCACCGAACTCGGACAGAAATAAAGGCGCCGGCTCAGGCATGCTCATCAGTTCGACCTCCGCTTCATGCACTGCGCGCACATCAAACTCATGGTGGTTGCCGATATGGTCATAATGGGTATGCGTGGCTACTGCAATAATCCGCGACTCCAACAGGTCCCGGGCCGCTTCTTTCAGGCTGCACACCCCCAGGCCGGTATCGATCAAAAGGTCATGATCTCTTCCCTTTATGTGCCAGATGTTACAACGGATAAGCCGGTCCACATATGGCTCCGTAAGCAGGGTTATGCCACCATCCAGTGTCGTGCTGCTGTACCACTGCTCTGCAATGGGTAACTCCTGCAGCCTCATCTCCGGTCTTTCAATCGTATCAATGTTATTCACGATTCAAGTCGTTTATGTGATATACAGTCACGCATACAGTATAATGTAAACATAATACTACTAAATCAGTATTTAATTATGAAACCGGATTTCCTTTCTCCTGAGTTCCATAATGATCCCTTTCCGGTCCTCGAGTGGTTTCGCTCCAATAAACCCGTCTACCGGCACGAAGAAACTGCCGTCCCGTGTGTTTCCGTATTCAAATACGCCGATGTGCGTTACGTTTGCCGGAATGACAATGATTTCTCTTTTCAGGGGATCGCCAACCATGACAAACCGCTTGTCGGAGGGGAAACCCTGTTCCGGAATCCATCGGTACATACCCGGATGCGAGAGTTATTTGATCCGTTATTCAACCGCAAGAGAATTCACTGGCTGGATAAGGTAGTACGAGAAAAGAGTATCGAACTGCTGAACAATATGGAGCATGGCAGATCCGTCAATATAGTCAGTGATATTGCTGACCCGCTGGCATCTTTTGCCATGTGCAAATTCCTCGGCCTCGATCACAATGACTCGAAAAAGGCGCTGCACTGGGCCCGTGAGGTGGTCCAAAATGAGGGTTATCTTTATTTCAGAAATTCCGGTTACAGTGACAGGGAGGAACGTCTCGACAGGGTATTTAAGGAGGTCCGGGAATATATAATCGATATGATCGATTCAGCCAGTCATACGGGTGAAAATTCCGCCTTGCAATATATCAATAATCTGCATGAGAGTAACCCCAGGGTCGTAACCAGGGAGATTTTCATTGATATCGTGGCAATACTGAGTTTTGCCGGTGTTGATACAATTTCTACAGTAATAGGTAATTTATTGCGCGCATTGCTTGAAAATCCCGGACAGTTTCAACGATTGGCAGTGGATAAAAATTTGCTGGGTCCCGCTATCGAAGAAACCTTGCGCTATTATGGTTGTGTCAAGTGCATGGTAAGGGTGGCAACCCGAAATACCGCGCTAGGGCATGAAGAAATCAACGCAGGAGACACGGTACTTGTATGGATGTTATCTGCAAATCGCGATGGCGACATTTTTGAAAACCCGGACAGGTTCGATATTTCCCGTGGCGCTACACAACACTTCGGGTTTGGCACAGGCATCCACCAGTGTATCGGCGCCATGCTGGCGCGCTTGGTAATCAAGTCCTTTATGACGGGATTGCTGGAAAATGGATATACCATGCAACCGGCTGGTGATGACTGGCTCACGCCGGCACAAACTCCCCTGGCATATGGTTCCAGCGAAATTCACGTTACACTTGCCCACCGGTAAAGAATACGGAAACCACCGGTACGTTTCAGGCCGAAAATAACAAACAGCCGGCATGCCCGCGGAAACAATCAATAACGAATTGGGAAACATGGTTCAGAGGGCTGAAGCCCTGCTGGCAAATGGAAAACTGCAGGAAGCCGTCAATATTGCAAACCAGTTGTTCAAGACTTATCGGCACAAACCGCAGGTCTGGTCGTTATTCTGTAGCATAAACCTGGCACAGCGCAATTACGATAATGCGATAGAAAATGCAAGGAAAGTAGTTGAGCTTGCCCCGGAAAATATCCGGTCCTATTTACTGCTGGCAAGGGTATATATCAGCGCCGGTAAAAATTCACAATCCCTGCCGGAACTGGAAAAGGCGGTTTCATTCAACCCGGGCGAAGCGTCACTGAATGACATGATTGGAACCATGTATTCCCTGTGTGATGAAACGGAAAAAGCGCTGGTTTACAGCCGGCGCGCAGTGGATAAGGAACCGGGCAGTTCGTTCTACCGGTCAAACCTGGCCCTGATACAACGCATGATTGGAGATATGGATGGCGCCGAAGCAAACTTTGACCAGGTCATCAAATCGGAACCCCACAACTACCAGGCCTATTACGCCCGCGCCGACCTGAAAACCTGGACGGAGAAAAACAATCATATTGAGCAAATGAAGGACTTACTGCTTTCCGGCGTAACAAACTGGCGCGGTGAGATTTCATTGCGATTTGCCATCGCCAAGGAATGTGAGGATATCGGGCGTTATGCCGAGCAATTCAGGTTTATCAAATCCGCCTGTGACCTGCAGCGGCGCCATACCCGCTATGACGTATCCGACGATATCGAGGCGATCGGCCGCATAATCGACGTATACACAAAAGACACTATGGCAAAAATCGGTCCTGGCAACGCATCCACTGAGCCGATTTTTGTCCTGGGACTGCCCAGAACCGGCACCTCGCTGGTAGACAGGATCATCGGGAATCACAGCAAGGTATATTCAGCAGGCGAACTGAACAACTTCAGCTCGGTCCTGGTCAAGGCCATACAGGAAAAATCAGGAGCAGCAAAAATGAAAATGACGGAAATGATTGACCGATCGGTTGCAACAGACGTCACTCTGCTGGGTGATAACTATATTGAAAGCACGAGGCCGAAGACAGGCCATACGCCACATTTCATCGATAAATTACCTCTGAACTATCTGTATTGCGGGATTATTCACTCTGCATTGCCGAACGCAAAAATCGTAGTCCTGGAGCGGGATCCTCTGGATGCATGCCTTGCAATTTACAAAACAATGTTCATCGGCATCTATCCGTTTTCATATGACCTGAAGGAACTTGCCAGGTACTACCTTGCCTATCGACGCCTGGTGGACCACTGGCGGGACGTGCTGGGAGATGCGCTGTATTGTGTGGCCTATGAGGATATTGTTGAGAATACGGAAGCGGAAGTGAGGAAATTACTGGAATACTGTAACCTGGGTTGGGAACCGCAGTGCATTGAATTCCATAATAACCCGGCTCCGGCCACCACAGCCAGTGCAGTACAGGTGAGGCAGCCGATATACCAGTCATCCGTGGGAAAATGGCAACACTACAGGGATGAACTGGGACCATTAATCAACATCTTTAAACAAAACGGCATAGTGAATGGCGACCGGTAGCTCTGACCTGCGCTATTCGCTGGAAGCCCTGGCCGGCTTTCTCATCGGCAACCTGACTATTTTCAGTTTACCGCTCTATATCGGGGCACTGATGGACGGGCTGGGCGCGGATGAGCGCCAGGCCGGCCTGGTCTGCAGTCTGGAAATCGGCGCCGTAGCCGTGAGTTGCGTGCTGTTTTCAGGCTGGCTTGACAAACTGCCGCTGCGAAGGCTCGGTATCGCGGGCGTGTGCCTGGCTGCAACAGGCAACCTGCTCAGCCTTTCACAGGATGCCCTGGTCTATCTATCAGTGCTTCGTATTTTTTGTGGTATTGGCTCGGGTATGTGCCTGGCGGCCTGCAGCGCGATAATCAGCCGGGCATCAGACCCTGACCGTGTTGCCGGTGCCGTAGTAGGATTAAATACCGTGCTCATGGTAATGGTGATAGCGGCTATCAGCTTCATGAAGCAACGGTTCATGTTTGACGGCGTGACGGGCATTTACCTGATTGTGCTGGTGTTGGCTTTTTTCCCGTTACTGATGCTGCCGGGAACGGCGACTGGCACAGAGGTTCACGCGCCATCAAAGGAACAATTTGATAGCCGCAGCGTTTTCCGGTTCGGAGTATTCGGCGTTGGTCTCCTGTTTATCTATTGCGTCGTAGAGGGTTCAATCTGGTCCTTCAGCGAGCGAAGTGGAGTCAACCTGGGGTTAACCGATACCCGCATCGGTTTGCTTCTTGCGGCGGCCCAGGTCGCCGGTTTGTGTGGCGCTGCAGTGTCTGCCGCAGCTGGGAAGCGAATCAGGCGGGATATACCGCTTGTGACGAGCAGCATCGTCATGGGCATAGCGGGTTACCTGGTGTATAACACCGGCCAGACCTGGATATACGAGCTAAGTATTCTGGGCTTCTCCTTCGCTTTCTTCCTGGGTTTTCCCTATCTCATCGGTGGCTGTGCAATGCTTGACAGCGAAGGGCGCTGGGCGGCCAGGGCAACAGGCATCAACCTGATGGGTGCGGCAACGGCCCCGTTTCTGGCCGGCAATATCATTACTGCCTCCGGTTATGGTGAACTGGGCCTGTTCATAATCATCCTGGCGCTCATCTGCGCTGCCGGCGGCCTGGTGTTTAGCGCCGGATTACGGCGCCATTCGTACCCTGAGCCTCAGGCTTCGGCCTGATGATCATGGCAATTCTTCATATCTTACCTGCCGGGATAAGTCATCCCGGCGCTTCACTCAGAGGGAGGAAATTCGTCGTACTGTGGCAGGTCGTCGGTAATTTCATGCCAGGGCGCTTTTGAAGCCACAAATATATGTTCTGCCGGGCGAACGCCCGGATCGCCCGACACGGTCCCCAGAAAGATCAGTGTGACCCGCCCTTCTTCTGTCGCGCCGAGGTTCGACCCGCACACCTTGCAGAAGATTCGAAATGCCCCGGGCGAGGACTCATAGCGCGCTATCAGGTTTTCCCCTTCGGTCCAGTGAAACTCACCGGGTGTTACGAACCCGGCAGTCATAAACGCAGCACCGGATTGTTGCCGGCACATGGCGCAATGGCAGTGACCGGCGCCGGTGATTGCACCGGCAATTTCATAGCGAATACCGCCACAGAGACAACGGCCGGAAATACTCTTCGATTTAGTCACGCTCAACCTCCTTTAGTTTACGTGTGGCAACAGCGTCAAACTAAATACTAATTTAGTAGTATTTTCTACTATTCATTCCTAGTATGGCAATGTTTGATTATTTTTCAACTGATACGGTTGCATTTGATATTATTGCTTGTAGTGGCCCGGTTTTTATACACAAAGGGGAACGACAGATGGCTGATTTCGGGGTATATTTAAACGGCCTCGGTGGTAACTACCGAGAATCAAAAGAATTATGGATTGCCGGCGAAGAACTTGGTTACGACTACCTGTGGATGATGGATAATATTGTGGGGCCGGAACCTTATACCCAGGAAGCGCCGGTCCTGGACACATGGTCGGTCCTGCCGGTGATTGCAGAGCTGACGAAAAAGGTAAAATTCGGCCCCCTGGTATCACCCTTCTCCAGACGTCATCCATCGGTACTGGCCAAATCAAGCAGTATCGTCGACCAGATAAGTAATGGCCGGTTGCAACTGGCCATGGGCCCCGGTGATGAACCCCAGCAGCATCTGCCCTGGGGTCAACCTTATCCTGAGAAACCGTCAGAGCGTATTGCCATACTCCGGGAGGAACTGGATATTATTCGGCGGATGTGGACCGAGAAACATGTCACGTTCGATGGACAATACTATCAATTGAAGAATGCGGTTAATGAACCAAAACCGGTCCAGCAGCCTCATCCACCCATCTGGGTAGGGTTGATATTCGGCAAGAAACTGATGCCCAGGATCGCCGCGGAATTTGCGGATCACATCAACGTATATCATGCAGACGATGACCATGTGCGCGAATTGCTGGCCATTGCAAAAATGCGTTTCGAAGAAGCCGGCCGTGATTTTTCCACGGTAAAACTGGCGCGTAACGTGGGCGTAAAATTGGTTGACGGCGAATTCGATTTTGACGCGTTTATTGAAACTTGCGCAAGGCAGGGCAACCGGACAACCGAATACACCCGTAATAATTTCGATGTTTATGAATGTTTTATTGCCGGCAATGACGAGGAAGTTGCAAGAACCTTGAAAAGGCGGGTGTTTGACCTCGGGTTTGACCAGGCGATCGTGGAGCTTTCAGGCGGCTCGGGCGGCTATAAACCCGGAGGTTTTACGGGCGCGGAATTTGTTGACTACATGTTAAACAACATGCGGCGATTTCAGGAACGCGTCGTTCCACTGGTAAGGGAAATGCTGGATAATGGTTGATGCCGGAGCCAGGTATTAATATGTCAGGCAATATTGATCATTTAATTTCCCCGGATGAACAGGCTGCGATGCGCCGGCCGATAGGGCAGGCAAGGACATTACCCAGGCAGGCATTCATCTCCCGGGATGTTTATAACCTGGAAACAGAGCGAATCTATTCGAGACACTGGGTAGCGGCTGTTTTCACGTACGATGCAGAGAACCCCGGTGATGTGAAGAAATTTGATGTCTGCGGCATGCCGTTTATTGCCGTACGCGGTACGGACAAGACACTCCGGACGTTCCATAACATCTGTCCTTATGATGGTTGCCCGGTTGTTCTGGAATCAAATAAAGCGATGGAAAAGCTGGTTGTCCCCTACCACGGCTGGGAATACAGCCTGGATGGCAAGCTGGTAGCCATGCCTTACTGGAATGGCCACGAAGATTGTACCGCAGACGCACTGGCGCCGGGCGAAGGTGATCTCAAACAGGTCAAATCAGTAGTCTGGCAAGGCCTGTTATTCATTAACCTGTCAGATAATGCTGAGCCGTTCAACGACTACATCCAACCTGTAATCAACCTGCTTGAGGAATATGACCTGGAAAAGCTGGAGATAGCGCGGGACCAGGAGGGGATGCCGTTTCTCACCGAAGACACCATTGATACCAACTGGAAAACCTACTGCGAAAATGCCTGTTTGAATGTGTTACACGAGTCGTTCACCCACAGGATGTACAATGAATCCCCGGATGTGCCGCGCGTGGTCGGGGACGGAAACAGAACATTCCAGCCGGTCCATGATGGCGCCCTGGTAGGGTTTTCCTATAATCATGCTGAATTGACGGATACCTATCCGGAGTTGCCCTGCCCGCCGCTAAGCCGGACAGACAAACCGTCACCAAAGTCCGGCTATTTTCTGACGCTGTACCCCAACCTGTATCTTGTCGTTATGCCGAACATTATTGAAATCGGTATTGCCCTGCCGGACGGGCCGGGCAAAACAATAGAAATGCGGGGTTATTATTGTCATAAATCTGCCGCCAACGATCCGGCACTGGTAGAAGCTTTCGACGAGTTTGCAGAGATGTTCGAGGAAGCTGCCCGGGAAGATAACGCAATCACTGAAGCAATTCAGAAAGCGCGGCGTTCGCCCGTGTGCGCACAGCAGTACTTCTCACCCTTCTGGGATCAGCCGCATTATAACTTCACCCGTCTTGTCCTGGATGATCTTACCCCGTGTGATTAACTTTTTGCTTCAATCCAGTCTTCAGCCATCCTGGAGAACAGGTCGGGATTAAAATAATCCTCCTGCAGTTTCCACTTACCTTTGCCGGCAAAATTGATATGTATCAGGACGTCTTCGCTGAAGTCGGAACCGTCACCGGGGTCATCCATGATCACTTTCATAGTGAACACCACCCGGCCGCTTATTTCATCCATAACGTGCCAGTTCAAGGCAAAATCAACTACGTGATTGAACGGGTATTCGGAATAATATTCGACGACACCTGTCCGCACTTCTTCCCGGTTAGTCCAGATCAGGACTCCGTTACTGTAGTACCTGACATCTTCTGTGAACAGTTCCGCCCAGCGTGACCAGTTCCCGGAACCGGCGCAGTACCTAGTGTGCTCGATATAGTGCTTAAAAGCACGTTCAATTTCATCTCGAGGCCACTGGCTCATCAGGTTTGACCTTGCTTGCTCAGGTAATCGGCTATCAGACTTATCTGTTCGAACATCAGGGCACTGGCATTGATACTTGTAATCATGTTGGGATTATCCTTGGTCGGCACCAGTTCAACAACATCGCCCCCAATTACGTTCATGCCGCGCAAACCCTGCAACAGTTCCAGCGCTTCTCCCATTTTCATGCCCTCACCGGCTTCCACGTTTGCCACACCCGGCGCTACGGTCGGGTCCAGCGCATCCAGGTCGAAGGTAATGTAAACAGGCTTGTCATCTGTTATACGGGCTCTTATCTCCCTGACTACACCTGCTGCCCCCAGTTTTTGAAATTCCTTATATTCTATGACGTTATAGCCCAGTTCCGTATCCGTCTGGGTATAGCCGTGGCCCCTGATGCCTATCTGGAATACGCAGTCCGGATCAACCAGGCCTTCCTGTTGCATGAGCACCCCCCAGCCACCGGCCCACTCCTTGTTTCCCATATAATGGGCTTCATCGTAATAAGTGTCAGTATGTGCGTCCACATGGACCACGGCAATCGGCTCACCCGCCAGGTTTGATTGGGGACCGGCGATAGCGCGCAGGATAGGCAAAACAATGGAATGATCCCCGCCAATCGAAACGGGCCGCACATTTGCCGCATCCAGTTTCCTGTAAAATGCCTCTATATCCTTCATTGCCAGGTCATTCACCATGGCATGGGGCAACCGAGGGTCCCCCATATCCCGAATTCGGCACAATTCCCAGGGATCTAATCCAAACTCGCGGTGGAACCGGCGATACTCCGCCGAGACATGGCGCACTGCGCGCGGACCATAATGCTGGTCACGCTGGCTGGTGCCGTTCCCCGCACTGTGGGGGACGCCTGCCAGGCCGATATCGACATTTAGGGGGTCGTTTTCCAGTTCACAACGGAATAACGTGGCTATCCCCCACCAGTTGGTGCCCTCTACCACGGCGTGCAGGGAACTATCGTCATCTATCATGGTATCTGTATTCCTGTCAGTGTTGAACGGAGCGTCATTGATGCCATGTTTACCGAAACCTGCCGGCATTATCGCGTATCCATTTTCGCATGGGATACGGTTGCCGCCCTGAAAATTGTTCTACTACATTCGTTGCCTGGACGTTGGCGTAATAGTCTCGTTCACACTCAAAATATTTCATGGAGAGATCGTAATCCTCACCGAACATTTCCTGTAATAATGCTTCATCATCAGAATATTCGATGGAAATACCCAGTTCAGATGTCAGCATAGCAGCAATATCATCGTAAGAGATCAATTCGACACCGGACAGTTCATAGGTCTTACCGATATGAGAAGCAGGATTATCCACCAGTATCCCGGCGCACACATGCGCAATATCAGCGGGGTGTAACCAGGTCTGCACTTGCGGACACGGCATGACAAATTTTTGTCTGGTACGTACCAACTCGGCCGACCACAGTAAATTGGTCATGAAGCTGGAAATGACATTAACGTAAGTCAGCGGCATGTCACTGGCATCCAGTACCTGTCTGGCGTTGATACCCTGGTTAAAACCTATGGGAATATCACGCGCATCAGCTTTGATATCTGCCGGCGTCAGGCCCGGTGGATACGTCAACAGGCGCAGGACATGTGTTACGCCGCCGGCCTGACCCACGGCCCCGGCCAGGTTTGAACAGGCCCGGGTTTCATCAATCAAATCCGGATTGACGACCATAATCTTGTCCGTTCCCGTAACGGCGGATTTCAGACTTGCCAGGTCCAGGAGATCCGTCTTGCAGATTTCCGCATCAGAGAAATCTCGCTTCAGTCGTACAACACCCTCAGTGCGTCTGCTCGTCAGGCGTAATTGAACATGCGCAGCGCCCTGCACTATTTCTTCAGCAAGTTGGTGCCCTATGGTACCGGTAGCGCCGAGAATCAGTATTTTCATCGTCAGTCGTGGCCATTCCTGATTTGTGCCGTTACAGCTAATCTTACTGTATCGTATACTGAAACCATAACCCTCACTCTGTTAACGAAAGGTACATGGGCTATTTTCATTTCGATGTCGCGGACTTGGCTGACAATATTTCCGCGCTGAGACGCGAAGTCAGGGAGTTTATCAGCAGGGAACTTCCTGCAACCGAAGACTCAGGCGACGGATTTTGTCCCGGGTTCAGCCGTAAATGCGGACAAGCTGGATACATCGGCATGACCTGGCCGCGGGATTACGGAGGCCGGGAACGATCTTATCTTGAACGCCATATTGTCGCGGAAGAACTGCTGGCGGCCGGCGCGCCCATTAGAGCTCATTGGGTGGCCGACCGGCAAAGCGGGTCCATGCTTCTCAAATACGGCAGTGACGAACTATGTAACAAGCTGCTGCCTGAAATCGTCAGGGGTGAGTGTTATTTCTGTATCGGCATGAGCGAAGCGAATTCAGGGTCTGACCTGTTTTCGATACGTTCCAGGGCAGAAAAAACAGGTGCCGGGTGGCGTATCAATGGCAGCAAGTTATGGACCAGCCATGCGCACCGCACACATTACATGATTGCGCTGTTACGGACCTCAACACCTGCAGAGGATGACCGCCGGTTCGGTCTAACCCAGTTTCTTATCCCCATGAGCGCCGCGGGGGTGACGGTAAGACCCATCACCAACCTTGCCGGCGAACATGATTTTAACGAGGTGCTGTTTGAAGATGTACTGCTGCCCGATTCCCATATGCTGGGTAAAACCGATGCAGGCTGGAAACAGGTGTCTGACGAATTGATATACGAACGCAGTAGTCCTGACCGCTTCCTGGAAACCATCTCCGCATTGTACGAGTTGATTTCGTTGGTCGAACCACACCCGGAGGCGCGCGCCGCGGAAGGAATAGGCCGCCTGGCTGCCCAGTTGTCTACCCTGCGGCATATGTCCATAGCTACGGCAGCGAAGCTTGACCGGGGCGGGATGCCCGGTATGGAAGCGGCTATAGTGAAAGACCTGGGCACCTGTTGGGAACAGGAACTGCCTTCAGTAGCCAGGGACCTGGTTACATTCAGACCGGGAGAGCAACATCGCGCGTTTGATGAAACCTGCAGGCGCGCCATGCTGCTCGCGCCAAAACTCACCATCCAGGGGGGCACCACGGAAGTGCTGAGAGGCATCATTGCGCGCGGTCTGGGCCTGAGATAACCATCAACAATGCACGCTCTGGCTCCATTGTTTTTGCCCAAATCGGTTGCCCTGGTCGGCGCCTCCCCTGACAAGCGCAATTTTCGCGGCCGTCTTGTCTCGGCACTGTTACGCCACAGGACGGATGCCCCCATATATTTCGTTTCACCTTCCCATAAGGAAATTGAAGGCGTTGAGTGTCATGTCACGGTGAGGCAGATCCCGGAACAGGTTGATCTCGCGATCGTGGCAATACCTGCAGCGGCGGTCACGCAGGTGATGGAGGAATGCGGCCAGGCAGGCGTTAAAGCCGTAGTGATTGTAAGCTCAGGCTTCGCTGATGAAAACACGCAAGCAGGCAAGGCGCGACAGGAACAGATCAAATCGATTTGCCTGAAACACGGCATGCTCCTGCTGGGCCCGAATTCCGAAGGGATCCTGAACACTGGTCTCCCGCTGGCTGCCAGCTTCAGTGCAGCCGTTGCAAACGGGGAACATCACGGGGATAAATTTGAAGCGGGACAAAAGGGTATTGCCCTGGTATCACAGAGCGGTGGTCTGGGATTTGGCATATACAGCCGGGCGCGCCGGCAAGGGTTGAGATTCACCCATGTCGTTGCTTCGGGCAACCAGGCATTACTGGGGATACATGATTTCGTCGAATATGCGCTGCATGACGGTGATACCGGCGTTATCGTCGTTGTATTGGAAGGACTGATTGAACCATCCGGTTTCCGCTCGGTCCTGGAACAGACAGCAAAGCTTCGCAAACCGGTAATCGCCTGTAAAATCGGCCGCGCCGAAGTCGGTGCTAGGGCCGTTACCACCCATACCGGCGCCCTGGCGGGAAATTACCAGGCTTACCAGGCCGTGTTCCGGCGCTACGGCGTCCAGGAGGCGCATAATATCGCACAGTTGATCGATACCGCCTGCTGTTTCTGCCATCTTGCCGACCGTCTGCCGGCGGGACGCCGGATCGGCATCCTCACGCCGTCCGGGGGCGCCGGAATTTTGCTGGCGGACAAGTGTGAAGAGCAAGGGCTGGAAATTAACGAACTCGACACATTGACCCGCCGTCGATTGGCTGAAGTACTCCCTCCCTATGCATCGCTTGGGAATCCCGTGGATATTACCGCTCAAGGCGTCATCGAAGCCGGTTACGCGACCCCTTTGAAGATAATGCTGGCTTCCCGTGAACTTGACGCCGTGGTTGTTGTTTGCGCCACCTACAGTGCCGAATATATTGCAGCCGATATGGAAACCTTGCGCAGTATCAGGCAAGAAAGCGACAAACCCGTATTGTTCTGCACCTACACAGCTGCAAACCCGGATGCAATGAAATTACTGGTGGAAGCGGGGTTTCCTTTCATGACAGACATGCAGAATTGCGCATCTGCACTCTCTTCCATGGTGAATTATCATGGTTACCTGGATCATATGCAGCCGCGGGAGACGCAGGTCCCGGACACGCAACCGCCACCGGTTGATCTGCATCGATTCTGCGAGCGCAAGATTTTATGTGAATACGAGGTCAAGACCGTACTGGCTGATTTGGGGCTCTTGCAACCCGCAGGTTTCCTCGCGCGGACAGCAGGACAAGCCGTGGAATATTTTGAGAAATACGCATCCCCAATGGCGGTGGCAATGAAAATACAATCGCCGGATATTCCCCACAAGACTGACACGGGTGGCGTATTGTTGAACCTGGACACTGCTCAGGCAGTCAGGGACGGTTTTTCCCGGTTGCTGGAGAATGGGGCCAGGTATGAGACCGGCGCCGATATACATGGAGTATTGCTGGAACCGATGTCGGCACCCGGCATTGAAATGCTGATCGGTATCTCCCCGGACAAGGATTTCGGTTTGATGCTGTCAGCGGGAGCAGGCGGAGTATTGGTAGAGGTCATGGATGATGTTGCCGTGACGCCGGTTCCCGTCAGCGAATCCCAGGCGAGGTATCTGTTAGAGGAGTTAAAGATCTGGAAGCTCCTGGCAGGCTACCGCGGAAATGAGCCGGCTGATGTGACGGCATTGATTAATCTCATGGTCGGCTTATCCCGGTTTGCAGAGGCCAATAAGGACCATATCAGGGAGATTGAATTGAATCCCGTCATTGTCCACACTGAAGGGCAAGGATTGACGGTGGTGGATGCGTTAGTGATAAACAGGCACAGGGGACGGACTTGAAGTCCGTCCCCTGACAATCGGGATAACCTGGCGAAGTCAGGCAGCAACATGAATGAAACAATGATGGAAAATCCGGATATTAATGTTGAATTCGAGGACCACGTAGCGATCGTCGAGCTGTGCCGGCCTCCGGATAACTATTTCGATGCAGGATTAATCCAGGGGTTAGCCGATATTTACGAGAAACTCGACACCGACCCGGTTTGTCGCGCCATCGTACAATGTTCCAGGGGAAAACATTTCTGTGCCGGTTTTCAATTTAACCGGCCGCCCGAATTGCCGGGAAAGGAGCGTACCGCCCAGGCCGATGTGGAAACAATCTACGGGCATGCCCTGCGCCTGTATCGATCCTGCAAACCCGTGGTGGCGGCTGTCCAGGGCGCCGCGATCGGAGGTGGTTTAGGTCTCGCGCTGGTAGCGGATTTCCGTATTACCTGCGCCGATGCGAGATTCAGCGCCAATTTTTCCCGGTTGGGTTTCCACCATGGTTTCGGTCTCAGCGTTACCTTGCCGCGACTGGTCGGGCATAATCAGGCAAACCTGATGTTGTTCACAGGCCGTCGTATAGACGGTGAGACAGCAGTATCAACGGGCCTTGCAGATCGGTCGGTTGCGCAGGGGGATGTTCGAAAAGCGGCAATCGAGCTTGCTGCCGAGATCTCGGAGTCGGCGCCGCTGGCGGTACAGGCGATCAGAAAGACGCAACGCCGGCAGCTTCTCAGCGAACTCCCTGAAGTAATTCAAAGGGAACTGGCCGAACAGACGCACCTTAAATCCACCGCGGATTTCAGGGAGGGAATCAGCGCTTCGGCACAAAGGCGCCCACCCCGATTCTCCGGAGAATGATACCGGTCATGGATAAAAGTGAGGCAGACCCGGTACTGGTCGATGCGGTAACACGGATATTCTCCGAATTGTGTACTCCCGATGTTATCAACCGGGCAGAGGAAGGCGAACCGCAGGGACAGCTCTGGAGCAAACTGTGTGAAACTGCCGTTCCATGGGCCTGGGTGCCGGAGGATTCCGGGGGCGCGGGATTGTCTGTCGTCGACTGCGGACCTGTACTGCGACTGGCCGGGAAATACGCGGTACCGGCGCCGGTATGCGAAACGTTGATTGCCGGCTGGCTGTTAGCCCGGGCAGGCTGTGATGTTCCGATGACCTCCCTGACCGTAGCCCCCGTAATTCGTACAGGGACTTTGTCCCTGACCCGGGACGGAAGGCTGGATGGAGAGGTCTATCGGGTGCCTTATGCAGCCGGAGTTGAACAGATCATCGTTATCGTGCCCTGTGACAACGACTGCGCCATCGTATCCGTGCCCGGAGCGGAGGTACAACTGTCTCACCGCACCAACCTGGCCGGCGAACCGCTGAATGATATCCGTTTTGATAACCTCGCGGTAACCATCATCAGCAGGTGTGATCATCCGGGATTGGCAGAAGCCTTACACAGGGTGGGCGCCCTGGTCCGAAGTTTTCAGATGGCGGGCGCATTGGAGCGGATATTGGATATGACGGTTGATTATGCCCTGGAACGTGAACAGTTCGGTCGGCCGATTGCGCGGTTCCAGGCGATACAACACAATGTTGCCGTGCTGGCTGAAGAAGCGGCAGCGGCGCTGTGTGCCGCCGACAACGGTTTGCTTCATTGGGCCAGGTTTGGAATCGATGATATGCATACGGAGTTCGCCATCGCGGCAGCCAAGGTTCGTTGCGGTGAA
Source organism: Gammaproteobacteria bacterium (assembly GCA_026710545.1). GTDB lineage: Bacteria > Pseudomonadota > Gammaproteobacteria > Eutrophobiales > Eutrophobiaceae > JAAXHV01. The sequence continues at coordinate 47,153 of JAPOQU010000124.1, read as the reverse complement.
GCGGCTGCCAGGGGGGCGAAGATTGCTCACCAGATCCATGGCGCCATTGGTTATGCCAGGGAATATCATTTGCATCAGTTCACCAGGCGGCTCTGGTCATGGACCGATGATTTCGGCTCTGTCCCGGAATGGGCGTCATTGCTGGGACATCTGGTCTGCCGCGAGGGAAGCAAGGCGCTGTGGCCGACAATTACGGCAATGTGACAACCTGGGTGTGAATATTGAATGATGGAATAGAACAAACCTTAAACAGGGGATTCGTATTCTTGTTTTGTTCCCTTGTCGCCGGCATATTCTATGGCGAACTCGGTTCCATGATGATGCCGTTTCAGATAGGCGCCTTAATCGACGGTCTGGAACTGGGCGAAGCTGCTGCCGGCTTATTAGGCTCAGCAGAGACCATTGCAATTGGTTGTTGCATGCTTGCTGTCTCCTTGGGAGCAGTCCGAATGGCGCCACGGAAAATGGCGATTTGTGGCGCTGTGATTGCCGGCGCCGGGCAATTGCTGACTGTGCTGACCGATATCTTTGCCCTGCTCTTTATCCTGCGTGTGGCGGTTGGACTGGGCAGCGCATTCTGCCTGTCAGCAGCCATAATTACCATATCTTCCTTTAAACATCCTGAATCCATGACTGGTTACGTCTACGCTTACGTAATTTTATTATTGGCTTTGCTCATGTATTCAGTCCCCTGGCTGTTGCCGTACGGGCATCATCGCGTATTATTTTCATTATTTGCCCTGTTGACCATCCTGGGAATTTTGTTGTTACTCAAATTACCCACCAGACAGATGTATCATCAGCAAACCTTCCATGTGAAGGGAGGCAATAATCTATACCGGTTAATCGCATTATTTTTTGTGGGAGAATTCCTGCTTTTGGCAGGCGTTGGCACAGTCTGGGCATTTATCGAACGGATTGGTCTGGCCACGGGCATCACCCCGCACGATGTAGGTCTCTATATGAGCCTGGGGATGCTGGTCTCCATGCTCGGGTCGTTTGCTGCAGGGATTGTCGGTGTTAAATTCGGCAGGTTCTTGCCTTTGGTGGGCGGCGCCGTTATCACTGCCGCAGGCAGCGGCCTGGTTCCCGGTTCAACGGATGGAGCGTCTTACCTGACCATGCTGTTCCTGTTTCTGTTTATGCTGTCTTTTGTCCTGCCTTACGTAATAGGAACTGCTGCAATGATTGACAGGAGCGGACGCCTGGCTACCGCGGCTTTAGCGGTCCAGGTGTTCAGTTACGGAACCGGCGGCGCCATCGGAGGACTGGTAGTTGAGCATTTTTCTCTGGGAGCGTTGAGTTTCATAGGGTTTTCAGGTCCTGTTCTCGCAGCTTGTTTTTTCTTTATCGTTTGCAGGATGCTCTCTGGCCCGGATGCGAAACATCAGTATGGCCATAATTAATAAATCCACGCATTGGCAGGCAAGATGGCTTTTCATTATAGCCGGTATGACGGCATGCGCGGGCGCTTGGGGACTGGAAGAAATCGTCGTGACCGCCCAGAAGCGGGAGCAGAATATCAACGATGTCGGAGTTGCGGTGACCGCCTTCAGCGGGGAGCAGATGAATGCGCTGGGAATAGAGTCCAGCACCGACCTGATCGCGTTCACGCCCGGCGTTTCCCTGGCCGGTGACATCGGCGGCCAGCGCGCCATCTTCAACATCCGCGGCGTGGTGCAAAACGATTACGCCGACCATGCAGAAGCCCCTGTGGCCGTCTATATCGATGACAGTTACCTGGCCAGTACCCAGGCCCAGACCTTCGGCCTGTTCGATATCGAGCGCATAGAGATATTAAAAGGCCCGCAGGGAACCCTGTTCGGCAGGAATGCCACCGGCGGCCTGGTCAACACCGTGACTGTCAAGCCGACCGTCGAATTTGAAGGCTATGGCGAGTTCACCGCGGCCAGGTTTGACCAGTACCGGTTTGAAGGCGCCCTCTCCGGTCCGTTATCCGACAGGTTACGCGCGCGGGTTGCCTTCCTGTCCAACCTGCAGGGAGAGATATTGAAAAATGTCTATGTGGACGGCGCCGCGCCGGATACCCGGCCCGGCACTCCCGGCGGCGGTGAAGACACCTACAACGATGACACCCAGGCGGTGCGCGCGCATATCGAATATGATTTCAATGAAAACGGCAGTCTGCTGCTGAGCGCGAACTGGGCCGATACGACAAAGAGTGAAGGGCCGTACCAGGCCATCAACACCACCGAGATACTGGATGCAAACGGCTCGGTCATTGACGTCATCTACGCCGCAGATGACCCGCTGGGCTGCGATCAGATACAACTGGGCAGGTGTGTCGATGCCCTGCTCGATGCCGGTACCAGCCCCTATCGCCCCGTTCCCGGGGGCGATTTCAGCGGTAATATCGACCCGGACGGCAGCGGCAGACGTATCGACCGGGACTTCGCTTACGACGATCAAAACCGGATCGAATCGCATGGGATAACAGGGACTATTGACCATGACTTCGGCGGAATTGAATTTATATCCATAACTGACTATAAATATTTTAGCAGAATTATAGGGTTAGATCCTGATGTTAGCGCATCACCTGAAGTTATATTCCAATCCGACGGTGAAATTGAACAGGTCAGCCAGGAATTGAGAATCTCCGGGGCAAACGACTCCATGAACTGGGTCGCCGGTCTGTATTACCTCGGCATAGATACCGGGTTTACCCAGGGACTGGCCGGCAGCGCTGCATCGGTAGTGGTCGGTCCCAGCCGGGAATTCAACACGATCACATCCATGGAAACCGACTCTTATTCCATTTTCGGCCAGGTTGACTATTCCCTGACACCCAGCCTTGTGGGCGTGGCCGGAATACGCTACATCAGGGAAGAGAAAAGCCTGTCAGGGGATATAGGCATGTACCTGAACCTTGACGACAGGGTCCTGGAAACGCACACGCGCATGGCTGATCTGGAACGCGCTGACATGGAAAACAACCAGGACCTGTGGTCGGCCAAGGTTCAACTGGAATACACGCCGGATGATGACAGCCTGTATTACATCGGCCTTAACCGCGGCGTCAAAGCCGGCAGTTTCAGCGCTCCCCTGCTGGGGGGATTTGATACTTACAAGCCTGAAATACTGCTGGCCTATGAAGCGGGCGCCAAACTGACATTAGCGGGTAGCCGGGTGCAGTTGAACGCCAGTGCGTTCTACTACGATTACACGGATTATCAATCATTCTCCTGGGTGAACAACGTCAGTTCGGTGACGAATGAAGATGCCGAATTTACGGGCATCGAAGTTGAGTTGTTTTTTACCCCGACAAACGCACTGGATATCATGTTCGGCGCTTCCTGGACGGATGCAGAAGTCAAGGGACTCGAGGTTGCGCCGGGTCTGACAAGGGATACGAGACCCGCATTCACGCCGGAATACCAGGCTTCCGGGCTGATTCGCTATAACCTGGACACCGTTCTGGGCAATGTGGCAGCGCAACTCAGCGGCACCTTTCGTTCCGAAGTGTTCCACAACGCCAGGAACTTCACCGCCCACGAGATCGAGAGCCACACCGTTATCGATATCCGTCTCACCTGGTCCGACCCCGGTTATGAATGGACAGTAACCGGTTTCATCGACAACCTGCTCGACTCGAACCACGGCATTATCGGGTTCGATGTATCCGGGTTCACCGGCAATACCCAGATATCCTACGCCCGGCCCCGCACCTACGGATTGACGCTAAGAAGAGACTTCTGAATAATCAATGGGGTCAGAACCTGAACGTATGCCCCAGCCTGATCGTGACCTGTGTCTGGTCCGCGTCAAAGTGGCCGGGGAAACGGCTGCTTTTCATATCCGCAGTCTGGCCTACCGCGACAAATACCTCGGTTTCCGGCCGGGGAAACCAGCGATACCTGGCGGAAAAGGAAAACCGATCCGAAATATTGTCGTACTGCATCTGGGTATCGATCTGCATGTCGGGAGTAAAATTGATACTGCCGTCCAGCGAGCCGATATGCACCGTCAGGTTTCCCGCCGGCAATTCAAATTTTTGCATGTTGTGCTTGGCCGTCAAACGGAAATGTTTGGACAACCTGAATTCCAGTGAATTGTCCAGCCCCAGGTAGTCTCCATCATAGAAGCGGCAGCACGTTACGCCGAGATAGGCAATGACTTTTCTTGATCTTGAAGATACCAGTGAAACATCAAACTGGTTGAAATGGTAATCTCCCACAGGGACCGGAAGCTCTCCGGCTATCAGGAAGGGTTGATTGATAACCTCCCGTAAATTACTGGCTTTAACCTTGAATTCATCTTCAATTTGATTCCGGAATGCAGTAACCAGGGTGTAGTTATGGGTTTCAATGTTATTATCCAGGTCGGTAACAACATTGCCTATCACGCCGCCTTCCCACCACAAAAACCAGCTGTCCTGAAACCGTTTCCTCCTGACATAGTCCCCGTTGTAATCACGGATATTGCGGCGGTTGACAAATCCCAGGGCAGGCTCAAACCGCTCTCCTATCTCTTTGCCACTGATAAACCAGCGTAACAAATCATTCGGATAGCCCAGAAAAAATCCGAACATATCATCATCCTTTCCTGCTGCAGGCCCATGGACATCGTTGGAAAAACTGCGCTGGTAGAAAATATCGGCAAGAAAACGGCCCCGGTTGAATATACTGGAGTTCTGGTACTGGAAGTCGACGCCCGCCAGGGTATTATTACCCGTGCTGTCCGGGTCGCCATGCGTCAAAATCGCGCCTATTCGCGATTCATCAAGTATGTCTGCCGACAACCTGGCGACGCTGAGGGTCTCCGCATCGATATTGTCCGAATTATCCATTCTTACACCCAGGGCGCCCACGTTCAGGTTGCCAATCCTGCCGGATATTTTTCCACCGGCGACGAGGTCGACGATCTCATCATTCACGATACCAATCTTGCGGGTAAAGAACGGCAACCCGTTTATGGCCGTATTCGGCGGGGTCATAGCCCTGCCCCCGAACTCGAATATTGACCTGTCCTGGAGAAAGAAATCCCTGGTCTCGGGAAAAAACAGTGAAAAGCGACCCGTATTTACCTGCCGTTCATCCAGGGGGGAATCGGAAAAATCCGTGTTAAGCGTCAGGATTCCCGTCAGTGACGGCGTTATCTTGTAGTAAATATTCCCGCTCGCCTCCGGGGTAAAACTGTCATCACGGGGACGCTGCATCCAGTCCCGTTCATAATCGATCTTGCCGAACGCCTGCACGTCCAGGCCAAGGCCCCGGTTGGTATCCCGTATTCCGGAAAGTCTACCTATTTCCGAAACGTTCCAGGGGGGAAGGAATTGATCGATCTGGGACCATCTTACTGTCTCGTTCTTGTGGCGCATTTGCCGCATTATCTCGAAACCCCACTCATCGACACCGGGGTCAAAAGAGATGCTGCGAAACGGGATTGCCATCTCTGCAGTCCAGCCATCATCCGTGCGCCTTGCCTCCACGTCCCAGATCGTGTCCCATTCGGGGTAAAAGTTGCTGTTGTTTTCTATCAGCAAATCCAACTGTGTGCCCAGGGAATTGACCATGAAGGCCACTGCGTCCCTGGCGCTGTTGTACGGATCCAGGTAAATGCGAACATTATCGTCCTGCCATAATTCGCGGTCGCGCTGCATAACGGTGGCCAGGATGTTATCCGGTTGTGAATCCCGGCAGTCAAATGCGAAATACAGGTTATTTTCATCGTATGCCATGTAAACAACCGTGAGTTCCGAAGGCTTGGCGCCCCGGACCGGTATTGTCTGGTAAAACTTGTCTATACGGGTCGCTTTCGACCAGACCGGGTCGGAGATGTCGCCGTCGATTTTCGGCGCTTCGCTGCCGGCGATTCTTGCTATTTCAGTTTTGGGTTCATACTGCTGAAAATCAATCGGCACCTGTTCTGCCTTCAACGGCAGACTGATGACCGCTGCAAGAATTAGGATTCTTGAGTTCAATCTTCCAGTTCTGCCGCCAGGTAGCTGACTGCTGCCCAGGCGGCAACGTTCTGTCTCAGTTGCTCAGGGTCAATCTTGTCCAGGGTGTCGTCTGCGGTGTGGTGATAATCAAAATAGTCGCTGCCGTCCTGCTGCAATCGGAAAATGCGCACGCCCCGATCCTGCAATGGCCCGATATCAGGCCCGCCGGAACTGGCGGCTTCACCTTTCTCGATGCCCAGCATTTCCAGCACCGGCATGGCGGCTTCCATCAATACCGGGTTATCGGTGTCAAAGCGCCAGATCGCCCTGGCGCCGAAATCCGATTCGGATGCATACAGGTGGTCGCCCAGGATACCGGCATTGGCGGCGGCATATTGCTTTGCGCCCCACAGGCCGGCTTCCTCGTTCCCGAACAGCACCAGGCGGATACTGCTGCGCGGTTTTTGCGGCAACTCACCGATCAGGTGTGCGGCGGCCGCCGTGATGGCAACGCCGGCGCCGTCATCCAGCGCCCCGGTTCCCAAATCCCATGAGTCCAGGTGGGCGCCGATCAGGACCACCTTCTCCGGCGTTTCGCGGCCGTTCACCTGGGCTATGACGTTCCAGGAATAACCTGTTTCCCGGTAGGCGACCCTGATGAACAGGGAAATCCTGACAGCATCTCCGCGTTCCATGATACGCGCCAGTTGATCCGCATCCGGAGCAGACAGGGCTGCAGCCGGCAGGGGGTCTGTGGACAAGGTGGTGACTCCTGTATGGGGAAACCTGTGACTGTCGGTGCCGATAGACCGGATTAATACCGCGACCGCCCCCTTCTCTTTGGCAAGCTGCCCCGCGTCGTAGCGCACTTTAACGGAATGGCCGTAACCTGCGCCCGTCCGGGTACGCTCGGTAAAATAATTGATAAAGACAATCTTGCCGTCTACCTGATCCAGGGGAGCTTCCTGCAAGGCCTCCAGGCTTGTGAAACCGGCCACGTCCGCCGTGACTTCACCGTCGGTGGAACCGCTGTAACCCAGCGCGGAGATATGCAGCTTCTGTGGAAAAGGGGCTACGATCTTTGCAGATTCATGGTAGCGCACCCAGACCGGAAACTCGATGCGTTCCAGCCATACCTCGTCGAATGCGAGCGACTCCAGCTTCCGTTTAGTCCATTCGACGGCGCGGTGATCCGCCTCGGTACCGGCAAGCCGCGGGCCCACTTCCGTCGTCAACCCCTCGACGATTTCCCAGGCCAGGCCGGACTTCATACCGGCATCCCGTAACTGCGCGGCTGTATCACCCACTCCACCATCCTGTGTTTGCACTATTGAAGGCAGAAAACACAAGGCCAACAGCGCCAGCACGCGGCTTTTTTTATTCAACGACATCATTATCCCGTTGTTAATACCATTAACGTCCAGTTTAACACGGCTAATCAAGCCTGGACCGTATGGCCTTACATTCAGCATAATGTTATAACTAGTAAACACTTCCGGGACGACCAGTGTAATGTCTGAAAAAATGCCGTTACTGGGCATATTAAAAAAAGCAACCGGCACAGCCGTGGTAATAGACGCCCCCGGGCAGGAGTCGCTCAGTTACGGCGCGTTGCTGAACCTGGTTGAGAACACGGTGCTGGCACTCAACCGCAGCGGCATACGCAGGAATGACCGGGTCGCAATCGTGCTGCCCAACGGCGCGGAAATGGCAGCAGCTTTTATAACCGTTTCCTGCGGCGCAACCGCCGCGCCGCTTAACCCGGCCTACCGGAAACCGGAATTTGACTTCTACCTGTCCGATCTCGACGCCGGCGCGCTGATCGTGGAGGAACACAGCAGTTCTCCGTCCCTTGAAGCTGCAAGGGCGTTGAATATCCCCGTATTACTGTTGAAAAAGAGCGGTACTGCGACAGCGGGCGAATTTGTGCTTGATCCGGTGAATTCCCAACCGGATAACAGCGTCACTACCCCTGAATATGCCCGCCGGGACGACGTTGCCCTGGTCCTGCACACGTCCGGGACCACGTCACGCCCCAAGATCGTGCCGCTGACGCAGGGAAACATATGCGCCAGCGCTGAAAACATCCGCACCACCCTGGCCCTCACTGCCGGGGATCGTTGCCTGAACGTAATGCCGCTGTTTCACATCCATGGCCTCATCGCAGCAATACTTGCCAGTATCAGCGCCGAAGCGAGTATCTTCTGTACGCCCGGTTTTAACGCACTGAAATTCTTTGCCTGGCTGGAGCAAGCGCAGCCAAGCTGGTATACCGCGGTCCCCACCATGCACCAGGCCATACTGGCCAGGGCCGGTAAAAATAAGGAGACAGTCCGGAAATCCGCCCTGCGCTTCATCCGATCTTCATCCGCATCATTGCCTCCCAGTGTTTTGCACGAGTTGGAGGAAACGTTTAATGCGCCGGTGATCGAGGCTTACGCCATGACGGAAGCCGCCCACCAGATGACCAGCAATCCATTGCCCCCCGGCACGAGAAAACCGGGCAGCGTCGGTATCCCTGCCGGACCGAAGGTAGCCATAATGGATCAAGCCGGAAACCTGCTGGAGCAGGGTTCCACGGGCGAGGTGGTCATCCAGGGGGACAACGTCACGTCAGGTTATGACAACAACCCGGAGGCAAACCGGGAAAACTTCGTCAACGGCTGGTTCCGCACCGGCGACCAGGGCATTATGGATGAAGACGGATACCTGACGATAACCGGCCGTTTGAAGGAAATCATCAACCGGGGCGGAGAAAAAATTTCACCCAGGGAAGTTGACGAGATATTGCTGGACCATCCTGCGGTCAGCCAGGCCGTCACGTTTGCCATCCCCCACGACAAACTGGGCGAGGAAGTGGCGGCCGCGGTGGTGCTGAACGATGGGCAGACTACTAGCGAAAGCGACATCCGCTCCTTTGCCGCCGATTACCTGGCGGGATTCAAGGTTCCGAAGAAAATCCTGATCCTTGATGACATTCCCAAAGGCGCTACCGGTAAGGTGCAACGCATCGGCCTGGCCGGGAAACTGGGACTGGCGTGATGCGCATCTGTATTTACGGCGCCGGCGCTATCGGGGGATACATGGGCGCCGGGTTATCCCTGGCTGACGCAGACGTCACGCTGATTGCCCGCGGACCGCACCTGCAGGCGATGCAAGAAAACGGTTTAAGGGTAATTGCCGCCGGTGAGGAGTCGATAACTCATCCGGCATGCACAGATGATCCTGCCGAAGCAGGTCCCCAGGATTACGTGATCATCACGCTGAAAGCCCCGTCGGTGACGGGCGTCCTGTCCGCCATGCAGCCATTGCTGGGAAAGGAAACCTGCGTGGTGACCACGACCAACGGGATACCCTGGTGGTATTTTTACGGCCTCAAGGGACCCTGGGAAAATCATCGGCTGGAAAGTGTCGACCCCGGCAGCCGGCAGTGGGACGAGATCGGCCCGGAACGGGTTATCGGTTGTGTCGCCTACCCTGCCTGTGAAATCAGCGAACCGGGAGTCATCCGGCACATAGAGGGTAACCGGTTTACCCTGGGGGAACCCGGTGGTGAAAAATCGGAACGCTGCATGCAACTGAGCAAAGCGCTAATCAACGCCGGTTTCAAGTCACCGGTAAGGTCGGAAATCCGCAATGAGATCTGGGTGAAGCTGTGGGGCAACCTTTGCTTTAACCCCATCAGTGTCCTGACACACGCCACCCTGGATGTGATTGCGACGGAACCGGGCACCCGCGCCATGGCAAAATCCATGATGCTGGAAGCGCAGGCTATCGGGGAAAAACTGGGGGTGCGCTTCGGGGTTGACGCGGACAGGAGGATTGACGGCGCCGCGGCCGTGGGCGCGCACAAGACGTCCATGCTGCAGGACCTTGAGGCCGGCAGGACCATGGAAATCGATGCCTTGCTGGGCGCGGTAAAGGAACTGGGGCAGTTAGTTGGCGTGGCAACGCCGGCCATCGACCTGGTACTGGCGCTGGTGCGGCAACGAGCGCGTGTCGCCGGATGTTATTAACCCGTCTTTAATTCAACAACCTGTCTTTTTATACGCCGGCAGCAACAGGGTCGTGACTGCCGAGACAATAATGACACCGGCCGCTGTCATCAGTACTTCCCGGTAAGAACCGTACACCTCGTAAGCCAGGCCGAAGGCATAGGGGCCGAGTGAGGTGCCGATAAGGAAAGAGGCAAACAGGATGCCGTAGATCTTGCCGAAATTGTCCACGCCGTAGTAACGGCTGGTGAGGTAGGCCAGCATATCTATCTCCGCGCCCAGGCTCAGGCCAATGGCAAGCGCAGCCAGAAAAGCCGGTGTGCCGGCTGCACCGGCGGCCAGGACGCCTACCCCGCAGGCGCTGATCAAAAAGCAGACAAAGGCGACCCGGGTGGCGACAAACCGGTCTATCAGGTAACCGACGAAAACACGCGAGACCACGATCGCAATACCCAGGGTTGACTGTACCAGGGCAGCATCGACCAGCGTCATGCCGCGATCGGACATCATCGGCGCCAGGTGCGCCAGCACGCCGTACAGACCGAATGACAACAGGCAGAAGATCAGGAACAACTGCCATAACAGCCGTGATTTGAGTATCGGCAACAGCTTCAGAGAAGCTCCCCCGGGGTCTTCCCGGCGTTCATCTGCCCTGCCCTGTCCTGCCGGTGCATCACGCAGGAAGAAATACACCAGCGGAATGGTAATTATGACTATGACGGCTGCCAGGCAAAGATAACCGGCGCGCCAGCCGTAGCCGCTGATTACGTGCTGCACCATCGGCGGCACATAGGCGTAACCCATGCCGCTACCCCCCATGGCAATGCCGATTGCCAGTCCGCGCCGCCGGTCGAACCAGGTCGCGATGGTGCGCAGAAAAGGCAGTGCATTGGCGCCGGCGCCAAGGCAACCCATCAGGATGTAGATGAGAAACAGTTTCCACAGGGTATCGACCAAAAAGGCAGGCAGCGCCAGCAATACGGCGAAGATAAGGGTGGAGGGTAACAGGACCCGCCTGCTGCCGAAACGGTCCACAAGCTGGCCGATGAAGGGTATGCTGAACGCAAGAACGATAGTAAAGTAAGTTGCGGCAAGGCTCACCTGGGCGCGGCTCCAGCCGAATTCTTCACCCAAGGGCTTGATAAACAGGCCCAGGGCGCCGAAGGCAAATTGCCCCGGCCCGGTGGACATGGCAACGGCGGCAATTGCCACGATCCACCAGCCGCGATAAGTGATACGATCTTCCACAGCTTCTTTATTGTTTGTCTTCCATAGTTCAAGGAACCCCTTGTCAAGTTTCCATGATATGAGATCATGAGCAAAAGACAACAACATCGGTACGGGTTGGGTGATGGTGTCACGGCCACAGTACCCGGTCTTCTCGCCACAATCATTCTTTGACGCTCTGTGGAGCCGTGTAGAGCCGGGGGGCGCCGATCAGCAGGAGAAATAATAATGAATTTGTTTCGTTTGTCTTTTATCGCTGAACACTTGTAACCGAGGACGCGAGTATGAATATTGAAACGCTGTTAATCCATGCAGGTGAAGAAAACAAAAAACACAGTGGAGCGGTCTCGCTTCCCGTATTCCAGAGTGCAACATTTGCCTATCGCAGCGGAACCGAATACCACGATCAGAAGTACATTCGCCTGAACAACACCCCCAATCACATCGCAGTCCAGGAGAAACTGGCCCGGATCGCCGGCGGTGAGCAGGCCGTGGTGACCGCGTCGGGGATGGCTGCGATTACCACCGGTTTATTGACCGTGTTAAAAAAAGGCGACCACCTGCTGGCACAGAATTGTCTCTATGGCGGCACGCAATCTTTTTTGGCGCACAATATCGCCGACTTCGGGATTGAGGTGGATTTTGTGCCGGGAAACGAACCGGGTGCCTGGGAAGAACGGTTAAGGCCAAATACGCGCGCTATTTATATCGAGACCATGAGCAATCCCCTGCTGGAAGTTGCCGATCTCCCGTCTGTTGTTGCGTTTGCCCGGTCCCATAATCTCACATCCATGATCGACAACACCTTCGCCTCGCCGGTGAATTTTCGGCCCCTGGATATGGGTTTTGACCTCTCATTGCACAGTTGCACAAAATATTTGAACGGGCACTCGGATATTGTAGCCGGCTGCGTGATTGGCAATAGCGACCTGATTACCCGCATTACACACCGTTTAAATATAATGGGTGGCTGCCTGGACCCCCACGCCTGTTCCCTGTTGCTGCGCGGCATGAAAACCCTGGCGCTGCGGGTGGAAAAACAAAATGAAAATGCACAGGCGCTGGCGTCTTTTCTGGAAGCGCATCCGGCCGTGGTGCGGGTAAATTATCCGGGCCTGTCCGGCCATCCGCAATACAACCGCGCAAAAACGCTGTTTAACGGATGCGGCGGGGTATTGAGTTTCGAGGTAGCGGGCGATTACCGCGTGGCTGATGAACTGATATCGAGGCTGAAATTACCGGTCTCCGCGCCAAGCCTGGGCGGTGTGGAAACATTGATCACCCGGCCCGTACAAACGTCGCATGCAGAGTTGAATGCCGAGGAACTGGACACTGCAGGGATATCCGAGCGCTTGATTCGCGTGGCGGTCGGCATTGAGGCAGCAGCGGACTTATGCGCGGATTTTGAGCAGGCAATGCAGGGAGTTCAGCCTGAACAAACATGAAGGGCAATTACGATACAGACCACATCCGCTCCCTGGTACGGCCTGATAGCGTACACAGGGACGTATACCTGGACCCGGTCCTGTTCGAACTGGAACTGAAACGTATCTTTGCCCGCGCCTGGAACTACCTGTGCCATGAAAGCCAGTTGCCCGGTAGCGGGGATTACCTTACCGCTGATATCGCCGGCAACCCCGTCATCGCCATCCGCGGTGAAGATAATCTTATCAGGACCCTGCATAACCGTTGCGCCCATCGCGGGGCAAAGGTGCTGGGCAACGGGCAAGGTAATGCGAAGGTCCTGGCCTGCAGCTATCACGGCTGGAGCTACAGGACAGACGGCGCGTTGCTGTCCATCCCGTGCCGGGACAATTACCGGGGTACGGAAGTAGACGAAAACCCGGCTGGTTACGGACTGACTGGGATCAGGACAGACAGCTATCGAGGTTTCATTTTTGCCAACCTGGACGCTGACGCCCCTGATCTGACCGACTACCTGGGTGGAGCCTGGCGCGCCTTGGACAACATGGTGGACCGCTCACCGGATGGCGAACTGCAACCGGTAAAGAGTTCATTCCGCGCCCTTTATCGCAACAACTGGAAGATTTACCTGGAGAATCTTCACGACGGAATGCATCCGCTGAACGTGCATCAATCCTCCATTGCGGCAAGCCGGGAGCAACTCAGCAGGATTGACAAAACATCAGGGAAGACACCGGCACTGGCGCTGCAACTGGTGCAGGCAAATGCACAGGGTTACCGGCAGATGGAAGAGCTTGAAGTGACCTGTTACGGGTACGGTCACAGCGACATGCGCGGGTTTCGTAATCCCGATAATGATGCTGACCCGGCCTATCGGGAATACGTCAGCCGCCACCGGAAAAGTTACGGCAAGGAAAAGTCCGCGCAAATCCTGAATACCAACCTGCACAATGTGAACTTCTATCCGAACGCATCAGCCCATCCGCGTTTCCTGCAGATGCGCGTGATCAGGCCGGTTTCCGTAGACCGCACAGCCATAGAGATCAACGTTTTCCGCTGGAAAGGCGCTCCGGATGAAATCAATCAAAGAAATATCGTTTACGCCAATACCATCCATTCTCCCTCCTCGCTGATCAAACCCGACGACCTGGAAGCTTACCGGCGGGTACAGGAAGGATTACTCTCAACCGGCCAGGAATGGATAAGCCAGCACAGCCTGTTTGGCCCGGACACGGACGATGCCGCGCCGCAGTCCGCGTTGAGCGAGCAGTATATCCGTAACCAGTACCGGTCCTGGCTGGCATACATGTGCAACCCGGGCAGTACCGGGGATGGTTAATCGGGGCGGTTGAAGCGTGATTATTTTTGCCGACAAATCAATATCAACCGGGTTAACCGGGGACGATCTGGAAGCCATTGAATTATTGCTGCACCGGGAAACGGAATTCCTGGACAGGGCCCGGTATGATGAGTGGCTGGCATTGTTTACCGATGACTGCAGGTACTGGGTCCCGGCAAGAAAAGATCAGACGGACCCGGTTAATGAAATATCCCTGTTCTATGAAGACCGTGACCTGATGGAAATGCGCATCAGCAGGATTCAGCACCCGCGCGCGCATTCCCTGGACCATCCCGTTACTACCAGCCACGTAACGGGAGACAGGGTGATCGAGGCTGTTAATACCGACAGGGGAGAGTTGATGATTACCACCCGGTTCCAGGTGATCGAACACCAGCAGGGAGAGCAGCGCCTGTTTGCAGGCGTTTACCGTTACCACCTGCGCCGGGAAGGCGAGGGTTTTAAAATCAGTCTCAAACGGGTAGATTTAATAAACTGTGACGCTTACTTCGAACCTTTGCAGGTGTTTATATAGCACGGTAACAACCAGTGTCCCATCCACCACGTGATCAAATAAGGCAAAAATAATATGTTCCCTGAATTATCCCCCGGAAATACAGCCCTGCTTATCGTTGACATGAGCCTGGATTTTTTACAGGTCGGCGCGCCTTTTGAAACTGTAGAAGGACGGAACATGTTGCCCAACCTGATCAGGTTTATGCGCCATTGCCGTGAGGTAAGACTGCCGATCATCTACCTGAATCATGTGCACCATCCGGGCGCCAACGACAAGGGCACCCTGGCAGACCGTTTTCCGGTTATCCGGGACGGCAAGGCCGTAGCCGCAGGCACGGAAGGTGTCAGTATCTGGCCGGAGATCGCTCCACAACCCGGTGATATCGTCATCGAGAAGATCAGGCAATCCGGTTTTACGTACACCAGGCTGGATGCGGCACTCAAGGAATTGAAGGTGGTCAATCTCCTGATGGCCGGCGTAGCTACCGGCGCCTGTGTTGAATCCACCGCAAGGGACGCGGTCTCACGGGATTATTTCGTTTACATGCTGAGTGATGTTACAGCCGCCTCAGGCATCACCGACCAGGGTTGGGGGGCAGTGGATTCCGCTACCCTGCAGAGAGTAATTCTGACCCATTTTGCCTACCACTTCGGAAAAGTGGCTTCAACAGGGGAATTGATGGCTGGGCCGCTCGCATATTTGGAGTCAGAGTAAAAATACTCAACAACAAGCTATTACTTCTTGCCGAACTGGACGTATTTTTACTCTGACCCCAAATATCTGATCCCAAATATCCTCACGATGGTGTACCGACCGGCAGGGACGTAAGACCGCGCAGCACGATGCTGTAACGGAACGCCGGGCGATCGGTGAGCAGGCGCAGCGAGTCAAACCGTTCCAACAGCATCTCCAAAGCAATGCGCCCTTCCAGGCGCGCCAGGGCCGCGCCGATGCAGTAATGGATGCCCCTGCCGAATGAAATATGGTCCTGTTTCGACCGGTTGAAATCGAGCCTGTCCGGGTTTTCGAATGCATCGGGGTCGCGATTGGCCGAGCCGCCCAGCAGGATGATATCCTGGCCGGCGCGCACGGGTGTACCGTGGATGTCACAGTCCTCGACCGCGCAGCGCAGGGTCATCTGTACCGGCGAATCATAACGCAACAGTTCATCCACCGCCGCAGGGATGAGTCCCGGGTCGTTGCGCAGGGCCTGGAGTTCACCAGGATGGCGCAACAGGGCCAGCATGCCGTTGCCGATCAGGTTTGTGGTCGTTTCGTTTCCTGCAATGAGCAGCAACCTGAGCATGTTCAGCATTTCTGTTTCACTGAGGGTATCGCCCTGCTCTTCCGCCTGCACCAGGCGGGTCATGATGTCATCCCTGGGCTCACCCTGACGGTTCCTGATGACGGACAGGAAATAATGACTGAGTTGTTTCGATGCCTCGCCGGCGATTTTACGCTCGTCCCTGGTCAGCATAGGCTCCAGGAGGCGGGCGCGCCGGTCCGACCAGACCCTGAATTGGGCGCGGTCTTCCTGCGGAATACCCAGCATCTCAGCGATCACGATTACCGGTAACGGGATGGCTACTGTTTGCATGAGGTCGAAACCGCCCGGTTCCCGTATACCATCCAGCAAAGCTCCCATAATCTCCCTGATACGCGGTTCCAGGGCATTAATGGCTGAGCGCGTGAAAGCCTTGTTGACCAGCGAACGCAAGCGGGTGTGGTCCGGCGGGTCAATAAACAGTATCGACCTCTCTTCCGGCGTGGGTTTGTATCTCGCTTTGCGCAATGTTCGCAGGTCTGGGTTAACGGAAAATCGGGCGTGGTCACGAAGAATTCTGTCCACATCCGCATAACGCGAGAGGATGATAGCATCCATCACCCGGCTGTGATGTACCGGCGAACGCTCCCGCAATTTTGTATAGACCGGATACGGGTCCTGGGTTACCTCTTCTGACAACGGGTTGTAGGCGACGCCGTTCTGCCAGCGCTCCGGGAGCAGCAGGGCATTGACCGCGAGGGATTTTATTGCCTGTCGCACTGAGAATGTCAATGGATATGCTGTTTATACACGTTCACAATACGTCACTTGTATCTGGTTCAACTGAAGGTACTTTGGAAAGCGCCTTGAAAAAATCACTTTCACTTCCGGCTTGCGCGCGCTCTTTTAAACGCTCCTCGGTGACCAGCGCGGCCATCTTCTCCGCCACGGCAGATGATATAAACTGGTTTATTGAAATACCATCTTGCCTGGCAAGTACTTTAACCTGCTGATGCAAGGAGTCAGGGAGACGAAGACTTAATGTGCTCATTTCATAATACCTGTCAGTTTCAAATATTCCTGGGGTGTAACAGCTTTTACGCCGAATTTTTCAATGCCTTTAAAATCACTTACATTGAAAGTCACGATGTACTTGCTGCTTGATTCTACGGCTACCTCCAGGAGATGATCATCTTTCATATCTTTTAAAAACGGTCGCCATAAGAAATAAATTTTTCGTATCCGAGACTTGCTCAGAACAAAGTCCAGAATTGCATCGATATCGGCTGCATTTAATTCCGGGACCATATCCTTCCTTTTCAGTACTGCCTCATATTCAAAAAACAGCGGAACTGAAATATTCGGTGTATATCGCCCACCAGGTAACAAGCTTAAAAGCTTGTATGAAGCTCCTTTGTCCGATCTCAGCGCCGCAACAAGTACATTGGTATCAATTACCACATCCATTTTGGTATTATATAGAATACCAGAAATTAAACCGACTGTTCTCCGGTTTTCATTTTATCTTCAAGAAGATGACTGTCCTGATAAGCAATAAGGAACCTGTTGGCAAACACGTTGGCGAAGATAGTTGCCGTGTTATTTTATGATTTATATTTAATCCTTAATTCGGTTTTCAGGATTTTACCCAGCGCGCTCTTGGGCAGGCTTTCAACCACGTATATTTCCTTCGGGATCTTGTAACCACCAATCTTGCCGCGACAGAAATCCATAAGTTCATCCTGCATCAGGGTAGACCCGGATTTGGCCGTTACCACGGCAATCACCTTCTCGCCGTAGATTTCATCGGGAACACCGATGACGGCAGCCTCCAGTATAGCCGGGTGCCGGTTCAGCACAACCTCCACCTCGCCGGAATAGACATTTTCACCACCTGTGACAATCAGGTCCTGTTTCCTGTCCTTGAGGTACAGGTACCCCTCGTTATCCAGGTAACCCAGGTCGCCGGTTCGGAACCAGCCATCCACCAGGACTTCTTTCGTGAGTTCTGCCCGGTTGAGATAACCCCTGAACACGTTGTCGCCGCGGGCATAGATCTCGCCCACCTGCCCTGTTGCGCACTCTGCCTCAACAGTATCCATTATTTTTATATCCACGCCCTCCAGTGCGCGGCCACATGAGGATAACCGGGCCGGGTTTCCTGTCGCCAGTGCGTCCGCGTGAGACCGGTGATCCAGCATGGTCAACAGCGGCGCGGTTTCAGTCAGGCCGTAACCTTGCGCTATTTCCACGTTCGGAAAGGCCTCAAACGCGGCTTTGACCCAGTCTGCGGACATGGGCGATGCCCCGTATATGATCTGTTTGAGTGAACTGACATCGTATTGCGGCACTTTCCCGGACTGCAGGGTCAGCATCAACATGGTCGGCACCAGCAGGGCAAAACTGACATTAAATTCCTCTATCGTTTGCAACAACGCATCAGGGTCGAATTTCGGCAGGTAGACACTGGCTGCGCCCTGCATGAAATAGACGGTCTTTACCAGTTCCGCCGAATGGAACATGGGGGGAACGTGCAACACGACATCGCCGGGCTTTGCCGGCCACCTGCTGCCCACCTGCTTCGCATTGGCCATGATATTGCCGTGGGTCAACGGAACGCCTTTTGCCCTGCCCGAGGTGCCGCCGGTGAACAGTAACAGTGCTTCATCGTCTGCCGAACATCTAACCGGTTCTGCCGGTTCGGCGACTATGAGCGATCTTTCGTAGGAGCTGTTTTCGTCATCACCGATTAACAGGCGGCTGTCTGTCCAAGCGGCCAACTCAGGCGCTTCCAGTAACCCACTGAACTGGCTGTCCGCTACGACCAGTTTACAACCCGCATCATGGAAGATGGATTGCATTTCAACCGGCGCAAGGCGGAAATTAACCGGGACCGGCGTTGCGCCGATCCACTGTCCAGCATGGATAACCTCAGCCTGACGCCAGGAATTCAGTGACAGGATCCCGAACCTGTCGCCCCGGTTTATCCCTGACCGGTTCAGAACGCTCCCCAGCTTTGAAATCCGCCGGGCAAATTCAACCCAGGTAAGACTGATGCGACCATCGATAACGGCAGTCGCGGCGCCGCGTGTCCCGGCGTTATTCAGAAGAACGTCTGTTAAAGTCTTCACATAATGCTGTTGACGTCCGTGTTGCCAAAGACGTCAATATTGATTACTGATAGTCAAGCGCTGCACTTACCACCTGCTTCCCGCCAAACAACGCAACAGCGGGAAGCAGTTCAGGTCTGTTATTCCTGACTGGCTGCCTGTCCCGGCATCAGGTACCAGAGGATAGCGGCAACGATGAACAATGCCGGCACGTCACCGGCAAGGTTGGACCGTTCGGTCACATCGATGATGGAATGGAACAGCATGACTCCGCCATGCACGATATTCGACCACACGGTGAACCAGATCAGGCTGGCATGCTCCAGGGGATTTTTTGCCGCCATGATGAGAAACACCCCCAGGGTGGCGTACACGCCCATGATCATCTGCTCATACTCCGGTTGCCTGGGCGTCCAGGTCCAGCCTGACGCCTCGAACCCCATCATCAGGACGGGCACCCCGACCAGGTAGATGAGCCCGAAGACGTAAAGTGCGATGGTCAAATTTTTCAATTTGTCTGCTTGTTGCATGGTTACCTCCGGTTGTATTTACGAAAATTCAAACATTAAGTCCTTACGGTTTCTTCAGGTATTTCCTTGTCACCGAAGACAGGCCGCTTCTGGCGTATTCACGGCAGGCCTTGTCCTTGAACTCCAGCGCCTTTTCCCATTCATCGATAGGATATTCATCCCGTTCCGCCACTACCCGGATTTCCCGCACGACCCGTTCCTCCAGCCCCATCTTCGCCGCGATTTCCTTGTCGGACAAGGCTTTCTTGCGCTTCTCTGCGGGCAGGAATTCCTGCGTGTTAACCTGCACGGACTGGGAATACGAGAGGATCTCGTCCTTGTATTTTTTATAGGTCTCCGGGTCAACGAAATAAAAGCCCATGACGATCTCCTGTACCAGTGGTTATTGTTTCAGCCGGTGTTTGCTGCCTACCGGGCATACGCGCATGCACTCGAAACACTGACCCTGGCTCACGTTGGCGTAGGTCATGGACCAGAGTGTGCGGGAAAACAGGGAAGAGTAAAGCATCAGTTTTTGCTGTTCCTTGTCTTTTTCCTTGAGGGTTGCGTCCAGGACTTTTTGAAAACCCGGCACCCAACTGGTTTCCACCCGTGAACTGCAGCGGGCCGCGTCATAACGCCGTTCCGCGATGCGCCCGCTTTCCAGCCGCCCGCCCAGGCAGCCGCCGTCATCTATGGGGCAGGTCGACATGCATGGGGTGGTCCCCTGTTCCTCCCACATATCCCGGCATTCCGGGGCCGGGCAGACCGGTTCGGCCAATGGCCCGTCGACCGCTAACGGCAGGGTGCTGATGACAACGGAGTAATACATGAACCCATACTCGGGATTCAGCACCGGTCCGGCCAGGCTGGATGTGCCGCAACCCGCCAGTTCCGCTGCCCTGGCGAAACTGACGAAGGGGCGGTTGCCGCTGTCGGTACCCGGCGGAACGCAGATCGCGTAATAGCCGTAAGTGTCTTCAATATAACGGGACAGTCTTTGCGCCAGGTTATGCATGCGGTCACCGAACGACGTGGTTTCCATGTGCTGGTAGACGGGACTCAACCAGTCGCCTGCCCGGGGCTGGGCGCCCCCGACCACGTAAACGACCCTGGCTTTGGGTAACAGATCAGTTGGCCGTTGGCCCTCGGGTGAGTCGGTGAACGCCGTCGCATCGGCGACTCCGGTTATTACCGCTCCACCCTTGCGGGATAGTTTGTCGAGTTCCTGCCTGCACGCACTGTAATCCATACCTGCGGACGCGCTCATTTCAGTTTTCTCTCCGGCCGCGTAATCGGACACACGCGCATACACTCAAAACATTGCGCAACACTTTCCCTGAAAAAACTGACGGCGCTGCAGGAACGGGTAAAAAAATCGGAATTGACCATGTTCGTCTGCGCCTCCGGGTCGTCTTCCGTTACGATCTGCGCCATGGCCTTCTGGAAGCTGTTGATGCCGAAATTCATCGCCCGTGACGTGCAACGTTCCCGATCGTACCAGGAATAGGAGATTTCACCCTGATCGTCAATCTCTCCGTCCAGGCAACCACCGTCATCGGACGGGCAGGCGGCGATACACGGCGTCTTGCCGATTTTCCGGTAGGTGGCCACACACATGGGATGGGGACAGACGTTCTGTTCCAGCATGGCATCACCCGGCAGTGCCAGGGTGGTGACACAGGCGGAGTAATACAGCAGACCGTATTTGGGGTTGAGAATGATATTGGCCGCCAGCGAGCGCGTGCCCAGGCCGGCCAGGACCGCGGCATGCATCATGCTCATGACCGGGTTATGGCCGCTGACCGACAGGGCCGGCGCCTGTATGGCATAGTGGTCCAGTTCGGCTTCGATAAAGTCGGCCAGGATATGGATCACCAGGTCATTGCGAAAATCATAACCGTTGACTTCCATGAAACGGTGATTGGGCGACTGCCAGGCCCCGGCAGTGGGCCCGCGGGCGCCCACTACGATAACGCTGCGCGCCCCGGGCAACACGTCAACCGGCCTGTGCCCTTCCGGCACGTCCTTGTTCCAGCGCTCCACGGGCGCGATACCCACCACGTCGGCGCCGGCGTCCAGCGCGAACTGCTTTACCCTGCCGGCGAGTTGTCCCGGTCCGGTATTTTCAGTAACACTATGTATCTCGGTGGAGATGCTCATAAAGCAGTAATTCTACCAACCGTTTTCTGTTAAGTACCGCTCCAGGGAAGTAAGCCAGGGAAATCTGCTGCGCAGATCAGCCACGTCCGCGCTGTAACCGACATCTTCAAACCATTTTTCCATGATGGCCATCTCTTCGCCCTGCTGTTCTTCAAATTCATCCCATGGTACCTGGACATAGCTGACTTCTTTCCCGGTTACCCGCGAGAATAACCCGGCTAATTCCTGTTGAGTATGGTCGTCACCGGCAATGTCTATGGATACACCCAGCCACTCGGCAGGATTATCGAATGCCTCGGCGGCAAAGCGGCCTATGTCCTTAACGGTGATATGTTGAGTTCGCGTTCCCGGTGACAGCGGACCATAAATTATGCCGTTGACGATATCGGCGCGGGAATATTCCCAGTTTTCCATGAATGAAACGGGTCTGATTACCGTGTAAGGCAACTGAATGGATTTAATATATTCTTCAATCTCGTACTTGCTGTCGAAATGCGGAATGCCCGTGTTTTTATCTGCGCTGGCAACCGATGTATAGACAAAATGACTCGCCCCGGCCCGCTTGGCGGCATCCGCCAGGTTTCTCCCCTGCCTGATTTCCCCCTGCTTGCCGTGCTCCCAGAAATTCTGGACGGAAAACACGCCGTACACACCCTGCGTTGCGCTGTTCAGTGAATCGACGTCATCGAAATCACCCTTGACCATATCGATGCCGAGCCCGGCAAGCTGTTGCGCGCGTTCGCTGTCAGGATTACGGGTTAAACCGCGCACGGGATAGCCGCGGGACAATAATTCCCTTGCCACTGCCCCCCCCTGTCTGCCGGTGGCGCCGGAGACCAGGATGAGCTTGGCCGTATTGTCATTTTCAGCGTTATCTTTCGCAGAGGCGGCCGTATCGGTATTTTTCCCGCAGGCCGTTGCCGATAATGACAAAAACAGGCAGCAGAGTAGTTTAGTCAGGCTGTAATTTTGGGAAAGTTTCATGTTTTGTCCACTTTGTATTCAACATTGTAGCAAGTGATCAGCAATTGGGGGTCAGTGATTATTGTTGCGTACCGTACCTCTGCAGATAGGCATGTGCTGCAACCTCGAAACATTTTCTCGGCGCACGCACGATCCCCGCGCCGATTTGCCCGCCGTCGCGACCGGCAATACCGATATCCATGGACGGCAGGATACCTGTCTCCAGCACCCGGAAGATATCGATGCCGGTCGGGGTGCCCCGGTAGCCCAGGTACGGGATATGAAAATCAGGGTTCTCTCCCAGCGTGATGTCATAGAGTTCCAGGTTACGCTCGACCATGGCCTGGGGCGTACCACCCTGGTATTGCTGTAGCGGAAAAGCCGCTGCCTGGGCAAATGCTCCTGCCCCGATTGTCTCGATAATGGGACTCTCACCCCCCATCCAGGTAATCTCGTCCTCACTATGGCCGTCAAACAACTTTGCCTGAACGGATGCGTGAGGGCCGGGAAACCACTCATCCCCCAGTCCGCTCACACGGATTGAAAACCCGCGACAGTTGAACGCCATGGCCGTCACCATACTGGAACCGTGGATGCCGTGCGCCCCATCCGCGCTTGCCTTGGCGGCCGCCATGGACAGGCGCAGGAAGAAATAGTGATCCGCTGTAATGGCTTCAAGCGTTTGTTTGACTGCCTCCTGTCTTTTTGTATCGGCCGTCAGCAACAAGGGGAAAAGTTCGTTCATGAACAATAATGAGGCCGCGGTATTGCGGCTGTGTAACTCGTCACCCATGTGCAAGGCGCGTTTCATGAGAGGTTTGAGCGGAATGCCCTCTGATGCGCGTAATGCATCCGAGATAATCGGTGCGACGACTTCTTGGATGAACATGAGACGATCACGGACACCTTCGTCGTAAACCCCGTAGTTGAGGCGCCTTGGATTGGTCCCTTCATACAGGTTGCAGTAACCGGGGTTGCCGAAAGTGCGGTTTTCGACGACAAAGACCGGCATGGAGGCCGTGTAAATTCCTGCCAGGGACCCGACACAGCCATGGTCCTGGCAGCCTTTTACCCGGATTTCGCCGCTATCGAGGCGATGTATGGCTTCTTCCCTGTCCGCGGCAAGGCCTTCGAACAGCGCCCCGCCGATGATCGCCTCGCGTTGCCCGCCCGTGTACTCGTTCCAGGGCATGGTGACCCCGGAGGTCAGTATCATCGCGGCCGTCATGCCCGGCAGCACGTCATCAGCCGGACGTATGTCCCTGAGTACCGGTTCCGAAGCGGTCAGTCTTTCAAAAGCCAGTTGGTTAGCGTCGGCCCTCGTCGTGACCATCTCCCCCTTAGCGGTTAAGCGAACGGCGAACCGGTTAGTCCCAACTGTAATTCACGCTAACGCCCAGTTCCCGCGGAAAACCGGCGATCCCGAGCCCTGTGCCCGTTGTCGCGGTGAAGTCAAATATCTCCCCCATGTATTCCGCGTCAAAGACGTTACGCGTCCAGAATGCAATGTCCCAGCGATTATCCTCTGCCGCGATACCAACCCGGGTGTTCACCAGCCAGTAGGCGTGCTCGACAATGGGCGGCACGTTCTTGGCTTCCCAGAAAAAGTCGTCGTTCCAGTTGAAGTCCACCTGGAAATACAGGTTGCTCCCGCCCAGCGCCGGCAGCGGCATAGCGTAGCGACCAACGCCGTTAAATGTCCACTCGGGCGCATCATGTAACTTGTTGCCCTTCAGGCTGAATGCCAGGTCCGGGTTCGACTTGGTCACTTCCGTATCCAGGTACGAGAGTCCCAGAATAATGTCCAGGCCGCTGAGCGCGGGCGGCGACCAGTCAAGGCTCAATTCGAAGCCCAGAATTTCAGCATCGCCTGCATTGGTGACCGGGAACGCGCCGGTGCCCTGGACGATCTGTGCCTGAAAATCCTTCCATTCCATGTAGAACACGGCGCCGTTCAATTGCATGCCCAAATCATGCAGTGTCGATTTAAAACCCCCTTCCCATGCCAGCACAACCTCGTCATCAAAGGGCTCGGCATCCGGCTGGGAAAATACAATCAGGCTGTTAAATCCGCCGCTTTTGAATCCTTTGCTGAATTTTGCATAGAGCAGCAGGTCTTCCTGCGGTTTCCATTCCAGGCCGATCTCACCGGAAACGTCCGTTACATCAATTTCATGTCCGTCCAGACTGGCCAGGGTGGCAGGTCCGAACGTAGGTGGCGCGGGGGACAGTCCCTCAAAGCCGAGTCCGGGGATGCCGCAGATGCCGACCACCGCACAGAACGAGGCGGGTTGACTGAACAGGCTGATACCGAAGGTGTTGAAGTCAACTATTGCCTGGGTCATCTCGCGGGTCTCGTGGGTGACCCGCACGCCGCCGTTGATTTTCCAGTTATCCGCAAATTCCCAGCCGAAGTGGGCGAAACCGGCTATGGCTTCTACCTCGTGGTCGTAGGCATTTATTGCATCCGTCGCCAGCAGATCCCGCGCCCGGAATGTGACGGCGCCGTCGTTTGTATTGGTGGTGTAAAAGGCCCCTGCGAGCCAGTCGATGGGCCATGAGTCGTCCGAGGAAACCAGCACTTCCTGCGAGAAAACCCAGATATCGTCTTCAAAGACAGCCTCCAGCATCAGCGCAGGGCCCTGGTCGGTATCTTCCTTGGCATCGCGTTCAAACTCGTCGTAGCTGGTGGTTGAGGTGATGGTAAAACGCGGCAGGTCCCAGGTGATCTTGATATTGGCTCCCAACCCCCGGAAGCGTGATTCCAGCCTGCCATCGGGCTCATCGGACAGCGCGTTGTTGAAATCGCCTACGTGATCATCGCCGTCATCATCGTAATACCCGCGAAAATTCGTACATTCCCCTTCGGATCGCCTTCCCTCCAGGGCCGGCCCGCATAATACCGGTGGCGGACCGCCAAACGCGAACGCCGGGTCCTGGGTGCTGATATTGACGTAATTGAGATGATCGTCCTCATGGCTGGAACCGTGTACGGTCAGGTGCATATCAAGGTCATCCGTCGGCTCCCACAACAGTTGGACCCGGCCGGCAAAACGTTCCTGCTCACCGGTGCGCGCCAGGTCAAAATAGCGGTTCCTCTGGTGCCCCTTGGAGCGGTCCCGCACCAGCAGCGAGGCGCGTCCCGCCAGGTTCTCCGTCAGGCCGCCGCCGACCCCGCCCTCGAATTCAAATGTCTGGTAACTGCCGTATTCCACCCGGCCGAATCCCGAGAACTCCTGCTCAGGTCTTTTCGTGATAAGATTGATGGCGCCGCCGGTATTGTTGCTGCCGTAAAGCGTACCCTGTGGTCCCTTCAGTATCTCTATGCGTTCCAGGTCATAGAACTCTCCGCCCAGCATCCAGTGGAACGGGACGAGGACGCCATCGAGATAGGCGCTGACCGTGGGACTGTTGACGCTGGACGGGTCGTTCGTGCCTATCCCGCGAAACGTAAACACCGGGGCCTCTTCGCTGAACTGGTTCTTGATGTTGACCCCGGGTGTCTGGTAGGCAATATGCACCGGGTTGAGTATCTTGAGCTCCCGCAACCTTTCACCTGAAAACGAGGTGATGGAGATTGACACATCCTGAATGCTCTCCGCACGCCGCTGGGCGGTAACCACCACTTCTTCGAGGGTCTGTGCGAAACTGGCCTGTGGAAAACTGATAACCAGGAATATGGCCGCCGAGATGATTCGCCCCAAGAATAACTTGCGCATGATGACTCCCCCTATTTACATTGCGAAAGATATTTATATTATATATTACCTACAATATTCACATATCGACTAAGTAATTCATATATTAGCTGAAAATTATATACTAACCAGAATAAACGCTAATATGATGCAAAATAACAGCGTATGAAGCCAATGCTGGTTTGCCCCCGGAAAACCCGGAATTAAGCTATTCGGAGGTCCTTATGACAGTAACTGAATTGCCGGCTGTCAGCCCCAGACAGGAATTATCAGCACGCGAGCTCAAGGAGAGCCTGATTGAAAAGGGGGTGGCCTATTGCCTGTCTTCCTATGTCGATATTCACGGTATCCCGAAGGGGAAAGTAGTCCCCGTATCACATTTCGAGCGCATGATGCGCGGTTCCGAACTGTACACCGGAGCAGCCCTGGACGGACTCGGACAAGGTCCGCACGACGACGAACTGGCGCTGCACCCGGACCCTGACGCAGTTACCGTATTGCCGTGGCGGCCCAATGTCGCCTGGGCGCCGGGCAACCTGAGATATCACGATGAACCCTGGCATATGTGCTCGCGCACTGTGTTGGGGAACCAGATCGCACGGGCAGCCGGGATGGGCCTACGTTTTAACCTGGGCATTGAATGCGAAGTATTCCTGGTTCAACGAGAAGGAGACCGGGTGCAACCCGTGAATCCTTTTGATGTACTTCCCAAGGCCGCCTATGACGTCATCGGCGTACTGGAAGACCTGGATTGGCTGGACCAGGCGGTAGGATATATGAACGAACTGGGCTGGGACGTACACTCCTTCGACCACGAAGATGCCAACGGTCAATTCGAGTTTGATTTCGCCTATGCTGATGCGCTGACAATGGCGGACCGGTTCGTACTATGGAGATTGATGATCAAGGAGATCGCCAGACAGCGCGGTTGCGAGGCTACCTACATGCCCAAACCGTACGATGACAGAACCGGCAGCGGCGCGCACCTGAACATGTCCATCGAGTCCGTCGACAGCGGCGCCAATCTTTTCCAGGACCCGGACGACGAGCGCGGCAGGGGCTTATCCGAGTTGGCCTACCGGTTTCTGGCCGGAGTTTTGCAACACGCACCCGCCGTTGTCGCAACCACCTGCCCCACGGTAAACTCGTACAAGCGCCTGGTGAAGACCGGATCGATGACCGGCTACACGTGGGCGCCTGTTTTCATCTCCTATGGCGGCAATAACCGGACACACATGCTGCGCGTGCCGATGGTCCGCCCCGAGATAGAGGACGAGGACGGCCATGACGGCGTCGACCTTTCATCGGCGCGCATAGAGTGCCGGGCGGCGGACCCGTCGATGAATCCCTACCTGGCCGCGGCGATGATGCTTGGCGCAGGTCTCGATGGAATAGAGCGCAAACTCGATCCCGGCGACCCGATTGATGTCAATATGTATGAACTGAGTGATGCTGAACTTGCTGAAAAAGGGGTAGCCCAGTTGCCCAGAACGCTGCTCGAAGCGGTCGATGCATTCGCTGTAGATGAACTGGCAGCGGACGTCATGGGCAAAGAGCTTGCCGGGTCGTTTATCGACATCAAGAGCGCGGAATGGTGGGAGTTTCACAACCAGGTAAGCAAATGGGAACTGGACGAATACCTGAGCAAGTTCTAGAATTAGTATGCAATTCAGGGGGGAATTATTATGAGTAACGGTAATGGTACAGCTACAGATATCCTGAGCGCTAATGCACAGGAATTTTCAAACGCGTTAAAACCACTGAACGAGGCGTCCACGTTGCCGCCTGACTGTTATACGTCGGATGAATTTTTCAACCTGGAAGTCAGGGAAATATTCTCCAGGGAATGGGTCAGCGTCGGCAGGGCCGATATGGTGGAAAACGTGGGGGATTATTTCACCATCGAGTTGCTCGGCGAACCCCTGGTCATTTGTCGCGACGAAGACGGCGAGATTCAGTGTCTGTCCAGGGTATGCCGTCACCGCGCCGCGGAGGTCGTGGAACCGGGTCAGGGTAATACCAGGCGTTTCCAGTGCCGCTACCATTTCTGGAATTACGATCTGACGGGGAAACTCGTGGGCGCGCCGGAAATGGGCGAGGCCAGGAATTTCAACAAGGAAAAAATCTGCCTGCCGAAACTGCGGGTCGAAGTCTGGCAGGGGTTCATATTTGTCAATTTTGATCCCGATGCCGAACCGCTGGCCCCGAGACTCGCTCCCGTTTCCGAACATGTGAAGAATTACCGCTTGGGAGATATGAAGTCCTTTATCATGGAAGACGGTATACGCCCGTTTAACTGGAAGCTGCTGATGGATAATTTCATGGAGTTCTACCACGTGATGGGTCTGCACAGCGGTTCGCACGACCCGATGCCGGTACACCTGTCCAGGGCAGAGGAGTATAACGATGCCTATGTCCATTCCTGGGGGCATATCCCGGGCGCGCTGGATGAGTACAAGACCCTGTGGAGTCCAAGCGGGGCGCACTCGCCGATACCGCCGATGGAGGGATTATCCGATGCAGAGATGCAGATGGGCCAGTTCTACCTGGTCTACCCGCACACCCTGTTTTTTCTCACGCCGGAGATAGTGGGATACTACCGTGTGCTTCCCCATGCCCCGGGGGAGATAAGGCTGACCATATTCACCCTGTATCGCCCGGAAACGATAACAAAAGTGTCGAATTTCGAGGCGTCGCGACAAACGGCGGAAGCCAGCCTTTCCTTCATCAACAGCCAGGATATGTGGGCGTGCATGTCGATGCAACGCTGCTTCCAGTCGCCGTTGACTCAGCGCGACAGGCTACAGGGCCGCCTGTCAAGCTACGAGTTGCCGGTCAACAACATCGCCCGCTACGTGATCAACAAGGTTTCTAACGGACAACTGCCGGCCTGATCGATTAAGCCGGGTCGTACAACTCGAACCGCATGGGGGTCGGTTTTTCGCCGTTCGACCACGGGTCGTTACAGATGGATACCGCCCATAGCATGTCCATCTCAGCCAGCAAGTCGATATGATCCCCGGGCTTACTGTCAGGCGGGCGTATCTCCCAGGTGCCGTCCGGGTCATAGGCGACGTTCATGAAGATGTTGAAGCACGAAATCTCCCGCAAATGCTGCGGGATCATGCCGTGTTTCTTGATCTCATCCTGGAGGCGGTCACGGCAACCCATTTGCGGCTTGTCACCCAGGAATGTATACAAGTCCCAGGCACAGAAAGCGCCTCCCATGTAGTGGTTTTCGCAATCGTCCTCGGTAATCGACCACATCGTGTTCATATGATTCGAGTACAGCTTCCCACCGGCGCCTATCTTCCAACTGCTGAGCGCGAAGTTCGTATAGACGACGTGCTGGTATTCGTCCGGGTCTCCCTGTTTCCAGGCAACGAAATCCGCTACCTGCTGGCCTTCCAGATCGATGATCCGTAAAGTCTGACCTTTCTTAATCGTCTTGCTATCGGTAGTATCCGGTTGCAGGATCCATCCATCAACCAGCTTGCCTAATTGTGAACCCATGATCCGCTCCGGTTATGTGGGTGATGCTTGTCAGCTTAATGATTATTACATGGTTTTAGAACCGGATTCAAATTACAGGTCAGGCATAAATCAACTGTAATTGAGGGGATCCAAAAAGAGCGTCAACAATCTTCCGGATTACCAGCCATTTTCCTTTAAATGATGAGTCTTTCCGAATTTATATTCGTTACAGGTTTATTTTCTGAAACATCGACTTCATTGCTCTTTTCACAAGCTGCTGTCGAGAATAACAGTAGCAGGCAACTGAACAGGTTGTACAAACTGCAGTTCAGGGAAGATTGCATTGCTGATTTCATGCCGTATTCGATATCACGCCTGCATTTTCCGGTGTGTTACAAAGAATAAGCCTGTTCCAGAGATTCACCTTCATCAATTTTACGACGCATTTCCTTTTCATGGGCTGACCGCTCCATGATACTTGCCCCCAGCCCGTCAATGACTGCTTTCGGCACCACGATCACACCGTCGCTGTCTGCCGCGACCAGGTCGCCCGGATGAACCTCCACCTTACCACAGGTGACCGGCACGTTTGCGGCAACCGGCCGGATTATGTTTCCCGGTCCGTAGGGAACCGAGGCCTTGCCGAAAACGGGAAAGCCGATTGCCTGCATTCCCTTGATATCCCGGCAGCCGCTATCCGTGACGGCTCCCGCCAGGCCATTGCGCAAACAGGCACGGGCAATCACATCGCCAAACATGCTCAGTATCTGCTCAGTGCCGCTGGCAACGACCCAGACAGAGCCGGCTGCGGCCTCGTCCAGCGGACGGAAAACAAAACGCCGTATGTCTTCGGCGTTTCCCTTGTCGCGGGTGGCTTCCCATTTGGTTGTGACGGCAGGACCGATAACCGTTTCACCCACGTTCACCAGCGGTTTGATATCAGGCGTCATCACCAGTTCCATGGGATTATGTCCGATCTTTCTTAACGAATCCGCAATCAAACTGACGCTGACGCCACTGAACCGGGCGGGTCGCGCAGTCGTACTCTCCGTTGCAGCAACCAGTGTAGACAGCCCGGAGGCCGTAGCGAGAGCGCCACCGGCGCCCATAAATAATCGACGGGAAAGTTGATGTGTGGTTTGGGTCATGGCGTAATTAGTGACATTATGCTAAATCAATTTTTTAAGTTCCCTGAAGAATGCCTGGTTTTCCCATTCATGCCCATAGGAAATGCGTAAATGATCGGGCAGCGACCACTCGACTCCGTCGCGTACGAAGATTTTCCTGTTACGGAGTTCATCCCTGATAGCGGTAGTTCTTTTACCTAATTCGGCCAGGATAAAAGTCGAGGGGCCCGATACATAAGATATTCCCAGTTCCCGGAAATTCTTCTCGTAATAGACGCGGGCTTGACTTACAAAAGTCCTTGAACGTTCCAGGTGGGCCTTATCCTCGAGTGAAGCAATGGCAGCGCCAAACCCCGCCATGTTCGTACTGGTAGGTCCGCAACCGAATTGAGCGATTTTTTTCATAATGTCGGGATGCCCGATACCATAACCGCAACGCAATCCTGCAAGCGCATAGGCCTTGGAGAAAGTGCGTGTCGCCAGGACATTCCGGTGACCCTCTTTCACCAGGTCGAGGCCGGTTTTCCCCTCAGCCTGGAAGTGGACATAGGCTTCGTCGATGACAAGCAGTACATGCTTCGGCAACCCATCGGCCAGTTTTTGCATATCAGCGAAGCTTAATGAGGTGCCGGTAGGGTTATTCGGGGTGACTGTGAACAACAGTTTTGTATCGGCATCCACTGCACTGAGGAGCCCGTTTATATCATAGGCATAATTAGTCTCTTTCAGCAGGTTTACCCATTTCACTTCAGCACCGAGCTTTTCAGCAAAGCGTGGAGTTTGCCGGTAAGACTCAAGCGTGGATACCACGTTACCCTCGCGCGCAAAAACGAGCGGCGCCAGTTTGAGGATTTCACCCGATCCCGTTCCCACCAGCAAATAGTCCTTGTCAATGTCATGGTGTCCGGCAAGGAGAGCGCGGATATAGTCCGGGTCGGCATAGCGAAATGACCTCGGGATACCCTTGTTGGCAGCTTCAATGGCCAATGGCGAGGGGCCGATGGGGTTTTCGTTACGATTCAGCAGGACGGCGCCCTCGGGGAAACCCATGGACCAATTAATGACCGAGGATGGTGTGGCATCACAGAAATCCATACCAAACCCCAGCAACAGCGGCGCACTCGCGGCCGAGACAGTAGTGTGTGTTAGAAACCCACGACGAGATAGAGCCATATTCCCCTCCTGAATTGTTTGCCTCACCGGTGAGACAGGTCAAGGATTACCGCTTTGCCGGCATTTCGAGCCGCACGAGAAAGACCAGGAGCAGTATGGCACCTGCCGCAAAAACAACGTCGCCCGGCACCCGCAACCAGACCAGCGCCTCCATTACCGGCGAATGCAGAAGTTCCGGGGAACGGGCATACCAGTAGCCCTGGTCAAACGATACCAGCGTTTGGATGATCCCCTGGGGCAGCAGCGATCCGAATACCATCAGCGCCAGCCCCCCGTTGAACAGCCAGAACACCCATTTGAGGGTCCGATCAGACCAGGCGCCCTCCACCTGTGGCAGGTCGCGGCGGCACAGCAGCAGCAGGCCGATGCCCAGCATGCCGTAGACTCCGAACAACGCGGCGTGTCCGTGGGTCGGTGTCGTCATCAAACCTTGCATGTAATACAGCGCCAGGGGCGGGTTGATAAGAAAACCGAGGACACCGGCGCCGACCAGGTTCCAGAACGCCACGGCCAGGAAAAACATCAACGGCAGGTGGTAACGGGCAACCCAGGGTGCATGGCGCTCCGCGCGCCAGTGGTCGTGGGCCTCGAAGCCTATCAGCGCCAGCGGCACCACTTCAAGAGCTGAGAACACCGCGCCCAGCGCCAGTACAGGTTCCGGCGTGCCGGCGAAATACAGGTGGTGGAACGTGCCCAAGACACCACCCCCCAGGAAAATCATGGCCGAGAACATGACATAGACCGCTGCAGTCGACGCGCGCAACAGCCTCATGTGGACGAATACCCAGGCGACCCAGGCGGTGGCGAAGACCTCGAACACGCCTTCCACCCAGAGATGCACGACCCACCAGCGCCAGTATTCGGCGATGGTGAGATGGGTGTCCCGATCGTACAGGAACCCGGCGCCGAACAGGAGCCCGATACCCGCGGAAGAAATAAACAGCAGCAGCAGCAGGTGTTTGTCAGGCCCTCCCGCACGTATGGCAGGAATGACGCAACGGGCCATCAACGCCAGCCAGATGAGCAGGCCGGCGAAGATCAGTATTTGCCAGAAACGTCCCATATCCAGGAACTCGTAGCCCTGGTGACCGAACCAGTACACCATGGCAGGGTCCGTCATCCTGCCGGTCAGCGCCGCCCATTCACCGGTCAGCGAGCCCAGTACTGCAATCACCAGCGCCACCCAGAGAATATCCACACCCAGCTTCTGCAATGGCGGTTCGGACCCGGCGATCATCGGGCCAAGGTACAGTCCCGCGCCCAGCCAGGCCGTGGCTATCCACAGCACCGCCAGTTGTACGTGCCAGGTGCGCGTCAACGCGTAGGGGGCGATGTCAGCAATCGGTATGCCGTAGAATTCGTGGCCTTCCACGGCGTAATGGGCCGTGACCGCGCCCAGGAAAATCTGCAGTCCGAGCAGGGCCGCAACGATCCAGATATATTTGACTACAGCCTTCATGGAGGCGGTGGGTGACGCTGCGGCAATCAGACTCCTGTCCGGGTAACCTTCGGGGATTTCGGTATCCTTCTGCCATTCTTCCCGTTCGCGCAGGAAGAACCAGCACAGCGCACCGATACCGGCGATGAGCAACACGATGGAAACAAACGTCCAGATAAAGATGGAACTGTTGGGCTTGTTGTCGACCAGCGGTTCGTGAGGCCAGTTATTCGTATAGGTGACCGTATCATCCGGACGCAGTGTTGAGGCAGCCCAGGACGTCCACCACCACCAGGACACGAGCGTGCGGATACCCTCGTCCGGATCCGAACCAAGCGGCGCGTTGGGGATGGCATACGCTTCTCGCAGCGCCTCCGCTTCCGGGCCGTCGCCACTGCCGCCGAACAACGCCTGGTAGTGCGTGATGACGCTATCGATAGCCTGCGCCCGCTCAGGTGAGATCGTAATGTGTCCGGTCTCCGGGTTGTAGGTATTCACGCGCAGCCTGGCGGCAAACTCCGCTATGCGCGCGGCACGGGCCGGCTCGGAAAGTGAGTCAAACTCTCCGTCCGCATCCAGCATCGCCAGCGCCTCCCGGTGCAGCACGTCGGCCGTCCAGTCCGGCGCCAGGTAGCTGCCGTGACCCCAGACGGAACCCAGTTCCATGCCGCCGAGACGGCGCCACACGTCGCGCCCGGCCCGGATATCGTCACTGGTGAAAATTACATCCGTCGTATCTCCATCTGTTGCGACCACCGCGTCCGGCATGGGCGGCGCCAACTGGAATGCCCTGCCGCCCACCAGCAGCAGTATCCCGAACATCACGACAAGGGAAACTCCGAACATGGTCCAGAGTCTTGAGAAGGTGAAAATCTGACGGTAATTCATAGTAACTGACCTATTATTCTGTTGATCATCATTATGCGGTATGCACTTCAGGTTGCCAACGGTGTATCCTGCGAATCTTCGACCCTAGTGCTGCTCTGGCCTTGTCCAGTTCATACGCCTTTTGCAAATTCATCCATAGCTCCGGCCCGGTTCCAAAAAACTTGCCAAGACGTAATGCAGTGTCTGCGGTAATATCGCGCTTACCCCGAATTATTTGCGAAATACGGTTAGCCGGCACATCTATCTGACGTGATAACTCAGTTGGCGAAATCTTAATTTCAATTAACTCATCTGCCAGAAATTCACCTGGATGAATCGCTTCTTTTTCCACACTCATCTCCTCGTCTTTGTCTTTAGTTCATCTAATTAGTGATAATCCACAATTTCCACGTCAAAGGCCCCTTCATCCCACGTAAAACATATACGCCATTGTCTGTTGACACGGATACTGTACTGTCCTGCCCTATCGCCAGATAACACCTCAAATTGATTACTTGGCAAGGCTTTCAAGGCCCCCAGCGTTTCTGATGCATTGAGTATCCTCAACCTTTTATCAGCTTGTCGGAAGAAACCGGCAAAAGCGGGTACTCGGTCACCCTCGAACAGACGCCTTGTCTTTTTACACCTAAAGCCTTTTATCATAGTTCATCCTGATATATTGACGAGTTACGTCAATCGTCAATATAATGCTTGCGTCAAAATTTGTCAAACAATGAATTTTTCAGCAACTCATCCGTGAAATCCGGAACTTTCTCACCTGCCAAGCCATATAGATGTTCATGAAAGGCCGACTCGACCGCGGACGGCTCCAGGTTTATTTCAACGGTGTGGGCGCCGGACTCACGGGCTACCTGGACGAAACCCGCGGCGGGGTAGACATTACCGGAGGTGCCGATTGAAATGAATAAATCGCAGTTCTCCAAGGCGTTGTAAATCCTGTCCATCTGCATAGGCATTTCGCCGAACCAGACAACATTCGGACGTAGCCTGCCGGGCTCGTTGCAGCATTCACAACGGTCTTTCACCGACAGATCCCGATCAATTGGATACACCTGACCGCTATCGGAGCAACGCATCTTCAGGATTTCGCCGTGCATATGCAGCAACCGCTGTGATCCGGCCCGCTCATGCAGGTCGTCAATGTTCTGGGTTACCAGCAGAACGTCACCCGGGAACTCCCGATCAAGCCTAGCCAGCGCCACGTGCGCTGGATTAGGATCAATTCCTCCGTGCAGTAGCCTGTTGCGGCGCATGTTGTAAAACCTGTGCACCAGTGCCGGGTCGGCGGCAAAACCTTGCAGGGACGCCACCTCCTCCACGCGGTATTTTTCCCACAGGCCTCCACTGTCACGAAATGTCTTGATCCCGGATTCAGCGGATACGCCTGCCCCGGTCAAAACGACGATGGATTTGATTGAAGTTAACAGCACATTTCTACACTCCATGTGAATTATACTACCCGCTTTTCACAGAAACCGGACCAGTTTTTGAAATATTACAGAGAACTCTACTTGACAGAGTATAAATGCATGCTTATACTTCCATATGACAGTTACTTATGCGGAGGAAAAACCATGAACATAACAAAAAATGATGCTGCAGCGGCATTACGCGATGCAGGCCAGGCTGGCGAACACAGCCAGACCCTTTTCAACTACGAGATGGCAAGCCCCTACCTGTTGCTCTGGGGAGTGCTGTGGGTGATCGCCGGTATAGTCGGCGTTTTCTCGCCGCAGCACACCGACATTGCGTGGCTGGCAGTCGTTACTATCGGTATTGTCGCCACCGGCTATCTTGTCGCCAGCGACGCGCGACGTATACCTAAAGATAGTGAGCGTAGCGAGGGATTACGTTACGGAGCGACTGTTGCCGTATTAACTGCGTTCCTTACCATGACGTTTTTGGTCTTTGCACCAGTGTCCGGAGTTGAAGTTCAAACATTCATCACCATACTGATCGCCGCAATTTATATGATCCTGGGCTTGTGGACAGGTTACAGACTTGCGGTTACTGGCTTAGTCCTGGCAATCCTGGTGACAAGTGCTTTTTTCTACACCCCGGCCCAGTTTCCGCTGATGGTCTCCATACTCGGCGGTGCGGCGCTAATTTTGGGCGGTCTGTGGATGCGGAGAGCCTGATTGAACGCCCCCGACGAAATCATTCACCAGTCGGTGCGCCTCAGGATCATGTCCGCACTGAACGCACTGCCGCGCAAGGAATTGCTGGAGTTTGTCCGACTCAAAACCATTACCGAAGCCACGGACGGCAACCTGGGGGCGCACCTGACCACTCTGGAGAAAGCAGGCTATATCAAGATCGTAAAGGACTTCGCCGGCAAGAAACCCAGAACCCGGGTCGGGATTACCGCGCCGGGACAACAGGCTTTTCAAAATCACGTCTCATACCTGCGTGAACTGCTTGAGAGATCAGTATAGGGTCGAACCAGCCCATTTTGATACAACCTTTTGATAATAAAGATAACATATGTCATCTAGTGGTGCACTACTACGCTTAGAGATAACAAAGTATTCTTCAAATAATTTGGGCTCATTATTCATAACTGATTTTGTGCTTTGCTGAGTACTAGATTATCAATTCATTCAATTCCGCCTGCTGAGATTAATCGTTTTATTACAGCCGCATCAGGGTCGATTTTGTCAAGCGATATCCCTACCAGATTATCCAAGCCCATGGCCATCACCTATCACATCCAGTCTCGGTTTCAACAACAATTCTTCTACAAAAGTGTTCTTACTTTTTTTCATCAGTATCCATTCTTGCCTGCTATAGATCTTTGGATTGATTTCTCGGCCCAGAGTTTTCTGAACCAGATAAAGCAAACTCACCACTTGGGAAAAACTTATGTCTCCGATAATCATTAAATCAATATCACTATCTGCTGTTTCTTCATTACTGGCTACTGAACCGTATATAAATGCCCAGTCAATCTGTTCCGACAAGTCGGACAATACCGAATTGATTGAACCGACGATACCGGAAGTTTTCTTTATTAATCCTGACAATTCCAAATAAATCGGGCAGTCCGGATTCGCCTGGTAATGGTGCTGGTTTCCGATCTTTGTCATTCGAAGAATGCCGGCAGCCCGCATCCGGTCCAGTTCGCGCTTGATTGTGGCTACCCCCATCCCTGTCAACCGCAGTATTTCCTTGACGTAGAAGCTTTTATCCGGCTGTGTAAATAACAGGCTCAAAACTTTCTGTTGGGTAACCGTAAAGAGTGCACCGCTTAATTGACTCACGATTATCTATACCAATAGTTCATCAATAGTGAACTATAGTTCAATAATAATGAACGATCAATGAGTACAATAAAATGCCGTTAAAAGCTTGCTTCCAGCTAATCAGTCTGGTTTTCGATACGCAAGCCCGGCACTTGTTAAAAATAGTTCTCTTTCCTCACGTTCCGGTTGTTCTCGTTCTGTCATAAAGTCATCCGAGACTCCCGGCCCGTCAAACCAGTGCTCCCAGTTTTCCCCTGCGGGCGTCATGAGACGAGCATTGTTTAACTTTATTATTTTCATTTTTTCTGGTTTTGTCATAAATGAACTGCCTTTCAGTAATCCAGTATTAATGTATTATTACTGTAGATATTTCAACACAATGAAACTCCGGGATATAATTCTGGGGACACATAAGAGGCGCAGATTGCGCATAAACTGAATGGAAACAGATAGTTAGGGCGGTCCGACCCTACCCTCCCCACAAATACCGATAACCCCAATACTGACCAGAAAGAACAGTCTTAACTCTATGAACTATCAATCAGTGTTGCTCTTTCCATGCTTACCAGCGTCTTCGGACTGCTTGTTTTGGGCAATACGCTTACGCTCCATAATGGCCTTCATAATTTTTTCACGCTCCGCCGGCCCATAATGAATTTGACTCGGCCTGGGCGCGTGTTCTTCCAAATAAGTGTAATAATCAAATTCGGGATCTTCGGTAGTAATCATTAAGCAACCTCTCTCCCGCATCAAATGCAGTAATAAGTCGATAAAGCGGTAAATCTTCTTCGGTATAGATAATGGCTAATATCCGCATTCCAGTGGTGCTCCCTATCCACGTCCACCGTTCGGTATGTCCCTGCAAGCCCATATGCCCAAAGCCATTCGGATCATCGAATGCAGAAACAACCTCATAAAACTGAACCCTATGCTTTCTCTGAACTTCCCGATATTTATCATTGTCCCATATAAATCCGATATCCATGCTGCAACCTCCATGTAAAGATACTTGCAATCATAACAAAAACCGGCATTGAAAACTACCGGTTTGCCCCTGGAAATGTGGGAATATAGAACACGGTAGGGGTCGGACCAGCCCAGCTGGACGATATCCACCTTTTTGACGGAATCGGGTAGAGCAAACGGCTTGGGAAGCTGCACAGCCTGACTTTTGTTACTCTTGAATACAGTAGATTGCTCCATATGAATTTCAACCTGGATCAAATGAACTGTTATTTATAAGCCAGGCTAGGGATATGTCAATGGTATATCCCATAAAATTACTCATCTGTATCCGCTTTTTTGTCATACTGTTCCCTACCCGATAAACAATCATCTACTTGTGATAACTCTCTCAACATAATGAAACTGTGCGTAAAGATTTTGCTTTTTCTCTTATTACTCCAAGATCTTTGCGCTCCGCTGGTCGCTGCTCCTGCAAACATTCCAAACATCATCCTGATCCTCGCCGATGACCTGGGCTATGGCGATGTCGGCGTCTACGGCGCCGAACTGATCGAGACGCCTGACCTTGACCGTCTGGCAACAGAAGGCACACGCCTGACGAATTTTTACGCCAGCGGCAACGTCTGCAGCCCATCGCGCGCCGGCCTGCTTACCGGCCGCTACGCAATCCGGGACGGCCTGGCCGACAGGACTATCACGGCCGGTGACACACGCGGCTTGCCGGCAGGTACGACCACCATTGCCGGATTGCTGCAACGCGGGGGTTATCGCACGGCCTTGATCGGGAAGTGGCACCTAGGCCATCACTTGCAGGCACAACAGCCCAACGCACACGGTTTCGACGTATTCTACGGCCTGCTGCAACCCAATGACGCCGGACAACCGCTGTACCGGGATACGCTGGCGCTCGAAGAACCCGTTGATCAAGGCAGTCTGACCAGCCGCTTTACCGAAGAAGCAATCAGGTTTATCGAAATCAATGCACAGCGACCGTTCTTCCTGTTCCTGTCTCACAGCGCACCGCATATCCCCCTGGTCGCCTCACCGGCCTTTGCCGGCACTTCCCGGGCCGGCGCCTACGGCGACGTTGTGCAGGAACTGGACTGGAGCGTCGGCGAGGTGCTGGGTGCAGTACAGCGCAATGGCCTCGCCGATAACACGATCATTATCTTTACCAGCGATAACGGCCCTTTCCCGGAAGGCGGCACCGGCGGTTTGCGCGGCGGCAAGGGTACGGCATGGGACGGCGGCTACCGCGTCCCGTTCATTGCGCGCTGGCCGGGACGGATCCGCGCCGGCAGCACGGCGGACGCAATATCCATGAACATCGACCTGCTGCCGACCCTGGCAACGATTGCGGGTATGCCGCCTGACCGGTCCCTGCACCTCGATGGCCGGGATATCCTGCCTGTCCTGTCGGGCAGTACGGATGCATCGCCGCACGAAGTGTTGTATTTCTTCAATAATGAACGTATTGCGGCGTTACGTACCCGGCGCTGGCGCCTGGTGCTCAGCGATTACCCGCCCTGGCGTGATGCGAAACCCGTTTTGTTCGAAGCGACAAGGAACCGGCAGGTATTGCTGTTCGACCTGGTAAACGATCCGGGTGAACAATATGATATGTCCCGGGATCACCCAGAAGCCGGGCAACAACTCCTTGCGCATCTCAAGCGCGGACGGGAGACGCTTGAGGCATTGTCATCACTCAGCGACAGCGAAATGTATGAAGGCATGGACAAGAACTGACAGGTATGGGCGCGTTGCCGCTCCTTCAGAATGCGGTGGCTGCCGGCTTATGGGCGTCATAAGCCTGGTCTGCCTGCTTTGTTTCGCCTCCGTTACGCCGGCGTCGGAACGCCCACCCAACATCATCCTGGTATTGGCGGACGATCTGGGTTACGGCGACCTGCGCAGTTTCGGATCTACGCACATCAAGACGCCACACCTCGATGAGATGGCGCGCCAGGGGGTGCGGTTGACTGATTTCTATGCAAGCGGTTCCAATTGTACGCCCAGCCGCGCAGGACTCATGACCGGCCGCTACGCCGTCCGCTCCGGTCTGGCGCACCAGGTCATCTTCGTTGCTGATGAACATGGCTTGCCGGCGGAGGAAATCACCATTGCAGAAATGCTGAAACCCCTGGGTTACCGTACCGCGATCATCGGCAAATGGCATCTCGGCCACACGCCGCAACACTGGCCGACCACACAGGGGTTCGACTACTTTTACGGCTTGCCGTACAGCAACAATGCAACACCTCTTGCCCTGTACCGGGGCAGCAGCAAAATAGAGGAGCCGGTCCGGCAGGCAACGCTGATCGATCGCTATACCGCCGAAGCCATACGCTTCATCGAGCAGCGTCCCGACCGGCCTTTTTTCATTTATCTGCCGCACACGGCGCCGCACGTGCCGCTGCACGTACCGGACAGGTTCGCCGGTAAATCACTCGCCGGCCTTTACGGTGATGTCGTCGAAGCCCTGGACTGGAGTATGGGGGAACTGCTCAATACCCTACGGCGCCTGGAACTGGATGCGCATACCCTGGTGATCTTCACCAGCGACAACGGGCCGTATCCACAAGGCAGTACGGGCGGACTACGCGGCAGCAAAGGCACGCCGTGGGAGGGAGGTTACCGGGTCCCGTTCATCGCGCGCTGGCCCGGCCATATTCCTGCGGGGGCCGTATCCAGCGGCATCTCAATGAATATCGATCTGTTACCTACCCTGAAGGTCATCACCGGCGCTTCGTTGCCTGCCGGACTGAAACTCGACGGCAGAGACATCGGGGGGTTGCTCAGGGGCGGCAGCGAATCACCACATGATGTATTGTATTACTTCAGCGATGAGCGAATTGCAGCGTTGCGCACCCCGAACTGGAAGATGCTGGTTCAGGCACGCTATCGCGGTATTGACCGCCGGTTGCCGGAGCACGACGTCCTGCTATTGTTCGATATGCGCGCAGATCCGCAGGAGCGCTACAGCATGGCTGCACACCGGCCCGGCAAGTGGCAGGAGTTGCAGGCTTACCTGGCACGCGGGCAGCAGGAACTGGAAGCATTGGCGCGGAAAACACGAAAAAACTGACATGACATCTTCAAAACCGCGCGCCAGGGAACTGGGACTGCCCCTGGACGGGATAACCGGCAGCCACAATGCCATCACCTAAGTTGTCGTAAAGCCTCGCCCCCTGTTCGCCGTGCCGGGCTTGAACCGGCATCCAGTGTAATAAGGGGTGCGGGTATGGCGGCGGAGTTGTTACATACTGCGCCGGTACTGGCCGCCGGTGGCGAAGAAGGCGTCGGTCAGTTGGCCCAGGGAACAATAGCGCACCGCATCCATGAGTTCCGCAAATACGTTCTCGTTGTTGATGACCGCGCTGCGG
This sequence comes from Gammaproteobacteria bacterium, assembly GCA_026710545.1. Taxonomy (GTDB): domain Bacteria; phylum Pseudomonadota; class Gammaproteobacteria; order Eutrophobiales; family Eutrophobiaceae; genus JAAXHV01. The sequence goes on along the minus strand of JAPOQU010000124.1, from coordinate 5,347 downwards.
ATACGCTGCAGGGCCGCGTCCGCCTCATCCCTGTTGCTTTCTTCGAACTCCCTCAGGCGCCGTAGCTGGCTCTGCTTTTCCTGCTCCGTGGAGCGGCTCAGCAGTGTGCCGGAATTCTCTTCCTCAGCAGGGTTGAGGAACGTGTTGACCCCGACGACGGGATAACTGCCGTCATGTTTCCTGTGCTCGTAATAAAGTGATTCGTCCTGGATCCTGCCGCGCTGGTAGCCGGTTTCCATGGCGCCGAGCACCCCGCCGCGCTCGGAGATGCGTTCAAACTCCTGCAATACCGCCTCTTCCACCAGGTCGGTCAGTTCCTCGATGATAAACGACCCCTGGCCGGGATTCTCGTTCATGGCCAGGCCCCATTCCTTGTTGATGATCAACTGGATCGCCAGGGCGCGCCGCACTGATTCCTCCGTAGGCGTGGTAACTGCCTCGTCGAAGGCATTGGTGTGCAGGCTGTTGCAGTTGTCATAGACGGCAATCAAGGCCTGCAAGGTGGTGCGGATATCGTTGAATGCCATTTCCCGGGCATGCAGGGAGCGCCCGGAGGTCTGGATATGGTATTTCAGCTTCTGGCTGCGCTCATCGGCGCCGTACCTGTCGCGCATGGCAACGGCCCAGATGCGCCGCGCCACCCTGCCCAGCACCGTGTACTCGGGGTCCATACCGTTGGAAAAGAAAAACGACAGGTTGGGGGCAAAATCATCGACGTGCATGCCCCGGGCCAGGTAGGCTTCGACGAAAGTAAAACCGTTCGCCAGGGTGAACGCCAGTTGTGAGATGGGGTTGGCCCCGGCTTCGGCAATGTGGTAGCCGGATATGGAGACCGAATAAAAATTGCGGATGTTGTTATCGATGAAGTACTGCTGTATGTCCCCCATCATGCGCAGGCTGAATTCCGTGGAAAAAATGCAGGTATTCTGGCCCTGGTCTTCTTTCAGTATATCGGCCTGCACGGTGCCGCGTACGTTTTCCAGGGTGTCCGACCTGATCCCGGCAGCTTCTTCGGGATCCGGCTCCCGTTTATGTTCCTCCCTGAAATTTTCCACCTGCTGGTCGATCGCGGTATTCAGGAAAAACGCCAGTATCGCCGGCGCCGGACCGTTTATGGTCATGGATACGGAGGTATCGGGGTCGCACAGGTCGAAACCGTCGTACAAGGCTTTCATATCGTCCAGGGTGGCGATGGAAACACCGGAATTGCCGACCTTGCCGTAGATATCCGGCCGCTCGTCCGGGTTAAAGCCGTACAGGGTGACCGAATCGAACGCCGTGGACAGGCGTTTGGCGCTTGAGTGTTCCGACAGCTTTTTGAAGCGCCGGTTGGTCTTGAACGGGTCGCCTTCCCCGGCAAACATGCGGGTCGGGTCCTCATTTTCCCGCTTGAACGGGAATACGCCTGCGGTATAGGGGAAGTATCCGGGCAGGTTTTCCCGCATCAGCCAGCTTAACAGTTCACCATGGTCGGAATAACGCGGCAGCATGACCCTGGGAACCTCCGTGCCTGAAAGTGTCGTGAACGTGGTTTTTGTCCTGATCTCCCGGTCCCGTACCTGCGTGACGAATTCATCACACTGGTATTGCTGCTTCAGCGCCGGCCAGCGCGCCAGCAATTCCCTGCTGTACGGGTCCAGGATGCCTTCTTTTTGCTCAGCCAGTTGCGCCAGCGCAGCGCCGGTCTCCTGGTCAATTCCGTTGCCGGCAGCCTGCAGCATGGCCATACTGGCCTGTAACTGCTGGCGCTCCCGCGCCGCGCCGGCCTGGTCCGCCACATGCCGGTGGTACTCCCTGACTGCAGCCGCTATTTCTCCCAGGTAACGCGTCCGCTGCGGCGGAACGATTACGGAACGTTCCCCGGACGTTTTCTCCCGGACAACGGGCAGTACGCTTTCATAGTCAGGCAGGCCTTTTGCTTTCAGGACCGGCAACAGGCCCTGGTAAAGCGCAGTAACCCCGGAATCGTTGTATTTCGCGGCGATTGTGCCGTAAACCGGCATATCGTCCGGGGATTCGGTAAACTGCCGGCGGTTGCGTTGCAGTTGTTTTGCCACATCCCGCCTGGCATCTTGCGCGCCCTTGCGCTCAAACTTGTTGATGGCAACGGCCTCGGCAAAATCCAGCATGTCGATTTTTTCCAGTTGGCTGGCGGCGCCGAATTCCGGCGTCATCACGTACAGCGAAACGTCCACCAGGGGCACAATCCCGGCATCGCCCTGGCCGATACCCGGTGTTTCGACAATGATCAAGTCAAACCCCGACACTTTCGCCGCATTCAGAACATCAGGCATATATTCCGGGATTTCCGTCGCCGCGGAACGCGTGGCAAGGGAGCGCATAAAGACGGATTCATGGTAGATCGCATTCATCCGGATCCGGTCGCCCAGCAAAGCGCCACCCGTTTTCCTGCGGGTAGGGTCTATCGCGATAACGGCGATTTTGAGGCTGTCCCTGCTGTCCAGGCGCATGCGCAGAATGATTTCATCGGTAAGGGAGGACTTGCCCGCCCCACCGGTGCCGGTAATACCCAGTACAGGTGTTGCACCGCCCCGGTCAAGCGCCCGCTGTCTCAAATCAACCGTGAGTTCCGGGGTCAGCGCACCATTCTCTATGTCACTGATTATCCGGGATAAAACAATCCTGTCGCCGGATTGCAGATGATCTAATGTACATTGTGATGTACAGTTAAGGTTGGCGCGGCAGGTCTTGAGCATGTCATCGATCATTCCCTGCAACCCCAGCTCGTGTCCGTCCTCCGGAGAATAGATCCTGGCTGCTCCATAGTCATGCAACTCCCGTATTTCATCAGGGATGATGACACCACCGCCGCCGCCGAACACGCGTATATGACCGGCGTCATGATCACGGAGCATGTCCACCATGTATTTGAAATATTCCAGGTGCCCTCCCTGGTATGAACTGAGGGCAATTCCCTGCACGTCTTCCTGCAGCGCCGTGGTAATTATCTCGTGCACAGAGCGGTTATGGCCCAGGTGTACCACCTCCGCGCCGGATTGTTGCAGGATGCGCCGGATAATGTTGATTGCGGCATCATGGCCGTCGAACAGGCTGGCTGCCGTAACAAAACGTGTTGCAGACTCGGTACGCTTGGTTTCTGTTGACATATCTCCCACTTTTGTTTGTCCCAGACCCATAAATATATTATATTGACGTTTACGTAAACGTCAATTAAAACTTTTATCGCCGCACCGATCCCGGGAAATTATGGCAACACAAGGCATAAAGAAAGATATTTCAACAGGTTATAGAAGAAAGCTATATACCATATCAGAATTGTCAAAGGAATTTGACGTCACAACCCGCGCCATCAGGTTCTATGAAGATGCCGGTCTGCTGTCTCCGCTAAGAGAAGGACGCAGCCGCCTGTATTCGGTCCGTGACCGCACCCGTCTGAAGTTGATCCTGCGGGGAAAACGGCTGGGGTTCTCCCTGAACGAGATCGGGGAGATGTTCCTGCTGTACGATTCCGAACCGGGTGAGGAAGCCCAGTTGAACCACATACTGGAAAAAATCAGCGAAAAAATCGATCTCCTGGAAAGGCAACTGGAGGACATACAGATCGTCATGCAGGAATTACAGGAATTCAAGTCACAATGCCGGGAACGGCTTGAGCAGATGAGCGATAAATAACGGTATAATCAGGTCTGAGGCATTTACTCGCAAATGAAAGACAACGACTACAACATGCAGGACTACCAGGAAACGTATTCCTCGTTTCAATGGGACCGTCCTGAAAAATACAATTTTGCCCGTGATGTGATCGACCGCTGGGACCCGTCCAAGGCAGCCCTGTTCTGGGTCGACGACGCGGGCACCGAGATCAGCAAAATCTTCGGCGAGATCAGCGAGGCGTCAAGACGCTTATGCAACGTCCTGACCGATGCAGGGGTCGGGAAAGGCGATACGGTCATCGTGATGCTGCCCAGGGTGATCCCGTGGTGGGAGACATTTACCGCCACGCTGCGCATGGGCGCGGTGATATCACCGGGAACCGTGCAGCTTTCCGAAAAAGACCTGGAATACCGCATCAACGCGGCAGCGGCCACCTGCGTCATTACCGACAGCGCCAATGCGGCCAAGGTGGATGCAGTGCTCGGCAAGTGCCCTACCCTGGCGGCGCGCATTGTCACGGACGGACAGCGGGCCGGCTGGATCGATTACCGGCAGGCCGTGGCCGCGGCAGCCCCTGATTTTGAGGCTGCAGACACGGGCGCTGACGACGAGGCCATCTGCTACTTCACCTCGGGCACGACGGGTTACCCCAAGATGTGCATCCATACCCACGACTACGCGCTAGGCCACCGCATTACCGGCGAGTTGTGGCTGGACCTGAAACCCGGGGACCTGCACTGGAACGTCAGCGATACCGGCTGGGGCAAGGCCGCCTACAGCAGTTATTTCGGCCCATGGCTGTGCGGGACGACGTTGTTCATCCATCATACCTCCGGTTTCAACCCGCAACAGACCCTGGAACTCCTGGCAAAATACCCGGTTACCACTTTTTGCGGTGCGCCGACCATCTACCGCATGCTGGTGCTGGAGGATCTCGGCCGTTACCGGTTCAAGACGCTGAGACACTGTACCGGGGCGGGCGAACCGCTCAACCCCGAGATTATCGATACCTGGAAAAAAGCAACCGGTCTGACCATCCGGGACGGCTTCGGACAGACCGAAACCGTGATCCTGTGCGCCAGTTTCCCCTGTATCGAACCCAGGGCCGGATCCATGGGCAAACCGGCGCCGGGCATCGACCTGCAGGTCATCGACGATGAAGCAAACATAGTGGGACCGGATACGGAAGGGGATATCGCCGTGCGCATCAGGCCGCAACCGCCCCAGGGATTTTTCCGCGAGTATCGCAACGACCCCGAACGTACGGCCGCTACCCGCCGGGGCGACTGGTACGTGACCGGCGACCGGGCCTACCGGGATGAAGACGGCTATTTCTGGTTCGTCAGCCGCGCCGATGACGTAATCCTGTCGGCAGGCTACCGGATCGGGCCCTTCGAGGTGGAAAGCGCCCTCATTGAACACCCGGCCGTCGCCGAGTCGGCGGTGGTCTCCAGCCCGGATGAAACCCGCGGCGAGGTGGTCAAGGCGTTTGTGGTGCTGGCCCCCGGATATGCCGCGTCCGATGACCTGAAACGGGAACTCCAGGACCATGTGAAACGGGTGACGGCGCCCTACAAGTACCCGCGCAGGATAGATTTCATCGATGCCTTGCCCAAGACCGTCAGCGGCAAGATCCGCCGGGTGGAGTTGCGCGCGGGAGAGCGGCAAAACCAAGACCCGGATGCATGACGAATATAAGCACACGAGAGGC
>JAPOQU010000123.1 GCA_026710545.1 Gammaproteobacteria bacterium | reverse complement strand
CTATAAGCAAGGCCAGTACCTGGCCTTTATCCATTACTACACCAAGGTCAACGGCATCGCCCCCGCACAGGCCGATTTACAGCGCTATTTCCGGGTCTCGCCGCCCTCTGTGCATCGCATGTTAACCCAGTTGGAAGACCAGGGACCCATCACGAAACAGCCCGGCCTGGCGCGCAGCCTGTCACTGGCAATCCCCCGCAGTCAACTCCCGGCGCTTGATTGATTTTCAGCTGCCAATCGATCAGAATTAAATTGAAAGAGTACTAGCTGTATAGATTGGCTTCATACTACTCAGGACGCATACGAATCAGGAGACTACAAAGGGTATGAACTTAGTAACAATACGAGAAGCCCTTGATTGCTCGCCTCAAGCTCAACAATATGAAACGATTGAAGCCTAAATAGACAGTACTATTTTCCCAACCGCTGTGACGCCGCCAGCCATCTGTATAAGGTAGAGATGGACACGCGCAGGTCTTTTGCCACTTCCCGCGGTGGCGTACCACCCATGAGTAATCTTTTTTGCGCTACTGATATTAGCGTCTGTCATATGGCGTTTGCCATTAATGTCAATACCGGTGTGTCGGCCATGGCCGGTTAATCGAACGGGCAAGTTCAGACCGGTGCCCATGGGCACCGATGGCCGGTGCGGCGCATGAACACCGCCATGACAGCGCGGCCGATTGCCGCGGATAGCGGGCGGTTTGTGCAGGTCTGCTGGAGCATCGGATTCCGGGTGGGTGTACCGAGACCTCCGCATAGCGCTCGGGCCGGGACCTGGATGAAACCGGGGCACAGTGTCCGGGCCTGTTTCAGCCGCATGGTGGTTTAAATGCCGAGCCCCCTGGCCTCCTACGAGCAGGTGATGAGGCAGGTGCCGGTTTTTCCGTTGGTGACGCCGATGGGTTTGCCGCGGTATTCGGGACTGTCGAGCTGTTCGATGGAGGCAAAAAACGCGTTCATATCCACAAACGCAATGAACCGCGGCCAGTGTTGGTGATTGTCCGGCATGGGACAATTGATACTAGCCGAGTCGATTAGTGCCGGTCAAGGGGTGGATTTGAACCCTCTTTGGTGTCGGGCAAACAGGGATGTTGCCAGAGGCAGGCGTTGTAAATGAAAAATTGGAATTTCCTGGATTAAGGTACGTGGCGACTATCGATATTTGGCCGTTGTCCTTCCTCCGTAAATTGTTTGGCTTTCAAAAGGGCCTCCTTTCGCTCCTCTTGGGATCTGGATAGCAACATTGCCAAAGCCGTCCCGGTAATATCGTAGGTGCCACACTCCCTACACTCAATTATTTGCCCGTCTCGGCCACCAGGCTCCATCTCCCGGGCCGGACCATTGCAAACCGGACATGGCAGGATTTCAACCAGTCCTTCTTCCGGCACGTATTGAAATTGCATTTCCTGGTGTAGATGAACGCCGCCGGGAGTAGGTTTAACTTTCTCTCCAGCCACCGGCAGTTGTTTTGCCAGAATTTCTTCTCTACTAACGTGCACAAAACCAGCAGATTTAAGATTTTCGTTGAGACTCATATTTTACTCCCACATGGTCTAACAGGTTACATAGGGTGGGCCAATAAGCGGCCGTAGCCCCCGGAAACCCCTCGCTTCCATAACTTCGGCGTATCACCGTACCATAAATTATAGCATCTTTATCAAACACTGGCCCTCCGCTTTGCCCTCCCAGTCCATAGGCTGTGAGGTCTGCCAGATGTACAACTCTGACTGTAGTACCCCGAAGAGTCACAGGGGAACGAACGGCCCTTGAGAAGATGCCCTCCATAAAATAGGGCGCGGCTTCGCGGAAGGTTTGAGAGGAAGGGATCACCGTTTCATTGTCTTTATCCAGGCCGGGCCGTACATCGTTCAACGGATACCCGGCCACACACATGGATTTTCCGAGCGGGACATCCATATCAGCATGTTTGGCGAAGGAGGGATACGACTTGCCGGAGACTACGCCCCGGGCGTCCTTTAGTTTGCCCACAGCAAGGTCGGCATTTTGGTCCAACGTATACATTTCTATGTTGTCGTTAACGCTTGCAGTCCAGTACGCGACTGGGCCTCCGCTGGAATCAAGAACATGACCGGCGCTCACGAAGAAGCCTTCATCTACGCTCGCCGGCGGCGCGCCCGCCCTTCAATTCGTCGCCCGGTAACCAAAGCCGGGCATGGCGGCGAAACGCTTCAGGCTGCTCAAGGTCATTCCTGTCCGCCGACTCCTTGGCAATGGCAAAGGAGTCAACATCGGGATCGTAGTTGGCGTGCAGACCGAAGATATAACGGCTGTCCTTGTCCACTGTACAGACTGCCGAGAACATCGGGTTCCTCTTGTCCAGCCTGTCCGTCCAGTTCAACTGGTATTGCTGCAGGTCTGTGACCAGGTGCAGGTTTGCCGGTAGCGGCACTTTTCCGCGCAGCATGCCTCGCTCCAGACCACCGACCAAGTGATTACAACGCCGCCGAATGAACCGGATGATGTCGTAATAGATTTGTGGCTTACCGGCCATGCCCGCGCCTTGCAGAGTGCGCCGCACCGGCGCCTTGTTCACCACCCGACTGAAGACAGCTGAGGCTAAGTGTTGGTTTTGCGGGTGGATACGTGGGGGTTCCATGCCGACGAGAAATCGTCCGCCGCAAGTCTTGCATCCGCGTAGCGGTCGACCGGTTCTACTGTCATACCCCAACTTGTGATAGGACTTAGGATGTTCCTCAGTTGATTTACCGTGATTTTTACAGTTTTTTCTGGTACAACCCCGATCAGAACCCAACAATGAGTCACTTATCCTCGCCAGTTCCTCAGCAATACCCTTGTTGGACTTGATAGGCGGTTTCTCGTTACAGCACTTGCACACCAGAGCAGAAACGCGACCCTTGTTGGTGCTTGCCACCTTGTAGTGCGGATCACGGTCCGCTGATGGACCGGGTTTTATACGTGAGGTAACGGCATGAATCCCATAATTGTCACAGTCCGGCATCCGGCAAAAATTGACCTGAATTTCACTGCCATTATTGGGTAATGGATTCGCTACCGAGACTGGGACCCTTGGCTGGTCTCTCATAGCGTAACCCTTTGATATTTAATAAATCTACTGGCATTTTTCATTTTACCAGTAAATTCTGAACACCTATGGCGGAGAGGGTGGGATTCGAACCCACGAAGGGCTATCAACCCTTGCCGGTTTTCAAGACCGGTGCATTCAACCGCTCTGCCACCTCTCCGATTCGAGTAGTCGATCCTTTATCGGTACAGCAAGTTCATACGCACCGGCGACCGGTGCACTGTGACCTACTTCCCTGTAGGTCACCCCTTCGGGGCCAGCTTCGCTGTCCAAATTTGTTCCAGACAAATTTGTCAACCGCTCTGCCACCTCTCCGTTTTGAGTAGTCGATCCTTTATCGATATTTGGGGTCAGTGTAAAAACTCGCAAGATATCGACCTGTATGAAACAGGTGAATATAAGCCACCACCTTAGCCTGCGTTTTACTATGTGCCTGAGTTTTTACACTGACCCCTGTCATTCCGTCCCCATCGTCATAGTATAGCAACCAGCATGCCCGGAGCGCTGTTGTCATTGAATTTTCAAATTTCTGCGCTATTCTTGTCAGTAGGAGGCGCCATATTTTAAACGCTATGTCTTGAAAAGCAACGCCGTTACCCATAATATATACCGGAGTATCCTGTTAACTATCGGAGGTTTGAAATGAACCAACAGTATGCAGTCGCTCGTCCGGCCCCTTCAGTGCTGGCCACGAACAAGCTGATACGCAACACCTATATCCTGCTGTCCATGACCCTGCTGTTCAGCGCGTTGATGGCGGGTGTCTCCATCGCCATGAACCTGCCCCACATGGGTCTGCTGATCACCCTGGGCGGTTATTTCGGCCTACTCTACCTGACCTCCGCCTTGAGGAACAGCATCTGGGGTCTGGCCGCGATATTCGGCCTGACCGGTTTCATGGGTTTGACCCTGGGGCCATTCATTAATGCTTACGTGCAGTTTTTCTCCAACGGCGGACAACTGGTCATGCTGGCCTTGGGCGGCACCGGCGTCATCTTTCTCGGGCTGTCCGGCTATGCCCTGACCACCCGCAAGGACTTCAGTTTCATGGGCGGGTTCCTCATGGTCGGGATACTGGTCGCATTCCTGTTGGGTATCTGTGCGGCCATCTTCAGCATGCCGTTCATGGCGCTGGCGGTATCGGCCATCTTCATCCTGTTGATGTCCGGCCTGATTCTGTACCAGACCAGCGAGATGATCCACGGCGGCGAAACCAACTACATCATGGCCACGATAACCCTGTACGTCGCCATCTATAACCTGTTCACCAGCCTGCTGCATATCCTGGCCATGTTCGCCGGCCAGGAACGGTAAGCCCTTTCCTTCAATCCGGCCGGTGCGTCCTGACGCATCGGCCGGTTCTGTTATGCGAACCTGGCTTGTGAAATAACCAAATCGGAAACTGATCCGGTAGCCTTTAACAGTTCCTGAAGTTTATCTATGCTGGGCAGAGTTTTACCCTGTTCATAGCGGGCATAAGCGTTCTTGGATGACGAACCCAGACGCTCAGCTACTTCTTGAACAGTCAAGTTGTTTGACTGCCTCTGGCGTTTAAGCAGCAAGCCTACCATTACTTTATTATCATTAGAGCCGATTTCAAGAGTTCCATCTTTGGAGCAATTAACATATACCTCAAATCCTTTTTTATCGGCCAGGGTAATAAACAGGTCTTGGACCATCAGTAGCAGTTCCTTTTTCGTTCGACCCTGAGTCATCAACTCAAGGAACGGGATTTCCGCCAACCAGAATTTACCACTTTTAAACGCCTTGCCCTGAAATTTCATTTTGTTGCCCTTTTCAAAATAGATTTGGCCAGTATTTCATTAATTTCCCTATGCCGGGGAATTGCTTCCTGCCCTTCTCCATCAGTCCAGACATCGTGATTTCCTCCATGTCTCAGAAAATACCAGCCCAGTTTGGAAAGTGCCTTTTCCAATTCTCTCCTTTTCATCCGGTTATAGTACACATATTTGTGTACTTGTCAACAATCACTGTAAACTGGACAACCGCTCACAATAACTCCTCCGCCAGCAGGTGCAGCGCTTTAATCGACGCGCCGGAGGCAAGGAAGGAACCAACGTGCCCTTTTTCCCCGGCCGCTTTCCAGCGCGTCAGGTAGTCCCTGATGCGGCCGGGCGGGCCCACCAGGGCGACGTCGTCCACCAGTGCATCGGGCACCGCGGCGACCGCCTCCGGTTTTCTGCCGGAGATGAATAATTCCTGGATTTTTACCGCGTCTTCTTCGTAGCCCAGTTGCCTGGCGTAATCGTTGTAAAAGTTCTTGTCCCTAGCGCCCATGCCGCCGATGTAAAGGGCCAGTTCCTGTTTGACCGGCATGCGGCATGCTTCCAGGTCATCCCCCATACGGACACGCACAAAGGGCGCTACGTCGAAGTTTTCCTCACTCCTGCCGTTGCCTGCCGCGGCAAGTCCGGTCTGGATAGCCGGGGCGAACAGGTCATACCGGTCCGGGTTCATCCACACCGGGAAAAATCCGTCGGCCAGTTCGGCAGCGAGTTTGACTCCGCCGGCGGTAATGGCCGCGGTGTAGAGTTTCATGGCGGGGTCGCCGTGCAGGATGCTCTTCAGGGGTTTCCCCAGGCCGGTGCTGTCCTCACCCCGGTAAGGCAACTGGTAATGGTAACCGTCGTACTGCACCGGCGCCTCCCGGGCAATGACCTGGCGGATGACGTCGATGTATTCCCGCATGCGCGTCAGGGGCCTGGCGTAGGTCGTCCCGTACCAGCCCTCCACCACCTGGGGACCGGAAGGACCCAGACCGAGGATGAAGCGCCCGCCGGACAGGCTCTGCAAGGTCATGGCGCTCATGGCGGTAGAGGTCGGGGTACGGGCGGGAACCTGCATGATGGCGGTGCCTGCCTTGATTCTTGTGGTCCTGGCCAGTATCCAGGCAGCCGGCGTCAACGCATCGGAACCGTAGGCCTCGGACGTCCAGACGGAGTCGAAACCGAGCCGTTCCGCCTCCAGGATCTCCGCCATGGGCAGGTTGAATTCACTCTTCGAGTAACCGATGACAAGACCGAGTTTCATCCGGGTATTCTACCCCGTCATTCCGGGCTTGTCCCCCGTTCGTCGTACCGGGCTTGACCCGGCAACCAGTGTAATACAGTGTCGCCGGAAGCGATCCGTTGGTTTACCGGGCTCCTGCATGCGCCGGCAAGAATATCGAGCCTGGCTTTGCGTAGCTCATCACGCGCGGAAACGACGGGGGATGCGGGGTAGTTTTCAACTTTTCTTTGTGTTAGTATGTGCGCCGTTTTAGCAATGGCGGCGTTAGACTGCCAACACACGCCACATGAACGCGCCGGATACCGGATGCAGAGGGCATGAAACCCGGCGTTTTAATACCTGACGTTAACAAACCTGCCAGAGGGGCAATTTTATGCTAATTGGTGTTCTTAAGGAGACTCATCCGGGTGAGAAGCGCGTAGCCGTTATCCCGGATACGGTAAAAAAACTGGTCAAGCTCGGTGCGGAACTGACGGTCGAGGCCGGGCTGGGGCAAGGTTCCGGCTTTGCCGACAGCGAGTATGCCGATGCCGGCGCCACGGTTGCTTCCGGCCGTAACGATATCCTGTCGCAATCCGATATTATCCTGCGTATCCGCAAACCTGAAGCGGACGACGCCGGCAAACTGAAACAGGGCTGTATTCATATCAGCTACCTGGACCCCTTTAACGAGGGTGAACTCGTGGACTCACTGGCGCAAAACGGCGTCAGCGCCATCAGCATGGAAATGATCCCGCGCACCACCTTGTCGCAGAAGATGGATGCCCTCAGTTCCCAGGCCAACCTGGCCGGCTACGTCGCCGTGATGATGGCCGCCAACAGCCTGGACCGCCTGCTGCCCATGATGATGACACCCGCTGGCACCATCAAGCCGGCCAAGGTATTCGTCATCGGCGCCGGCGTGGCCGGATTGCAGGCCATCGCCACCGCCAAACGTCTCGGCGCCAGGGTGACGGCCTTCGACACCCGTCCCGTGGTCGCCGAACAGGTACGTTCGGTCGGCGCGAAATTCCTGGAGATAGACCTGGGCGAAACGGGCGAGACCAAAGACGGTTATGCCAGGGAGCTGACCGCGGAACAGATCGAGATACAACGCCAGGGCCAGAAGGCGGCGATCGCCGAGTCCGATATCGTCATCACCACCGCCCAGGTGTTCGGCCGCAAGGCGCCGGTACTGGTCACCCATGACATGGTGGAGGCCATGCAGCCCGGCAGCGTGATCGTCGATATGGCTGCGGAAACCGGCGGCAACGTGGAAGGCTCGGTCGCCGGGCAGGAAGCCGTCGTCAACGGCGTCACCATCATCGGCCAGGGTAACTGGCCCAATTTCGTATCCCGGGATGCAAGCCAGATGTATTCGTCCAACCTCCTGAACATGGTGAGCGAATACTGGGACAAGGAAAACAAGTCCTTTGTCCTCGACCAGGAGAACGAGATCATCAAGGGCTGCCTGATTACCCACGGCGGCGCAATCGTCAACGAAACCATCAAGAACCTGCAACGCTAAGGAGCTAACAATGGAAGCCGTATACCTGACATTCATCCTGGTCCTGGCCATATTCCTGGGCTTTGAGCTGATCAGTAAAGTACCCGCTACACTGCACACGCCGCTGATGTCCGGGGCCAACGCCATCTCCGGCATCACCCTGGTCGGCGCCCTCACCTCTGCCGGGGCCGGCAACGCCGATATGGCCGCAATTCTCGGCACCCTGGGCGTGACCTTCGCCTCCATCAACGTGGTCGGCGGTTACATGGTAACCAACCGCATGTTGTCCATGTTCAAGAAGAAGGAAGGTGACGAACAATGAGTAATGCACTGCTGATAAACCTGTCGTACGTAGCCTCGGCCGTCCTCTTCATATTCGGCCTGAAAATGCTGAGTTCGCCCGCCACCGCGCGTAACGGCAACCTGGTATCCGCATGCGGCATGCTGCTCGCGATCGTCGTCACCCTGCTGGACCATTCCATTGTCGACTTTCGCTGGATTGCCCTCGGCCTGATTATCGGCGGCGTCATCGGCGCGTTCGCGGCGCGCCTGGTCGCGATGACCGCCATGCCCGAACTGGTGGCCATATTCAACGGCTTCGGCGGTATTGCCAGCCTGTTCGTGGGCTGGGCCGCGCTGCATTACGGGGATGTTTCGACCTTCACCGTCGTCACCATCTTCCTGTCCATCCTCATCGGCGGACTGACATTCACCGGCAGCCTCATCGCCTTCGGTAAACTGAGCGAGACCATCCCGGGGCGTCCCTACATCTTTACCGGGCAGCGTACGTTCAACAGCCTGCTGCTGACCGCCATCGTCGTCGTCGGCGTCATGTTCTGCATGGACCCGTCCAATACCACACTGCTGTATGTCCTCATCGCCCTGTCATTCGTGTTCGGGGTGATGGCGGTGATCCCCATCGGCGGCGCGGACATGCCCGTGGTGATTTCCCTGCTGAACAGCTATTCCGGCCTGGCCGCCTGCGCCGCGGGTTTCGCCATCAACAACAACATCCTGATCGTCGCCGGTTCCCTGGTGGGCGCCACTGGCATCATCCTCACCAACATCATGTGCAAGGCCATGAACCGTTCCCTGGCCAACGTGCTGTTCAGCGGCTTCGGCGCGGTGAAGACGGCCCTGTCCAAGGTGGAAGGCGAAGTCAAGCCCATCACCCCGGATGACGCCTATTACATACTCGAGGCAGCCGGCAGCGTCGTGGTCGTGCCGGGTTACGGCATGGCCGTGGCCCAGGCCCAGCACGTGGTCAAGGAACTGCAGGAACTGCTGGAACACAACGGCGCCGAAGTCAGCTATGCCATCCACCCGGTGGCCGGCCGCATGCCCGGACACATGAACGTGCTGCTGGCGGAAGCGGACGTGCCCTACGACCTGCTCATCGAGATGGAGGACATCAACCCGCGCATGGAGATGATGGACGTTGCCATCGTCATCGGCGCCAACGACGTGGTCAACCCCGCGGCCAGGGAGATGGAGGACAGCCCCATCTACGGCATGCCGATCATCAACGTGGACTACGCGAAGACGGTATTCGTGCTGAAACGCTCGATGGCGGCCGGTTTTGCCGGTGTCGACAACCCGCTGTTCTTCGGCGAGAACACCCGCATGCTGTTCGGGGACGCCAAGGAATCCATCGGCGCGTTAGTAAGGGAGTTCAGCTCCTGATATCAGTTTACTGTAGCTGCTGAATATTGGTTACTCTGAGCTGCTTGTGCGCGCCAGCAGGACTGCAATTGCGATCGTCACCAGCACCATGATGAACAACCACGCGGTTGTACCTTCTGAATAGAGATAGCCCGCGAGTATGGGTCCGATCATGGACCCGACACCCATCGCAGGCACGGCCAGCACGATATGCCTGCCGTCAGGGTCAACGTCTGCCACGATGGCGTACTGGTACCCGTCCGATGCGGACCAGGCCAGCATGAAGGCATAGGCGCCGATGGAGAAGACTATGAAATTGTCCGTCAGGCAGAGCAGCAAAACTCCCGCGACCAGCATGATGCTATACACGATATAGGGCGGGAAATTGCCGAAGCGGTCGCCTGTGACCCCCGTGAGCGCGGAACCGATAACGGCAAACAACAGCGTGATGCCCAGCATCAAGCCTGTGGCCGAGGGGTCAAATTGATTATCGGTCGCAAGGCGTTCCAGGAAGGTCCAGATTGCCGAAGCGCCGATAAAGTAGAACACCAGCGAGGCCAGGGCAAGCCAGACGGGCAGTCTTGTGTTTTCAGCCCCGATTGCGGTGATCGGAGAAGCTTCCTCCTGCTCAGGCAGCCGGCGGCGCGATATGAACGCGAGTACGGGCGCAAACACCAGGATCATCAACACCATCCCGATAACGACCCCGGTAAAACCCAGCCCGGGTATCAGCGTGACCGGCAGGACAAACAGTAAAATGGCGCCTGCCAGACACTCGACGGTGAACTTGATCCCAAACCAGCGCGGGGTATTGCGCGTACCGCCTATCAACGTGGTTGATATGGCGTACAGGGCGCCTGATGCCGCGCCGATAAGAGACGTAATGACCAGTTGCAATATAAAACTGTCGATGCGGGCAGCCAGCAGCAGGAACAGGATGAGTGACAGGGTCGTCACCAACGCGATATACATGAGCGAAGCGCTCCTGACCCAGAAGAAGGCGGAAATACCGGTCAGGTTGGTGCCCAGGAAGAACGCGCCGGCAATAAAACCTATCTGGCTGTTACTCAGCCCCGTGGAGTCCTGGAGCGGCCCCATATACAAGGGGAAAACATTATAGACAAGACCGCCGATAGACCCGGCAGCGATTGCCGCCAGCAATATCGCCAACCCGATATCGCGGCCGCGCATGACTGAACTGTTCACTTACAACCTGTTGAACTTCCCGTCATCCCCGCGACTATCCCGCCATTCCCGCGCAAGCGGGACGCATAGTTATAGATTCCCGCTTGCGCGGGAATCAGATTGATCCGCAGGAATGACGGTGATCCCGCCCATGTAGGGATGCAGGACTTCCGGTATATGGATGCGGCCGTCCCCGTCCTGGAAGTTTTCCATGATGGCTATCAGGGTACGGCCTACGGCCAGGCCCGACCCGTTCAGCGTATGCACCAGTTCCGGCTTGCCGGTGGCGGGATTGCGCCAGCGCGCGCTCATGCGTCTGGCCTGGAAGTCCTCAAAATTGCTGCACGAAGATATTTCCCGGTAGCGTCGCTGGCTCGGCAGCCATACCTCCAGGTCGTAGGTCTTGGCGGCGGAAAACCCGAGGTCGCCGCCGCACAGGGTTACCACCCGGTACGGCAGTTGCAATCGCTGCAGGATGGTTTCGGCGTGATCGGTCAACTCTTCCAGGACCTGGTAGGAGTCATCGGGACGGACAACCTGTACCAGTTCCACCTTTTCAAACTGGTGCTGGCGGATCATGCCCCGGGTATCCTGCCCGTAGGATCCCGCCTCACTGCGAAAACACGGTGAATGGCAAACGTATTTCAGGGGTATCTCCGCATTGCCGAAGATCATGTCCCTGGCGATGTTGGTAACCGGCACCTCCGCAGTAGGAATGAGGTAAAGGTCCTGTTTTTCAACATGAAACTGGTCATCGGCGAACTTGGGCAATTGCCCGGTGCCGAACAGGCTGTCGGGATTCACCAGGTAAGGGACATTAACCTCCAGGTATTCATGTTCATTTACATGTACATCTAACATGAACTGGATCAAGGCCCGGTGCAGACGGGCCAGTGCGCCCTGCATGACGACGAAACGTGACCCGGCAATCCGGGTAGCTGCTTCGAAATCAAGTAAATTCAGTGCCTCACCCAGCGATGTATGGTCCTTGGGCACAAAATCCATCGGACTTAATACGCCCCAGCGCCGTATTTCCTTGTTATCTTCCTCTTTTGCGCCGGCGGGCACGCTGGAATGGGGGATATTAGGTACTTCGCGCAGAAACTCGTTCAGTTCCTCCTGTAGCGCGTCCAGATCAGCCTGGCGGGACTTCAGTTTCTCACCCAGGGACGCGACCTGCTCCAGCAACGGCTCGATATCCTCCCCCGCGGCTTTTGCCTTGCCTATTTGCTTCGACTGGCGGTTTCGCTTCGCCTGCAGCTTTTCCGTCGACACCTGGACCTTCTTGCGCCGCCACTCCAGGGACCGGAACCGCTCCGTATCCAGCTCATAGCCGCGCCTGGCCAGCGCCTTGCCGACGGCCTCAATATCATTACGTAACAGGTGTGGATCAAGCATTTTGGTGAAACAATCGACTATTTTTTCTGTGTCTTTTCGTCCAGTTTTCGCAGGCGGGCCAGTTTCTCCGCTATCTGAATCTCGAGCCCCCGGTTCGCGGGGTAATAATACTGGCGGGCCGTCATACCGTCGGGAAAATAACTCTCTCCGGCCGCATAGGCATCCGGTTCGTCATGGGCGTACCTGTATTCCTTGCCGTAACCCATCTCCTTCATCAGTCCTGAAGGCGCATTACGCAGGTGTAACGGCACATCTGCCGAGGCAGTGGACTTGACATCTTCCAGCGCAGCATTATACGCCTTGTATACCGCGTTACTCTTGGGAGCACAAGCCAGGAAGACTAATGCCTGGGCAATGGCCAGTTCGCCCTCCGGCGTACCCAGCCGTTCCTGCGTCTCCCAGGCATCCAGGGCCAGGCGCAATCCCCTGGGGTCGGCATTCCCTATATCCTCAGAGGCCATGCGCACTACCCTCCTCGCAATATACAGGGGGTCGCAGCCGCCATCAAGCATCCGCGCAAACCAGTACAGGGCCGCATCCGGCGCCGAGCCGCGTACGGATTTGTGCAATGCGGATATCTGTTCGTAAAACATATCGCCGCCCTTGTCGAAGCGGCGGTAACTCGAACCGCTTATCACCTCCTGCACCAGTGCGCCGGTTATGCCGTCGGCGGCGGCCAGGTCGGCGGCAATCTCCAGCAGGTTCAGGGCGCGCCTGGCATCGCCGTCGGCACTCTCTACCAGCAGTTCCAGCGCCTCGCCGGTGATTTGCAGGTTTTTGTCACCCAGGCCCCGCTCGCAGTCCTGCAGGCCCTGTTCAACAACCCTGCGAACAGCCTCTGTCGCCAGCGGCTTCAGGACGTAAACGCGCACCCTCGACAACAAGGCGTTATTCAGTTCGAATGACGGGTTCTCAGTCGTGGCCCCGACAAACGTGATGGTGCCGTTTTCCACGTGCGGCAGGAACGCATCCTGCTGTGACTTGTTGAAACGGTGCGCCTCGTCGACAAACAATACGGTATCCTTGTCGTACACTTCCCGGTACTGGCGCGCCTTGCCGATAGCCTCCCTGATCTCCTTTACGCCGCTCAATACCGCCGAGATAGTGAGGAACTGCGCATTGCACGAGGTGGATATGATACGGGCCAGGGTTGTCTTGCCCGTGCCCGGCGCGCCCCAGAATACCATGGAATGCAACTGGCCTCTTTCGATGGCCAGGCGCAACGGCTTATCGGGTCCGATCAGGTGTTCCTGCCCGGCAAAATCGGCCAGGGTCCCGGGCCGCATACGGTCCGCCAGCGGCCGGTATTCATTGGTTTCAGAGGTCACGGGAGAGTGGGTTGGCGGCCTGCCTGGCATCGATGACGTCAATGTTGCCGGCAGGCGTAAACCGGAACAGTTCCCGCTTCAGGTCCGGGTTGCGCCGGGTGTTCTCAAAGGAAATCAACAGTGTCTGCCCCAGGCTGTCAAACAATATCATGCCGGAAAGCTCAGCGCCGGCGAATGCCAGCCGCAGGGCGCGGTACTGCGCTTCGATGTTCCGGGGCGTCAATTCCAGCCAGGCGAGTCCGGCCTCGTCCTCAAGTTCATGAACCACGTAATGTTCGTCAATACTGTAACGGCCGCTGAAAATCAGTGCGGGAGTATCTTCCACGGCTTCGGATGCATCGCTGATGGTAACCTGTTCCAGGTCTTCCTCGTACACCCAGAGGGACTTGCCGTCGCTGATGATCTCCTGTGTATAAGGTTCGCGGTAAGACCAGGAGAACATGCCGGGACGGCGCAACAGCACGGAGCCTGTGCTCGTCTCCAGCACCTCACCGGATGAATCGATCAGCTGTTGTTCAAAATCGGCAGAAAACGTTTCCAGTCCCTCGAGAAATACATCCAGCGGGTTGGTAGCTGCGCTCAGAGACAGAGAAACAATTAATCCGCAGATGAGCGCAGATGAACGCAGATGACTAATCCGCAGATTACGCAGATTAGCGCAGATTATTTGTGATTTATTCTGTGATTCCTTGTCCTGGCTGATTGTATTGCTACCGACTGAACTTAAGCAAATGTGAATAAGAATCATCATTTCATCTGCGTAATCTGCGGATTAGTCATCTGCGCTAATCTGCGTAATCTGCGGATAAATCAATCCACCGGCGGTGGCGGCCCCGCAAGTATCTCCCGGCTGCCGTTCGCTTCCAGGGGGCCTACCAGGCCGCTTGCTTCCATCTCTTCGACGATCCTGGCGGCGCGGTTGTAACCTATCTTGAGCCTGCGCTGGATATAGGAAATGGACGTCTTGCGGGTTTCCGTCACGATCCGGACGGCCTCGTCGTAGAGCGGGTCGGCATCATCGGAGACAGGCTCCAGGCCCGGAATGGACGCGACGTCGCCGCCGCCCTGGTCCAGGGTGATATCATTAATGTAGTTCGGACCGCCGCGACTCTTGATATCCTTGACAACCTTGTGTACCTCATGGTCATCAACAAACGCGCCGTGCACCCTTATCGGCACGCTGGTGCCGGGCGGCAGGAACAGCATATCCCCGTGTCCAAGCAGGTTTTCCGCGCCCATCTGGTCCAGGATGGTGCGGGAGTCGACCTTGGAAGAGACCTGGAAGGCAATCCGGCAGGGAATGTTGGCCTTGATCAGGCCCGTAATGACATCTACTGACGGGCGTTGCGTAGCCAGGATCAGGTGTACACCGGCAGCCCGGGCCTTCTGCGCCAGACGGGCGATCAATTCCTCCACTTTTTTGCCCACGGTCATCATCATGTCCGCCAGTTCATCGATGAGGATGACAATGTAGGGCAGCTCCTCCAGTTCCGGCGCTTCATCCTCGTCATTGACGGGTATAAAAAGCGGATCCGTAAGCGGCTGGCTCCGGCTCCTGGCTTCTTCAAGTTTCTTGTTATAACCGTTGATATTTCTTACCCCCAGCGCCGCCATCAATTGATAACGGCGTTCCATTTCCGCCACACACCAGCGCAAGGAGTTTGCCGCTTCTTTCATATCCGTAACTACCGGCGTCAATAAATGGGGTATGCCCTCGTAAACGGACAGTTCGAGCATCTTCGGATCGATCATGATCAAGCGGATTTTACGGGGGGGAGACTTATACAGCAGGCTCAGGACCATGGCGTTTATGGCTACGGATTTGCCCGAACCGGTTGTGCCGGCAACCAGCAGGTGCGGCATGCGGCTCAGGTCCATGACAACGGGGTGGCCGCTGATGTCTTTCCCCAACCCCAGCGCCGTAGGCGAATTGACTTCCTCATACTCCTTGGAACTCAATATCTCGCTCAGGGTGACCAGTTCGCGGGTCGAGTTGGGTATTTCCAGTCCAATGACGGATTTCCCGGGAATCACGTCAACGACGCGCACGCTGACCACCAGCAACGAGCGGGCCAGGTCTTTCGACAGGTTGCTGATCTGGCTGCCTTTCACACCCGGCGCCGGTTGCAGTTCGAAGCGGGTGATGACCGGACCGGGGTGGACCGCAACCACTTCCACCTGGATGTTGAAATCAAGCAGTTTCAACTCCACCTGGCGCGACATGGCCTCAAGATCCGCCTCCGAATAGCTGCCCTGTGACGGCTTGGGCGGGTCCAGCAATCCCAGCGGCGGCAGCGCTGAATCAGGCGATGGCTCAAACAGGGGCGCCTGTTTTTCCGCCTCGGCGCGGCCGCTGATCTCCACTTTGGCAATGACCGGTTCAATACGCGGCGGCGCTCTGTTCCTGTCTTTCTGCTGTTGTTTCCGAACCAGGTTCACCCTTTCCTTCTTTACCTGCGAAGACTGAATATATTGCATTAACTTATTCGAATAAACCATTAATTTACCGAATATTCTTATTGTAATATACCCGGTCCTCTCAATCAGCCACAGCCATGACAGTTCGGCATACAAGGTGACGCCCACCAGCAGGGCGGCCAGCATCAGCAGCGTACTGCCGGAAAAACCGAACACGCCGTACAACAATGAGCCCAGGGCTATCCCCAGGATCCCGCCGGCGTTGCTGGCCTGCCCGGCCGTATACGCCGGCAACTCCGCCCCCCCCTGCATATGCATCCAGGCCAAAGCGCACAGGCCGCAATACAGCAGGATTAAACCGGTAAATCTGGCCGCCACTACGCTCACCATATGGTTGACAGACAGTTCACCCCGGCGCGACGTGAAAACACGCCAGCCGTCCAGGATCAAAACAAGCGGGAACAGGTAACCCGGGTAACCGAAAACATAAAGCAGGATGTTGGCAATGTACGCCCCGACAATTCCGCCGCCGTTGTGGATTTCGTCGACACTGACCGCCTGGGACCAGCCCGGGTCGGAAGGATGGTAAGTAATTAACGACAGGGCGACAAACAGCCCAGCCGCCGCCTTGAAAATAACGCCGATTTCCTTCAGGTAGCGTACCACCTGGCGGCCTGGAGTGGCGCCGTTTTTACTTCTTTTCGAGGCGTGTTTCACACTGTACCCGGTAAAATTATCATCCGGGAATAGTATGATTTATTGTGAAAAAATGGAAGGACAGTTTCCGCTGCTTCCTTTTTTTTGCCGGGAAGACGGCTGTATTGCGAATTTTTAATGAATTTAGGCATATATTTGGCCTGTTTGGCCTGTTTGATTGCAATGACGGCGCAAAAAAGATAAAGTACGCCCCGAAATTTACAATTCAAACCGAGGGGAAGATCAGTGAAGACGTTACCGGTAACCGAAAACATCAGTAATCGGGCTGAGACAAATTCGAAGAGATATACGCTGGCGGCGATCCTGGCGTTGCCGTTCATGTTGCAACCGGGTGGTTTCACCTACGCACAGGAAAGCGGTATCGACGCCCTGATGGAAGAAATCACGGTGACAGCCAGGAAACGTGAAGAAGGTTTACAGGATACCCCTATCGCAGTATCCGTGTTCAGCGGCGAGAGCCTGGAAGCACGCGGGGTGCAAAGGATCGATGAAATTGCCGGGCTGACGCCTAACATGTCTTTCGACAACATCAACACCAACGGCGGCGGCGGCAACAGCGCAGCCGTGTTCCTGCGCGGTGTCGGGCAGCGTGACTTTCTGCCTTCCGCAGACCCGGGTGTGGGCATCTACGTGGATGGCGTCTATTACGCCCGCAGCATCGGTTCGGTGCTGGACATCATCGATATTGACCGGGTTGAAGTCCTGCGCGGCCCCCAGGGCACCCTGTTCGGCCGCAACACCACGGGCGGCGCCATATCCATACATACCCAGAAACCCCACGAGGAATTCGAAGGCAAGGTACGGGTGAGAGTGGGCATCGATGACCGGCTTGACGTGCTCGGCAAGGTCAATGTCCCGATGAGCGACAACCTCTACATGAGTGCGACCGTCGCCAAATTCGACCAGGATGGTTTCGTGGTCAATCCTCTCAATGGCATGGATACAGGAGACGATGATACCCTCGCCTTCCGCGGCGCACTGCGCTGGCAGGCGAACAACAACTTCGAGGTTAATATCACCGGCGATTACTCCCGTGACAGGGAAAACGGCCAGGCCCGCGTGGTGACGGAAAATCCCAACCGCGTCGTGGACCTGACGCCAGGGCAAAATATTTTCAACCATAATTTCATGCTGGGCGCCAATTCACCGCTTCATCCTGCGAACGGCGGCCCCGGGCTGGGCGGCCCGGCCGGTTTCGGCAACCCCGGCACGCCTTTTGCGAGGGAATTCAGTAATTGCGACGCCACACCCGCGAACATCGCCGGGACCCACCCGGATTGCGCCAATGTCAACACCATCGCCCTGGGTAAGAATACCAGCACCATGCCGACCTACTCCAACCACGATATCTACGGTTTCTCGGCCACGGTTGACTGGCAGCTCACAGACAACCTGGAGATCAAGTCCATAACCGCCTACCGTGATGTGGACAGTGAATTTGCCCATGATGGCGACAGCACTCCTTTCTATTTGTCCTGGGTAAGAGATCAGATCTACACGCAGGAACAGTTTACCCAGGAAATACAGTTGCTGGGTACGGCTGTCAACAACCGCCTGCAATGGATCATAGGCGGCTTCTATTTCACCGAAGACGGCAACAACTACAACCCGGTGGATTTTGCCACAATCGACATTGAAAGCGGCGCGAAGTTCGACCATGAAAGTATTGCCGGTTTTGCCCAGGGTACGTTTGACGTAACGGACAAGCTGCGTATTACCGCCGGTATACGCTACACCGACGATACCAAGGATTTCATCGTCACCAGTGACGGAATGCATAGTACACCCGGCGTTCACTTTCCCATGGGTAACAGTGGCGTTGTGAATATTCAATCCGCGGTTCCGGTAATTGCCCCCACCGGAATTCTGGTGAAGCTGATTGCCGACGGCACCACTACCCTGAAGGCCGACGACTGGACCCCCATGGCCAATGTTTCCTACGACTGGAACGACAGCTTGATGACCTACTTCACCTACTCGGAAGGGTTCAAGAGCGGCGGCGTACAGCAGCGTAATGCCGGTGTATTCGGCGCCGCGGCGCCTACCTACGACCCGGAATTTGTTGAATCTTTCGAAGTCGGCTTCAAATATAACCACCCGAACGGAAACTTTGTCCTGAACGTGGCCGCCTTCTATGCCGATTACACGGACATTCAACTGGAAACCCTGGCGCCCGAAGGTATCGCCCCGCAGCTTGACAATGCCGGTGAGGGCGAGATCAAGGGTTTCGAACTGGAATCGCGCTGGTCGCCGCTTGACACCTTGTTCCTTGAACTGGCCATCGGTCATCTCGATGCGGTGATCACGAAGTCCGACCCCTCCGTATTTAACACGGGCGGCCCTGCCAAGGGCGACAGGTTGCCGCAGGTGCCGCGCTGGTCGCTGGCCGCCTCGCTCATCAAGGAGTTTGGTCTCGGCGATATGGGCACTCTTATTGCACGGTTGGATTACAACTACCGGACCAAGGTGTTCTTTGACCCGGCCAACGACCCTGGCAGCGTAATGCAGTCCCACGGCCTGATGAATGCCAGCGTAGGCTGGGACAGCGCCAACGACAAGTATTCGCTCATCTTCCATGCGAACAATATCTTTGACAAGCGCCGCATACTCTACACGGAGCTTTCGGGATCGGCGCGCACGCAGAACGACGTCCTGGCCCGCGATTTTGCCTGGTACCTGACCGGCGAATACCGCTTCTAATTCCTTAATCCGGGGACGTAATCCGGGGACGTAATCCGGGGACGTAATCCGGGGACGGACTTAAGTCCGTCCCCCTGCCTTCGTTCCCCTCCCTTCCGCAAATTCGGATCGGTACTGGCGAGAGCATGCCTGGTTGGCGGGTCTCAAGGCGCTGAAGACAAAACTACGGGAAATGGATCAGGAGTATGAATAGCAAAACAGTCAGTCACCAACACTGGAACGTCGGGGGCTCTGCGCGCATATCTGCGCCGGCCATGCACATGGAACCGAGTGTTCTCACCGATGAACCGTATTACGAACCCATAGCGGATGAGATCTCCGTCTTTGCCGCGGCATACCGGAACCAGTTGCCGGTGCTGCTCAAAGGGCCTACCGGCTGCGGCAAGACCCGGTTCATCGAATATATGGCCTGGTATCTGCAGCGTCCGATGGTCACTGTTGCATGCCATGACGACCTCACGGCATCCGATCTGGTCGGCCGTTACCTGATCAAGGACGGCGAGACGGTCTGGGTCGACGGGCCGCTGACCTCCGCGGTGCGCAACGGCAGCATTTGCTATCTCGACGAGATCGTCGAAGCGCGCAAGGATACCTCTGTCGTCATCCATCCCCTGTGCGACGACCGGCGCCTGTTGCCCATCGAGAAACTCGGCGAGTTGCTGCCCGCCCCACCGGAATTCTGTCTGGCAATCTCGTATAACCCCGGTTATCAAAGCGTGTTGAAGGACCTCAAGCAGAGCACGCGCCAGCGCTTCGTCGCCCTGGAGTTCAATTATCCGGACGCGGACCTGGAGCAGACGATCATCGAGAAGGAAACCGGTATCGAAGCGGCCACCGCTCAGCAACTGGTCAGGTTCGGTTCGATGACGCGCAACCTCAAAGGCAACGGACTGGATGAAGGCGCAAGCACGCGCTTACTGGTCAACGCGGCCAGGCTCATGTGCGAAAACATCGCCTCCGTGGTCGCAACCGACACGGCTATCGCCCAGGCCCTGACCGACGACGAGGACACGCTGCAGGCAATACACGAACTCAGCCGGTCGGTATTCTAGCTCCAGATGAGCGAGGAAGCCACACAGAACTTCCTGAACCGTATTCGTATCCGGAAGGACCTGGAGCGATTCACCGGAGGCGCGGTCGAGCGCTATTCCCGAATCGATGAGTTGATAGCGCAGATTGCCGCACTGGACCGGGCACACCAGGATTTCATATACGAGTGGTCGGAGATAATCGCGCATTCGAATAACGAACTCGCTGCCCAATTTATCGCAATGGCGCCGGATGCGTTCCGCAAGCTGGGCCGCGACGGGGTCCTCGACTGGGTTAACCACGCCATGACGGCGTTCGATAACCGCGGCCTCGGCTCTGCAATCGAGATACTCAAAGGCGTCGGCGCCTTCGCTGCCGATTACGCCGGGCGCTCCGTGCGCTGCGAATTCGAGGACGCCGGCGGCTTCCTGCGGCATTTCGTGCGTGGTCTGGGGGGACGGGAACTGCGTATCGCCAGTGACCACTCCACGTTCACCGACACGGAATCGCTGTTTCTGCCCGACGCGTTCGGCATATTCCCCGTTGCCGAGGATAACTTCGCGCTGTATAAACTGACGGCCACCCACCTGTGGGCGCAAACCTGGTACGGGACCTGGCGCTACCAGGTCGTGGAAAAACTGATCCGGCATTTTCCCAGCGGGGACGCCATACCGGTCTTCAATCGGCTCGAGTGCCTGCGACTCGATGCATGCGTGGCGCGCGATTTTCCCGGGTTGTACCGTGAATTCGAGGCCCTTGGGCACAAGGATGCGGAAACCGGCGCACAATGGGCGCAGTGGCGCGCGCGCGCCGCTGCCCTCATCGAACCCGGCGCGACGGGCGAAGACTCGCTGCGCTTGATCGACGAGTTCTCGGCACTGCCCCTGCCCCCGCTCAAGCATTACCAGGGAGAGATGTTCCCCGGCAAAGTGCGCGAGGCCATGTACGCGCGCATCGATCGCGAAAAGACCCGGTTTCAACGTGCGTTGCAGGCGTTGCGCGACGGTCAGGATGCGGCCGGCGGCGGCGATGATGCGGACGAGTCGCCGAAGCAGATGATTGAGTTCACGATGAGCGAAGGCGGGGAACAGAACGCCGGGATCAACGTTGAGTTGACCATGGATGGCCAGGCCGTCAACGTTCCCGAGCACCTGCAGGAACTCATCAGCTCGATCATGGCGGATTTCGGCGAAATTCCCGAGCAGCACCTGCAGCCGACAGACCTCGGCGATTACAACGATGAGCTGCAACCACAAGCCGGGAGCACCGGCAGTGATAACGAAACCGATGCGAACTTGCCAGGGTCGTTCAAGTACGACGAATGGGATTATGTACGGCAACGCTTTCGGGACGGATTCTGCACCCTGAGCGAACTCGCGGTAACCCCGGGCGATGAATCGTTCGTTGACGAAACCCTGGACAAACATCGCGGTTTGCTGAAATCGATCAAGAAAACGTTCGAGGCGGTATTAGGTGAGCCGCGCTTACAGCGGCGCCAATCGGACGGCGACGACATCGATCTCGATGCCGTCATCGAGGCCTATGCCGATGCCGCGCACGGCCGGGAAATGAGCGAATACCTGCACACGCGCTACCGCAACCAGGAGCGTAATATCGCGGTCATGTTCATGGTCGATATGAGTGGCTCGACGCTTGGATGGGTCAACGACGCCGAGCGTGAGGCATTGGTGTTGCTCTGCGAGGCGCTGGAAATGCTGGGCGATCGCTATGCCATCTACGGATTTTCCGGGCGCACCAACAAGCGTTGCGAGGTGTATCGCATCAAGGAATTCGAACATGCCTACGATGTGCAGGTACGGCAACGGATCAGCGGGATCCGGCCGAAGGCCTACACGCGCATGGGCGCGCCGATCCGCCACCTCGGCCAACTGCTCCACCTGACCAGCGCCCGCACCAAATTGCTGATCACGCTGTCGGACGGGCGGCCCGAGGATTACGGCGGTTACAAGGGCAAGTACGGCATCGAGGATACCAGGCACGCCTTGCTCGAAATGAAACAGAGCGGCATCCACGCGTTCTGCATCACCATCGACAACGAGGCGCAGGAGTATTTGCCGCACATGTACGGCGCGGCGAACTACGCGGTAATCGATGAGGTGCACAAGCTTCCTCATAAAGTCGCCGACATCTACCGCCGGCTGACGACGTAATGTAACGTTCGAATTCAGCCACCATAAAACCCTCACTTGTTAGTGTCTGCCGGCGTCGTGGTGTAATCGGACCGCCGGGTAATTATTTATTCGCTCTGGTACCATAAACGGTATATGCTTACTGCACGACCCACAAATAAAATTCTGATCGGACACCCAAAGGTAATGATCTCATCGCTGGCTCGAGGTCCCCGTTTTGACTGACCGGATATGAACATTGCGATACACATGAAACGAGCCGGGAGTGCTTTCCCGGAGTATCCTGCTATCGCAAAAGGCTCGACGGTTTTGCGGACCTACAATGAAGTGGCGGAACGCGTATCCCGCCTCGCCTCCGCATTGACCGGGCACTTCAGACTTGAGCAGGGAGACCGTGTCGCCTTGACGATGTGCAATTGTCCGGAATACCTGGAGATCCTGTATGCGTGCTGGCATGCAGGACTGGTCGCCGTACCGGTCAATGCCAAACTTCACCAGAACGAATTCTCTTACATCCTGGAAAACAGCCAGGCAAAGGTCTGTTTTGCCACGCACGATCTCGTCGAGACCATAGCGCCACTTGCGGGGGACACGCTCGAAGCTGTCGTTGACGTTTCCGCTCAGGATTACCGGCAGTTACTTGAATGTGATCCGTTACCCGTGGTTTCCCGCGCACCACGGGATCCCGCCTGGTTGTTTTATACCAGCGGCACTACGGGCAAACCAAAGGGTGCGGTACTCAGTCATCGCAACCTGCTTGCCAGTTCGTTTTGTTATTTTGCGGATGTCGACCAGGAATCTCCCTGGCGGACAATCCTGCACGCAGCACCCATGAGCCACGGTTCAGGTGTTTATGCACTCGCCCATGTCATGCAGGCAAGTTGTCACGTGATCCCGGAAACCGGTGGATTTGATGTTGAAGAGATTTATCACTTGATCGAATCCTGGCCTGCCGCGGTATTTTTTGCAGCCCCGACCATGGTGAAACGGCTGCTGGATCACCAGGCCGATAGCGACACCACCAACCTGAAAACCATAATCTA
This sequence comes from Gammaproteobacteria bacterium, assembly GCA_026710545.1. Lineage (GTDB taxonomy): Bacteria > Pseudomonadota > Gammaproteobacteria > Eutrophobiales > Eutrophobiaceae > JAAXHV01. Next base: position 11,347 of record JAPOQU010000123.1, on the reverse strand, counting down.
TGGCGGCGGCCCCATGTACCTGGAGGATTGTCTTGCCGGACTGGAACGATACGGACCAAAGCTCGCACAGCTATACGGTCAGGGAGAGAGTCCCATGACCATCACTGCCTTGAATTCGCGCATCCATGCAGAGAAAGATCATCCCCGCTGGCTCCAGAGGCTTTCCTCGGTGGGCACGCCGCAGAGTGCGGTCCAGGTACGTGTCGCCGACCCGGAAGGGGACTGGCTTCCCACAGGGGAAGTGGGAGAGGTGCTGGTGCAAGGAGAAACCGTTATGAACGGCTACTGGCGTAATCCGCAAGCGAGTGCGGAAACCTTGCGCAACGGCTGGTTGCACACGGGCGATTACGGCTGTTTTGACGAGGAAGGATTCCTGACCCTGAAGGATCGCTCAAACGACCTGATCATCTCCGGTGGAACGAATATCTATCCACGTGAGGTGGAAGAAGTCCTGATCAAGCATCCTGACGTGTCGGAGGTAGCGGTTATCGGACGGCCTGATCGCGAATGGGGTGAGGTTGTCGTTGCCTACGTGGTGACATCGACGGACGGGGAAATTGATGACAAGTGCTTCGATAGTTTCTGCATCGATAATATTGCGCGCTTCAAGCGCCCCAGGTTTTATCGTACGGTGGACAGTCTGCCCAAAAGCAGCTACGGTAAGGTGCTGAAGACAAAACTGCGGAAAATGGAGCAGGAGTGTGAATAGCAAAACGATCAGCAAGCGCAGCGCAGAGACACTCGAGGCATTTGAAGCGCTCATCCTTGCCGAAGGGTTCTCGCGGCTCAACGTCTCGGAGATCGCGGCGCGTCTCAAGTGTTCGAAACGCACCCTCTATGAGCTTGCCCCGAGCAAGAAGGCGCTGGTGCTGAAGGCCCTGGACAACTTTTTCAGCCGCATCAGGCAGGAAGCCGACCATATGACCGATAACGCCCTGGATCCGGAACGCCAGGTCTACGAGTACCTCGAGGTCGGCGCGCGCGCCGCCGAGCGGTTGAGCCAGGCCGTGGTCGCCGACATCCACGAATGGGAGCCGGCTCGAACGCTTTGGCAGGGGCACATAAGCCTGCGTATCGACGGCATGTGCCGGATTATCGAAAACGGTGTCAAGGCCGGCGTCTTCCGGGATGTGCTGCCGGCGTTCGTCGCCGAAATCGTGTTCGCCAGCATCAACCGGCTGCGCGAACCTGACTTCAGCGATTCCACGGGGCTGACGATATCGGAGGCATTCCACGATCTCTACGAAATGCTGCTGCACTCGCTCCTGCATCACAGCACGCCTGCTCTCCCGGCGAGTCAGCATTGGCGGGGGCTGCGGGATCCAAGGGCCGGGCGGCAATCCGCCACACCTCGCCGTCCCTGAACACAACGCACTAAACAGGTCTTCGGCATGGTCATCGACACCTGCCCGGCCTGCAGCGGGATGGTTTACGAACTATATGCGATCCGGCCCTAGCCGGTGTTTGCCGCTTGAATAGCCGACCAGATCCTTGCGGGTGTTGCCGGCATTGAAAGGTCGGTGACACCGGCGGGTTTGAGCGCGTCGATGACGGCATTCATGACGGTAACCGGCGCACCGATGGTTCCCCCCTCGCCGGCGCCCTTGGCGCCCAGTGGATTTGATATCGAGACCGTATCCAGTTCCGAAACATCGAATGCCGGCAGATCATCCGCGCGCGGCATAGCGTAATCGAGGAAGGACGCGCTCAACGGCTGGCCGGAATCGGCATCGTATACAGCGTCTTCGAGAAGCGCCTGGCCTATACCCTGGGCAAGGCCGCCGACAACCTGGCCGCGTACGACCATCGGATTGATCACCAGGCCGAAATCATCGCAGACGGTGTAACGATCGATCCTTGTCTCGCCGGTCTCCGGATCGATTTCGACCTCGCAAATGTGGCAGCCGGCAGGGAAAGTGAAGTTCGGCGGGTCGAAAAAAGTGGTTTCTTCAAGCCCGGGCTCAAGCTGATCCATCGGATAGTTCCCCGGGACATACGCGGTGCGTGCAATTTCCTTGAATGACAAGCTGTGGACCGCATCCTTGTGTTTGAAAAACCCGTCGACGAATTCGATGTCGTCGGCCGCACATTCAAGCATATGTGCCGCGATCTTTTTGCCCTTGGCGATGATTTTCTCCGTGCTTAACAGCACCGCGCTGCCGCCTGCGCTGATTGAGCGCGATGCATAAGTGCCTATGCCGAACGGCAGTTGATTGGTATCACCGTGGACTATTTCGATCTCGTCCAGGGGCAGGCCAAGCTGATCCGAGACAATCTGGGCAAACGTCGTCTCGTGACTCTGTCCGTGGCTGTGTGCGCCGGTAAGGACGCGCACCGATCCATCCGGGTTTACCCGGACCGTCGAAACCTCGAAAAAAGCGTGTCCCGAGCCGAAAGCAATCGCCGCCTGGGATGGCGCCGCGCCGGCTTGCTCGGTATACACGATTACACCTAATCCACGCAGCTTGCCGGCGGCCCCTGATGCCGCCTTGCGTGCGTCGTACCCTTCCATGTCCGCGTTTTCCAGTGCGCGGTCGACGCATTCATCGTACGCGCCTTCGGTATAAACGAGTCCCAGGGGCGTCTGGTACGGGAACTCCGCCGGCGGAATGAAATTGCGCCGCCTGATCCCGATGCGATCGATGCCGGTCGCTTCCGCAGCGATATCGACCAGCCGTTCCACCAGGTACGTTGCTTCCGGGCGTCCGGCCCCGCGGTATGCGTCCACCGGCACCGTATTCGTCATTATGCCGCGCACTCGTATCGTCATGGCCGGGATCTTGTACACACCCGAAATCATGGTGGCGTAGAAAACGGTCGGAATGGCGGCGCCGTATTGCGACAGCCCGGCGCCCAGGTTGGCGTCAGTATCGACACGCAGGGCCAGAAACTTTCCTTCAGAATCCAGCGCCAGGCTTGCATGGGTTACATGGTCGCGGCTGTGGGCATCGGAAACGAAGGCTTCGCTGCGTTCGCCCACCCATTTCACCGGCCGGCCCAGAGCCCTGGCTGCAAACAAGGCAACCAGGTCCTCCGAGTACTGGTAAATCTTGGAGCCGAAACCACCGCCGACGTCGTCCGAAACGATACGGAGCCTGGATTCCGGTACCGGCAACGAATTTGTGCAGGTCCAGGTCCGCAGAAGATGTGGATTCTGGCACGACGCATGAAGCGTATATTCATCGTTGTTCGCATCATGGACGGCAATCACAGCGCGCGGTTCGAGCGCATTGGCCACCAGGCGGTTCTGGACGATGTCGGTCTCCACGGTTTGAGCTGCCGACGCGAATGCCTCGTCTACCGCGCCGGTATCGCCGATGATCCACTCGAAGCATTGGTTGGCAGGGATGTGGTCCCAGACCTTCGGAGCATTCTCAGCGGTCGCGTCGGTTATGTTCACAACGGCAGGCAGCTCCTCGAGATCGAGTTCGACCAGTTCGGCTGCGTCTTTCGCAAGAAGACCCGATTCAGCAACCACGGCCGCCACCGGCTGCCCGACATAGCGGATACGCCCACGCGCCAACGCTTCACGGGGGGCGTCATGCATTGGCGATCCGTCAGGGTTGTACATGACCCAGCCCGCCTGCATATCGCCTATCCCGCCGGCATCGAGATCCGCGGCAGTATAGACCGCGACAACGCCTTGCGCGGCCCGCGCCGCCGACGTGTCGATGTTAAGTATCCGGGCATGTGCGGTTTGCGCGCGCACGATATAAAGATACGCCTGTCCGGCATACTCGACATCGCTCGTGTATCTCCCCGCGCCCGTGATAAAACGCCGGTCTTCCTTACGCCGTACGGATTTTCCAATCTCGGTCATTGCTCTACCCCTTCACACCCGGTGATGCCCACTATGACGCCCTTCGATCGAAGCGCCGCCATGCCATGCTATTCGTCGAGCTCGAACATGAGCAGAACATTCCCGGGCATCGCGAACTGCGCATAGTCGTTGCCGGATGTCAGGAACAACCTGTTGTTCACGATGACCGGCCCGCCGTAGCCCAGGCCGCCGCCGTAGCCCTTGATACCGTTGACGGTTTCATAGTCGATCGCCGTATCGAAGCTCCACACCAGTTCCCCGGTCGCCTTGTTATAGGCGCGCAACAGGCCGTCGGCGGAGCCCGTGAAAACGATGTCGTTCGACACGGTACTGGGCAAGCCGAAAGCATTGCTGCACGGCGGCGCCGGCTTACCTTCACAGTCGGGAGTCATTTTCTCGACGCGCCATACTTGTTCACCGGTCACGAGATCGACCGCGCTAAACGAGCCATCCGCCAGCATGTCCGCATCCATATCCTGGACGGGGACGTAAGCATTCTTGCCGTCACTGGAAAAACCCCACTGGATGCCGCCGACTTCCCCCCCTCTGCCGAGGCGGGTCTGCCACAGGACTTCCCCTTCAGCGTCCGGGTCCAGCGCGTAAAGCATGCCGTCCTTGGATCCGGCCATGAGGACTTCCTTACCGTCCGCTCGTTCCACCAGTATCACGGGCGCCACGATATCCCGGTCACCCTGCCCCTTCGGGTTCAGGGGCGAGCAGGTTTTCCGCTCGGCATCGACCCAGGCCTCGCAGCCCAGGTGGTAGACGTCCTGGCCGCCGAACTGCTCGGGCGCCAGTCCCCTGACCCAGACCTTGGCGCCCGTTTTCATATCGAGCGCGATCACGGCGTCGGATTCGGGAATGACCGGCTCGGTCTGCTGGTTGGCGGTCGGCACGTACAACAGGCCGCGCTTGTCGTCGACCGTGATCGCCGAGAACACCGTGACTCCGGATGGGCCGTAGCGATTCACGCCGTTTGGCGTCAGGCCTACAAACTCGGACCTCTGGTCGATGGTATAGGTCTTCCACTTGCGCTCACCGGTATGCAGGTCAAAGGCGGAGATTGAGCCGCGTGTCGTACAGCACGGGAATTCCAGGGTCCGGCCACCCATGTTGAGCACTTCCTGGTAGTTTGATATGGGCACGTAGACGACGCCGTCGTGCACCGTAATATTACCCGACACACGGGAGGTCGGCGTCCAGTCCACTTTCTGGCGCCAGAGCAGCCGGCCTGTTTCCGCGTCCACTGCGTAGGCATTCGCCCCGGTATCGCCGAATACCGCGACACCATCGCGCACGGTGACGTTCGATCGAATGCGGAATTCAGCTTCGAATGCCCAGTGCGTGCAGCCGGTGTCCGCATCGAACGAGTAGACCCAGTGATTGAGACTGCCCACGTACACGCGGTCGCCGACGACGGCGACCTTGTGCCCGCCGCTGACGAACGAATGGACCTGCGGAAATCCCACGGCCCACTTGAGCTTGAGGTTTTTCACGCTCGCGGCGGTGAGCTTTGAATTGGTCGCATTGGCATGGAAGCGGTTGTCCTTGGACCACCCTGGCCAGTCATGTTCGGCATCGGTCACCAGCGGCGTTTTGTTCTCGCACATCTTTGAACCGTGGCCGCGCGGGTCCCTTTCCTCGTCCGTTTTGAAACTGGTGACGAACTTGGCCAGTTCCCATCGCTCAAAATCGTCCAGGCCGTTGGCGAACTCCATCATGACGCCCCAGGTCAGCTCCTTGTGCGCCTCTTCCGGGGTCAGGTTCGACATCTGTTCTATGGTGGGCGAGAAAAAGGCGCGCGAGTGGCATTCAGCGCAACGCTGGGCGTAAATCACGGCAGCGTTCGGCTCCCCCGACGGTCTGTTGAGCACGTTAAACTTGGTTCCGGGAGGCGGCGGAGGGGCCGCTTCCATATCGGTTGCCCCCGACGTTGCCGGGAAGAGGTAGCCAAACAAGGTTAACAGGGTTAACAGGTGTAACAGGTGCCGATTGCTCATGACGTTCTATCTCCCGGTTGCGTACATTGTAATGCCGACCTCCAGGGTCGTGCCGTAAGCATATAACGTTTTTGGTACCATATCTAGAAAAAAATTACCCGATAGTGCGATCATACCGCCCTGGAAGCGCATTGGCGCTGATCATCGATGAGGTGTTTCTATAGCCGTTTACGATACATCCGGACTACCTGGTACTTTCTTTAAATATTTCGTACCAAAAACGGTTGTATTCCCCGCGGTATGTGATATATTCTCATGGACTGGTACTAAATTTATTGTTTTGGTACCAAACCGTTGGTAGGGAACACATCACTTTTTGCCGTTCGGAGTTAACATAGAGGGGTAGCTGACCATGCATCAACAGACATCCGGGCAAAGGCGCCCGTATTCCGTAGCGCTCATCTCAATCCTTGCAACGACGTTTTTGCTGACCGGCATGAACGCCGCCGCGCAGGTGCTGGAAGAGATCGTCGTCACTGCGCAGAAACGCGCGCAGAACATCCAGGACGTCGGTATCGCCATTACCGCCTTGACGGGCGACCAGATTCGTCAACTCGGCATGCAGGATACAACCTGGGTACCCGACATGGCGCCCGGCGTGCAGCTCGTGCAGCCCAACTCCCGCCAGTCATACGGTTTCGCCGTGCGCGGCGTTCTCCAGGTCGATTTCGCCGATCACCAGGAGCACCCGACCGCGGTCTATGTCGACGAGGCCTACGTCAGCCAGGCCTCCGCTTCGGGTTTCCAGCTGTTCGACCTGGAGCAGGTAGAAATCCTGCGCGGGCCCCAGGGCACGCTGTGGGGCAGGAACGCTACCGGCGGCGCCATATCGTTCACCACCAACAAGCCGACACAGGAATTCGAGGCGTACGCCGAAGCCAAGTACGGCAGGTTCGATAACGTGGGCTTCGAAGCCGCGATCGGCGGCGGTATCAGCGAAAAGGTGTCCGTCCGCTTCGCCGGCACCGGGAACTGGCACGACGGCTATGCCAAAAACTCCCTCGGACCGGACCCGTTCGACGATAACACGGCTTCGTTACGCGGTCAGGTCCTGTTCGAGATCAGCGATAACGTGACCCTGCTCCTCAACGGCCGCGGGTCTTACAGCGAACTCATCGACGGCGCCCTGTTAATCCTGCCGGCCAGCTACGACCCGGACACCGGGTTCGGTTATATTCGAGGACCAAATGAGGTCACAGCAAACCCGTTGGCTGGCTCACCTGAAGACGGTCTTCAGCCCTCGGTAGATTGTCCCGGCTGCGATTATTTCGGTTGGAAGGAGCCGGACGACGGCAGGCGCAACGTACACCATGACTTCATCGGCTTCTCCGACCTGCACACCTGGGGCGGCGGCGCCCGCCTTGACGTGGATGGCGAAAACTTCGATTTCGTCTCGATCACCGACTGGTACCACGTCGATAAAAAGTACATGGAGGACAGCGACGGTACGCCGTTTCCGGTCCTGGAAACCTTCCTGGCGAACGACACCGAACAATTCTCGCAGGAAATCCGTATCAGCGGGGAGGCGGAGCGCTTTAGCTGGGTGGCAGGGGGCTACTACCTGCGTATCCGTGGCGACTACGGTACGGGCGTCACGTTACGTTCCGACGTAGAGACGATCGGCAGTTCGCCCAGTCCTCAGGACAGAGGTTCCATAGTACCGGCTGATTGGCTGATTGGCGCCGTCGGCACTGAAATTCCTTGCTTTGGGGGGGGCGGGTTCGAAGATTTACCCCAGACCTGCGGCGTGCAACCCACGTCACATGATGCGGGTGTATTCCTCGCGTCCGGGTACTGGGAACAGAAAACGGATTCGTATTCGATATTCGCCCAGACCGAGTTCGACCTGACGTCCCAGTTGACGCTGACCACCGGTTTCCGCTGGATCGAAGAGGAGAAAGAAATAGACTACATCTTCCTGCTCGACGTCTGGCCGGCTGACGAGCCAAGAGGTTACCTGGCCCCTGCGGAACCCGCTGCTTACCTGGTCGTACACAACAAGGATTCGGCCGGCGACCTTGCCGTCTATGATAAAGGCCTGTGGTCGGCCAAGGTAGGGCTCGACTGGCAGGTCAACGATGACCTGCTGACGTACTTCACGTTCAACCGCGGCGTCAAGGGCGGCGGCTTCAACGGGTCAGGGGTGGGCGATTCGTTAAGGCCCGAGCAGGTTCCGTTCAAGGAAGAGGTGCTCAAGGCCTATGAAATCGGCTTCAAGCAAACCCTGGCGGATAACCGCTGGCGCGTGAACGCGTCCGCGTTCTACTACGACTACGATGATTTCCAGGCCTTCATTTTCGAGGGCCAGGCGAACTTTATATCCAACCAGGACGCCGAAATCTACGGCGGCGAACTCGAGATCGAGGGCTCGCCGGTGGAGGGCCTGGATGTCAAAGGCGGCGTGGCGTACCTGCAGGCAGAGGCCTATGACGTCACTTTCCCGTTCACCGACTCAAACACCGGCCGTGAGTTTACCCAGCCGCTTGATCGGGAATTCCCAAGAGCGCCGGAGTGGTCCGCCAACGGCCTGGTGCGCTACCAGTGGCCTGTCTCGTTTGAAAACACCGGCCTGGGGGGCAACTTCGCCGTGCAGGCGGATTTCAATTGGCGCAGCGACCAGAACATGCTGTTGTCGGAAGCGCCCGCCGGAGAGCAGGACGCCTATGCGATCGTCAATGCGCGCGCCAGCTATACCAGCAAAGACGGCCGCTGGGAGGCGTCGTTTGCGGTCCACAATATCGGTAACAAGTTCTACTGCACGCAGATCTACGACGTCGGGACGGACTTCAACAGCGTCGAGTGCTTCTTCAATCGTCCGAGGTGGTACGCGGGATCGCTGCGCATCAACTTCTAGCGAAACCCGGTGCGAACCGCCAGCGCGTGTACATTTCCGATGCGGCTGAGACCGGGGACAGAATTAATTCTGTCCCCGGAACTTACACAGCAATAACAATAATCCGGAGGAACCACCATGCCCAAAGCCGACCAGATCTACCACAAGCGCCCCGGTCTTGAGAAAGCCTTCTACTACGCGCAGACCTGCAGGGCCGGGAACACGTTGTATGTCTCGGGTTGCGTCAGCTGGGACGCCGAGGGAAATATCATCGGCGCGGGCGACATGAGGGCGCAGGTCAAGCAGGTCTACACCGACCTCAAGGAGACGCTGGAAGCCAACGGCGCGACCTTGCAGAACGTGCTCAAGGAAACCGTCTTCACCACCGACATGGATGCGTTAGTGGCCAACAACGACGTTCGCATCGGGTTCTACCAGGACGCGGCGTCGGCGCCGCCCGCAGCGACCTGGATCGGCTGCACCCGCCTGGCGGCGCCGGAGATGATGATTGAGCTCGAGTGTATTGCGCAGCTCGATTGAAGCGCGGATCGACGAAATGTAACTCAAGGCTGGGACAGAATTAATTCTGTCCCCGCAGACGTTACGGCAAAATCATCATTTTCCAGTCACAGTCAAGGGAGGTCCCATGAACAAGAAGCATGTACCCGACACGATCGCTCCGCCGCTTGCAGCCTACAGCCACGGCATCGAGATACCGCCGAACGCGCGCGTCCTCCACACCGCCGGACAGGTAGGCATATTGCCCGACGGCACCACGCCCGAAGGAGTCGAGGCCCAGACTGAAGCCACCTGGGTCAATCTCATGGCCATCCTGGAATCCGCCGGTATGGGGATCGATGATGTCGTCAAGGTAACGACCTACGTGACGAACGAGGAAGACTTCTGGCCGATGGCAAAGGTCCGCGCCAGGTTCTTCGGTGATGCGCGGCCCGCGTCCACGGGCATTGTCGTCAAGGCGCTGGCGAAGCAGGAATGGCTGGTCGAGGTCGATCTCGTCGCCGCCAAAGCCTGAGCCCGAACCATCCAAAACACATTTCACGGGAGCGTTTGATGAACCGATTCGTACTGGTACTGGCAACTGCAATGCTGTGCGCGGCACCCCTCGCGGCAGGCGACAATTTCAACAAGACCGGAGCGGCCGGTGAGGCGATCATCGCCACCAGCCAGGATATGGATCTCTATGAGCTATACCATTTTTCTCCCGCCTACCGTGCGGGCGACTACCTGTTCCTCTCCGGCGTCGTGGCCGAGGCCCCCGGGGACAGTCCCGCCACGCCGGAACAGTACCAGGTAGAACTCCATAAGGCTTTCTCGGCCATCAAGGCAACGCTGGACGCGGCGGGAGCGAGCTTCGACCAAGTCGTAAAACTCACGACCTTCCACGTCTTCGACAGTCCCCATTTCGACGGCGACAAGGGCGCGCATATCGGCGCGTTCATGGCGGTAAAGGATGAATACCTGCCGGCGCCTTACACGGCCTGGACGGCGATCGGCATCAGCGAATTGTTCCCCGACAGGGGCCTGGTAGAGATAGAACTCATCGCGCACGTGCCCGCCGACTGAGGCAAGCCGCCGCCACAACGATATCCGGCCTCAGGTCACCACCGAAACCGGTCTGAGAGTCCCGGGCCAGCCCAACGCAGCCAGCGCGCGCCTGGCCATCACGGTCACGAGATGGGCGCGATACGCGGCGCTGGCGTGAATATCCTCGTTGAACCCGGCGCCGTCCACCGCGATCGATGCGATGGCGTCCGGCGTGAAATCCTGCTGCAGCGCATCCTCCATTGCCGCAACCCGGAACACGCAGGGTCCGGCGCCGGTCACCGCGACACGGATTCCGTCCGGGGCCTGCGCCACCATGACGCCGACGATGGCGTAGCGCGAGGCGGGATTGGGAAACTTCATGTAAGCGGCGCGTTCGGGAACCGGGAAGCGCACTGCGGTGATGATCTCGTCGTCCTCAAGTGCGGTTTCGAACATATCGGTGAAAAAATCATCGGCGGCAATCTCGCGCCGGTCGGTGACGACCGTGGCGCCCAGACCGACGAGCCCGGCCGGATAGTCGGCCGTGGGATCGTTATTGGCGACGGAGCCACCCAGCGTGCCGCGGTTACGCACCTGGGGATCCCCGATTGCCTCCGCCAGGTCCGCGAGGGCGGGGATGTTATCCCGTACGGGCTTCGAGGCGGCAACGTCGGCATGGCGCGTCATCGCACCGATCACGATCGCTCCGTCCTCCTTCCCGATCCCGGCGAGCGATCCGATGCAGTTGATATCGATCAGCACATCGGGACGGGCCAGGCGCATCTTCATTGTCGGCAACAGCGTCATACCGCCGGCCAGGATTTTCGCCTCGTCATTCCCGCGCAACGCCGCCAGCGCGGCTTCGATCGAGTCGGGTGTCTGATAATCAAACTGGTACATGATTCGTTTCCTCTTGCCTGGCCGTGCGTATGAAGATGGGGGTTAGCTCGCCTTCGCCGCTGTCTGTATCGACTTGACGATGTTGTCATAGCCCGTGCACCGGCACAGGTTGCCTTCCAGCCAGTCCCGGATCTCATTTTCCGTCGGCTCTGCGTTGTTCTGCAGCAGGTCGAGCGCACTCATGATCATGCCGGGCGTGCAAATCCCGCACTGCAAGCCGTGCTCCTCGCGAAATGCGGCCTGCATGGG
>JAPOQU010000122.1 GCA_026710545.1 Gammaproteobacteria bacterium | reverse complement strand
CGAGGAGGTTATCAAGCAGCTCACCGCCAGCTTCCCCAGCACCGGATTGCTGGAGAACAACAAGCACCTGTTCCACCTCCTGCTGGAGAACACCAGCGTCAGCAAGAACCGTCAGAGCGCCGAGAAGAGCCCGACCGTCCGATTCGTGGACTTTACGACCCGCGACAACAACCGCTTCATTGCGGTCTGCCAGTTCAGGGTCCGCGTCCTCGGTACCGAGCACCACATCATCCCCGACATCGTGGTGTTCCTCAACGGCCTTCCAGTGGTGGTGATCGAGTGCAAATCGCCCAAGGTCAAGGACGCGATTCCCGAGGCGATCGACCAGCTCCTCCGCTACAGCGAGCAGCGCGGGGCCAAGGGGGAAGGGAATGCGCCGCTGTTCTACTACAACCAGTTCGTAGTGGCGAGCTGTAGGCAGGAAGCCAAGTTCGGCACCATTACCACGCACACGGAGAAGTACTTCTACCGCTGGGCCGACCCGCATCCGCGAACCGTGGACGACCTGGACCATGGCTCAGGCAGCCCCAACGACCAGCAGCGTCTCGTCGCCGGCATGCTCGATCGGGACAACCTCCTTGACCTGATTCGGACCTTCACGCTGTTCTCGACGGACCACAAAGGCCAGATGATCAAGATAGTCGGCCGCTACCAACAGTTCCGCGCAGTGAAGCTGGCGGTGAAGCGGCTGCTCGAAGGCCGCAATCGCCGCGAGCGCAGCGGAATCATCTGGCACACCCAGGGTTCCGGCAAATCGCTCACCATGATGTTCATGGTTCGGGAGATGTACCGTCACGCACAGCTCTCGAACTGGAAGGTTGTCTTCATCACTGACCGCACCCAGTTGGAACAGCAACTCTCCGAGACCAGTGAGAGCATTGGCTTCACGGTGAAGCTGGCCGACAGCATCAAGGGGCTCAAGGAATTGCTCAGCGCCGAAACCTCTGACCTGGTGATGGCGATGATCCACAAGTTCCGCGAGGCAGACCTGACCGAGACCTTCCCGGAGCTGAACACCAGCCCCTACATCCTCGTCATGACTGACGAGGCACACCGATCGCAGTACAAGCTGCTTGGGGCCAACCTAGACAAAGGCATCCCCAACGCCGCCAAGATCGGCTACACGGGTACGCCAATCGACAAGACCGAACAGGTCTTCGGCGACTACATAGACAAGTATACGATGCGCCAGTCCATCGAGGATGGCGTAACGCTGGAGATTGTCTACGAGGGCCGCACGCACAACGCCGAGGTCCCTGATCAGGAAGGGATGGATTCGGCGTTCGAGGACGTGTTCAGCGAATACAACATCCAGCAGCGTCTGGACGTCCTCGGGTATGGATCGCGGGACGCCTATCTCGAAGCAGAGCCCACCATCGAGGCTAAGGCCCAAGACATGGTGAAGCACTACCTCACGCATGTGTTCCCTAACGGCTACAAGGCGCAGGTAGTGGCGACGTCACGCGAGGCAGCCGTGCGTTACAAGAAGCACCTGGACGCCGCGCTCGCAGAGGCGGTCGCGAAGCTGGAGCCGGACAACACCGGCAAGCTGGATCTGGACCGTCTCAAGGCGATGAAGACGGATGTTGTGATCTCGAGACGCCACAATGACTTGCCCCACCTCAAGGAGTATTCCGATTCATCACGGCACGAGGCGAGCATCAAGAGCTTCAAGCTATCGTTTGACAGTGAAGAAGACGGTGTCAACGGCGACATTGGCATACTCATCGTCAACAACATGCTGCTTACCGGCTTCGATGCGCCGGTCGAGCAGGTGATGTATCTGGATAAGGTCGTGGTTGCCCATAACCTGCTGCAGGCTATCGCCCGTGTGAACCGCGTGGGCGGAGAATCCAAGGATAAGGGCTTCGTGGTGGACTATGTCGGCATTGGCCACAATCTCAAGAAAGCGATCGACACCTATGACGAGCGCGAGCAGAAAGAGATCACCGAGGCTCTGAGCTTCCCCGAGGAGGAGTTGCGGGAACTCAAGGACGCCCACGCCGCCGTGTTGAAGCTGCTTGAGGAGCACGGCCTCACCGATATGACGGATCACGATGCCTTCTACGACGTGTTCTACGACGAGGATCTCCGCTTTGACTTCATGCTGGCGTTCAAGCGTCTGACCAAGTCGCTCAATCTCCTGTTCCCGGCCCGCCAGGCCCTTGATTTCATGGACGACTACAAGGCGCTCGCCGAGATCAATGTGCTCGCCGGCAAGCATTTTCGCGACCAGCGGCTAAGCATGAAGGGGATCCCGGCGAAACTTCGTGCGATCACGGATGTCCACCTTGAGTCCCGGGGCATTGATGTCAAAGTCCCGCCAATCTCGATCCTGGACGAGGATTTCGAGAAGGGTGTCGGCGAGCACCGCCGGACCAAAACCAAGGCGGCTGAGATCGAGCACGCGATCCGCCACCACCTCCACGTTGACCTGGACGACGACCCGGACCTGCGTGCTTCCTTCGCCGAAGCGCTAGCGGTCATCTTTGAGCAGTTCCGCGACAACTGGAACAAGATCTACGAAGAACTGGAGAAGCTGCGGACGCGAATCATCAACGCCAGCAACGAGCCGACGTACGGATTGCATCGAAAAAAGCAAATGCCATTCTTCCGGATGCTTCAACGTGAGTTGTTCGGTGTAAGTGAGCCGACAGTGGATCAGGTGGCTGAGGAACATGCTGTCTATGGCATCGACGATGAAGACCGAACCAGCTATCTAGTAGATTTGACACAGCAGATTACTCTCGTTATCGATAGAGAGCTGAGATTGGCAGGATTCTGGGAGAGCATTCCGGCCCGCAACAAGCTGAAAGCAGAGATCCAAAAAATCTTGCTCGCGCCTGAGTTTGCCAAAGTGCCCGACCTCATCAAGAATCGCGCGCACATCATTAGCCGAGTTATGGAAATCGCTGAAAAGAACAATGACATTATTCTCTTCGCGGACTAGTGACGATGGATATTACCTACTCGGTAAAAAGATCTTCAAAACGAACAAAGGTTACGATCACTATCGAGCGTGACAGAAGGGTTGTTGTGCACGCTCCGAATCATGCGTCCGACGAAGCGATTGCGCGGATAGTCGAAGCCAAGCGGCATTGGATCTACGAGAAAACACGGCATAGTCAAAAATACACGGGCCGGCCTCATCCACCTGGCAAAGAGCTCGTTAATGGTGAGTCTGCGCTATATCTTGGGCGGAATTATCGTATCGAAGTCGTAGATAGAGAGACGGAATGTATTCGGTTTAACCAGCGTTTTTTGATTCCTGCATCGCTCGCGTCTCACAAGAAGGGCGCCATGCGAGAGTGGTACATCGCGCGAGCAAAGGAGCGAATTCTACCTCGCGTAGTGAAGCAAGCTCGGGAACTTGGCGTTGCCTTTGGGCAGGCGCGCATCGTTGATAATCGATATCGGTGGGGGTCATGCACAGTTCGTAACAACATCAACCTGAACTGGCGATTGATAAAGGCGCCGATCTTTGTGGTCGATTACGTTATCGCCCATGAACTCGCCCACCTTCTGGAGCCCAACCATACGCCGCGATTCTGGAACATAGTGAAGACACAAGTACCCAACATGGACAGAGCGCGTGACTGGCTCAGGGAACACGGCCAACTCCTCGAGGAAGAGGTTTAGCTCACAACCAATGTACCCCTATATTACTTTATCCCTCGTTGTCGACTGGGTGCCGGCCAGAACCTTGTAGTTGATATTGTGGTAAAGGGCGATGAACTCGTTCCACAGGTTACTTCGTGGGTACCTCTGACTACAGTGTGAAATTCAAGCAATAGTGTTGGGCGATTGACTACGTTTCGGTACTATTCGGGGTGACGGGGTCGAGAATGGGAAACGGCAACTCAAACGAAAATAAACGAGATACATCCATCATGTATCAGCTAGAAGTAAAGCGCTATTTGGTCGAGCATCAATTTCCCCCCAACCGTGGTTGGGATGTCACTGTTGATATAGATGCAATGGAGTTGGCCAAGGGTGGCCGTCACCCGTCAGGAAAGAGGGAACGAGCTAGACTCGCAAAGGACTGGCTTGTGGACGCAGGAGTCAAAATCGGCCCTCACTTAGAGTTTGGAAGGGCGGACCTCGTAGCTAGTAAACCGGGTACAGCAACGGTGGTGGTAGAAGTAGAAGGGGAATCGTCTCGCCAAAAGGAGCAAGCGGTTTACTCAGCGTTCGGGCAAATAGTGCTACTGATGAGACCAGACACCAATGTTCGTTACGGTATAGCGGTACCTGGCACGCCCTCGTGGGAAGGCCAAATGGCAAAGATTCCGGCGCATATCCGAGATTTGCTATCACTGACTCTCTGGCTGGTAGGCAAAACAAGCGTTCGCGAATTGAAATAGCTGCGAGCGAACGTAGAGAAACATAGTGCTGGACGTGCAGCTTATCTTAGTTGAAATCAGGTATTTCCTCCTCGGAACTGGACCCGATCTACTCGGCCTGGCTGGTGTCTTCCCCGCCGTCGGGCAACACCGGCCTGAACCATTTGTCCCAATTATGGGAACCGCGCACGAATTCCAGGCCGCTCGACTTGAGATCGGCATCGGTCAGGGACAGCCAGACCGAGCAGATCTGCTCTCCCTTGAACGGCCAGTAAGGCAGGTCCTGGTGCCAGAAAAACTCCTCCGGTGTATTCGGTTCCTTGACGAATACGTGGTCGAAATAGATACGCGCGCTGCTCGACCCCATGGCCTGGGCGGCCAGTTCAGCCACCCCTGAGTTGAACGCAAACTCCCTGAAGTCCGTATTGGTCGGCCACAGGTAACGGTCATGCAGAAAACGTTCCTGGTTCCCGCCCGGATTGGTGTCATGCACCCATACGCTAGGGCTGGCAAGCTGCGGGTCATGGCCCTGGTCATGCGTTCTATCCATATCGGGTCCACGCTGAACGTGAGTGAGGTGAAACAACTGAAACACCTGGAAGAGGAGTGGCCCTGGCCGGAACGAAACTCCGTATTGAATTCTTTAATAACATAATATTGCTTATTAACATTCCGTATGTTATAATGCCAATCTATGTTAGATAAAGTTCCACAACCAGCCGATGCCGCTGATTTTGCAGAGCAACTCCGTGCCTATATCCAAGTAACTTTGCACCAACCTGTGCGGTTTACCCATTGGCTTGGTGCAACCGGATTGCCCGTCTTCTTGTCACATCGATATGATTTTCTTACGGGTTCAATTTCCCGGCAACCCTGTTTATTCGCCGTTGACCGTGGAACTATCAACGTAACACCAACTGAGGTGTCCAAACATCTCGTTCACATAGAGCGTGTATTCGACGGAATAGTCATCTATGCGGCACAACGGCTGTCAGCCGACCGCAGGGCTCGGTTAATTGCCAACAATGTATCCTTCGTGATACCCGGTAATCAGCTGTATATTCCGCAGCTTGCGCTTGATCTTCGGGAGTATTTTCGCGCCAGGCCCAAACGAAGACAGGATCAGTTCTCCCCCGTCGCCCAGGCACTATTGTTCTATCACCTCTTAAGCCTGCCCCAACCGGCTAAAGCGCTCCAGGTTTCATACTCAACGATGTCCATCTGGCGCGCATATGAAGAACTGAAACAGCTTGACCTGGTAAAAATCTCAAAACGCGGGCGCGCCAACTGGATTAATTTGATCGCTGAGCCACGCCAATTACTTGACATGGCCGGCCCGTACCTGCGAGCCCCGGCGCGTAGCCGGAAGCATGTCGGTACGGGCTCCGTGAGTGCTGGTATCATGCAGGCGGGTGAAAGTGCCTTAGCTGCGCTTACGGACTTGTCGCCCCCTTCGTTGCCTGTCTATGCTGTTCATTACAAGGAATGGGGCAACGTGATTGCAGAATCGAATTTGACGCTTGTTAAACATGATGAAGATGCCAAATCAGTAATGGAGTTGTGGCACTACGATCCGAAAATTCTTGCAAACGCCGGCATCGTTGATCGCCTGTCTTTGTATGCACAATTCCGGAATCATTCCGATGAGCGCATCGCCAAAGCGGCAGAGGATCTCCTGGAGCAGATTTCATGGTAATCGGCATTGATAAGTTCAGGGACCACTTCGCGGGTTACGAAGATCAGTATGCATTGATCGGTGGCGCTGCATGCGATCTGAGCATTGCCGAACTTCGCTAGCGCAAATTGGAACTTTTATTCAAATTGTGATTTAAAGGCCGGATGTATCCGTATATGGTTAACCTGTGAGTTTGCCCAGAAATTGTCTGATTTTCTTCTTGGTATGCGGCGAGGAAAACAGTCCGGCGCAGACTCTTTGAAATGGTTCATCATCCATTGGCTGTTTGGGGATAAGTTTGCCCTGTGACACGCCATCCATGAGTTTTTGAACAGTCTCGATCCGCGCCTTTCCATAATCTACAAAGCTGTCCCGTTTGATAAATTCATGAGAACCGACACTTAGTAAGCAGGTTTGGTCGTAATAGGATTGCGTTTTTACAGTGCTCACAGACACCAGTAAAACTTTCCCCTCTCCGCTATGCGGAACAGGGTCGTTAATAACAATGAAGAGGTGATAGCGCTCAGGATCAGAAGTAGGGCCGGAGGGTATAAGGATTGTAGCCCGGGAATAAGGTATGAACAGACTCACAAATTACTGAAGACAGCATCTACTTTTCGATGAGTTTTAAACTCATCCAACAATTCGGATGCGGCTTCCGGCGTGTAACCCACTGCTTTATACAAGTCCTCGTTAGTGATTGGATTTGACGAGCCTCCAGGATCTTTCCATTCCGGGCAGTTCTCATGGGTCCAATCTCGAATTTGCCAACGGTCCATGTGGCCGAATTTTTGCCAGACTGCCTCGAGCACTTCCAGGTCAGAAACACTCAGCTCATCGAGGTCATCAATTTCGGGTTCGGTCAGGAGAGAAACCTGATGGTCGGCTTTCGCTGATATCCAGGCGTCCCACCCCCCGGGCTCTGAATCGCAGTTGCCGCTCATCAGATCCAAAGTCATCGACAGGACCGGGCCATGGGGCATTGCTACAGCATAATCTTCTGAGATGGACCGGCCATAACGTTTTACTGCTTCGCGATCTGCAAGATACAACAGTTTCATCAGTTGCAAGTGGGACATTTGTCCACCACACCGAATCAACATGAAAGCTGCTATTTGAGCAGTTCTACGTTCGCTGTACATAGTTGGATGTCCTCATATTG
>JAPOQU010000121.1 GCA_026710545.1 Gammaproteobacteria bacterium | reverse complement strand
TCGAATTGCCGCTGCGCGGTCTATAAGGGCCAGACGCTCTTCTTTCATTCTGAAATTCACTTGAGCCATTATATATTCTCTTGGAGTTGTAAAACCTGCTTCAAGCTTCTGTGTATATCATTTGTATAGACAGTTGTCAATACCCCCGGGTCCACTCTGTCACCCTGCTCGCCCAGGGACCGTCCCGGAATACGGCGAAAAGAGACTTTTCTCCTATGGGAGATGAACATGATATTACTCACCTGATTGTAATCAACATAGAACACCTGGGTTTTGTGCGGCAATATTCAAGTTATATCCCCAAACTCTCATGATCAGATCTCTGCACACCCCGACAGCATGTAACTCAGCTTGCTGGGGACAGAATTAATTCTGTCCCCGAATTTACACAGCAAATCCGATCCCCAGGCGTCGCTGAGCGGTTCAGCTTATATGGTTAAACTTGAAGACAATTCCTACACCTGGTATTTGCCCATCAAACTCTATCAAAGCGCCAGCGGCGAGTGGATACGGTCTCCTGAAGTCATCGTTATTTCCGTTAAGATAAAGCTTGCAACATTGATACACCTTATGGATCAGTCATCGTGATTTTTATCTTAAAATTACTAGTACCCTTTCCAGTGAGCCCTGAGCCGTGCGCGGCTGCCTCAAACTACCGCCGCCTGACCCGGGTGATCCGGACGTTGTACTGAAGACTATTTCCGTGTGACCAGAATTTTTTTAACCCAGCCGCCGCCATTGCTGGTTTCGACCCTGATGAAACCGTTGTTTTCTTCACCCATGAATATCATGCCATCGGACTTTTTCAGTTCGCCAAGCTGTTCCGCAGCAGTGGATGAGTCGGAGAGTAATTTCACGTTATCTATCTTTGGGTAGAGAATGTCACCTTCAGCAAATACATCACCCGCTTTTTTGGACCCGCCGGCAGCAGCTTCCTGTGCCAATGTGCCGACATCGCGCTGCAAGCTCGGCTGACCGCGCACTGCCCTGACGATGTGGTTGTAATTGTCCATGAGGCTTGCAACAATAATCTTGCCTTCATTGGTATTGCCATACCCGCCTAAACCGGCGCCGGCGCTGCCACCTACCAGGAGACCGCCCAGCGCCAAATCCGCTTTCTTGGAACTGCCGGTCGCCGAAGCGACTTGCACTCCCGAGCGCGCGTCAGAGACCAGCATACTTGTCTGCGCCTCTTTGAATTTAAGACCACCGACCAAACCGCCAATGAGGGACCCCGCGGAGCCGAACACACCACCTAACGCGGCACCGACCCCGCCACCCAAAGCGCCGGCGTCACTTTCCGAAAAAACCACTTCAGGCCGCAGAAGAAAATCCGCGCTGACGATTTGACCGCCGCCTACGTTGGAATTCTCTCGAAGCTGACCCGCTTCCATCAGGGCGCGTTCCTGCATCATATTGTTCATTCCCTGACCGCGTTCTACGACGATGAAACAGTTGGACTGTTGTATCATCATGCGAACAACGCCAACCGGTGATTGCAAGTCATATTGCAACAATGCGCTAATGACAAAATCCTGCGGTTCTATGACAGCCATCGCGCCCATCGGTTGAGCACATTGTTCCAAAGTGCTTTCACTGCCTTGCGTGGAACCTGATGGCCCGGCGGCGCCTTGTGCAACACTGCCGCCTTCCCCCTGTTTCATTTCGGTAACACCCTGAGCCAGCGCCAGCGACATAAAACCGGCAACCGGTAAAGCAATCAAAATGGTCTTCAAGGTTTGCCGAATAATGGCCAGAGAATTCAGGCTGAATTTTGTACCGTAGAAACAATGACGCCTAAGGGCTTGTCTGCTCTTGTGTCTCATACTATTTCTCCTCTTAAGCCGATTATACCATCGAAAGCAGTGTGGTCTATCTTGTCATCTTTATCAACAACTACGCTATCAGTTCGCGCAGCGTGTTTGCCAGCAATCGAAACTCCCCTGCTCTCAAAGACGTGCGGCGCCATGCCAATCCGATTTGGCGGAAAGCGGGCACGCTGACCCGTGAAAACATGACATCCGTCCCCTGGGTGATATGGGCGTCAACCGCGAGCCGCGGTATCAACGTGACTCCTATACCCGCGGCAACCATTTGTACCAGCGTGTGCAGACTGCTTGCCTCAAACTGTGACCGTATCTTACTGTTGCCCTGGCCGCAGACGTCCAGCGCGTGGCCGCGCAGGCAATGCCCTTCCTCCAGCAACATCAATTGCGCACTCTTAAGCGCTTCGAGCGAGATCTCGTCGCGGCCGGCAAGCACATGGTTGCGGTTGCAGGCGAACAGAAATTCATCCTCCATGACGATCTCAATCGCCAGGTCCCCGGTATCGTAAGGCAGTGCAATCAAGGCGATATCCAGCTCTCCTTCTTCCAGGCGGGCGAGCAACGGGACCGTTTGCTCTTCCCTCAGGTAGATAGTCAGCTCGGGGTACCTTTCCCTGAGTACCGGCAGTACGCGGGGCAGGAGGAAAGGCCCGATCGTCGGGATCACCCCGAGGCGCATCTCGCCGGTCATTGGCGAGAGGTCGGCCCTGGCCACGTCCATAACCTCTTCCGCTTCCTGCAATATCGCCTTTGCTCTCTCGGCTATCTGCCTGCCGGCCCGGGTAATCAGCACCTGCCGGTTGGTGCGTTCCGCGACCGCGGCGCCGAGCACCGATTCGAGGTCGCGAATGCCGGCGCTGAGTGTCGATTGGGTGATATAGCAACGCTCTGCCGCCCGACCGAAATGTTGCGTGTCGGCCAGCGCCACCAGGTATTGCAGTTGTTTCAGCGTGGGTAATCGCTTCACCAGGTCCCTCCAAGTAGCAAATATTCGTATAATACGATTATAATAGCAAATAATAATCGTTATACATAATGAATAAATCCACCTATAGTTGGCCCGGTAATGAAGTAATAACGTATTTATCCTGTAATTTCTAATACTGAACTGATAGTACGGAGGAGCAAATCATGAGCGAAAGCAAGTGTCCCGTAATGGGCAATCACGGTAACGGCGCCACCCGCAGAGGCACGACAAACCGCGACTGGTGGCCGGACAAGCTGGAACTGGATCTTCTACGCCAGCATTCTTCCAAATCCGACCCGATGGGCGAGGACTTCAACTATGCTGAAGAGTTCAAGACCCTGGACCTCGACGCGGTAAAGCAGGACCTCTATGAACTGATGACTACATCACAGGACTGGTGGCCGGCCGACTACGGTCACTACGGTCCGTTCTTCATCCGCATGGCGTGGCACAGTGCGGGCACCTATCGAATCGGCGACGGCCGCGGCGGCGGCGGGACCGGCAACCAGCGCTTTGCCCCCGTCAACAGCTGGCCTGATAACGGTAACCTGGACAAGGCGCGCCTGCTGCTCTGGCCTATCAAGAAAAAGTACGGCAGGAAAATCTCATGGGCCGATCTCATGATCCTGGCCGGCAACTGCGCCCTGGAGTCGATGGGATTCAAGACCTTCGGGTTTGCCGGCGGTCGCGAGGACATCTGGGAACCTGAAACGGACATTGACTGGGGCATCGAGAACGAGTGGCTCGGCGACAGGCGCTACAGCGGCGACCGGGATCTCGCAGAACCCCTGGGCGCGGTCCAGATGGGCCTGATCTACGTGAACCCGGAAGGGCCCAACGCCAATCCCGACCCGGTGGCCTCGGGCAGGGACATTCGCGAGACCTTCGGCCGTATGGCAATGAACGACGAGGAGACCGTCGCACTCACAGCCGGCGGCCACACGTTCGGCAAGGCCCACGGCGCCGCTCCTGCGGACACCCATGTCGGTCCCGAACCTGAGGGCGCTCCCATAGAGCAGCAGGGCATGGGCTGGAAGAGCAACTACGGCAGCGGCAAGGCCGGTGATGCGATTACCAGCGGCATCGAAGGCGCGTGGACTGCCACCCCGACAACGTGGGACAACAGCTACTTCGATACCTTGTTCGGCTACGAATGGGAACTCACCAAGAGTCCTGCCGGCGCCTGGCAGTGGAAGCCCGCGAATGGGGCGGGATCAGATACCGTGCCGGATGCCCACGATCCGGACAAACGCCATGCTCCCATGATGACCACGGCGGATATGGCCATGCGTATGGACCCCATTTACGAGCCGATCTCGCGGCGCTTCC
This sequence comes from Gammaproteobacteria bacterium, assembly GCA_026710545.1. Classification (GTDB taxonomy): domain Bacteria; phylum Pseudomonadota; class Gammaproteobacteria; order Eutrophobiales; family Eutrophobiaceae; genus JAAXHV01. The sequence goes on along the minus strand of JAPOQU010000121.1, from coordinate 3,440 downwards.
AGGAGAACCCGGACGAGTTCGCCGATGCATTCGCACGGGCCTGGTTCAAGCTGACACACCGCGACATGGGTCCACGGTCACGCTATCTCGGCCCGGAGGTCCCTGGAGAAGATCTCATCTGGCAGGACCCCATCCCTGCCGTCACCCACGAACTGATCAATGAGCAGGATAGCGCGGCCCTGAAGTCCCGGATACTTGCATCAGGTCTTTCCGTTTCCCAGCTGGTCTCGACTGCATGGGCTTCGGCCTCAACCTTCCGCAGTTCCGACCTGCGCGGCGGGGCAAATGGCGCGCGCATTCGCCTCGCGCCGCAGAAGGACTGGGCGGTCAACCAGCCGGATCAACTGGCTAAGGTGATCGATACTCTTGAGGGTGTCCAGCAGGAATTCAACAACGCACAAACCAACGGAAAGCGTGTGTCACTGGCCGACCTGATCGTACTGGGCGGTTGTGCCGGCGTTGAGCAAGCCGCGAAGAACGGCGGGCATGATGTGACGGTTCCGTTCACGCCGGGGCGCGGGGACGCCCTGCAAGAACAGACGGATGTTGAGTCCTTTGCCGTGCTGGAACCGGTTGCCGACGGATTCCGCAACTATCTCAACGGCGCAAACGGCGTCGCGGCGGAAAGACTGCTGGTCGACAAGGCGCAGTTGATGGGACTCACGGCGCCCGAGATGACTGTCCTCATCGGCGGGATGCGTGTCCTGGATACAAACGCCGGACAATCACGACATGGCGTCCTTACCGGGCAGCCTGGGGTGCTCACCAACGACTTCTTCGTGAACCTGGTCGACTTGGGCACGTCGTGGCAACCGGTCTCCGAAGACGGAAACGTGTTCGAGGGACGGGCCCGCGCAACGGGTGAAGTCAAATGGACCGGCACCCGCGCCGATCTCATCTTCGGCTCGAACTCCGAACTGCGGTCGTATGCGGAAGTCTACGCCTGTGACGACTCACAGAAGCAGTTCGTGCGGGATTTTGTGGCTGCCTGGAACAAGGTGATGAACCTGGATCGTTTCGACATTGCCTGATATCCGGTACAGGGGGAAGGTCCTCAATCATTCGTATTGAGGACCTTCCTTACTGGTCCCCTACCCCGAATTCGTACCACACAGCTATTCAGGGAAGGTCAGAGTGAGGTGCTCCCGTTCAGAAGTCAACAGATCCAGGATTACGACCACCGTGCCAGTGACCATCCTCGCTGGCCACCAGGCAAGTTATCATTTGTCAGCCCAACTCATCTACCGGTACGGCCAATTTGCCATAATGCCCGAATCCGCGTACTTGGCCGGGTTGTTCACAAGTCACTCAGCGGAACGACCCACGGCACCTGCGCCTGTCAGGCCGATTGCCAGATCCAGTGAGCCCTGAGACGAGCACGGCGGCCTCAAATTACCGCCGCCTGACCCGGGTGATCCGGACGTTGTACTGAAGACTATTTCCGTGTGACCAGAACTTTTTTAACCCAGCCGCCACCATTGCTGGTTTCGACCCTGATGAAACCGTTGTTTTCTTCACCCATGAATATCACGCCCTCAGATTTTTTCAGTTCGCCAAGTTGTTCCGCTGCAGTGGATGAGTCGGAGAGTAATTTATGGTTATCTATCTTTGGTTAGAAAACGTCACCTTCAGCAAATACAGCCCCCGCTTTTTTGGCCCCGCCGGCAGCAGCTTCCTGTGCCAATGTGCCGACATCGCGCCGCAAGCTCGGCTGGCCGCGCACTGCCCTGACGATGTGGTTGTAATTGTCCATGAGGCTTGCAACAATAATCTTACCTTCATTGGTATTGCCATACCCGCCTAAACCACTACCGCCTCCCAGGAAACCGCCCAGCGCCAAATCCGCTTTCTTGGAACTGCCGGTCGCCGAAGCGACTTGCACCCCTGAGCGCGCGTCAGCGACCAGCATGCTTGTTTGCGCCTCTTTGAATCTAAGACCACCAACCAAACCTCCAATGAGGTCTCCCGCGGTGCCGAACACACCACCTAACGCGGCACTGACCCCGCCACCCAAAGTGCCGGCGTCACTTTCCGAAAAAACCACTTCAGGACGCAGAAGAAAATCCGCGCTGACTATTTGACCGCCGCCTACATTGGAATTCTCTCGAAGCTGACCGGCTTCCATAAGAGCGCGTTCCTGCATCATATTGTTCATTCCCTGACCGCGTTCTACTACGATGAAACAGTTAGACTGTTGTATCATCATGCGAACAACGCCAACCGGTGATTGCAAGCCATATCCCGATAATGCGGCAATCACAAAATCCTGCGGCTCTATTACCGCCATCGCGCCCATCGGCTTACCACATTGTTCCAAGGTGCTTTCACTTCCTTGCGTGGAACCTGATGGACCGGCGGCGCCTTGTGCAACACTACCGCCTTCCCCCTGTTTCATTTCGGTAACACCCTGCGCCGGCGCCAGTGAAATAAAACCGGCAACCGGTAAAACAATCAAAATGGTCTTCAAAGTTTGCCGAATAATGACCAGAGAAATCAGGCTGAACCTTGTAATGTGGAAACCCTGACGCATCAGGGCGTCTCCGATCTTGTATCTCATATCAATTTTCCTCTTGTGCTGATTTTATTGTTTCGCGAACTCAATATGGAGCAAGAAACAGAGAAAGCATGGCTTTCCCTCTATCTACTCCGAGCTTGATGATCATCATGAGCAGACTAGTACTCTTTCAATTTAATTCTGATCGATTGGCGGCTGCAAATCAATCAAGCGCCGGGTGTGTCCAGGGGTGCTGTGTCTGCATCGTCTTATCTCCTCAACCAGTCCGGTGTCACCCTGGCGTCACGACAGGATGGGGGCCTGAGAGCTTGCCCGGTACGGTGTGTCGTTCGCCATTGGTGATATTGATTTAGTTTGGATAAGTATATTTTATGTGAAAGCGATTTATTATGAGTTTTTCGGGATGTATGTGAGAAAAACTCACAGAAGAGTCCGCTTCAGGGGCCGCTCTGATAGAATTACGGGGACAATACTAAATTATCCTGCCGCAATCGGCTGTAAAAACCACAGGTTATCCATCTGAAGGAAGGCAAGCTGCCCTTACAATTCGCCGTTATTTCTGAATTAAATATCCTCAGAATGCCCTCACCAGCGACTCCCTCGATCCCTTCGGCAAGATCCCCGGGTTCAAATTCTACGCGAACTGTGTCTCGAAGAACCAGTACTCTTTCAATTTAATTCTGATCGATTGGCAGCTGCAAATCAATCAAGCGCCGGGAGTTGACTGCGGGGGATTGCCAGTGACAGGCTGCGCGCCACGCCGGGCTGTTTCGTGATGAGTCCATGGTCTTCCAACTGGGTTAACATGCGATGCACAGAGGGCGGCGAGACCCGGAAATAGCGCTGTAAATCGGCCTGTGCGGGGGCGATGCCGTTGACCTTGGTGTAGTAATGGATAAAGGCCAGGTACTGGCCTTGCTTATAG
>JAPOQU010000120.1 GCA_026710545.1 Gammaproteobacteria bacterium | reverse complement strand
TTGATTACACAAAGGCAACCAAATTGGTTGAGGAGCAGTCGGAAAATACACTTCGACGTCTTGAGGAAATGGCTTCCAAAATTGATGATTCGAAGTTGGATCAGGCGCGAGAAAAGCTTGAGCGAGCTGAATCAATCAGTAGTAGCGAATCCGATCCGGAAACGGCGAAGCAGGCAATGGACGATGTCCAGGATGCCAAACGGCTATTGGCTCTTACTCGCAAGGAGCATTTGAAAGACATCCGTCAGCTTGAGCTGGACAAGGCAGTTGAGTTCTTCGATAAGGCAGTTCGAGAACATGCTCGCCCTACCGAAGCCAATGCTTTCGACAGTCTCGCCAAAACTGCCCAGCGTTCGATTGACAACAACAATGGCGACTTCGAATCGCATCTGGACGAGCTGCGTGGAAAGCTCTTTATGATCCTGTGGCGTCAGGACTGGTTCGTAATTGATCGCTTTAAATGGCTTGCTCAGGACACTTACCTGTTCCCCGATGCAAGAGAGCATGCGGAGTTAGTCGCAACTGGCGCCGAGGCACTCAAGGCGAACGATATCGATAAACTGCGTTTGGTAGTCGCACATCTTGACTCGGTACGCATTGGTTCGGCGGGCGAGGATGAAATGATGGCTGGCGCAAATATAGTTCGGAGTTAACTGATATGCCCCTCGATGCGTGGCTCCCTGTTGGGTACAAATTGCCGGATGGCGCTAAGGTCCGCGTCGCTGTCTCTGAAGGGGTGAATTGGCAAATTTACGAGAACCACGGCGGCGGGCGAGCGCTCGTAGTTCAGGATGAACTCGCCAGCCGATGGATAGATGCAGGGCTGCTCACGGAAGGGCCTATTAGGTTCTTTGATTTCGGCAACCAACGATACTGGGCTATTGCTTGCGGAGCAGACCAGGTGCTATGCCCGGTTGTAGATGGAAACTCGCCTGACACGAAGGCCGAGGCTTTGTCGTTCGCGTTGGCGCTGAAGGCGACCCGCGACATAGATTCAGACTCACCGTTGCAGGACGCTCTATACGTCGAAAAGATCAGCCGTCTCTTACCTACTTACAGCATTACAGCAAGAACCGACGATGATGTAGTACTTGGTTACTGGCTCACAGGTGGGGCGACTGTGTCTGCGAAATCGTTTCGCCGACTTCGTCAGACCATGAGCTGGCTAAGTGCAAATCACCTCCAAGAGGTTGTTCAAGCTGCTGGGGTCAAAGTTGTTGAAGTTATACCGGCTGACCGGTCTCGAAGCTCGCCTTCGCGGACAGATAACAAGCAAGCAGAGCGTACGGATCGAAAAGAAGAGCAGGGTGATCAAAAACACGCGTCGACGGCCTTTGAGTTGGCTGGGCGACCTGACCTCGCCGCCTTCTTCAATGAGCATATCGTTGACATCATCCAAAATCGTGATCGTTATAAGGCTCTTGGTATTGAGTTTCCGTCGGCCGTAGTTTTGCACGGACCTCCCGGATGTGGAAAGACGTTTGCGGTAGAGCGACTGATCGACTTCCTCGGATGGCCAAGCTTTCAGATTGACGTTTCCAGCGTTGCTAGCCCCTACATTCATGAAACCAGCAAGAAGGTAGCGGAGGTTTTTGATAAGGCGATGGAGAATGCGCCGTCTGTGTTGGTTATCGACGAGATGGAGGCTTTTCTGGCGGATCGGGAGACCGGTTCCGGCCATCATCGTGTCGAGGAGGTTGCTGAATTTCTGCGCCGCATTCCAGAAGCTGCAAAGAACGATGTGCTTATTGTCGCGATGACAAACCGTGTCGATATGATTGATCCGGCCATTTTGAGGCGGGGCCGCTTTGATCATGTGGTCAACGTTGACTATGCCAGCGAAGTGGAAGTTCTTTCATTGCTGGAGAAGTTGCTGTCAACCCTACCCAAAGAGGATGACGTTGACCCGGCGCCATTTGCCCAGGAGCTTGCTGGGCGCCCGTTGTCAGATGTGGCTTTTGTGGTCCGCGAGGGAGCTAGGTTTGCGGCACGAGCTGGAAAGGACAGGTTGGATCAGGAAAGCCTGCTCACAGCCATGCATGCGGCACCAGCCAGAGAGCGCGAAGGCGCTAAGCGGCACCTGATCGGCTTCATTCGGTAAAGCTAACGTGGACAATGAGGAAGAAAAAAAACAGGGCGAGGGCAAAGGTTTTGCGGGCCTGTCATCAATGGTCTCAGATGTTGATGACGTCGTAAGCAGTAAACCGAAACAGTCGCAGAAGGCACCCTCTGAACCGCCTCCAAAACAGACTGCCGGCGGTAGTCAGCAGCCGAAACAAACGTCAACCAAACCGGCCTCGCAGACTTATCAGGCCCCTGCACAACCATCGGGCGGTTCATCAGCGGGCAAGTGGTTCTTGGGAATTGCTGTGGTTATTGGCCTCATCTGGCTGGCTAACCAATCAGATAACAGCGGACCATCGAAGTCGGCGTATTCCCCTGGAACTTCCTCAACTTCCGCAGCTCCGGCCAGCCAACCTGCAATCGCGCCGCCTCAGACACACTGGCAAGATGCGCTGGGTGAGATAGCCGAGACCGCTCCGGCCAGCCAACCTGCAATCGCGCCGCCTCAGACGCCGAGTCGTCCATCTGAAAGCAAGCCTTCCGTTGATCGAAACAATGTCCTTTCATCTGCGCAGATCCGCTACTGTTTGGCTGAGAAAATTCGGCTCGATGCGGCTGAGACGGTTCTCAACAATTACAGCGATTCAGATGTCGATCGCTTTAATGGGTATGTGAACGACTATAACAGCCGTTGCGGTGAGTTCCGTTACCGCCAGGGTTCGCTTGAGATCGCTCAAAGAGATATTGAGCCATACCGTAGTCAATTGCAGGCCGAAGGGCGGAACAGATTTGTCCGGAGCACAGCTACAACAGCGAGACCTTCGGCCTCTACCCCAGTATCTGAACCCGCCCGACCTGCGCCGGACGCAACGGTGCTGGCTATTCAGCGTCGGTTGAATGAGCTTGGTTATAACGCTGGAACGCCTGATGGGTTGCTCGGGAACAAAACTAGGGCTGCAATTAATGCTTTTCTGCGAGAAGAACTGGCGGCTCTTAAAAGGTCTGGAGGTCGTCCTGATCTTTCAAGTGCGAGTCATTCAGAGCAAGCAGCTATTGAAAATACGTGTGACTATGAGCGGCGCACCCAAGGCCCAGGTGAGTACTACGACTGCTTGCGAGAAGAACTGGCGAGCTTGGGGTATCGGTGATGTTAAAAATGAGTACTATAAATGACGGTAGCTATCTGCTTTAAGTGCGGTTATTGGAAGTCTGGTGCGCTGACCCAATGTGGCACTTGCAGCGTAACCCCTAGAGAAGGGGACGATTTAGCCTTATCCCTTGTCCTCTCAGAGCACCTCTCCTCGAAAACGCAGTTGGAAGTATTGGCCCATGAAATCCGGAGTCATCTAAAACTTACTGTACCAAAAGCGCTTCTTCGTCAAGCACACGAAGCTCTTAAGGATCCTCAGCTACTTGCGATGCTACGAACTGATCCTGGGAAAGCAACTGATGGATCACAGGCACGACCCACACCAAGAACTGCGGGACCTGGATCGCCATCGACGCCCCGTTCATCCTCGAACCGACGTCAACGGAGGCTGCATCAATCACAGCTTCAACAAAATCCCTTTGCGCTGCTCGGAGTTACCACCAGGGATGATCGGCGCCGGATTGTTGAGCTGGCTGAGGAAAAGTCGCTGGAGCTGGATCATGACGCATGCCAAAAAGCTCGCTCTGACCTTACCAGCCCGAGGATGAGGTTGAGTGCAGAAATGTCCTGGCTGTCCGGCGTCTCGCCAGGGAAGGCCGCACAGTTTGTTTCCGCGTTGCATTCTGACCCGATGTCGCTTCGTGGGGAGTCGGGCCTGCCGACTCTTGCACACTTGAACCTCCTGGCGTCGGCCTTTGAGGCTGTAGATGGCAACGATTCACCAGATGATGTCGCAGAGTTTATCCAGGAGATGGCGTACCTGGTGGACGATCTTTCTGCGGAACAGGTGCTACGCGATATCAACGAAGACCGTTCGGTGTCTGGTTTTCCAGAGGTTAAAAGCATTGATCAGGTCGAGGCCGAGCTATCTGAGCGAAAGCGTTACTACCGCAACGCTATCAAAGATGCTCTAAACAGGCTTCCGCCTGCTTCTCTAGTCGATGCTATGACTGCCTCCGTTGACCATATTACCTGTGGTGGAGAGGACCACGCGCCAGAACTCATCGACGATCTGGTGGACAGCTATGCTGTTGAGACACAAGGATTCTTGGAGAAAGAGGCTGAAAGTGTAGAAAAGCTTATCAATGCAGCCAGGGAATCAGCGTCATCAGGCGAAAAGGTAGTAAAGCCGATTGTAGACACGCTGGTGGTAGTCGCCAGGAATTGGGACAAGGTCGCACAACCGATTCAGCTGAGCGCCAAGCCTCGGGGAATCGATCACGACCCGAGCCATGAAATCGCATATTCAATACGAAGCCTCGCGATTGATCTCTTTAACGAACATGACATGCTTAATCAATCGCAGAGACTCACTGGGCTGATTCAAGAACTTTTTGCAGAGCTACCCGAAGTTGTAGAGAGGGTCGGACAGGACTCAGAATCGCTTGCCGATATTTTTCAGAACCGAAAAATAAATGAGGCGCAGAGAGATGAGTGGGCCCGCGATATTACCTATCGGGCTGAAGTCGGGGTGATGTTCAAAGATATATTAAGTATCTCGCCTGATGGGCTCAGTTGGAAAAACCAACGGTTTCCGTTAGATGCCGTTACCCGCGTGCGATGGGGAACTGTGCGTCACTCTGTGAACGGTATACCCACTGGCACCACGTACACCCTTGCATTTGGTGACAACCGCTCAGAGGCCGTCGTCGAGTTGAAGAAAGAATCTACATATTCCACTTTCCTGGAGAAACTCTGGAAGGCCGTGGTTATTCGGCTGCTGACAGAATTATTTGAGACATTGCAAGGCGGGAACGAGGTCCGTTTCGGTGAAGCAGCGATCAGCGACGATGGAGTTACTTTGGTTAAACACAAATTTCTTGGGGCCAATGAAAAAGTTCGTTGCTCGTGGGGGCAAGTGCATGTATGGAGTGCTGACGGCTCATTTTATATCGGTTCCAAGGACGACAAAAAGACCTACGTCGGTCTGTCTTACATCCATGCTGCCAATACGCACGTCCTGGAACAGGCGATCAGAATGGCTTTTAAAAAGCCGGGAATGCGCCGGTTAAGCGACATGCTTCAGTGAATTCTTGTATGGCGGCATATTGAGGATCGACTATGGGGTTTATATCCAAATTATTTGGTGGCAACAAAGAGGACAAAGCACTTCGCGAAGCGTTTGAGCAGATTCGGCGTATTATTGAAGATGAACAATTCCAACTCGATATGATTCATCCTGCGATCAAGGCGATGATCGAGTCTCGACCCGCCTATGATCAGGATCCGAATGGCACTGGACCCTTTGGGTTTTCCGAGACCAACCCGATCCCCGTAAATGGTTCAATTGGCCAGCTTGCCTATTTATCTAAGCTGGAAACGGAAAGGGGAGAGAGAATCCTATTTCATAGAATCGGTGCAGTGGACACGATTGACGTTTTCGAGGCTGTTACGTTCTCAGGAAGCGAGTGGTTCATCTTGTTTGTGGACCTATACCACCCCAGGCGTTCACGTCTAACGCCAGATGGATTTCGCTTTACACAGGAGGTCGGTCAGTTCTCTGGGTTCCACAAATTTTGTACTGATTTCCCGTATGACTTCGTGGAGATGAAGCAGTCAGAGAGCGAATCCGGATTGAGTATGG
>JAPOQU010000119.1 GCA_026710545.1 Gammaproteobacteria bacterium | reverse complement strand
GCAGGTATTTTATGATCCATTATCCCTTTTATGACAAGCGGGGACAATGGCATGCATATCACCTACCGGGTTGAGTTGACGGCGGCAGAGCGGAGGTATTTGGAGACGTTTACGTCGCAGGGGAAGCAGCGTGTCCGGGCGCTGAATCGGGCCCGGATTTTACTGCTGGCGGACGGACGGGGGCTGACGGACCAGGCGATCACGGCGGCATTATCGGTGAGCACCTCGACGGTCTACCGGGTGAAGCGGGAATTTGTGGAGTACGGGTTGGACGCGGCGTTGTCGGAAGGGACTCGTTCGGGACAGCCGCGCAAAGCGGAATATGAGTATGAGCGCAAGGGGGTGGCCAATATCTTTGTCTACTTTGACAGATATCATGGCTGACATCATGCGAAGGTGACGGTAACAGAGAAAACCATCGACTTTACCGAGATGCTGCGCAAGTTGGTGGATGAACATTATCCCAATACCGAGTGCATCCGGATGGTGCTGGATAATTTGAACACGCACCAGCCTGCTTCGCTGTACCGGGCATTCCCGGCGCCGGAGGCGCGGCGATTATTGCGCAAACTGGCGTTTCGTTACACGCCCAGGCATGCCAGTTGGTTGAACATGGTGGTGTGAGATTGGCAATATGAACCAGCAATGTCTGGACCGTCGTATTGATAGCATGGACTTGTTAGAATCGGAACTCGCTGCCTGGGAGACCCGACGCGACCGGGAGAGGGCCAATATCAACTGGATGTTTGATGTCGACAAGGCCGCTGTGGTGTATGGCCGTTCCGGAGAGGGCGATTATATCAGGGCATGCAACTTTGGCATGACGGTGTCCGAAAGAAGGGGCGGCAGCAAACGTTGTAAGAAATAAGTTCTCATAGCTGCGCATCTGCAAAAATTATAGTATCAAGGAATCAGGACAAGCTTCCCAAAAAACTTCTTATCCATAAAATCCTTTTGAGCCAGGTGAATTTCTTCTAACGGATACGTTTTTGCAATGACAGGTTTAATTTTTTCATTTTCTATGTAAGCAACCAAACTTAGAAATTCGTCATGCGAGAATGCCGTCGCACCAAATAATGTCAGTTCATTAAGATAAATTGTGCGCAAATCAAGGTCGACAACCGGACCTGCAATTGCTCCTGAAGTGATGTAGGTACCACCAAAAGCCAATAAATCAAGTAATTGGGGAAACATGTGGCCGCCCACAACGTCTGCAATGACGGTGATACGGTGTACCCTGCCTAAGCAATCAAGTTGGCTTTCAAAGTTATCCGTACGGTTTATGACATAGTCAGAGCCTAATTCTTTTGCGGTTTCTTCTTTTCCGGCGCTCACGATTGAAATGATTGTAACCCCGCGCAATTTGGCAAGTTGTATCAAAGCACTTCCGACACCACCTGAAGCACCGGTAATTATCAGTGTATCGTTCGCTGATACTGATGCTTTATTCAGCATTGATAAAGCCGTTCCATAAGCACAGGGGAAACTCGCAAGCTCTACATCACTGTAATCACTGTTGATGTGTACCGCATTATCTGAGGGAACAGTACAATACTCGGCAAATCCGCCGTCCCTTTCGCTACCGATAAGGATCGCTATCCTTCTGTCACTTTGCTCACCATAAATGCAGGGGTTGACGAGCACGCGTTGACCTATACGGGTATCAGGTGTATCAGATCCGACGGCTTCAATCCGGCCGGCAATATCTACTCCTTGAATACGTGGAAATTGAAACACCTTGCGCTGCCAACCAGTGGTTGCATCATCTTCCAGCGATGAGCCGTAAGCTCCCTGTCTGGTCCAGATATCGGTATTATTTATCGCACACGCACCTACTTTGATTAACACTTCATCCTTGCCGGGTACCGGTTTCGGGACGTCGTCAACAATGATTAACCTGTCTAGATCACCATGACTTATTAGTTGAATTGCTCTCATAGAATTCGATAAGTAGCTCAGACGTTAAGGACGATGTCTCTAGAATTCGTGACACATTGAAGCACCATAACACTATCAGGTGTGATTTCATCGCCTATTATACGTCCCTCAGAAAGGGTAAACACAAGTCGGCAAGAGATCGTCTCAATGAATACGGGCGGCCTTGCGGTTCTCAAACGCCCTGTCACGGGCTTCGGCCAGGGTCACCAGCTTGAAACTGCCGAGGCCGATATCATGGCGCTTGCCGTGGATGGTCAGCCGTTGGACCCAGCTTTTCCCCGCCCCGTTTCCAATGCGCAAATACAACGTGTCGCCCAGAGAATAAAAGCCCGGCCTCTTGAGCGCTTTCGCTTCTGCATACGTCATTTTTTTGTCATGTCTCTCTACCTGTTACCAACGAAAATTCCACATTTATAAATTGGCGGTATAGAGAATGACGTGGACTTGTCAAGCACTACTTACATAAAAAACCTTTATATAACAAAGCAGTTATGTAATTCTACGGAATGTCATGGACAGGCACGGAAAGTCAATTGGCGGAGAGAGAGGGATTCGAACCCTCGATACGCTATTAACGTATACACACTTTCCAGGCGTGCGCCTTAAGCCACTCGGCCATCTCTCCGGATGAAGGGCAATATATGGGTGATACCGCAGAAATACAAGAATAATGCATATCATCATAGCTTACCTGGCGGGATCGTAACATATTGAGGTTATATACGAGCCAGAGTTGATGAATCAGGAAGCGCTCAGAATTACGGATATGAATGCCTTCAGGATCTCGCCAGTCATCCCAGTTCTCTGAAATAACGCCGCATTTCTTCCACGACCTTTGGCGCCAGCAATATTGTTGCCGTAAGTGTCGGAATAACCATCAACGCAAAGGCCGTATCGATGATATTTACCGCGGTAGCCTGGCTCCAGTTCGCGGCAACAGGGATCAGCAGCAGGTAAACGTATACATACTGGTTCCCTGCCCGTTTGCCGAACAGGTAGCGCGCACATTTCACCGTGTAATAGGAATACGTGATCATGGTGGAAACGGCGAACAGTGAAAAAGTGACCAGGAGAATAACACTGCCCAGGTAAGGCATGGTCTGTTCAAAGGCATCGGCCGTCATCGCAACGCCGTTGCCGGAGGGTGTAACGTCGGCACTGAGTATCACCAGCGCAGTGAGGGTACAGACAATTATCGTGTCGATAAACGGGCCCAGCATGGCGACCAGTCCTTCACGGACCGGTTCCCTGGTCTGCGCCGCGCCATGGGCCATGGCTTCGGTTCCGACTCCCGCCTCGTTGGAAAAAACCGCGCGCTTGATCCCGGTCACCAGCACCTCCTTGAATGTGAGTCCTGCCGCTCCGCCCAGGATTGCCTGGCCGCCGAATGCCGACCGGAATATATCGGCAAACAAGGCGGGGATTACCTCGTAATGGGCGACGACCACCAGTATGCTTGAGAAGAAATAAAGGATGAACATGCCCGGCACCAGTCGCGACGTCGCCACGCCAACCCGTTTGATGCCACCCAGGATCACGACCCCCACAAAAACTGTTGCAATAAGGCCGGTAACCGTTCGATCAACCTCCCATTCGGCCTGCAACAGGCCGGCAAGCTGGTTAGCCTGGAACAGGGGTAAACAACCCACCATGCCGCAAACCGCAAACATCAGGGCAAGCGGTTTGAAACCCGGGCCCAGTCCCATTTCGATAAAATACATGGGGCCGCCCTGTGCGATGCCGTCTTCATCCTGTTTCCGGTACATGCAAGCGAGTGTGCAGGTGAAGAACTTGGTACACATGCCGAGCAGACCTGCCACCCACATCCAGAAAATGGCGCCCGGCCCGCCCATGCTGATGGCAATGGCCACCCCCGCGATATTGCCCATGCCGATAGTGCCGGATAATGCCGACGACAATGCCTGGAAATGCGGGATTTCTCCGGGGTCGTCGGGGTCGCTGAACCTGCCCTGCAGCAGGTCGAGAGTATGACCCAGGCGCAGGAACGGCAGCAAGCGGCTTAGATAAGCGAAATACGACGCCGCGGCAACAACCATGAGGACCAGGGGCAGCCCCCAGATCAAGTCCACTGCCTGTTGCCAGAAATGATCGAAACTACTCAAAGCATGAGTACCCGGTGATTCGGATTCACTTTGTCGTACGCGCGGGTGATTTTGTTGATATGATACCCCCAATTTTGTCGGCAGGATGCCTGCGTCAACAAGTACATTAAATCAATAATAAGAAATCCGGTGCAATAGCTGGACTAACCCTGGGACGATAACATGCCATTGGCGGGGACTTACTACGCCAGGTAGATCAAGCATTCTTTTCGTTCCGCGGCAACCTGCGGCGGATGCCTGGCGTGGCCGGGATCTGCAACATGGACGAATTGTTTTGCTCTGCTGGTGAAAAATTTTGGCTGTAAGGAATACCGTGCATTTTTTAATCTGGCTGCAGGACAGCGCACTGGGAACCTGGGTGGCCGGGTCCATCTGGGGTTATCCGATTATCCTGGCGTGTCATGCCGTGGGCATGGCGGCCGTTGCCGGCACGGTCGTTATGATCAACCTCCGCATTCTCGGGTTTGCCCGCAATGTGCCCTTTACCCTTCTTTCCAGGTTGTCCGTCATCGCCTGGGCAGGCCTTGCCTTGAATGCCCTGACCGGCCTGGCGCTGTTCACGGGCGACCCCGTCAGGTTTTTTTATCACCCTGTGTTCTGGATAAAGATTTCACTCATCAGCCTCGGGGCTGTGTCGGTCTGGCTGGTTGTACGGGAACTGCGTAAAGCCGCTTCCGTGCCGGCAGTCCCGCCCGGGATGCCCGCCAGGGCGAAGCTGATCGCGGGATTTTCGATCGCGTTCTGGACCGGCGCGATTATTGCGGGCCGCCTGATCGCGTATATCGAATTTGATGTGTGACTTCCCTGGCACACACCCTGCGGGCATCCTTCGGACGTCCAAATGTGTTCCTGACAGGTTTGTGCCAACGGGGTAAAAGCGTATGTATGATATCCTGTTACGAATTGAGACCTCTGCACTGGGCCAGTTGATGCGTGACACCGTGTGGCTGTTCCCCATGGCCGAGATCCTGCATTTCATGGGGCTGTCGCTGCTCATCGGCTCGTTGCTGGTCGTGGATTGCAGGTTGCTGGGCGTTGTCCGCGGCTTCCCGGTTGAAGCGGTATACAAATTTTTACGGTTGTCCCTGGCCGGTTTCAGTATCAACCTGGTGACCGGCATCATGTTTTTTTTCAGCGACCCGTTCCGTTATTACCCCAACATTGCCTTCCGGATAAAGCTGCTGTTTATCCTGCTGGCCGGGTTGAACGCGTTGTATTTTGCCCTGGCAGTACGCGGAAATTCAGTGCAGACAGCAGGTGGAGAGGCAGGAACAGACATCAAGACGGTTTCCACACTGTCGCTACTGTTCTGGCTCGGTGTCATCATCCTGGGCCGGTTCATCCCCTACGTGGAATAATCAATGGGGTCAGACTCGATTGATCTTACCGGAACGACTCCGGCAATTCCTGATACCTCCTCATGGGCCGGCCATGCACCCCGGTTTTACCGCGACCCAGATCAGATCGATCGGTTCGTCACCGGAATTCCGGGACTCGTGGTCCGCGTCCAGTCCAAGCCCTTGGTCGCTCCAGCCAACCTCACCATCAGGCGATACCGAAGTCTCGGTTTTATCTCCAAAACGAACCGTCCACTCACCACCCTTGACATGGATATATAGCTGATTCGGCGGATGTGCGTGGACACCTTCCCATTGTCCGGGCGGAATGATAAATCTCTGCACCACGACAGTATCGTTATCAAGCAACGTCTCACCGGGGACATTGGGGTAGAACTGGTGGCATGGGCTCGCCGGCCCATCTGCTCCGTGTGACGCCAGCGCGACCAGGCTCATCAGGAACAACGGCATAATTTTCCTGCCGTACCTTGGCTGTTGCAGGTTAACTCCGGCCATAATGCATCCTCCGATTATTGTTATCTTACTATTTGAAATGGAAAATCAATGGGGTCAGACTTGATCGATTTTCAGTCAAACTGAAGTTCAGCCAGGCGCGCATAGATCCCTTCCTTGGCCGTCAGGCTGTCATGGGTGCCGCTGTCCACCATCCTGCCCTTGTCCATCACGATGATCCTGTCCACCTTTTTTACGGTGGCCAGGCGGTGGGCAATGACGATCACCGTCCGCTTTACCATCAGCTCCTGCAATGCCTGTTGCAGCAGGCTCTCGCTTTCGGCATCCAGCGAACTGGTTGCTTCGTCAAGCAGTAATATGGGCGGGTCTTTCAATACGGCCCTGGCGATGGCGATACGCTGTTGCTGGCCGCCGGACAAGCGGGCGCCCTTCTCGCCCAGGAGGGCCTGGTAGCCACGGGGGAGTTGCCCGATGAACTGGTCGGCATGGGCGGCCTTGGCCGCAATGACGACCTCTTCATCCGTTGCCTGCGGATTGCCGAAGCGGATATTTTCCATCACGCTGCCGGCAAATAACACCGTTTGCTGGGGCACAATGCCAATCCGCTTCCTCAGCTTGCCCAGGTCCGCAACGCGAATATCAACGTCATCCAGCCGGATGGAACCGGAACGGGGATCATAAAACCGCAGCAACAACTGGAAGACAGTGCTTTTTCCGGCGCCGGAAGGCCCTACCAGCGCAAGTGTCTCGCCGGGGGTGATGTCCAGTGAAAATCCGTCCAGGGCAAGTTGCCCGGGACGGCTGGGGTAACTGAAACCGACATTTTCCAGGACCAGGTGATTTTTGCCTGCCGCGGGAAACGGCCTGGTTTCGCCGGAACTGGTGATGGCAGGCCTCTGATCAAGGATGCCCATCAATCTTTCCATGGCTCCCGCAGCCCGCTGTACATCGCTCCAGACCTCCCCCAGCGCCGATGTGCTGCCCGCGACCAGCGTCGCGTAAAACAGGAACTGTACCAGCGTGCCGGCGGAGATACTGCCGTCTATGACGAAACGGGCGCCGGTCCACAACACGATGACGATGGCGCTGAACGCGGTCAGAACAATCAGGCCGGACAGCAGCGCGCCAACGGAAAGACGCTGCCGCGCCGCCTGGAAGGAACGTTCCACGGCGTCGCTGAAACGGCGGCTTTGCAGCGATTCCATGGTAAATGCCTGGACGATGTGTATTGCATTCAGCACTTCCCCGGCAATCCCGCTGGAATCGGCCACCCGGTCCTGCGTTTCACGGGACAGTTTTCTTACCTTCTTTCCGTAGAACCATACGGGTAACACGACTAACGGCAATAAACCGAACAACAGCATGCTGAGCCGGGAACTGGTGACAAACAACATGATCAGGCTGCCTGCCACTATGAATGAACTGCGCAAAGCGATAGAGACGCCGGCCCCGACAACGGACTGGACCAGGGTGGTGTCGGTGGTCAGCCTGGAGAGGACCTCGCCGGACTTTGTGACCTCAAAGAATGCCGGGTCCATCTTGATGACGTGTTCGTAGACGGCGGAGCGGATATCCGCGACTACCCGTTCGCCGATCCACATCACCGTGTAGTAGCGTAATGACGAGGACAACGCGTAGATCAGCGACAAAACCAGCAGCGCGATGAAATAGATGTCGAGAGTCTGGACATTTTCGCCGGAAAAACCGTGGTCAACCACTAACCGGATGGAGACCGGCATCGCCAGCGCAGCCAGCGCGGCGATGGTCAGACAGGCAAACGCGAACAGAAGCCTGCCGCCGTAGGGCCGCAGAAAAGGCAGTGAGCGCGTTAACGGTTTAACCTTGGACATTTCTGTACCTGAAATCCTGAAACTTGTACCAACCGGAGAATATATCCGTATTCGGGGTATAATTCACACCTTTGTCAACAATTGTTCAAGAGAAACTTAATCAATGTGGCTGGATTTTATTTATGAGTATGGATTGTTCCTGGTCAAATTCGGAAGTGTCGTCGTAGTTGTTGCTGCCGCCGCCTTCGTTTTCGTCATGCTGAAGATGCGCAGCCGGGTCGCTGAAGATGGACACCTGGAAGTCAAACACGTCAACGACAAGTTTGACCATGCGAAACTGCTGCTGGAAGCAGCAACGCTGCCGAAGGGAAGTTATAAAAAATCTGAAAAAGAACATAAGGAGAAACGGAAAAAGGCGGAAAAATCGGACGCGGATGACAAAAAACGTATTTTTGTGATCAATTTCAAAGGCGACATAAGGGCGAATGAGGTCGCCTCCTTGAGGGAAGAGGTTTCCGCCATCCTGACGACTGCCGCCGCTACGGACGAGGTCCTGGTGATCCTGGAAAGCGGTGGCGGCACGGTGCATGGTTACGGGCTGGGCGCATCCCAGTTGCAGAGGATACGGGATAAAAACGTCACGCTGACGGTGGCCGTCGACAAGGTCGCAGCCAGCGGCGGCTATATGATGGCCTGTGTCGCCGACAGGATAATCGCCGCTCCGTTTGCGATCATCGGTTCTATCGGGGTGCTGGCACAGGTACCCAATTTTCATAAGCTGCTGAAAAAACACGATATTGATTTTGAGCAAATCTCCGCGGGCAAATACAAACGCACCTTGTCCCTGTTCGGCGAGAACACGGAAGCAGACCGGGAAAAATTACGCGAGGAGCTTGAAGAAACCCACGAACTGTTCAAACAGTTCGTGCGGGAAAACCGCGAGCAGGTCGACGTGGAAGAGATCGCCACGGGAGAACACTGGTTGGGCCAAAAAGCCCTGGAACGGGGCCTCGTGGATGCGCTGCAGACCAGTGACGACTACCTGAGTGATGCAGCGGCATCCGCCGATATTTACGAGATCAGGTTTGCGCGCAAGAAATCTTTTATGGATAAATTCTTCTCATCGACGGCCAAACTGTTCCATGCCGAATTCAACAATAATTAATCTATGATAGAATCGGGTCTTTGCGCACTTTCCGGTTAAGGAACCATGTCGAAAAAACCGATCTACAAAGTAATATTTCATAACCAGGGCAAGATCTACGAGATCTATGCCCGTAATGTCCATCAGGGGACGATGTTCGGTTTTGTCGAGATCGAAAACCTGGTGTTCGGAGGAAAAAATGCGCTGGTGGTCGATCCCACGGAAGAGAACCTGAAATCCGAGTTCAATCACGTCACCCGCACTTACATTCCCATGCATTCCGTCGTCCGGATTGATGAAATGGACAAGCAGGGCACCGCCAAGATAACGGAATACGACGATACGGGAAAAAACATCATGCCCTTCCCGCTGTACACCAAGGGTGGAGAGTAGCGCAATAGTCTCCATCCGCTAACGGGGACTCCTGCAGTATCCATGGAAGTTACCGTCAAACAGACAAACAGCCTGAACCAGGTTGCCAAAGCGGATTGGGATCAGCTGGGCGGCAACGGCAACCCGTTTTTAAAATATGATTTCCTGAACGGCCTGGAACGCTTCGGGTGCCTGGAAGGGCACGGGTGGACACCCTGCCACCTGCTGGTAACAGGCGGAGACAGCCTGCTGGGGGCGATGCCCCTGTATATCAGGGATGACTCTCACGGTGAATTCGTATTCGACTGGGCCTGGGCCGACGCCTATGAAAGGGCCGGCGGCAAGTATTATCCCAAGCTGGTATCCGCCATCCCCTTCACCCCCGTGTGCGGCCCGCGCATTCTCGTAAACCCGTCGTCAGGCATGGACCGGGAGATCAGGACGTTAATCATTAAAACGGTGACGGAACTGGCCGACCGGGCGCAATTGTCTTCATTCCACTGCCTGTTCACCGGGCAGGATGACCAGCAGGTTATGGCGGACGGCGGCCTGTTAATGCGCAAGACCTGCCAGTTCCACTGGCACAACCGCAACTATGACGATTTTGAACACTTCCTGCAGGGACTGACTTCCAGGCGGCGCAAGCAGATAAAGCGGGAGCGCAGGACGATCAAGGAGAAGAATGTCGAGATTTTACGCCTGCGCGGCGAGGATATTTCAGAAGAACACTGGGCCGTATTCTACGAGTTTTACTGCAGTACGTTCCTCAGGCGCTGGGGCAGTCCCCGCCTGACACTGGAGTTCTTTCACCACCTGAGTACGGCCATGCCGGAAAATACCCTGCTGATCCTGGCAAAACAGGACAAGGAGTACATCGCCGGCGCCTTTGCCATGCTGAGCGATACCACCTTGTACGGCAGGCACTGGGGCTGCGACAGGTACCTGGCCAACCTGCATTTTGAACTCTGTTACTACCAGACCATTGAGTATTGCCTGGAAAACCGGCTAAGCTGGGTTGATGCAGGCGTCCAGGGGGAGCATAAATTATACCGGGGGTTCGAACCGTTCCTGGCGCTGTCGGGCCACTGGATCCGGCACACCGGCTTCCGCGCTGCAGTCGATAATTTCCTGGAACAGGAATCCGCGCAAATGAATGCTTACGTCAAAGCCCTCGAAGCACACCTTCCTTTTAAGGAAAATTAGGAATCAGGAATTAGGAATTACGAATGAAATGACACGTCAACCTTCCGCCAATTCCCAATTCGTAATTCCTAATTCGTAATTTTTAATTCGTAATTCCTAACTCCCAGTACGCCAGGGCGTCCGGGACGTCCGCCTGGTTCTGTTCGTGGCGGTATCCGGATGAGGCCGGGTAGGCGTGTCTTCTCAGCCGGTTCAGCTGTCCCAGCGGGCGGTGTTCAGGCAGGGCGTGCCACGGCGCAAATGACAGGTTCTCGCAGAATTGGGCCTGCTCCGTAGCGGAGAAATCCTGTTGCGGAATGGTAATCGTGGCCAACGGGACAAACGGGGCGTCCTGTTCAGACCATTCCCTGGTCGCATCGTCCAGGGACATGCCGCCCTTGTCGGTTCGCTGTTCCTGCACCTGGAAGATGTAGCATGCCGCCGTTTCGCCCAGTTCTTCCTGCAGTTGTTCGCGCAAGAAATCCGCTCCGCCGTGCTCTTCCGCGACCGGGGCAGTGCTGCCTCGCTGTTGACAGGGGCGTGCGGCGAATTTGATATTGCGGGGGCCCAGCTTGTACGGGGTAATGCTGTAGTACACGGGGTCCAGAATACTGGCCGGCGGTGGGGAGAGGAGGCGTTTTCCCGCAAACAGTTCCCTGATACGCCAGTTGAACGGATTGCGGTCCGGGAAGAAAAACGCATTCAGGTTCTCCGGGTTGGCGACAAAAAAATTGTAATCGGGCATATTCCTGACGAAAAAGACCGGAGCATTGGCCATCAGGAAATCCTGGGTGACATTGTTGGCGTCACTCTGCTCCAGGGGTTGCCCGGTTATTTCCATCAGCTTGAGCGCCATGCCCCTGGCGTCGTTTTCATAATCCTGGCTTGTATTCAGGTCGTAATGACCGTTGGAAAAGCGCACCCAGGTCTTGTAACGCCTGCCCGGTTCGGCAAATACGCCATAACGATAGTCGCTGCGGATATCGGTCAATACATCGAAATAGGCTCGCAGGCAGGCATGGGCCTTGGCATGGGCGCCCCTGGCCACGTACGCGGTCCGGTAATCCTCTACCAGTTTCCGGAAAGATGCCTCGGTGGCTTCGCCCTGCTCCACCTCATCATCCCGCAAAACCTCCTCGCTTACATCAACATCCGAGCAGGCCGCAAGCACAGCGGCAAGAACCAGTACGGAAACAACTCTGAGATACTTTATATCTTTAGTCATTTTTTAAATTTTGTCGCCAGCGCACGGGAATAGCACGAAGCACCCTCTGTGATCTCTGTGTCCTCTGTGGCAAAGAATCTCTACAGGGTCTTCAGATATTCCAGCAATGCCCACACTTCCGCTTCACTCAGGGACGCCAGTCCATCCCCGCCGGTACCGTACTCGTGTCCGGCATTGCTGTTGCCGGGCAGGCTGGTGTCCAGCAGGAACGCGCCCGGCTCAGGCCGGTCCACGTAGCCAACCTTTACCGGATCGTATTCCCAGGAACCGATGTAAAACGTCTCGCTGCGCGCGGCGGCCGGCAGCAGCAGTTCATACAGGTTCGGCACCGACCCGTTGTGCAGGTACGGCGCGCCTGCCCAGATGCCGTTCAACGGCCTGGCCTTGTACGCCAGCAATGCCCGGTCGGACACTTCCTCGCCGGCTTCCAGTATCTCTCCGTCCAGGTATTTGGGCGGGTGGATCATATCGGGATGCCCCATCGCCTTGGCGTCCCTGATCGCCAGCAGGCTCTGTAGCGGGTTGTTCCTCAGTACCCCGCCCATCAGGTTGTTTGCCACGAACAGGGCAGGTTCTTCGGCGCCCATTATCGAGCCGACGAAATAAAAGCGCGGTTTGCCTTCGAATATCCCGGTTTCCCCCCGCATCTGCAGGACGTTTTCGGCCATTACCGGATCGGTCCCGATCTCGCCCAGGCTGCTCATTCTCACCTTGATTTGCCGCCCCGGGTCCGTCCGGTCGATATCCTGGTGGCAACTGAGGCAATAGCGCTCGTATAACCTCCTGCCCTGCCCCGCCTGTTGCTGGTCGATGGCTGGAAAAAAGTCCGGCCATAGCGGGGATTGCAGTTCGCTTACTTTCTTTTCCACGGCCCTCAGGTTACGCGCGTGGACCGAGGAAGGATAGCCCGCGTCGTAGAAATACAGCCAGGTCGCCGGTGTCGTTTCGACCCGGCCAAAGACGCCGATGACCTCACCGACATTTCTGGCCAGGGCGCCGATATCCGAGTTCGACTGGGAGCCGTTCCACTCGACGTAGTCGTGCTGCGGGGTGTCCCACAGGTAGGGGAAACTGGTGGGGGCATCCGGTTCGTTGAAATTGTCTGCAACGCCGGTTGCCGCCAGTCCCTTGTTCAGGATCGCGCCGAAGGCGTCCAGCCTGGTATAACCGTAGGGGACGCTGCTATGGTTGCGGCGGTTATTGTCGCTTATCTGCGCGTACTCCGTATCAAGCAGGTTCTTCAACTCCAGAAATTCCTCTTCATCAGGTCCGGCAGCGTGAAACCGCGTGCCCAGGCGGGCCAGTTTTTCGTCGTCATTCATCGTCGCCGACAGCGATTTTTCCAGGTGCTCCAGGAACCGCGGCAGGTCCAGCATCGCCTGGCCGCCGTCGATACGCACCAGCTTGCCTTTGTGGCGGATATGCTGGGTGTGGCAGGCCGCACAGGTCAGCCCCATGTAAGCGCCGTCCCGCGCCAGGCCAATGGCCAGTGCATCAGGGTTTTGCGCCGATTTCACCCCGGGCAGGAAGCCGAAGCGCATCATGTTCAGGGGAGCACGCAGCAACTCCTCGCTGTCGTGCTGTTCCAGGCGGATAAACAGGTCGTAGGATACCAGTCCGGATCCCTGGTTCAGATGGTAAAACCACTGCCGGTCCTCCTCGTCCCAGTTCTGCTCCAGGTAGAGGATATTGGCGGGGTCCAGCGCTGCTTCATCCTGCAATGCGCTGGATTCCGCTGCCTGTACCAGGCTACACAGGTACAGGAGCAAGCTGACCGCCGTAAGTAACAGCGCCGTATCCCCGCGTTTTCTACCAGCCGGTATTGGTGAAATTGTATTGGTCATAGGCAAACCTATTCATCAAGCGACAACAGCGAATGCAGTAAATTGTTCTGGAAGCTGACGTTGCCGGTCAGACTGTTGTGCTCTTCACAGAGCAGGAACACATGGTGCAGCGGGAAAAAACTGTATTCATGACGGCGCACGCTGGGGTCGATGGTATTCCGGCCCAACAGGGATGCCTTGGTAACGGAAGCATCCCCCGGCTCCAGCAGCAGTGCGTCGTAATCCACCCCCGGCTCCGGCATGGTGACCTCATCCGGATACATGCGTATTTCAGATATGCCGTCGACTTCCTCAACCAGTATCCGGGCCGGTGTCGGGCTGCAATCCCCTCCGAAAACGATCAACCCGGGGTGTCCTTCGGGCAAGGGCACGGTAAGCGACCAGACAAAACGCCTGGCCCGTTCCAGGGACTTTTCAAAATAAGCCTCTAATGTTTTCAGGTAAGCCTCGCCTTGCGCGGCCGATGCGTACCTGGACAGG
The DNA here is from genome assembly GCA_026710545.1 of Gammaproteobacteria bacterium. Taxonomy (GTDB): domain Bacteria; phylum Pseudomonadota; class Gammaproteobacteria; order Eutrophobiales; family Eutrophobiaceae; genus JAAXHV01. Next base: position 6,365 of record JAPOQU010000119.1, on the reverse strand, counting down.
ATGCGCCGGCGGGTATCGCCGGCAAAGATCGACCATTGGAACCGGCGCCACAGGTTCACGTCGAATACGTCACGATCCAGCGGGGCGCCCTCGCTGGTGACGATCCAGTTATTGATCGGATGAGGCAGTAACTGGTACAGACTCGGCATGGTCACCAGGGTTTCCGTGTTGATCCTTGAGAAACCCAGCTTGATCCCGCCGATAAACGCGTTCAGGATTTCCACCGAACCCAGGCTGGGCGTCCCCAGCAGAATAATCCTTCTGACCCTTTCCGCGCCGTACATATTGACCGGAAAGTCATTACTGCCCAGCACATCTGTGCGGCCGTAACGAATGTAGTAACGGGCGATCAAACCACCCATGCTGTGGGCGACGATATCCACTTTCAAATCGGGATTGTCGAAATCCTGTCTTATCTGTTCGATGAAATCCGCAAGATGCGCCGCATTGACGGCATTATCGAGGCGCCAGTCGTAATAAAACGTATACAAATACCTCGACCCCGGCCGGATTTCCTGTCCGGGCAGCGCTTTTACATAACCTCCCGGCCCCTCCAGGGTGCGTAAAATCCTGCCGTAGTAATCCTTGCCCGCCGTGTTCTCGGCAATGGCAAAAGCCGTCAGCCCATCGGGTATCGGCTCAAGCGTGCCGGGGTCAATCCCGAGGGCCAGGTCTTCGTGTTCATCGAAGAGCAGTTTCCATAAGGAACCGAACCACAATTCCCTGCCGGTCATCCTGTCTTTCAGCTTGCTGCCGAGGATGCCGTGGACAAAAACGACCGGTGGTTGATCCTCTATTGCCATGCTCTGCATGTAGAGACGCTGCAGGTCCGGCTTGCTGGACGTAATGAAATAGTGGTTGCCCAGCAGGGCAATAACAGCGCCAATTGCGATGTAGATCAGACGTTTCATTCTGCAGACCCGTACAATATTTTGATATACAGTAAGACTCACCAATCCCGCACAGGTTCAAGTGGGCATGCTTGTTATATACTTCGGCAAATGAAAATATTAGCGTATCATATTTACAATACAAATCATTGGCGCCGTACGCGGTTTATGCTGATTCGAACTATTCACTTCGCTAAATTCATTGTCAGCGCAGTTATTTTATTACTGTGCTGCCAGGCTTGCGCGCCGCAACAGGAAGCAATAGAACCCTTCGACATGGCCGCGCATTCCACCACCCTGACGGTCAATGGCCTGGAGTTCCCGGTCACCGTGTACGGAGAAGGCCCGGCCGTCGTGTTCCTGCACGGCTTCCCGGATTCCCGGGAAGTATGGCGCTACCAGGTACAGGCGGTGGCGGATGCCGGTTACCGGGTCGTTGTCCCGGACCAGCGCGGGTTCGGCGGCGCCAGCCGGCCGGATGGTGTTGAGCACTATGATATACAGGCGCTTACAGCGGATATCATCGGCATCATGGACCAGTTGGGCATCGACCGGGCCAGGCTGGTCGGCCATGATTTCGGCGCCGGACTGGCGTGGTTCATGGCTGCACTTATACCGGAACGTTTCAGCCAACTGGTGGTCATGTCGGTCGGTTCTTCGGGCAATCCCGGCTGGGATACCGTAGCACAGCGGGAGGCGTCATGGTATTTCGATTTCTTCAACAAGACCGGGATAGCGGAAACGGCTCTCACGGCAAACGACTGGGACTTCTTCAAGCGGCTTACCCGCCACAGCGGCGACCAGGACCACTTCATCAGGGACTTGTCCCGGCCGGGCGCCCTGACCGCTGCCCTGAACTGGTATCGCGCCAATACCCGGGCCTGGGGCGGCCTGCACTCCGGTCTCAATTACCCCTTGATCGATATACCGGTCATGGGGATCTGGAGCAGCGCAGATCCGTTTCTCAAGGAACAGCAGATGCAGGAGTCCGGTATTAACGTAGCAGGTCCCTGGCGTTATGAACGCATTGAAGATGCGGGACACTGGTTTATGCTGGAAAAGCCCGCGGCCGTGAACCGGTTGCTGCTGGATTTCCTTACCCGTAACTGATTATGGCGCAACCCGGTACAGGGCATCCAACCAATGGCCAATTCTTCTGGGTTGCAGATAACGTCATAGCCAACGACTTCCCTGACGTTTCCACCGCTCTGCGCCATCCGGACGGGTTGCTGGCCATCGGCGGCAATCTCGAACCGGGCACCCTGCTCAAAGCTTATCAACGCGGCATATTCCCCTGGTACAGCCAGGGGCAACCCATCCTCTGGTGGTCGCCGGACCCGCGTTGCGTACTGGACCCCGGCCAGGTGAAGATCAGCCGCAGCCTGGCAAAGACCCTGAAAAAGAATAAATTCAAGGTGACCTTCAACCGGGCATTTGCTGACGTAGTGCGGCACTGTGCGGCCCCGCGCGCCGGCGATACGGATACCTGGATAACGCCCGACATGGCCTCGGCCTATATCAGGCTGCACAAGCTCGGACATGGCATTTCAACCGAATGCTGGCGCGACGGGGTCCTTGCGGGCGGCCTCTACGGCGTGGCCGTCGGCAGGGTATTTTTCGGCGAATCCATGTTCAGTCTCGTGCCTGATGCCTCCAAGGTAGCGTTGGTAAGCCTTGCGGAAATGCTCAACAGGCGGCAATTTCGCATCATCGACTGCCAGGTCCAGTCCAGGCACCTGCAGAGTCTGGGCGCCGGCTTGATGCCGCGGGACGTATTCATCAACATCCTGAAACACTACTGTTCATGAGCTATGGTACAAGAGGCGTTTATCAGGCATAATTCATTTTTTTCAACAGCGAGGAACCATGCCGAAAGAAGATCAAATTGAAATGGAAGGGACGATAATCGAAACCCTGCCGAACACCATGTTCAGGGTGGAACTCGACAGCGGCCATATCATCACCGCCCATATTTCCGGGAAAATGCGCAAAAACTATATACGGATCCTCACAGGAGACCGGGTCACCGTTGAAATGACCCCATATGACCTGTCAAAAGGCAGGATCACCTACCGCAACAGGTAAAAAACTTATCCGCAGATGACGCAGATTTACGCAGATAAATCTATAAGAATATAAATTAAGTTACTTCTCACAATTGAATTCAAGAAAGAACCAATCGGTGTATTCTTAATACGTCAGAAACAGAAGATAAGACTGGAAGCTTTTTGAGCAAACTCAATAAAAACATCATATTGGAACATAAGATTCATCTGCGTAAATCTGCGTCATCTGTGGATAAATCAGGTTAGTATGCGGATTCCTTACCATAACGGCTTTGCGCCAATTCCAGGTCCTCAGGCGTATTGATCTCCAGTCCGGTTTCCTCCACTGCCCGTTCCATGTGGATCGGGAAACCATGATACAGCGCCCGTAACTGCTCCAGCCGTTCTTTCTGCTCCAGTTCGCAGACAGGCAGGTTCGTATAGGTTTTCAGGAAGTCGCAGGTATACGCATAAATCCCTATATGCCTGCAACCCAACTTGCCATCTGCGGCGGCGGACGCTTTCCAGGGAATCGGCGCGCGGCTGAATAACAGGGCATGGCCCCGGCGATCTGCGACCACTTTTACACAGTTGGGATTATCAAGTTCATGCGCCGATTTAACCGGCGCGTAAAGGCTTGCCATGGCCGCGTCTTCCTGCTCCATCAGGTTTGCAGCAACCTGGTCGATCAAGGCCGGCGGCAGCCCCAGTTCATCCCCCTGGACGTTGACAACGATACTGTCGGCGGGTAACTGCAGGCGGATTACGACCTCGGCAATGCGGTCCGTTCCCGAACGGTGTGACGGCGAAGTCATGACGACCCTTGCTCCAAAACCCCGCGCGGCCGCCTCAATCCTTTCATCGTCGGTGGCAATGATAACCTCAACTGCAGCGCTTTTAACGGCCGCCAGGTATACATGCTGCAACAACGGGTATGCGCCGATTTTAATCAGCGCTTTCCCCGGCAGGCGTTTTGCGGCGTACCTGGCAGGGATAATCACGAAAAAATCCCGTTTCACTTTCTGTAGTGTTCCACTTCTTCCGGGGTCAGGGTGCGGGCGTCACTTTCCAGCATAATGGGAATGCCGTCACGGATTGGGTAGGCCAGGCGCGCGGCGACCGAAACCAGTTCCTGTTTTGATTTGTCATATATCAACGGCCCCTTGGTTACCGGGCACACCAGGATATCAAGCAGGTTCTTGTCCATGTTTCACTTTCTCCAGCAACAATAGTATTGCACGTTCAAAATCTTCGGGCATTTTCACGTCTACCGGTACGCACCAGGTATTCTCAAGCTCGAAGCGGCGGCACTTGACTGCATCTTTTTCAGTCATAAGTACGGCTGCACGATCGCCGAATTCAAGATCGGACCTCCTGAAACCATAATGATCGGGAAACGCGTGTTCTTCAATATTAATGCCTTTTTGCCGCAACATGGAGAAAAACCGTCCGGGGTTACCGATTGCCGCGACGGCGTGCACGGTCTGTCCCCTGAAACCGGCCAGTTCCCTTTCCTGTTTACCGTCCAGGGACCTGACCGGCAGGGATGCATACTCCATGGGAAATTCGTCCGCGGCCGCGTTGCCGTTGGCCACGACCAGGTCCACCGTGTGCAGCCGCTCAACCGGTTCGCGTAACGGCCCGGCAGGCACACAGCGGCGATTGCCGAAACGGCGCACACCGTCGATAACGACAATCTCGATATCCCTGGCCAGCGAGGTATGTTGCAAGCCGTCATCGCTCACCAGGATATCGCAATCCGCCTGTTGCAGCAGTGCCTGTGCCGCTCTGGCCCGGTCCGGTGAGACGGCAACCGGGCACCCGGTCCGTTGCGCCAGCAGCACCGGTTCATCACCCACCAGCTCCGGGTCGCTGTCAGGCTCGACCCGCCGCACCTGTTGCCGCGGCGCGCCCCCGTAGCCCCTGCTGATAATGCCGGGTCTGTACGCCCGGGATTGCAGGTAGCGGGCCAGCCACATGACGAGCGGAGTTTTCCCGGTTCCGCCGACCGTCAGGTTTCCTACGACAATGACCGGCGCGGCAAGCCGGCATACAGGCAGTATGCCGGCCGCGTACATGAACCTGCGGCAGGCAAGTCCCAGGCGGTATAACCAGCTGAGAGGCAACAGCAGCGGGGTTAACGGATGGCGGCCGTACCAGATAGCGTCAATACGGAACTGGAGCGTACCTGGTTGACTGTCCATGAATATCCGGAGTCACAAGTGAACTACTCTTCAGTACTATCGTCGGGGATGCGCGTTGCAAAAGTGACATTGACCAGCCCGGACCGGCGTGCGGCATCCATCACCTTGATCACCATCTGGTGGCTGACCTGTGCATCGGCGCGGATAATAACCGGCAGGTCGGTCGCCCCACGGGCCTGTTCCTTCAACGCCGTGTGAATGGTCGATACCCTGTTGTTCAGCAACGGGCGGTCGTCGATATAGATGTGTCCCTGGGCATCGATCCTGACCAGGATGAAATCAGGCTTCGCCTCGGCCTGCTCTTCAGAGGCTTCCGGCAGGGTAATCCTGATCTCCGATTCGCGCTCGAAAGTAGTGGAAACCATAAAGAAGATCAACAGCAGGAACACCACATCGATAAGCGGCGTGATGTTGATTTCCGTTTCGCTATGCCGTTGTGAACGAAAATTCATTCCCTCTCCCCGTGCATCACCTCGACCAGCTTCAATGCTTCCTGTTCCATGGTTACCACCAGTTCATCCACCCGCCCGCGGAAATAGCGGTAGAACATCAACGACGGTATGGCTACTGTCAAGCCGACGGCCGTGGTAATCAGCGCCTCGGATATGCCTTCGGCCAGCACACCCGGGTCACCGACCCCCTGGGCCGTTATGACGGCAAACACCTTGATCATTCCGACAACCGTACCCAGCAATCCCAACAGGGGCGAAATGGAGGCAATAGTGCCCAGGGTATTCAGGAAGCGCTCCAGGTCATGAGCTACGTGGCGCCCTACTTCCTCTATGCTTTCCTTCATTACCACCCGGTCATGATCCCGGTTGAGCAGGCCGGCCGCAAGAATCCTCCCCAGTGGTGAATCTCTTCTTAAATCCTCGATATGATGTACGTCCAGGGTCCCGGTTTTATTCCACTCCCACACCTTTTTGACCAGGTTCACAGAGAGGATGCGTTTTGTCTGCAACGACCAGAACCGTTCGGCGATAATCGCCAGTGAAATGATAGAGCACAACAGCAATGGCCATATCAGAACACCACCGGCTTTAACTAATTCAAGCACCTGATACTCCTGTTTATCCGAAGGGTATTAGTACCCTTTCCAGTTAATATTGACATGTTCAGCGGGTCGGGAAGCGGTTGAGCGCAAGGCACGCCGCGCCGGGAATGGCGCGTCCTTGCCAAGCGGCGTAACGCCGCGGGCGACCGCTTCCCGGCCCGCCCGCAGGGAG
>JAPOQU010000118.1 GCA_026710545.1 Gammaproteobacteria bacterium | reverse complement strand
CCCGGCCCACCCGCAGGGAGCCACACAGCGGCGCCAATACGGCGTTACAGCCCTTGACAAGGGCGCGCGGCTGCGCCTTGTCTTGACGCCGCTGTGTGGCTCTGAACATGGCAATATCAGTTTGAAAGAGTACTAGTACCACCAAGGGTCCCGGCACAGCTGGGTATTTTCCAGCAGCGCCTTGGTCCGCAGAAAGCGCCTGATGGACGCCGGACCCATGCGTGACCCGCCCATGCCGGATGACTTGAACGCCTGTTTTTCACCCTCGTGCATGATGCTCGTCAATCCGGCGTCATTGATACAGATCCCGCCGGCGTCCAGTTTTTCGGCGATAGCGCCCGCCCGCTGCACATCGTTGGCAAATACCGCGGCCGATAGCCCATAGATCGTATCGTTGGCCAGGGAGATCGCTTCCTGGTCTGTGCTGAACGCCATCACCGGCAGTACCGGTCCGAAGGTCTCTTCGGTCATTACCAGCATGTCGTGATTGACATTGGATAACACGGTCGGCTCGCACCACAGCCCGCCGTTGTGCTCGACAATCCTGCCGCCGCATTCAATTGTTGCACCCTTCGCTGTTGCGTCCTGCAGGTGGCTTTCGATGATATGGTGCTGGTTTTCAGATATTACCGGGCCAATCTCGCCTTCGTTGATGTCGTCCGCATTCAGTTTCAGGGAACGGGCCTTGGCCGCGATTGCTGCTGTCAGGTCATGGTAAACCGGCGTTTCAGCATACACGCGTTCAACAGACAGGCAGGATTGTCCCGCGTTTACCATGCCTCCCCAGCACAAGGCGGCGGCGCTGCGCTGAATATCCGTATCGGCGGTAACAATGGCCGGGTCCTTGCCGCCCAGTTCAAGCTGGCAGGGGATGAAGTTCTGCGCCGCGGCCAGGGCCACCTGTTTCCCGGTTGCCACACTGCCGGTAAAACAGACCAGGTCGGCATGATCGATAAGCGCCTGACCAAGGCTGCCGTCTCCCGGGACAAGGCGGAACACCTCTGCCAGGCCGCTGACTCCGGCCACGATATCCGTTAACGGTTCGACGAAGCGCGGGGTAATCTCACTGGGTTTGACGATGACCGCGCTGCCGGCAAGCAGCGCAGGGATCGCATCGATACAGGCCAGCACCAGCGGGATGTTCCAGGGGGAGATAATACCTGTCAGGGGATAGGGCGCCAGTTGCCTGCCCAGCTCGATAAACGGAATGTCGGTGCTTTTCGGCTCTCCCGGCGCCAGCAGTTCAGGGGCCAGCCGGCACCAGCGTTCAATGCTGGAGATCACCGCGTCTATTTCCATTCCGGTTTCCCTTACGCGGCCGGTATCGGCGCTCAGTGCATTGAAAAGTACATCGCGCCGCTCCGAAATGGCTGCTGCCAGCCTCAGCATCATACGGCAGCGCAGCTCTACTCCACCATCATGCCACTCCACCTGTGCTGCGCGCATTCCTGTTGCCAGCCGGGTTAATTCTTCCGCACCGGTCTGCTCGAAACGATAATCGATGCGACCCGTACGAGGGTTGCGAACATTAATCAAAGGCATGTAACTCAAATCAGGTTTTGCCTGATGAGGTCGTCAATTACGCTCTTCAGGGTCTTGATGAAGTGGCTCCGCTCCGGCACAACGTGTTCTCCCGTGTCGTCCAGCAGGGTATTCGCCGGGTAACGGGTCTGCGGATGGGCTACCTGTGAGTACAGTTCCAGCCGCTGGCGCGCCAGCAGGCTGGGCATGCCTGGCCGGCGGCGGCAGCGCCGCAGCGCGGCAATATCGATTTCGTGGTTGGCAACCATGCTTGCGCCGGGCCCTGCTGCCGCCAGCACATGGCCGTTGAAATCGATGATTTTCGACATGCCGTCCGTGGACGACTCCGGGATCCCCGTGCCGGTTATGCCGCCGCTGTTGGCGGAAACGAGGTACGCCTGGTTTTCAATGGCCCGCGCCCGTTTGGCGATGTCCTTGGGCGTCGGTTCCGGGCTGCCGACCTCGCTGGTGGAATGCAGGATCACCTCGGCGCCGCGCAGCGCCATGGCCCGGGTGATTTCCGGGTACAGTATCTCTTCCGAGGCAACCGTGGCCAGGCGTCCCAGTTCGGTGTCGGCAACCGGGAACACCCCTTCCAGTCCGTACAGGTCAAGGTAGCGATCCCAGACATCGTGGGGAGTCGGTGCGAACAGGGAGATCAGGCGCCGGTAGCGATGGATGGTATTGCCGTTTGGCGCAATGATGAAGCTGGTCTGAAAATAGAGGCCCGGAAATGCCTTGTCCCGCTCGTAGGCGTTGCCGGACAGAAAAATATCGTTGTCCTGGCAGATTATTCCGAGCGCTTCGTACTCGGCTCCGTCCACGTCAATGCCGGCCTTTTCGGCCCAGCTTTCCACCGGGTCCCCCATGGGGAAGCCGGTCAGGAAATACTCGGGCAGGACGACCAGACGGGTATCGGGGCCTATGAAGCCCTTGCTTGCCGCGACCTGTGCGGCGCAGGTCTCAATAGCCGAGCGGATACTGCGCCGGGCGTCAGTAACGCTCAGGGAATTGACCGCCCGGCAGCGGGTCTGTAACGCCAGTGCGTAATAATGGGTCAACAGTTTTGTCCCGATTTGCGCGTCATAAACCGTCGGCCAGCAGGACGGTGACGTCCAGCGCGCCTTCCCGTACTTTTTTCAGTTCCGCGTATTCGTCCGAATGCCACATCGCGCGGGCCTGGTCCATGGACGGCCATTCGGATATGACCAGGGCCTGGTGGCCCCAGTCGCCTTCCAGCGTTTCAACTTCGCCTCCCAGGACCCGGTACGTCCCGCCGAATTTTTCAATCAGGGCGGGCATACGTTCCGCGTATTCGGTAAATTGTTCGGGGTTGGTGACAGTGGCTTGTACGACCATATAGGCAGGCATGGTATTTATCTCCTATGTTTCCAGTTCAACCAGTTCATAAAACGTTTGCATGTAGCCGCCGACCTCGCCGCGCAGGAAGATGAAGTCGCCGTCCGCGCTGCACCAGACATCGTATACCGGGTGTTCTTCCGGCAACTGCCCGGCGGTGTCAACGTAACGCAGATGGTGCGCGTCAAACGTCCCGGCCGGGACGGTGATCGTTTCATCGCCCAGGTATTCGATACCGAATCCCAGTTTGAACAGCAGCGGTCCCGTTGCGCCGCGGTGGTCGGGTGAGGTGACCATCATATCAGGGAAGAAAGTCTTGCCGGGGCCGTTGCTGAGGTCGAAGATGGAAAACGCCATGGCGTCACCGGCAATGGGATGGCTGGCCAGCCAGCGCGTCCGCTGTTCCAGGTCAAGCCGCTGCGAGATACGCCCGTCATTGACGTTGAAGGATTCCGTTTCGGCGTGGGTTTCCGAAAAACGCATCCAGCCGGAACCCTCGAACCGGTCGTCTATGGTCAGGCGGACAAAACAATCCAGCGGGTAATTGTCGGCATCCAGGCTGAGGACCACATCCCGCAGCACAGTGGGCGGGTCGTCGATCTCGCAGTGGGCGCGCAGGGTCCGTTTGCCGTCCGTATGCACGGTAATAATAAATGATTCCCGCCCCCGCTCCTGTCCCAGCCTGTCCGGTTTCCTGCTGGTGTAAAGTATCTTGCCGCGTATTGTTCTGTGGTGCATTTTGCTTGTCCTGATGATGGGTTCCAATGATGGAATTATCACGTGAACCGTTTGAGTAATTCTCCCTTGTCCAGTTTACCGGATGATTTTTTTGGTAACACCTCAAGGAACACGTAACGGGAAGGGATCTTATAGGAGGCGAGTCCCCTCTGGCAATGCTTGTTCAAAGCGTCATCGGAAATGACCTTGTCTGTTGTGATAAACGCAGTAACGGTTTCACCGAACTTTTTCGACGGTTCACCGACTACTGCCGCTTCCCTGACCTCAGGTAACTGCACCAGGACAGCTTCAATTTCCGCCGGATAGATATTCACGCCGCCGCGGTTGATGACGTCCTTGTCCCGGCCGCGCAGGATAATATGCCCGCTTTCGAGTTTTGCGGCCAGGTCCCCGGGATAAAACCAGCCTTCTTCATTTATCGCTGCCTCCGTTCCGTTGCTGTCGATAAAACGCCTGGCGACACCGGGCCCGCGGTAGCGCAGACGACCGGTTTCCCCTGTTTTTACCGGCCTGTCCCGGTTGTCCACTACCTGGACTTCGGTCCTGTAGGCGGCGCGGCCTGCCGTATGCGCGTAATCGTCAAACTCATGGGTATTCAACACAGATATGCCGCCGCCTTCGCTGGACGCGTAATAACCTATTAACCCCGGATTGACCTTTTCCCGTATTTCCCTGATCTCCTGCGGGTAGAGCGCGGCGCCGCTTACCAGCAGTTTTTGCAGTCCGGGCAGCAGTAATCCATCGTTATGGAGAAGAACGAGCCCGCGTAGTTGGGTAGGTACCAAAAAAGTAACCGAAGCGCGGCTTTCATTGATTGCCGTAACCAGTTCTTGAGGTTCGTGTGGAGGCGGGTCAAGCACAACCGTCGCGCCTGCGGACAGGAAAGCCATAGCGAAGGAACGGCCGGCGCCGAAGAACAGCGGGGTCAGTCCCAGAAATCGATCCCGGGAGTTAAACCCCATAGTCACCCACTGGCTGATGAAGCGCTGGTACATCTGGTCATGGGTGACCAGCGCGCCCTTGGGTTTCCCCGTGGTGCCGGATGATAATGATATCAGCAAAACCGGATTGTCATGTTCAGGCATTGCAGGCAGGCAGCCGGCGCCGGTGCCGGCCCATTCCTTGTTGAGCGCCAGTGTCTCACAGCCGGGCGCTATTTCTGATCCTTCCTCGATGATCAGCAGTTTTGTATTGAAGACAGTTGCGGTTTTGCCTTTTTCGGCCGGTGTCCAGCGCTGGTCAACCGGAACCAGCACCGCGCCAAGCCGTGCCAGCGAATAATGCAAAACCAGGTGGCAGGGATGCTCTTTCAGGGCAAGCCCCACCCGGTCTCCGGCTCTTATTCCACGTTCATACAGGTAAGCGGCGCAACCCTGGAGACGCTGCCAGAGCTCAAGATAGCTGATCCGCTCGTTGCGGAATTCGATAGCCGTCTTGTCTCCATGGCTGTCTGCATGGCTTCGGAGTATTGAGGCCAGGTTCATGCGCTACAGGAATCAATCGAGTTTATAGACGCGCCGCACGTTGTCCCGCAGGAACTTTTGCATGACTTCCGGTTTCAATGCCAGCGCGTCAATTTCCTCCCGGGTGCGTTTGAAATTCAACACGGGAAAATCTGTTCCGAAGATCACCTTGTCCTGCCCGTAGCTGTTCAGGTAATTGATAAAGTTCGCCGGCCAGTATTTCGGGCTGTGGGCATCCGCGCCTATAAAGACATTGTCATGTTTCCACGCCATGGCAATCATCTCATCCGTCCACGGAATGCCGACATGGATGCCTATCAGCCTGAGTTCCGGGAAATCACAGGCCACCGGGTCCAGCGTAATGGGCTGTCCTACGCTCCTGCAGCGATGTTCCGTCGAATAGATCATGGATTGGCCGACCTGCAACTGGATCGGGATGTCCAGTTCGCAACACTTGGCATAGAAGGGGTAGTACTTCGCATGGTCCGGCGCCAGTTCAAACCAGTGGGGGTAAAGATGCGCGCCGATAAAACCCAGGTTCCTGACCGCATCTTCAAGCTCCCTGACCCCGTCCATACCCATGAACGGGTCGATGCCGAGCAACCCGGAGAAATGTTCGGGATATTTGTTTACCGCGTCGGCGACGACCTGCGGCGGCAGGTGATAACAACCGGGCAGACCGGGCCTTCCCGCCTTGGCGGCAACCAGGAAACCGTGCTCGATGCCGGCTTCCTGCATGAGATCAATCATCTGCTCCAGCGACAAACCCTGCATCAGGCCGCGCTGCGCTTTCATTTTGCCGGCGAAGAAATCATCCCGCCAGTCGGGGCGGTGGGACAATGCTTCCTCCGTCCAGATGTTGACTACGGCATCTATGGCTTTCACATGATTTGACATGGTGGATAGCAGACTTTGCTGATATGGGTACAAATGTATCGACTGTCAGAGGACTTATTTTATCAGTTCAAATAACTGCCCGGCAACAGGCGTATTTTCATGCTCGCGCCCGTGCGCCGCGCAGTTCCGGCAGCACCGCCTCCGCAAACAGGCGGGTTTGTTCAACCATGGCTGCCTGTCTCGCCGGGTGGGGCGTTGCAACCGGCGACCCGCCCAGGATGTAGATATGGTCCAGATCATACTCCAGTATTATCCGCATGCGTTCAAGGCATTTCTCCGGCGGGCCGCAGATGGAAAACCAGTCGACAAAATCATCATTGACCATGGACAGGTGGGACCCCTTGTCCTGTGCGTGATGCTTCATGTCATAACCCTGCTGCATTTTTTCCGCCAGCGGCTTCAACTGTGCCGGCAGGTCGTCCAGGGGCGCGTTTTTCATTCCGGCGAAATGGGCAACCATGCCCGAGATCATCCTGCCGAGATCGAGGGCGGTCTGCTCATCCCGGTCGCATACCAGGTTGATGTAGGCGCCGATCTTCAAGTCGTCCCTGCTGCGCCCGGTTTCCTGCAGTCTCTGTAATGCGGTGGCCAGCGCCCATTCGAGCCGTTCCGGTGCGCTGCCGACCGCAAAGCTGATCCTGTCGGCCACGTCAGCCGCCATGCGTATGGTTTTCGGTCCGGTGCAGGCGATGTCGACCGGCACCGGGTTTATGCTGTCCGGATCGAGCCAGCGCAAGGCTGAAGGCTGTCCCCCCCGCATGACCGTCTCGCCCCTGGTGTAGGCCCGTACCTGTTCAACGTATGTTTTCAGTTGTGCGGTGGTGGCGTTGCCGCGGCCGATGTGCGCCAGCGAGGAGTCGCCGCGGCCGATACCGCAGATACAACGCCCGCCGGATTCGGCCTGCAGCGTGGTAATGGCCGACGCCGTGACCGCGGCATCGCGGGTCAGGGGGTTGGTGACCCCTGTTCCCAGTTTTAACCGGGTCGTCTGCGCCGCCGCCAGGCTGAGTTGTCCATACGGATCAGGGCTTAAATTCTGTGTATCGGGACAGAGCAGGACATCGAACCCCAGCTGTTCGATCTTTTGTGCCAGGACTGCCGTATGGCCCGGTGAAACTTCCATCATGATGCCGAACTCACGCATGGTTCCGTCATTCAGTTCCGTTTGCCGTTTCTCTGAAACGCGCCTTGCCCTGCTGAACCAGCGCGTAAATATGTCCGGCCTGGCCGCCCGTATCCTGCAACAGCGCCTGGTGGGTGGGCAGCGCCGCGGCGCGCCACTCCGCCTGTTGTGCCTCATTCAGTTCGTGCACCGTCACATCCATTGCGGGTAATGAGTTCCTGAAATAACCGTCCAGCGCGGCCCGTATGAGCGTCCGGTTCACTTCAGCGCTTTCGATGCTGTCAAAAATCATTCGCCTGTGCCTGTCGGACAGGCCATCATACCATTCGCTGTTGGCCAGGACAGGTCCCATGTCGAACGCATGCCTGGTCAGGATAAGGTGGGGCGCAGCCTTGGCAATGCCCGCCAGGGTATACATGCCCACCCCCGTCTGGCCGCTTTCAATCAGGTTTGTCTGCAGGGCAGGGATCACTTCCGCAAAACTCAACGGAATGAGATCGGCGCCGATTGCTTCGGCAAAATAGCGCGAGCCCAGGGCATTCGATGCGCGCATGGATATGCCCCTGGTCGAACCCGGTGTCAGCAGCGGTTTTTTTCCATATAAATAAAACCAGCCCACTTCCGACCACTGGATGAGGGTCAGGCCTTTTTCCGCAAAAAGTTTCGCATAAGCGTCGGTAAGGTAATGGTCCATCACGAATGCTGCTTCATCACGCGCATCAAACAGGTAAGGCGCGAGCAGTATGTTCAGTTCCGGGATGAGTGTTGCTACTCCCTGTAGCGCGAAACCGCCGATCTGTATGCGCCCCCGGCGCAGGTTTGCCAGCGCGGTCTCTTCGCTGCCCAGTTCGCCGGAAATAAACAGGTCCAGGTCGATCTCCCCGGCGCGGTCACGCTGCTCCAGGGTTGCCGCAAAGCGCAGCCAGAAATCATGCCAGGGCGTGTCCGGTATACCCAGCGAGGTAACCCTTACCTTGAGGCGATCACCGTGCCTGTCTGCACAACCGGCAGGCAGGCTGAGGGCGATAGCCAGTATCAGAATTATCGGGACGTTACGCAGCATCAATGATATCAGGTGAGAGTCAAATGGCTGTTTGTTATATCATTAATGGTGGCTGATAGGAACCCTTTCCAAACGGAAACAAGTATATGGCGGAACGATTTTTGCAGGCACTGGGACGCATTGAGCGCATCATCACCACGATTGCGTTTGTGCTGTTGATAGCGACAATTTTCCTCGACGTGTTCAGCCGGGAAATAACCGGTGTCGGCTTGCACTGGGCCCGCCAGGCCGGCGTTTACGCAAATATTGTTGTGGTGATGTTCGGCCTCGGTGTTGCTTCTGCAGGCGGCAATCACCTGCGGCCGCGTTTTGCCGATAACTGGCTGCCGGTGAGTTGGAACCCCGTAATCCTCCGGCTCCAGGATGGCTTGATGAGCGTCTTCTGCCTGTTTGCCGGGGGCGCCGGCGCGCAACTGACCTGGGAGTCCATACAACTGGGCGAACGTTCGGCGCTGCTGCCGATCCTGATCTGGCCGATCCTGCTGGTGATCCCGCTGGCCTTTTTCCTGGTCGGCATACGCCACGCCATTTATGCCTGCCGTCCGGCGCTGACTCCCCGGGACCCGTTAGCTGTCAACCCGGGCCAGGCTTCCCATGACTGAAGGCTTGCTCCTCGTAGTCCTGATAACAGCGCTCTTCCTGCTGCGCCAGAACCTGGTCGTCGTGCTTGGCGTAGCGGCGTTCTATGTCTACCGGGTGTTCGGCGAGGAACCGCTGCGTTTTGTCATCCTGGACGCCTGGCAGGCATTGAACAAGGATATCCTGCTTTCGATCCCCCTGTTTCTCCTCGCCGGACAGATAATGACGCGCGGCACCATGGCCGATCGCCTGGTGCGCCTGGTCAAGGCGGTGACCGCCCCTGTCCCCGGCGGCCTTGCCGTTGCAACGGTGCTCTCCTGCGCCCTGTTTGCGGCCATTTCCGGGTCGTCCACCGTGACGCTGCTGGCGGTGGGCGGCATCATGTACCCGGCGCTGCTGCGCGCCGGTTACTCAAAGGCTTTTTCACTGGGCGCGCTGTGCGCGGCAGGCACCCTGGGCATCGTGGTGCCGCCCAGCATCCCGTTGATCCTGTATGGCGTCATGACCCACACTTCCATTACCGACCTGTTTATCGCAGGCATCCTGCCGGCGTTGGTCCTGACCGCGTTGATGAGCGGCTATGCGCTGTGGTTCAACCGCATCATCCCCGCGGGAGGCCTGGACCTGCAGGAGTTATGGGAAGCTTTGAAACAGGGCATCTGGTCGCTGTTCATGCCGGTCCTGATCCTGGGCGGCATCTACAGCGGCCACTTCACCGCCACGGAATCCGCGGCCGTCGCGGTGGTATACGCTTTTTTTGTGGAACTGTTCATCCACCGCGAACTGAAACTGGCGCATTCCCACGAGGTCATTACCGATACCACCAGGCTGCTTGGGTCGCTGTTCCCGGTCCTGATGTTCGCCGTGAGTCTCAATACCTTCCTTACCTATGAACAGGCGCCGATGGCGGCGGCAGGCTGGTTTGCCGAGCATGTTGCCAGCCGGCAGGCTTTTTTACTGGGCGTTAACCTGTTCCTGTTGCTCATCGGCGCGATCATGGACATCGGTTCGGCGATACTGGTGCTGGCGCCGACCCTGAAACCCATCGCCCAGGGCCTGGGCATGGACCCGGTACACTTCGGTATCGTCATGATCGTAAACCTTGAGATCGGTTACCTGACGCCGCCGTTCGGACTGAACCTGATCATTGCAATGGGTGCGTTCAAGGTAAGCTTCCTGGAAGCCTGTAAAAGCGTCATACCGTTCGTGGCGCTGATGCTCATCGGGCTTTTCCTGGTGAGTTTCCTGCCTGTTTTGTCGCTGTATTTACTGCGCTGATGACGTGAGCATACTGGATAGAATCGTGATGGTAACGCTGGGTTGCCCGGACCTGGCAGCCGCGCAAGAGGCATACTGCCGTTACCTGCACTACCGGCGGGTCGGCGGCGGACGCGTGCCCGGTGAACTGGCGGAACTGTGGGGATGTAACGCGGTAGCCGGGTCGGAATACGTCCTGCTGGCGCCCGAAGCCGACGAACGGCACTTTGTCCGGTTGCTTCACACTGAAGCCGATCCGGGATACCGGTCTTTCAGCAGGGCAGGGTGGAACGCAGCCGAGATCCTCGTCAACGATACGGACAGCCTGGCACAGAGCCTGGCCGGTTCGCCGTTTACCGTGGTCGGCCCGCCTGCGGACTTGTCGTTTACGGATAAAATCCGCGCCTGCCAGGTACAGGGACCGGCCGGCGAGGCGCTCTACCTGACACAGGTCAAGGGCGCCGTTCCCGGTTTCAACCTGCCGCTTACCGGGCGCACCGCGGCGCACTGTTTTGTCGTAATTCTCGCGTCGACTTCACTGTCTGCGAGCAAGGATTATTACCGAACCCGGTTCGCAGTTGCAGACGCTCCGGTTATCGGTGCGCGGGTCACCCTGATGTCTGCGGCACACGGCTTGCCGCGCGATCACCAGCACAGTATTACGGCGCTCACCCTGGGAGACCCCGGTTACCTGATCGAAGTGGATGAGCTTCCGTCCGCCGGGGCCGGCATGCAGGCACAGGCAGGATTGATGCCCCAGGGTATCGCAGTGGTGAGTTTCAGTTGCAGTTCCGCCCCGGACCGTGCGGACAGGATACTGGCCGATGCGCCTTATAACGGCAGGCGGGTGGGTTTGTGTACCGGGCCTGCAGGAGAAATGCTGGAACTGGTCTATTCCTGATCCGTTTTTCCCTGCGCGCCGAAGCTGCAGTATGCTTCCTTTTCCACCAGGTCAAAGGCGAACAGGAACTTTGCCACGCCGCTGAGTACGGCCATGGTCATCCCAAGCTCGAGCAGTTCGCCGTCGGTGAAATACTGTTTCAGGTCGCCGTACAGCGCTTTCGACAACTCGCCATCGGGGTTGGTCAGCAGCATCTGGTCCGCAAGGCGCAACGCCGCTTTCTCCGCGGCGCTGAAAGAAGCGTTCTCGTAATCGGACAGACCCTCGATTTCGGTCTCCGTCAACCCGGCCGCCAGGGCGTCCCGGCGATTACCCTGGTTGCAGAAACGGCAGCCGTGGATGGTGGACAGGCGCAGGCGTACCAGTTCCTTGATGCGCCGGGGAACCGTGCCGCCATGGAATACTTCCCCGTAAAACCGGTCCGTGTACCAGTCATACAGCCCCGGATTGTTTCCGAATACCTCAAAGAAGGTGGCGTCACCCCGCAGTTCCATGGATTTTTGCCGGGCCTTGCGTAAATTGTCAGGCAACTCGTCCTGTTGGATACGCTTAAGAAAAGGTGATGGCATACTCTGTCAAACTTGTCATAATGGTATATAAATATAGCATATCGGACCGCGCCGCATCTGCGCTGTCCGACACAGTGGATTGCAACGCCGGAACCTTCGAACAGGATATGACAGATCAGGAACTGCCGCTCGCCGGCATCAAGGTCGTTGAACTCTCGCACATGGTCATGGGTCCCAGTGCCGGCCTGTTGCTCGCGGACATGGGCGCGGAGGTCATCAAGGTGGAGCCCCCGGCGGGAGATAACACGCGGCGCCTGCGCGGCTCCGGGGCAGGCTATTTTTCCATGTACAACCGTAACAAGCGCAGCGTGTGTATCGATCTCAAATCCGGGCAGGGACAGGCAATAGCCAGGCGCATGATCAGCAAGGCAGACGTATTCATAGAGAATTTCAGGCCGGGTGCGATGGAACAGGCCGGCTATGGCTATGACATTCTGTCGCAAGACAACCCCGGGTTGGTATACTACTCCGCCAGGGGGTTCCTGTCCGGCCCATACGAGCAGCGTACCGCGCTGGACGAGGTAGCGCAGATGATGGGAGGGCTGGCGTACATGACCGGTCCGCCCGGGCAACCGTTGCGCGCCGGCGCGTCGGTGATCGACGTGGTGGGAGGCATGTTCGGAGTCATCGGCATCCTGTCCGCACTGGAGATGCGCCATCGTACCGGCAGGGGTCAACTGGTCAACAGCGCCCTGTTTGAAAGCACGGCATTCCTGGTCGGCCAGCACATGGCGCAGTTCGCCGTGACCGGTGAGCCGGCTCCACCCATGCCGGTGCGAATTTCCGCCTGGGCGATCTACGATATCTTCAACTGCAAGGACGGAAAACAGGTATTCGCCGCCGTGGTGAGCGATACCCAGTGGAAAAAATTCTGCGAGTATTTCTCCCTGGACGAGTTTGCCGCGGATGAGACCCTTGCCGGGAATGCCGGCCGGGTAAGCCGGCGCGACATCATCATACCGCGGGTGCGTTCACTGTTCATGGGCTTTAGCGCAGATGAACTCGTGCAACGGCTGGATCAATGCGGTCTGCCCTATGCCCCCATTTCCAGGCCGGAGGATCTGTTCGGTGATCCGCACCTGCTGGCGTCCGGCGGACTGCTGGACGTCACGCCGCCGGAAGGCGAGCCGACAAAGCTGCCGGCGTTGCCGGTGCAGATGGATGGAAAACGTTTTACACTCAGGCGGGATGTGCCCCGGCAGGGGGAGCATACCCGGGAAGTGCTTCAGGAACTGGATTTTACCGACACCGAAATAGACGCCTTGATCAGCGCCGGCGTAGTGGCCTGGCCGGCATCCAGATAAGCCCAGCCGCGCCGTTGTCTGTCCGCGGCCCGGAACGCCTCTATCAAACCCAGGTGTTGCTGCGTCATGGCGATGGCATCCAGTCCCTGCAACAGCATTTCCCTGTGGGCAGGTTCGATGACAAAGCCGAACTCATCACCTGCAGCGCCGCGAACCGTGGTATTTTCCAGGTCGACGAGGATCCGGTTGGTCTCCGGAGAGGCCGATGCGTATTCATTCAAGGCATCGATCGCCGGTTCAGGCAGTTTTACCGGGAGCAGGCCGTTGCGCACGGCATTTCCATGGAATATCGAACCGAAGCCCGGAGCGATAACGGCCCGAAAGCCATATTCCACCAGCGCCCAGGCCGCGTGTTCCCGGGATGACCCGCAACCGAAGTTATTACCCGCCAGCAGGATGGTGGCGCCGGCGTAATGCGGTTTATTCAATACGAACTCAGGATTGTTCTCGCGCTTGCCGCCGGGCGTATCGAGATAACGCCAGCCGGCAAACAGCCCGTCGGCCAGGCCATGTTTAGATACGCGCCGCATTTCCCGGGACGGGATGATGGTGTCGGTGTCGATGTTAACGCGGATAAGCGGGGCGGCGACACCGCGATGACGGGTGAATGGTTTCATGGTCAGTTACCGGTAATGCGCGCATCCGTGATAAACCCGGCCAGCGCGGAGGCCGCAACGGTTGCCGGGCTGGCGAGGTGGGAACGCGCGCCCGGCCCTTGCCTGCCTTCAAAGTTGCGGTTGGTGCTGGTAATGACACGCTCGTTCCGGGTGAAACCCTCACCGCCTGCGTAAAAACACAGGGAGCAACCCGATTCGCGCCATTCAAACCCGGCGTCCCTGAACACCTGGTCCAGGCCTTCCTGCTCCGCTTCAAGTTTTACGCGGCTCGACCCGGGGACACAGATCGCCTTGATCCCCCTGGCGATTTTATTACCCTCCAGGATGTCGGCCGCGGCGCGCAGATCGCTTAACCGGCTATTGGTACAGGAACCGATAAAAGCCGCGTCGATAGGTATGGAACTCATGGCCGTGCCCGGGTTCAGGCCCATGTAATCCAGCGCCCGTTGCATGGCCCGGCCTGCGGCTTCATCGCTTTCGTTGCCGGGGTCGGGGACCCTGCCGGAGATCCCTACGGCGTGTTGCGGGCTGGTTCCCCAGGTAACCGTCGGTTCTACATCCGCCAGGTCCACGCGCAGTTCCCTGTCATAGACTGCTCCGTCATCGCTGGACAGTTGCCGCCAGTAAGCCGTGGCTGCATCCCGTTGATCGCCCACCGGTGCATAGGGTCTGCCGGCGACATAGTCCAGCGTGGCCTCATCCGGGGCGATGAGCCCGGTGAACGCGGAGAACTCGACCGCCATATTGCACAAGGTCATTCTTGCCTCAACCGGCAACTGCCCGATCCCGCTACCGCGGAATTCGATTGCATAACCGCGCCCGCCGCTGGCGGAATATTCAGCTATCAGGTGCAGCATCACGTCTTTTGCGGTAACGCCGCGCGCCAGGTCCCCTTCCAGGTATACAGCCATCTGTTCCGGTTTGATTACCCGCAGGGTCTCCAGCGCCAGGGCGTGTTCGCAATCGCTGGAACCGATACCCCAGGCCAGCGCGCCCAGCGCGCCCAGCGTACAGGTGTGGCTGTCGGGGCATACCATGGTCAGGCCTGGAAGCGCTATCCCCTGTTCGGCGGCTATGACGTGGGAGATGCCCTGGCGCGGGTCGTTGATATCGAACAACGTGATGCCGGCGCGGCGAGTCTCCTGCCTGGTGCGGGTGATAAATTCCCGCCCGCCCGGCATGGCGGTTTCGTCACCCCTGCCCGGGCGCGTATCGACGATATGATCCATGGTACAGAAGGCATGGGCAGGGTTACGCACCTGCAGTTTGCGCTCCGCCAGGCCGGTCAAGGCTATACTGCCGGTACGCTCATGCAGAAATACACGATCGATATGCAGCAGGTGAGAACCATTTCCGAGATCGGCGACCAGGTGGTCCTGCCAGATTTTTTCAAACAGGGTTTTTGGCATCTGCTGTATCCGGGGACGGATTTAAATCCGTCCCCTTTTAGCGGTATTGTTCTTCCAATTATGTTATAAAAGTATATCATTATAACTTTAGGGGGGTTGAATAAAGTCCGCCATGGCAACAGACCTGTTGATTAAAGATGTAAGAGTGGTCAGACCGCTTGAACGCTCGGTTGAAACGGCGGATATCGCCATCTCTGCCGGTAAGTTCAGCAGGATTGCCCCGGGTATCGATCCGGCTTCGGCAAACCGGGTGATAGACGGCAGGCAGCGCCTGGCGTTTCCGGGCGTTGTCGATGCCCACATGCATACGGGTATTTATTCGCCGCTGGCTGAAGATGCGGTCAGCGAGAGCAGGGCAGCTGCCATGGGCGGCGTCACTTCCAGCCTGAACTACATGCGCACGGGCATGTATTACCTGAACAAGTCCGGCCCATACCGTGAATTTTTCCCGGAAGTGCTGTCTACGTCGAGCGGGCGGTTTCACGTGGATTACGCCTATCACCTGGCGCCGATGATGGCGGCCCATATCGATGAGATCGAAGATTTGATCGAGACTCACGGCGTAACGTCGTTCAAGATTTTCATGTTTTACGGTTCCCACGGCTTGCATGGAAAATCTGACGACCAGAGTGATTTCCTCATGATCGGCAAGGATGAGCGGTATGATTTAGCCCACTTTGAATTCATCATGCGCGGCATCCGCCGGGCCATGGACCGTTTCCCGGACAGGGCGGAGCAGATCAGCCTGAGCATGCACTGCGAGACCGCTGAGATCATGCGGGCCTACACCCGCCTGGTCGAATCGGAAGGACGGCTGAGCGGCCTTCCTGCCTACCATGCCTCGCGCCCGCCGCACTCCGAAGGCCTGGCCATTTTCATCGCCTCGTACCTGGCCCATGAAACGGACTGTGTAAACATCAACCTGCTGCACCTGTCGTCCCGCAAGGCGGTTGAAGCCGCCCTGTTGATGGCGGATGCGTTTCCGCACGTCAACTTCCGCCGCGAGGTGACCATCGGCCACCTGATGCTCGATACGGACTCCGCATGCGGTGCGCTGGCCAAGGTAAACCCGCCAATCCGCCCGCGCGCAGACGTGGAGTACCTGTGGGAGAAGTTGCTGAACAATCAACTGGACTGGGTGGTCAGCGATCATGCCTGCTGCCGGCACGAATTCAAACTGGATAACGCCAGCCCGGGCAACGTTTTTCTGGCCAAGTCAGGATTTGGCGGCACGGAATATTTACTGGCGGCGCTGATCAGCGAGGGGACGAAAAGGGGGATGGGCCTCAACCATATTGCCAGGGTATCCAGTTACAACCCGGCAACGCGTTACGGTCTCAACGGCAAGGGCGATATCGCCCCCGGCTATGATGCCGACCTGGCGCTGGTGGACCCCGCTGAAAGCTGGACGGTGCGGGCCGAAGAATCGGACTCGACCCAGGGTTACACACCGTTTGAGGGTATGGAGTTGTCCGCCAGGATAAAGCAGACCTGGCTGCGCGGACGCTTGATCTACGACGGCAACGTGGTCGGCGTACCTGCCGGCCAATACCTGCACCGGCCCTATCCGGAGTCAATTGAACAGGATGGCTGATGCCACGCCATGCATAACTGCCCGATCCGGGTGGTTCCGGTAATGCTGATGACGTTACTTCAGGGTGAGAGACATGCGGTACTGGAAGCGGTCCGGGTTATATACCGCACTCAGGTGATCAACCTGTTGTCCGTCCCCGGAGAACGAACGGCGTATCAGTTTCAGCAGTGGTTTCCCCGGCACAATGCCCAGGGCGCCGGCCGCGGACGGCAACGCGGCTTCAGCGCTGAGGGTCTGTTCGGCGCGGGCAATTTTCACACCGGATTTTCGCAACAGTTCCAGCCGCGGGTGTTTTTCCAGGGCCTGTTTGCGAACGGATCGATCGAATCCGAGCGTCCAGCTTTCATAGTAGGCAAACGGCAGGTCGCGGTTACTCCTGAGGCGCACCATGTGGCACAGCGTCCGGTCGTCGGCAATACCGAATTCATCGATGATATGCGCCGGCGGGCGGACAAAGCGCAGGCTCAACACCTTGATCCTGGTTTCCCTGCCCATGTGCTCCAGGCTTTCCAGCGCATCCGTCAGTGGTGCATTGAGCAGTTCCGGGTGGTAGTGGTAATTTACGAAAGTGCCGCGGCCGCGCTGGCGCGCAACCAGGTTTTCCGCCGCAAGGTCGTCCAGGGCGCGCCTGGCGGTGATGCGGGATACCTTGAAAGTCATGGACAACTCCTTTTCGGACGGCATTCTGGAACCGTCTTCCAGCACGCCGCCGAGGATACAGTCGCGCAGCATGGAATAAAGCTGGTGATACAACGGTGTTGGAGAACCCGGATCCAGGACCTCATGGTGGTACTTGCTCAGGAGCGTCAGTGTTGCATCCATTGTTCAGACGTCGGTTTGCTTCGGTATGCTTGAAGATGATCAAACTACATTGATATATCGATAAAATCAATTGCTGATACCATGGGGTCGAAATTTACATATAATCAGGTTCATTCATTCAGCCAAGACAAGTGGGGGCAGAACCATGCAGACAAGCGAGCTGGAACAACATAAACACGCAATCCTCCCTGAAACCACCCATGACGAGCAGGCAAGGCAACAGTTTGTTCGTTCTTTCAAGGAGCACCTGGTCGCGCATGTCCATCCGGGCAACCGGCATGCCTACGAGAACCGGGTGAAACCGGCTTTTATCCGGGAACACGGGCGCGAACCGGAAAACCGTTATGAAATCCGCGATGTGATGGTAACAGACCCGCATTACCGGGTATTCAGTTCGTTGCTGCGCACCAGCCAGGAAATGATGTGGTCGGCCTCGCAACTTCCGGTGCAGAGAAACCTGACTGAACTGATAGAAAAGGCGAAGGAAACCGGCAACACCGGCGGCAGTCTGCGGCTCGACCCGGACCTGGAAGTGCCGCGCTACCACACCGCGGTGGATATCCATTGTCAACCCGGTGGCTACCACACTGAAATAACCGCGGATGACGTCGCCCCCGGGGCAATCTATGACCGCGCGGTGTTTGTCTATGCCATGGGGCAGATGGGGCCGGACAACGCGGACATGGGTGACAGCAGCGCGGCCTGGATAAAGGAAAACTACCCCGGCCTCAACCCGGCGCGCATCCTGGACATGGGCTGTGCGGTTGGCCACAGCACGGTGCCGTACGCACAGGCCTGGCCCGGTGCGGAAGTACACGGCATTGACGTGGCCGCGCCGATGCTGCGTTATGCCCATGCGCGTGCGGAAGCCCTGGGCGCGAAAATACATTACTCCCAGCAGAATGCGGAAAAAATGGACTTTGAGGATGCTTCCTTCGACCTGATCGTTTCCCACATCCTGTTGCATGAAACCTCTGAAAAGGCGCTGCGCCGTGTTATCGACGAGTGTCACCGCCTGCTGAAACCGGGCGGACTCATGGTGCATGCGGAGACGCCTCCCTACAAGAACCTGGAGCATTTCGACGCGTTCATGCTGGACTGGGATACCCGTAACAACAACGAACCGTTCTGGGGCCGTTCCCACGATATCGATTACGTGGAACTCAGCAGCAGGAGCGGCTTTGACCCGGAAAAAGTGTTCGAGGTCATGGCGCCCAGCGCCTACCAGATTGCCCAGGCAAGACGTTCCAAGGTATTCCAGGGCGGCGACTTCGGCGGCGGCGGCCTGTGGTTTTTGTACGGCGCGGAAAAATAGGGCAACGTTACCGATGAGCGAGCAACCAAGGTTAAAACGCAAGGCCAAGGGTGAAAGGCCGTATTTTTTTGATGATCCGGCCGTAGACAGGTTGCTGGCGATGCTCATGGGGCTTGCCGGGGAGGTATCGGTCCTGCGCGACCGGGTCGATACCATCGAACGCCTGGCCGAGCAAAATGAGATGTTCACCCGGTCGGATATCGAGAATTTCCAGCCGGATGATGCCGCGCTCAGGGAGCGAGCCGAGCGGCGTGAAATATTTCTCGGCGAGATCACACGCATAATACAGGCGGAACTGGAGGGGGTACAGGATAAGGATAGCGCGCCGTACACCCAGGCTATCGAACTGGTCACCACCGACGGGGAAGACTGAATAAGTATGAGTTATCGTCTGGGTGTTGACGTAGGCGGCACCTTCACCGACTTGCTGCTCATCAACGAGCAGAGCGGCGCGACATTCACCGCAAAAGTGCCGTCGACACCGGAGGATTCCTCCATCGGGGTGCTGAACGGTATCGCTCGAATCTGTGGCACCAACAACCTCGATGCGGGAGAAATATCCCGGGTAATGCACGGTACGACCGTGGCGACCAATGCCGTGCTGACCGGACGCGGCGCCAGGGTCGGCCTGGTCACCACCAGGGGTTACCGGCAGGTATTGCAGGTAGCCCGCTCCTATTGTCCGGGTGGCCTGGGCGGCTGGGTCAGCTTCGTAAAAAAACCCTTGCTCGCCCCCCTGGAACTGACCATAGAAGCGGATGAACGTATCGGCGCCGGTGGCGAGGTCATCAGGGAACTGGACGAGGAGGCGTTAACAAGGGACCTGCAGAAACTGCGTGCAAGAGGGGAGGTGGAATCCCTGACCATCTGCTTCATCAACGCTTATATCAATGATGAAAACGAACGCCGCGCCGAGGCCGTCGCCGGTGAGATTTTCAGCGGCGTACCCATCTCCATATCCAGCAAGGTCGTGCCGGAGATGCAGGAGTACGAACGTACCGAGACCACAGTAGTCAACGCTTACGTCAGGCCTGAAGTGTCGAAATATATCACCAACCTGCAGGCTGCCCTGGCCGAGCAGATGGGCAGCGACGTGATCCTCTCCATCCTGCGTTCCGACGGCGGGCTTGCATCAGGCCGGGCTTCGGCGCAGTCACCGGTCAACATGCTGATGTCAGGGCCGGCAGGGGGAGTGACGGGCGCCCTGTATTTTTGCAGCCGCGCCGGCTACGACAACATATTGACTTTCGATATGGGCGGGACGTCAACGGACGTGGCGCTGATACAGAACGGCAAGGCCCGGGTAAGGCGGGAAACCATCGTCGGTGACGTGCGCGTCAGGGCGCCGTCAGTGGACGTGCGCACCGTAGGCGCCGGCGGGGGATCGATCGCCTTTGTCCCGGAGCTTACCCGCGCCCTGCGCGTCGGCCCGCAATCGGCCGGGGCCGTCCCGGGTCCCGCGGCGTACCTGAAGGGAGGGGAACAACCGACGGTCTGCGACGCCAACGTGGTGCTGGGCTATCTCCCTGCCGACGTACAGCTTGGCGGCGCCATGGCGATTGACAAATCCGCGGCGGATGCCGCGGTGCAAAAGCTGGCGGATGCCATGGATATCAGCTTGATGGAGGCAGCCGAGGGCATCATCAGGATCGTGAATGAATCCATGTTCGGCGCGTTGCGCCTGGTATCTGTCGAACAGGGTTATGACCCCAGGGATTTCTCCCTGGTCGGATTCGGCGGCGCCGGTCCGTTGCACGCCAATGCGCTGGGCATCCTGACGGGTTCCTGGCCGGTCATCATCCCGCCCGGGCCCGGTGTGCTGTGCGCCTATGGCGATGCCACCACACAGGTCCAGGACGAGGCGGCTCGCACTTATATCACCATGGCGGAAGACACCAGTAGCGAAAACCTGCTGGATGACCTCAGGTCCCTGCGCCTGCGGGCCTCCGAGTCTCTCAGCGCCGACGGGATCCGGGAGCAGGACCTGGAAGCGTTCTACCAGGCTGACCTGCGTTACACGGGACAGGCCTACCAGATCACCCTGGACTTCACCGAACAGGAACTGGAAAACGGCGGTATCCTCAGCCTGACCAGGCGTTTTGACGCCGAACACAAGCACCTGTTCACTTTCGACCTGGGAGAAGGCCACGAGATTGTGATGATAAGGGCCATCGTCCGGGTCAGACAGAGGACCATAGCCGAACTGGAAACCAGCGGCATGACTACCCGGCTGGAAGACTGCAAGGTGCACGATACCCGTTACTATTACGACGGCAACTGGCATGACGCTGCCATCTACGCCCGGGAAAAACTCCATGAAGGATTAACCGTGCCGGGTCCGGCGGTGATTTCCGAGATGGATTCCACGACCCTGGTTCTGCCCGGTTACCAGGCAGGGGTGGACGCCCTGGGGAACCTGGTAATCAACCCTGCGTAACCGATCGGGGCAGAGCCTGTGACTGCAAGAATCACCGAGCATAACGGAACACCGCTGCAACGCATTCCGGTCGATACGGTTACGGTGGACATCATCGAGAATGCCTTGCGCAACGTGCGCGTTGAAATGGACGCGGTATTGTTCCGTACCGCCATGTCCCCCGGCATCCGCGAACAGGGCGATTGTTTTCCCATGGTGGCCAACCGCGACGGCAAGATGGTGGTCGGCCAGTTCGGATCGTTTATCCACGGGTTGATGGAGGCATACGATGGCGAGCTTGAAGAGGGAGACATCATACTCACCAACGACCCGTACATGTGCGGCGCGGCAGTCTCCCATCTGCCGGACTGGATAGTACTGGTACCCATATTCAAGGACCGCAGGCATATCGCCTGGTCTGCCATGTTCGGCCACATGTCGGACAACGGCGGCATGACGCCAGGCAGTATCCCGGTGCAGGCGACCACCATATTCCAGGAGGGCATCCGCATTCCCCCTACCAAACTGTACAGGAAAGGTGAGTTGCAGTCGGACATCCTGGAATTGATACTGCACAACGTACGCACGCCGCAATGGAACCGGTTTGACCTGAATGCCCTGGTGGCAGCCTGCAATACCGCGGCGCGCCGTTGCGTTGAGCTGGCCGAACGCTTCGGCGACGACGTGTTCTACTCCACCATGGAACTGATGCTGGAGCGCAACCACGCGGCCATGAAGCAGATCATCGAGATGATCGTGCCGGAAGAACCGCGCAGTTTTGAGGACTACGTATGCGACGACGGGGTCGGCGGCGGACCATACAAGATCAAGTGCAGCCTGTGGCGTGAAGGGTCCCGGGCCGTTTTCGATTTTGCCGGTACCGACCCGCAGGCGAACAGCTCGATAAATTTCTTCCTCAGCGAGGACATGTTCAGGATGTTTTTCGGCTCGTTCACCATCAACCTGTTCGATCCGCAGATACTGTTCAACGACGGGTTTTACGACCTGGTCGACGTGCGCATCCCCCCGGGTTCGCTGCTCAAACCGAATTACCCTGCGGCCCTGTCCGGCCGCACCCACGCCCTGGGGCGGATTTTCGACGTGATGGGCGGCCTGCTGGGACAGGGCGCGCCGGAGGCCCTGAACGCGGCGGGTTTTTCCGACAGTCCCCACCTGTTTTACTCCGGTTACGATAACAGCGGTGAATGGTTCCAGTTGTTCCAGATTGGCTTCGGCGGTATCCCTGGCCGGCCGGCCGGGGACGGCCCGGACGGCCATTCTCTGTGGCCGGGATTTACCAACGTGCCGAATGAATTTGTCGAGGCTTATTTCCCCCTGCGTATTGAAAGGTATGAGCCGATAGCCGATTCAGGCGGCGCCGGCCTGCACCGCGGCGGCAACGGCCTGAGCGTGGCCTACCGGTTCCTCTGTGACGGCACCATCGCCATACACGATGAACGCTGGCTGACCTATCCCTGGGGCGTGAACGGCGGTGAACCGGGACAGCGTTCCAGCAAACTCCTGGTGCGCACTGACGGCAGCGAACACTGGTTGCCGTCCAAGTGCGAAGGGGTGGAAGTGAAAGTCGGTGACATCCTGTATTTCAACACCTGGGGCGGTGGAGGCTGGGGCGACCCCTACCGGCGCGACCCTGAAACCGTCCGGCTCGACGTGGACCGGGGCCTGGTTACAGCCGCAGGGGCAAGACGCTACGGCGTGGTGTTAAACGAAGACGGCAGTGTCGATGACGATGCCACCCGCACCTTGCGCACACAACTGGCAGCGCAACGGGGCGAACCAGACATGTTCAATTTCGGCGGCAGCATCGAAGAGATAAAAGCCAGGGCCCTGGAAGAAACCCACCTGCCGCCACCGCAGGCACCGGGTAGCGTGAATTAATATTACTGACCCCAAATATTTTTCCGGGCATCCGCAAATAAAATGAATTCGCCCGCCACATCAATGAGGACAAACACCCGGTATGCGCTGGCGCTGCTGTTCATGGTGTCTTTCTTCAACTACATGGACCGTTACATGCTGGCCGTGCTGCTGCCGGCAATCAAGAGCGACCTGCAGTTGAGCGATACGGAAATCGGCTTCATCACCGGTCTTGCGTTTACCCTGTTCTATGCGACCATGGGTATTCCCATTGCGAGACTGGCAGACCGTTACAGCCGCAGGAATATTATTGCCATCGCCCTGACGGTGTGGAGCGTCATGACCGCCCTGTGCGGTCTGGCGCAGAATTTCGTGCAACTGGCTGTTGCCAGGATCATGGTCGGCGTGGGAGAAGCCGGGGCCAGCCCGCCGTCACATTCCCTGATTGCCGATCTGTTTCCCGTGGAAAAACGCGCCCGGGCGATTTCCGTGTATACGCTGGGCGCGCCGGTGGGCATATTGATCGGATTTTTGCTGGGAGGCTGGATCACCCAGCTCTATGGCTGGCGCGCCGCGCTGTTCACGGTGGGCATACCGGGAATCCTCCTGGCCCTGGTGATTTACCGCAAGCTCCATGAACCGGAAAGAGGCGCCGCGGACGGTCTGCCGCGCAACACGGAAATACAACCTTTCTGGTTTACCCTGAAAACCCTGATGTCAAGCCCGACTTTCCGCCACCTGTCGTTCGCAACCGGTCTGTACACGGTGCTCTGGCTGGGTGTGGTGCAGTGGCTGCCTTCTTATTTCACCCGCTCATTCGGGCTCGGGATCGGTGAGGTCGGCACCTGGCTGGCGATCATCCTGAGCACCTCCCAGATCATCGGGATGGTAGCCGGCGGCTACCTGGCGGATCGGCTGGGGAGCGGCGATTTGCGCTGGTATGTGTGGGTTCCTTCGCTCGCCATACTGGTGTCCACCCCCATGTTCGCGCTGACTTTCCTGACACAGAATTCAACGGTTGCATTCCTGTCCCTGTTTCTGCCGTTCATGATCGGGGTGATGCAGGGCCCGCCAACTTTTGCCGTTGCCCAGGGCCTGGCCGACGTGCGCATGCGCGCCATGGCGGCCGCGTTGCTGTTATTGATCACCAACCTCATAGGTGGCGGCATCGGCCCGCAGGCGGTGGGCATAATGAGCGACTACCTGGCTGAGCAGCATAAGCAGGATTCCCTGCGCTACTCACTGCTCGCAGTCAGCCTGGTTTTCGGCCTGTGGTCGTCCCTGCACTATTTCCTGGCGGGGAAGACCATACGCAGGGAGTTCAGGAAGTCGTAATGGGCTGCGCGTGGGTTCGAGCGCGCGCCGAAACACGAACCTGTATCTCTTTTGCGCTATTCTGTAGTTGGGCTTACAAGTAGCCGCAACCGGGGATAGAGGTCTGCATGTGGCGTCGTCGTCGCAAGTTTATCAGTGAAGCCGATTGGGTAGCGGCGCTTGACGTTCTCCCCATGCTTGACATGCTCGATGACGGCGAACGCGTACAACTCAGGAAACTTTCCTCGCGTTTTATGGCAAGCAAGTCCATTGAACCGGTACGCGGACAGCGCCTTGAAACGGCTGATCTTGTTGTGATCGCGGCCCAGGCGTGCCTGCCGGTCCTGGCCCTGGGTCTTGACGCCTATGCCCCGTGGCGGAGTGTTGTGGTCTATCCCGGCAGTTTCGTCGCGCGTGAACTTGAGGTGGACGAATCCGGGGTCGAACATGAATGGGATGAAGCCCGCGCCGGCGAGGCCTGGTTTCGCGGCCCGGTCATCCTGTCCTGGGAGGATATTCTGGCGTCAGGACAGGGCGATGGCTATAACGTCGTTATCCATGAGATGGCTCACAAGCTTGATATGCTGGATGGTGAGGCAAACGGTCGCCCGCCGCTGCACCGGGATATGGACCCCGAGACCTGGCGCCGCGACTTCAGCGCCGCCTTCGAGGACCTGAAACGCCGTATCAACGCAGGCGACACGCCGGTGATGGATGAATACGCAGCCGCGGACCCCGGTGAGTTCTTTGCAGTGGCGAGCGAGTATTTCTTTGATACTCCTGGTGTGCTTGAAGCTGAATACCCCCCTGTCTACAGGCGCCTGTGCGAATTCTATCGCCAGGATCCCTGCGCGCGCCTTGACCGGTCAGACGCAGTTCATCGTGAAACGTTAACGGACAAGGGAGACAGGGAGTAACATCTTTAATTATACGTAAACCCCTTCCAGCAGTTGCTCAAGCGCCTCCATCACAGCATCAGGTTTTCTTTCCTGGATCAAATCAACGGGTCTTTCACCGTTTAAAAGTTTTTGTCTGGAGAACAGCCACACCCTGGCTTCCATCGGTTCATATAAATCCGACAGTTGATCAACAATATACTCGAAGTCCAATAGAAGCTTTTCCGTTTCAGGCCGGGGAAACGCCTTCCCCTGGTTCCACCTGGAAACTGTTTCCGGCCTGGAACCAAGAACATTAGCAATGTCTCTTGAACGCATACCTCCTTTTTGTTCAATCGATTCAATTTTACGCGCGATGGCATTAGTCATAATATTGTCCCACCTGTCTCTGTATAAAAAATGTCACCAAAAATATAAACGCTATTCACGCGCCACTCGCGTTTAAGGTCCGGCAAGGCACTCTGAACCATTGTGTCCGGGACGTAACTCCGGCGCCAATGGGCTTGGGGCCGCGCTTACAATCCTTAACGGATTGGATGATATGTTATCCGCTATGGCCGAGCATCCTGCATATTGGTTGATGTAATTATAGACTAATATGTTGATAAATCAATTGACATTGGTATAGTGTTTTCCAATATGAAATGAGCCTGAAGGGCGGTCTTGAGCATCCGTATGTGTATGAATAAAATTCGGAACCTATTAACTACTAATGAAAGGGTTAAAAAATGCCTGCCAGAACGAATATTATTAAAAAAACACTGCGCGGAATTACGAAAGCACATAAAGATTACGAGAATTGGTCAGGTCTCTGGTTATGCACAGGTCCGGAGTATATGATCACAACCTATATCGCCAAAGAAATTGCAACCAATACGGGTCATTACGTGACTTTGGAGCAAGATGCTAAAGAAAGCATAAAAGAGGCAGGTGGACCAGGTTCGGGAAAATTCACTGAAGACACGCGCCGTAAATTCGAAGGGGGCAGGTTTGATATAGTAGTGTGGGATGGTGATACTCCGGTTACCATAATAGAGGTTAAGAACCAACCCCGTGGGTTCAGTGGTAAAAACGGTATAAAAGGTGATGTCGATAATATATGTAGGGTATTGAAGGGAGAAAATTCTTTCCAGTATGGCCTGGTAGCATACTATTCAGCGTTGAAGAAGATTAATACCGTATCCGCAGTGAAACGTACTTCAGGAAGAGTAGACTATATCAAATCTGCAGCTGACGCTCGCATCAAAGAAAAGGGGGGGCTGGAGCTCCGGCAGCACCCGAGCCATCCCAAACCCCAAGTGGTTGAGGATAGTGCATGGATAGGAGTGGTACTGCAAATATCAAAGTCGAGGCAATAGATTACTGCCGCACGTTCATAAGCTTTGTCTGTACACCCATTGGGGTTGTCATGGGGGACGAAAATTTACACAGGCAAGGGGTTTATTTTCCACTGTTCCCCAACCGGGGTTGGGTATCTGAATTTGTGTTGGCTCTAGTCCGACAGTTTGCTATGTGTAGTTTTCCCCGTCTTCGTGAACCGACGTGTATATTTCCTGGCAGGCGTTTTCGATTGTTTCCTGGCTCTTGCCGATTTTCTTCCAATCACGCCCCACCGGGGACAGATTCGAAATCTGTCCCCTTTCGCTCATAGATGAATTTCTGGGTGTCCCGGATTTACTCTTCACGATTTACTCGTCTGGCCTGGTAAGAAATGCGGGTCAGTAGCCGGATTCTTTCTGGTGGCGGAAATCAAGCACAAACACCGCGTCCAGTTCCACGTCGTGGCGATAGAGAGCAATATACCCGGAGTCCCCGAAGCCAATGACCAGTTCACGAAGGGCCGGACGGTCGGCAAGCGGCCTGCCGATACCAGGGTTCCGATAGTCAAAGATCGGACCACCCTAACCATTTGTTTTTGCTGAGTATATACTCCGCATGCTACTCAAATGTCCGCTTAAAAACCCCTTTTTGCTATCAAAATGGACGCCGTAAGGTTTCCAACCTGTTTACCGGCATTATTCTGCTGATTCACTGGGGGCTATTGATGCAGTGCCTGGTACTTCTTCCTTAAAGTCCTGTTTTGATGCATAAAAAGTGCTGTCTAAGCCAGTTGAAAGTACGTATGCCGTGAAAGTTTGCCTTTATTATCAGTAGCTTCAGCCAATCTGGCCCGGTCTCACCCCTATGCCACAGAGAGATAAATTCCTCTACACCTAGCCAGTTTCCTTAGAGTCTGGTACCGCGCCCTTCTGCCTGGCCGCTCTTACGACAACCCTGCCTTAGGGTAGCCTGTTAACTTCTGTTTTCTGACCTGTACCGACGCCCAATTGCCTCAACAGGTTTCTATTTAAGTATTTTCAGGGTACTTAAAATAATTTTATGAGTATCCCAAAATGGCATTTTACAATTATTGCTATCAGATACATACTATTTATATCTAGACATATTGATATAGTAGTGTATAGACTATATTAGTAGTTTTACCTATCTATATTGTGAAAAGACAAGAGATTATGTCTGTAGCTACAGAATCGTCGACAAATTTTGAAGAAATTGGCACAGAGCGCCCCACGATGGAAACGCTGGACGCACAGTTGTCAGAGTTATGCGCGAGCGAGATTTCAATGGAAGCCCGGGTGTTTGTCGACAAATGCCGGGCTTGGCTGGAAACCAAGAAGGGTAAAAGAGGAATCCGGCCCAAGACCATTAAAAAAGCGTCCTGTAGCGTTATGAGATTTGAGCAGGCACTGCGTGCGCGGACCGACGATAATTCATCCGTCAGACGTATGGCCAAAAAAACGCTGAGGTCTGTGCGACACAAGGGTTTCCCCGAAATTCGCAAACGTCTCCGAAGGTTGCATGGATTCATGTTCAGGATAGGTAAGCGAAGGGCCCGCAAACGCCTCCAAGGCGGCGGAGACATAATCGAACTAGACCCACACTTTGAACTCCGGGAACTGACCTCAGTGACGAATCTCCAGCACGTAGGGCGAACCTTGGAGCTCGCCATGGCGCAAAAAGAGATAGCAAACGCTTACCTGCGCGTTCCTGGCAGGGAGATGTGGGCGTTGTACGACCGAACGCAGCAGTGCCCACTGTGTCTCTTGTGGTTAAATCGACCGGCGAAGGAGATGCGCAAAATCGAAGCTCATAATCATTCAACTCCCTGGTTGGAACGCTCCCTCGCGTTCGACATTCTCAGGGCGCTTGATGCCAATGCCGACAAGGTTCGGGCGTTTGGGCGCGTGGGCGCATTCCATGCGTTCCTGGACGGAGAGCCTGTTGTGGAGCCTGTCGAATTCGAAGAGTGTATGCACTGGCTCTGGATCCTGCGCAATGGCGCTGAAATTATAATCGCTACCGAAACCCGGTTGTCCGACAAGCGCTGGTCCCGCTTTGCCTGGAACGACGCCGAACAGGTCCTGGAGGGTAACCGCTGGAACTATCTTTCAAAAGGTGAACTACTTGCTCTTATGGTCAATCATCCTGCGTTTGTCGACCTGCACCGTCTGCTCCCATCCGTGGGGGACGGGGAGGCCTTGCTTTTATGGTCAACCATTCTTCATTTATCGAGAGGTTACGTGGGCGTGCCCTCACAAGAAAGATCGGAACAAGAAAGATCGGGACTTGACGAGATGTTGAATGTTGTGCACCTTGTTGATCTGGACTGATGATCTGCCTCACAAGGAAGATCGGAAATTGACGACATATTGAGTGCTCTGGAGCTAGAGTGACAGGCGCGATACATGGTAGCGTATATCCAGGTTCAATCTTAATGCATTGGAGGAAAAGTCATGAAGCTGATTCTCTCGAAGGAAGATCTTTTTCGCCTGAGTGAACCCACACGCGCCGAAATTCTGGACTACCTCAGTTCACCGGCAACGGTGGAGAGACACACTGTCGACAATCCGGACAGGGACTACGACGGGATTGATATGTCCTACGTGGCGGACCTTACCTATCGCCAGGTGCGAATCTGGATGCAAGCAGCGTCGAACTGGACCAAGGCGGGGTTGCGGGTATTCGCTGAACAAGGCCCCGTCATTCACGTCAACGCGCTTGTGGAGGCGCTGAAGAAAGAGGGGTCGGATAAATATTCGCAGTTCCAATCCCGGACCACGGTTCGCACCCGAACCGTCACGGGCAACAAGGAGCTTTTTTTGCTTGGTTGGGATGAATGGGAAGAGGGGGAAGGGCGGTATGCAGTGACCCGCCAGACCTACAAGTCACTCCGGCGCTACTTTAATTTGGACAAAGGGGATGCCTCATGAAGGTTCCATTTTGCCGTTCGCGTACTCGCTACGCCGATAGGAATTCATGGCAAGCCGCGGAGTATATGATCACAACCTAACGTGGACAGCATTGGCAATAACATCGGTCGGCCGCTTCTCTCCGTTCGGCCCGGTCGGCATATCAGGCCCTCCCCTGTTGTTCGTTGTGTTTACCAGTAAAGCCTTCAAACAGTCCCTCCAGCTTTGCCATACGTTCCCGCAACTGTGAGATTTCCATGTTCATGGTATCCCTAAGCCTGGATATATCTCTGTGCGTTGCCCACCATCCGGCGACAACTGTCAGAAGCACAGCTATCGTATCGTAGTTCATTTTGTTCCCTCATTCATATTGCATTATGTTAGAAGTTAATAGTTCTTAATAGAAATCATAGGGTTTTGAACATGTATTGCAAGTTATATAAGGCGCATTACCTTGCAATACTGTTTACCATTACCTGAAGCCGAGGCTCGTGCATCGGTATACCCAGTGTCAAATGCGAAAAAGTCAAACTGATACACTACCGGGGATCGCACAAAGAAGAGTAATTCCAGGACAACCACAAAATATATTGTAGTTATCCTGAAACTATGGATGTCCAGGATTTGCTTCCGGTCACACCCACCGGGGACAGATTTTAAATCTGTCCCCTTTCGCTCACAGATGAATTTATGGGTGTGAGCAATAGCGACGGTCAGGACATTGCCTGCCCTTCTCGATTAACCCCTTGATTTTTCGGCCAGTATCGCTATGGTAAATATGTCTTGGCGGGACGTAAACAGACCCGTCAAGGAACCATCGCAGCTGTTGCATGAGCAGCTGGTCAACGGATGTGAAAAGAGACATGAACCTGCGAGTGACTATTCCTGAAAGTGACGCGTTGGCAGCTTTTTG
>JAPOQU010000117.1 GCA_026710545.1 Gammaproteobacteria bacterium | reverse complement strand
CTCCCTGCGGGCGGGCCGGGAAGCGGTCGCCCGCGGCGTTACGCCGCTTGGCAAGGACGCGCCATTCCCGGCGCGGCGTGCCTTGCGCTCAACCGCTTCCCGACCCGCTGAACATGTCAATATTAACTGGAAAGGGTACTAGCCTGGCAAGCTCATCGGCCAGTTCGTCCTGGCTGATTTCGTATTGCCCCGTATCCGCGCGCAAGGGTTTTATCTGGACGGTATTTTTCGCTACTTCCTCGTCGCCCAGGATCAGCGCGTAATCCGCCCGTGATTTATCGGCTTTTTTGAACTGGCTCTTGAAACTGCCGCCGCCGCAGTGCATGAGAAGCCTT
The DNA here is from genome assembly GCA_026710545.1 of Gammaproteobacteria bacterium. GTDB lineage: Bacteria > Pseudomonadota > Gammaproteobacteria > Eutrophobiales > Eutrophobiaceae > JAAXHV01. Next base: position 14,775 of record JAPOQU010000117.1, on the reverse strand, counting down.
AGCCCGGGTAGTTTATCGCGTAGCTGTTCCGCCAGTTTTATGCCGTTTTTCATGGCCGCGTCCCCCACGAGCACCTGGTACACCCGGGGGGTGTCCGAACCGGGTTCAGCAGTGCCGGATTGCATCAGGTCGAGGATCCGCTCGAGTCCCATCGCAAAACCTACCCCGGGGGTGGCCCGGCCGCCCAGTTGTGCGACAAGATCGTCGTAACGTCCGCCTGCGCAGATGGTTCCCTGGGCGCCAAGCCTGTCGGTGATCCACTCAAATACGGTGCGGTTGTAATAATCGAGTCCGCGTACCAGCCTGGGGTTAATTTCATATGAAACAGCGTTTGCATCCAGCAGTTCTCTTAAAACGGCAAAATGCTCTGCAGATTCTTCATCGATTGAATCGAGCAGCGAAGGCGCCGCGCCGATCACCGCACGCATGGCCGGGTTTTTGCTGTCGAGAATTCTCAACGGGTTGGTTTCCAGGCGCTTGACACTGTCTTCATCCAGTTGCTCCCGGTTCTCGGACAGGTACTCGACCAGCAGGTTACGGTATTTCCGGCGCGCCGCGTAAGAACCGAGCGAGTTCAGTTCCAGGCGCACGTCCGTGATCCCGAGCACATGCCAGATACGGGCGCACAGCATGATGATCTCGGCGTCAATATCGGCGCTGTCTATGCCGAATGCTTCGGCGCCGACCTGGTGGAACTGCCGCAAGCGTCCTTTCTGCGGTCTTTCATGGCGGAACATGGGTCCCTGGTACCAGATCCTTTGCGGGCCGGAATGAAGTAATCCGTGCTGCAGCAGGACGCGCACACACCCTGCTGTTCCTTCAGGGCGCAGGGTCAGGAACTCGCCGTTGCGATCCTGGAAGGTATACATTTCCTTGTTCACGATATCCGTTCCCGCGCCGATGCTGCGGGAAAACAGCTCGGTTTTTTCCAGAATGGGAAAGCGGATTTCCCGGTAGCAATACGATTGCAGAACGGATTGCAAGGTTTGCTCGAGAAGGTTCCATGCGGATGCCTCCCCGGGCAGCGTATCGTGCATTCCTCTGACGGCCTGCAGTTTCTCCATCAGCGGCCGGCCTGCTCCTCACCGAGCACAAAGCGGGCCATACCTATCCGTGACATGTAAGGGGTTGCGTCAATGGGCATGGCATTGAATTCTACGGCCGCCGCTTCCGCATTACCCAGCAGAACGGAAAACGGCGCGGTGCCGTTCAGCACCAGTATTTGATCGCTCCTGGCCAGGTCATAAAACACTTTATCGTTGTTGGCATCGAATATTTCGATCCAGCAATCATCCGTGAGGACTATCCTGATTGAGTCAGGCCCTATGCCGGTGGTAACCGTATTCCCGTCGTATGGGTCTGCCGGACTGTCGAATTCCCTGTCAGGGTTCGTTGTCTGGAAACCCGGTTGTTGCGCCGACGCCGCGCGTTCCGTGTTTGGCGCTCGATAGAACGGCGTATCAGGATGTTCGACAATCGTGATCGGGTAGGACAGACCCGACGTCGCAGCGTTGCCCCCGGACCGGTTGCCGCCCGCCCCGGCAGAAATTGTCGCTTCCTGCGTATACTGGCTGCGCCACCAGGTAAACGGCAGCAATAACGCGGCAAAGATCACGAGATATAAAATCGCGTAAGGCCATTTGATCGATTGCCCGGGTTTTGGCTTGGGTTGACGCTGCGGGACCTGTTCCGGTTGTTCCGTTATATCTTCCTTGTACATCGCCACGACCTGATCTGCAGGTGTGTCCAGTAATTTTGCGTAATTCTGCAGGTAACCGTAGACGTAAGTCCCGGTCGGCAGGCTCTCGTGATCGTCCTGCTCCAATGCTTCTATGATGTGAGGCTGCAGGTACAGCTTGGTCGATACGTCCTCTATGGAGAGGTTTTTTTCTTCACGCAGGCGCTTCAGGAATGTGCCGGCGGAAGACCGTATTTCATTATTCTGGTTATCGGACATGTCAACCTTGAAAAGACGTCCGGGTCAGGCGCACCCGTTTGCCATGGGCCGGGTCTGGCTGCGCGCGGCGCGCGCTTTCACGCGCCCGACCAGTTGCCCGCAGGCTGCATTAATGTCGTCGCCCCGGGTCTTCCGGGTAATGGTAATGATACCGGATTGGACCAGTATATCCCGGAACAGGTCAGTGGTTTCCATGGATGACCGGCTGTACTCCGTACCGGGAAACGGGTTGAAAATAATCAGGTTTACCTTGGCCGGGAAGCCTTTCAACAGCCTCGCCAGTTCCCGTGCATCAGCCAGGGAATCATTTACCCCTTTCAGCAGGACATATTCAAAGGTGATGGGTTCTCCGCCGGTGGCTTCACTGTAGCGGCGGCAGGCGGATAACAGTTTACGTATCGGGTAGGTCCTGTTAATCGGCACCAGTTCGTCCCTGAGCGCGTCATTGGCGGCGTGCAAGGAAACCGCCAGGCTGATCCTGCTGCATTCAGACAACTTGATGATGCCGGGCACGATGCCGGCGGTACTCAGGGTCACACGCTTGTTCGCCAGTCCGAATCCGAGGTCATCGGTAATCAATTCGACGGCTTTTACTACATTGTCGAAATTGAGCAGGGGTTCGCCCATACCCATGAGGACGATATTGCTGATAATGCGCTTGCGGCTGGCGAAATGACCCAGTTGTTTGTTGGCCAGCCAGACCTGGCCGATGATCTCCGCCACTGACAGGTTGCGGCTGTAGCCTTGTTTGCCGGTCGAGCAGAAGGTGCAGTTCAACGCGCAACCGGCCTGCGAGGAAATACACAACGTGCCCCTGCTGGTCTCCGGTATGAAGACGGTTTCAATCGCGTTGTCGTCATCGACCTGCAACAGCCATTTGCGGGTGCCGTCCGTTGACGTTTTTTCAGAGATAATCGACGGAAGCGGAGAATCCGTATTGCCGGCCAGGTGATCGCGCAGGCTTTTACTCAAATCGGTCATGGCTTCGAAGTCGGTTACACCCTGGTGGTAAACCCACTTCATTACTTGCGTAGCGCGAAATGGTTTTTCCTCCATGCCGGTGAAATAATCCCGCATGGCGGCCTGGTCAAGATCGAACAGATTCACACCGGATCACCTGCTGCGCGGACATATCTCGTCTGCGTCGAAAAAAAAGCGGATCTCGTTCAGGGCAGTTTCCGGTGCGTCAGAACCATGTACCGCATTTTCTCCCTGGTCACCGTCGCGGTCGCAGTAGTCCGCACGGATGGTGCCCGGCTCGGCATCCCTGGGAAACGTGGCCCCGATCAGTTCCCGGTTTTTCGCAACGGCGCCTTCGCCTTCCAGAACCTGCACCATAATGGGCCCGGATACCATAAAATCGACCAGTTCCCGGAAAAAAGGCTTTTCCCTGTGGACCGCGTAGAATTCGGCGGCCCGTTGTTCGTCGAGGCGCAGCATTTTTGCCGCAACGATTTTAAGCCCGGCGTTTTCAAAGCGCTGGTATATCGCACCTACCAGGTTCCCGGCTACTGCATCGGGCTTGATTATTGACAGGGTTTGTTCAACAGACATAGTGTTTTTCTTCTTCTTTTTCGTTGGTTGTATCCAGGTTACAGCAGGCCGGTCTCCAGGCGCGCAGCTTCAGTCATCATCTCCGGACTCCAGGGCGGGTCGAAGGTAAGTTCAACGCTGACGTTGCCGACGTTCGGCACGATGGCGAGTTTGCTCTGTACGTCGGCTGCCAGGAAATCGCCCATGCCGCAGGCCGGCGCGGTAAGAGTCATGAGCACCTCCACCTGGTTTTCCCCCGCGCCGGAATGTGAGATCCGGCAGTCGTATATCAGGCCGAGTTCGACGATGTTGATCGGGATCTCCGGGTCATAACAGGTGCGCATCTGATCCCACAGGTGTTCTTCATTGACGGATCCGTCTTCATTGGGTTCCAGGTCCTGGTTGATATAGCCCGATGCGTCAAAGCCGAGGGCGTCTGCGTCCTTCGGGCCCACCTGGGCAAGGTTGCCGTTTATGTTGACCGTGTAATTTCCTCCCAGTGCCTGCGTTATAAATACGAGGCTGCCTTCGGGCAATGAGATGGGCGTACCCGTGGGAATCAGTATCGCTTCGCAGTCACGCACAACGGTAACAGGGTCGTTGCTGTACATGATTATTCCGTGGATACCGGCGCTTCGTCACCGGCCAGTAATGCGTGCAGCGTGTGCCAGCACAGCGTGGCGCATTTGACCCGGCTGGGATAATCCCGCACGCCGGCCAGGACCGCCAGTTTTCCCATGCGGGTCATATCAATATCCAGGTCGGCACAGGTCAGCAGTTCGTGAAAACCGGCAAAGACCGTCTCGGCTTCCCGTACCGATTTTCCCTTGACGCCCTCCGTCATCAGCGACGCTGATGCAATGGAGATGGCGCACCCGGAACCGTTGAATTTAATATCGGCAATCCGGTCTCCATCCTGGTCCAGGTACAAAGTCAGCCGGTCGCCGCACAAGGGATTGAAACCTTCCAGTTTTCTCCCGGGCGGGCCAAGTTCGCCGAAATTCCTTGGACTGCGGTTGTGATCGACGATCACTTCCTGGTATAAATCTTTTAAGTCGAACATTGCCGTTATTTGAATATGTTTTTCGCCTTGTCGATCCCCGCAACCAGTTTGTCCACTTCTTCAGTCGTGTTGTAAAAGGCAAAGGAGGCCCTGGCCGTGGCAGGGATGCCGAACCGTTCCATCACCGGCATGGCGCAATGGTGTCCGGTCCTGATGGCTATGCCGTCGTGGTCCAGTATGGTGCCGAGGTCGTGGGGGTGAATCCCGTCTACAACAAAAGACAGGATGCTTGCCTTGTCGGCGGCCGTGCCGATCAGCCGCAATCCCGGCACAGTGGCGGCAGCCTCGGCGGCATACCGCAACAACCCGTGTTCGTAGTCATGAATCCTGTCCAAATCGACGTCGCTGACGTAGTCAACCGCCGCGCCCAGGCCGATTACCCCGGCGATGTAAGGCGTGCCTGCTTCAAACTTGTAGGGCAGGTCGTTGTACAGGGTTTTTTCAAAGGTGACCATCTTGATCATGTCGCCCCCGCCGTGGTACGGGGGCATGTCCTCCAGCAAGGCCTGTTTTCCGTATAACACGCCAATCCCGGTGGGGCCGAACAATTTATGGCCGGAGAAGGTATAGAAGTCGCAATCCAGCGCGGCCATATCAAGCTTCGTATGGGGCGCCGCCTGGGCGCCGTCGATCACTACCACGGCGCCGGCAGCATGGGCTTGCCCGGTAATCTCCGCAATCGGGTTGATCGTGCCCAGGGCATTGGAGATATGGACGATCGCAACAATCCGGGTCCTCTCGTTCAGCAGGTTTTTATACTCGTCCATATCCAGTTCGCCGGCGTCATTGATCGGAATGACTTTCAGGACGGCGCCGGTTTGTTCGCACAACAACTGCCAGGGGACGATGTTGGAATGGTGTTCCATCGTCGAGACGATGATTTCATCCCCGGCGCCCAGCCTGCTCCTGCCGTAGCTTTGCGCAACCAGGTTTATCCCCTCCGTCGTGCCGCGTACGAATATGACCTCCTGCAGCGATTCGGCGTTGATGAAGCGCTGAATTTTTTTACGCGCCGTCTCGTAGGCATCCGTTGCCAGTTCACTCAGGGTATGCACGCCGCGATGGATATTGGAATTGTAGGAACGATAATAGTCATCCAGAACTTCGATAACCTGGCGCGGCTTTTGCGCAGTTGCCGCGTTGTCCAGGTAGACCAGGGGCATGTCGCGCACGGTCTGCTCCAGGATCGGAAAATCCTGCCGGTACGTCTCCACCGGGAAACCTGTTGCCGGCCCCGTATCTGCCTGCACGGCCTGCGGGTAGTTCATTTTACGAACTCCTCTATCAGGTCGGTGTCGGGCAACTCGCCGGCAATGCTGTGTTCCAGCCGTTCGCGGATTTCGGGGAACCTGATATCGCGGATTATCTCCTCGGCAAAGGCATAGGTCAGCAGGCTCCGGGCCGTATGTTCATCGACCCCCCTGGAACGCAGGTAGAACAACATGTTCTCATCAAGTTGTCCCACCGTTGCGCCATGGCTGCACTTGACGTCGTCCGCGTAGATCTCCAGTTCCGGTTTGGTATCTACCTCGGCGTTGCCGGAGAGCAGCAGATTCGCATTGGACTGGTGAGCCTCCGTCTTCTGGGCCTGTTCGTGCACGATCACCTTGCCGTTGAAAACCGCGCGGGAATGCCCGTTCATGACGCCCCGGAAATGTTCATGGCTGGTGGTATGGGGCTGTTTGTGCTCAACCAGGGTATGGTTGTCGACATGCTGGCGGTTATTGGTCAGATACAGACCGTTGAGCTTTACCTCGGCGCCCGGTTCGTCCAGTTCGACGTCGATGTCGCTGCGCGCCAGTTTCCCGCCCAGGGACAGGGTGTGACAGTCAACCCTGCTGTCGGCCTGCTGCCGGATGCGGGTATTGCCGATATGGTATGCGCGCTGGCTTTCCTGCTGGATACTGTAATAGTCCAGGCGGGAACCGGCCCGGCCCAGGATAGCGGTATGGTTGTTGGTTAAATACTCGGTATCGGGGATGCCGGCAAAGGACTCGATCACGCTTGCCCCGGCATTCCGGCCGAGCGCAACCAGGTTGCGCGGGTTCGACATCAGCGTTGCATCGGCTTGACCGCTAATGTAAATGATGTGTATGGGTATGGCCACTTCCGTATTGTCCGGCACATGGATAAGAACACCGTCGTTGACAAATGCCGTGTTCAGCGCGGAAAAGGCGTTTTTTATTTCCCCGTCTACGAAACAGGAGTCGAGCAGGAGGGCATCATCCGGTTTCACCGACTGTAACGGCTGTACGGCCACGCCCTCGGGCAGTGGTTCGTTACGCGACAACGCCGCGGAAAAACTGCCGTTGATAAACACCAGTTCGTGGCAATCCAGCCGGGAAAATCGCAGGCTGTCCACGAACGCATCGTCAACAGCTGCCGGTGCGGACCTCCCGACAGTGAATTTCTTCCTGGTGATGGGGGTGACATCAGTGTATTTCCACTGTTCCGTCCTGCGCGAGGGGAAACCGTTGGTCCTGAGGAAATCCAGAGCTGCAGCGCGAGGTTGTGCGAACCACGGGGCCGTCAGGGTATCCCTGAACTGTTCGTATTCCGCGAGATAATGGCTGACGGCTGCCTCACTCATGCTGCCCTGGCCTCCTGTCTGACCCAGTCGTACCCTTTTTCCTCAAGTTCAACAGCCAGTTCGCGGCTGCCGGAGCGGATGATCTTTCCATCCGACAGCACATGCACGTAATCAGGGACAATATAGTTCAGCAACCTCTGGTAATGGGTTACGAGAACGATGGAGCGGGATTCGTTGCGTAACGAATTGACGCCTTCCGCAACAGTTTTCAGTGCGTCGATGTCCAGGCCGGAATCCGTTTCATCCAGGATGGCCAGGCGCGGATCCAGGACCGCCATCTGGAAAATCTCGTTGCGTTTTTTCTCGCCGCCGGAGAAGCCTTCGTTCACGGACCGGTTGAGCAGGCTCTCGTCCATTTTCACCAGCTTCATTTTTTCCCGCACCACCTGCAGGAATTCGACCGCGTCCAGCGCGCCTTTGCCCTGGTGCTTGCGGATGCCGTTCAGCGCCGCCTTGAGCAGGTAGATGTTGTTCACGCCGGGTATTTCCACCGGGTACTGGAATGCCAGGAAAATACCCTCCCGGGCCCGTTCTTCCGGGGCAAGCTCAAACAGGTCGCGGCCGTCGTATTCGACCGTACCGGACATGACCTCGTAGTTGTCCCGCCCTGCCAGCACGTTCGCCAGGGTGCTTTTGCCCGAACCATTGGGTCCCATGATGGCGTGTACCTCGCCGGTATTAACCGTCAGGTCCAGGCCTTTCAGGATCTGCTTGTTGCCGATTCCGACTTTTAAATTGTTAATTGTTAACATCGTCATTCCACTGTTTGTTCGTCATTGTCATCCCACCGCGCCCTCCAGGGTAATATTCAGAAGTTTCTGCGCCTCCACGGCAAACTCCATGGGCAGTTCCTTGAACACGTCCTTGCAGAACCCGTTGACTATCATGTTGACGGCGTCCTCCTCGTCAATCCCGCGCTGGCGGCAGTAGAACAACTGGTCGTCGCTGATCTTGGACGTGGTAGCCTCATGCTCCACGATCGCGCTCGCGTTCCGGGTTTCTATGTAGGGGAAGGTATGGGCGCCGCAGGTGTCCCCCATCAACAGGGAATCACACTGGGTATAATTTCGGGCGTTGTCGGCGCGTTTGCTGATATTGACCAGCCCCCGGTAAGCATTTTGCGCCTTCCCTGCCGAGATGCCCTTGGAGATGATGGTGCTGCGCGTGTTCCTGCCCAGGTGGATCATCTTGGTGCCGGTGTCCGCCTGCTGATAGTTGTTCGTGACCGCGACGGAGTAGAACTCGCCGCTGGAATTATCGCCGCGCAGGATGCAACTGGGGTATTTCCAGGTAATGGCCGAACCGGTCTCGACCTGGGTCCAGGAAATCCTGGAACCGGCGCCGCGGCAATCGCCGCGCTTGGTTACGAAGTTGTAGATGCCGCCTACGCCGTTTTCATCGCCCGGGTACCAGTTCTGTACTGTCGAATACTTTATCTCGGCGTTGTCCAGGGCAACCAGTTCCACCACCGCGGCGTGCAACTGGTTTTCGTCACGCATGGGCGCCGTGCAGCCCTCGAGGTAGCTTACGTGGCTGCCTTCCTCGGCTACGACCAGGGTCCTTTCAAACTGCCCGGTGTTGGCCGCGTTGATGCGGAAGTAGGTGGACAGTTCCATGGGGCAGCGGGTGTTTTTCGGGATGAAACAGAACGAACCGTCGGTGAAAACTGCAGAGTTCAATGCCGCGTAATAGTTGTCCGCGACCGGGACGACGCTGCCCAGGTATTCCCTCACAATGTCCGGATGGTTCTGTACCGCTTCTGAAAAAGAACAGAAAATGACACCGGCGTCCGCGAGTTTTTCCTTGAATGTGGTTGCCACGGAGACGCTGTCAAACACGGCGTCCACCGCGACCCCGGCCAGCATTTTCTGTTCGTGCAGCGGGATGCCCAGTTTCTCATAGGTCTCCAGCAGCTTGGGGTCCACTTCATCCAGGCTCTTGGGACCGTCCGTTCCGGCTTTCGGGGCAGAGTAGTAGGATATGCCCTGGAAGTCTATGGGCGGGTAGTGCACATGGGCCCAGGACGGTTCGGCCATGCGTGTCCAGTGCTCAAAGGCCTTGAGGCGCCATTCCAGCAGCCATTCGGGTTCTTCCTTCTTGGCTGAGATCAGCGCTATCACGTCTTCGTTCAGACCGGGCGCAACGGTATCGGTATCGATATCCGTGACGAAACCGTGTTCGTAGTCCTGGTGTACCAGTTCCTCGACTTTTGCCGTCTCGTCTGTCATGGCCTACTCCTGGTTCGCCGGGTTATCGGTAATGCTGAAACTCTCGCCGCAGCCACAGGTCTCGCTCACGTTCGGGTTATGAAACCTGAACCCCTCGTTCAGCCCTTCCTTCACGAAATCCAGTTCCGTGCCGGCCAGGTAGCGGAGGCTGTGCTCGTCGATGACAACGGTGACGCCGTTTGTCTCAAACGACGTATCCTGTTCATTTACCGCCTGCGCGGCCTCGACAATATACTGGTAGCCGGAGCAACCCGTGGGTTTCACGCCGACCCGCAAGCCGAGCCCTTCGGCGGTTTTAGTCAGGTAATTCCTTACGTGCTCCGCGGCGCGGTCGGTCAGTGCAATCTGGTTATTCGACATCGGTCGTTACCTCTGTTGTTGCTTGAATCACATCCTTACCAGGACATGGTCCTGTCTGGCTGAAACCTGTTTCACCGAACGCCGCTGGACCAGGTCGGACAGGCTGACGGCGCTGAGAAAGTCGGTAATATGCGTGCTCAGGTCTTCCCAAAGGTCATGGGTAAGGCAGCGTTCGTCGGCCTGGCAGTTCTGGTTGCCGCCGCAACGGGTGGCGTCGACCTGCTCATCCACGACGCGGATCACGTCCGCCACGGAAATGTCGGACCGGGATTGCTGCAGGCGGTAGCCCCCGCCCGGACCTCTTGAACTGGCTATCAGCCCGCCCTTTCTCAAACGCAGGAATAACTGCTCAAGGTACGCCAGGGAGATGCCCTGCCGCTTGGATATATCCATCAGGTTGACAGGACCATAACTCTCGTGCAATGCCAGGTCCAGCATGGCTGTAACGGCGTAGCGCCCTTTCGTCGTTAAACGCATAACAGGTGTCTCAGCAGGTTAAGGGGCGCGTATCCTTACATATCCGACTATTTTAGTCAAGTATATTTTTGACTATTTTAGTCGGGTATTCTTGATGCCGTGATTAGTTGATTATCCAACGCGCCGTAAAACCCCGTCATTGATGGCGGGGATATAAGGCGCAAGTTGTTCAATGCATTCGCTGTTCTTCGACATATTTCCGGATGATGTCAAGCGGCGCTCCGCCGCAGGATGCTGCGAAATAGGATGGCGACCACAATACACCCTGTCGGTAACGTCCTGCCACTTCCGGCCTGTTGCGGCGCAGTCTGCGGCTGGACACGCCTTTGAGGCTGTTGACCAGTTTGGACAGCGCCACCTTGGGCGGGTAGTTGATAAGCAGGTGCACATGGTCGTCTTCCCCGTCGCACTCGATAAGCTGCGCCTCGAAGTCGGTACAGACTTTTGCGAAGCTGTCTTTGAGGTCACGTATTGCTAATTCCGACAACACGTTGCGGCGATACTTTGTCACAAACACCAAGTGGACATGCAGAGCGAATACACAATGTCTGCCGGTACGATATTCATTTGATCTGGCCATAGACCAATGATACAATAGGGGCATGGTCAAAGCCACCAAAGTCCGCCTGTATCCCACTGTTGCACAGCAGGCGGCCCTGACCTTTCAGTTCGGCGCCGTGCGTTGGGTCTACAACTATGCGCTTAACTGGCGCAGTACTGCCTGGAAGGCACGGGGAGAGAGTATTACACAACGTATGACGCTGGATAAACTGGTTGAGTTAAAGCGTCTTGAAGACACGGCCTGGTTACGGGATGCAGACAGCCAGGCCTTGCAGCAATCGCTGTTGCATCTGGACACTGCGTTTGAGCGGTTTTTCAAGAAACAGGCAAGGTATCCCAACTACAAGCGCAAGCACGGCAAACAGTCCCTGTCCTATCCGCAACGGGTTAACGTGGTGGACGGTAACAGTCTGTACCTGCCGAAGGTGGGTACCGTCCGGGCGGTACTGCATCGTGAACTGGTCGGGAAGATGAAGACGGTGACGGTCTCCCGTAGTTGGACGGGGAAGTACTACGCATCCGTCTTGTGTGACGATGGTGAGCCGTTGCCGGCGCCCATTGGCAGTATGGACGAGGAAGCAGTCATCGGATTGGACATGGGGCTCTCTCACCTGGCCATCACCAGCGACGGCTACAAGGAGTCCAACCCCCGGTTCTTAAAGCAGGCACAGGCCAACCTGCGGCGTAAGCAGGCGTCCCTGTCCCGGAAACAGAAGGGGTCAGCCAATCGCAACAAGGCGCGCGTGCTGGTGGCGAAGGTGCATGAGAAGGTAACGAATGCGCGCAATGACTGTCAACATAAACTGTCGAAACGTTTGATTGACGAGAACCAAGCGGTCTGCGTGGAGACACTGAAGGTCAGGAACATGCTGAAGAACAGGAAGTTGGCCAAGTCTATTGCGGATGCGTCATGGAATGAGTTGTTACGGAAGCTGGGCTACAAGGCCCGGTGGACGGGCAAGCACCTGGTTCAGGTTGACCCGTGGTTCGCATCGAGTAAGACCTGTTCTGTATGCGGGGTCAGAGCTGATGTCATGCCGTTGTCCGTGCGGCAGTGGCACTGCGGGTCCTGCGGCCATGAACATGACCGCGACATCAATGCTGCCCGCACTATCAGGCAGCAGGGGATTTTGAAGTTAAAGGCGGAAGGGCTGTCCGTCTCTGCCTGTGGAGGCTTGCGTAAGACGGGACTGTTTCCCGCAGTAGCCTGTGAAGCAGGAAGCTCCGTCCTTTAGGGCGGGGAGCAGTCACAAGGAATAAGTGTTTCTGTAACGGAATAAATACCAGGAACCGACGCTGCGGTAGGGACGCCAGTGGCCGGCTACTTCCAGAAGCGCTGGCATGTCATCGGGGGAGACCCCGTAAACTGAAGCAACTGCTTTTCGCAGCGCCAGGTCCTTGACCGGGAATACATCCAGCCGCGCCAGGCCGAACATCAGGTATATATCCACCGTCCAGTCGCCGATGCCTTTTACCTGCAGCAACTCCCGGCGGATGGTGTCGTCATCTGCCGACTGGAGTTTTGCGAGATCCAGGGAGTTGTCGCTGATCTTCCCGGACAGGTCCTTGATGTAGTCACATTTTCTTGCGGAGAGTCCGGTTGCACGCAGGGCGCTGTCGGGCGTTTCGAGAATTCCCCCGGCTGTGATTTTGCCGTCAGGGTAGAGCGCGCGGAAGCGGGCGATAATGGTATCTGCCGCCGCCGTGGATAACTGTTGGCTGATGATGATACCGGTCAGGAACTCAAGGTCGGCGCGCCGCCCTGCCAACCCGCAGGCACCGATTTCACTGATAATTGTCCCTAACCGTTTGTCCTTTTTCCGCAGGTAGCCGGTGATATCGGCAAAATCCGGCATATCGCCCTCTCTTTGAATATGGGGTTACGGTTACTTCCTGTGTGTATTTTAACTCAGACCCCGGGTTTTCGGAGGTCAGGTCTGCCCTTTTTCTATATTCCTGATCATGCGCTCCAGGCGTAGCTGGGGCAGGACCCACTCCGGCGACAGTTCCATGGCCCGGCGATAATCCGCCTCGGCATTGTCGTAGTCCTTGTTGTTCTCATAAGCCATGGCGCGGTTGAAATGGGCGATGTGGTTTTTCGCCAGGGTCAGTTCAATGGCAGTGGTGTACTGTTGAATCGCCACGTCATATTTCTGGCTCAGCAGGTAAAGGTTGCCGAGGTTCACATAGACCTCGCCTGTCACCGGTTCCAGTTCAACAGCAGTCCGGTAATCTTTCAGCGCTTTCTGATAATCCTCCATGGCGCCGTACAGGATGCCGCGATTGACATAAGTGGCCAACAGGTCCTTGCGGGTCAGCCTGCCATGCAGGATGGCCTGGTTGCACTCCTCGACACTCTCCTTGCTTGCCGAGTTCAACTGGATGGCCAGGGTGGCAGACATGAAACAGTTGCGGGCGTATGAGCCCCCGCCTATGACGCTCATCGACTGGGTATAGCCTGCAACGGGAGAGAAAATAAGAACGGGCAGCAACACCCGTAAAATAAACCGAGCTGAGATCATTTTAAGCACCTCTTGAATATTGGGACAAGCCATTCCGGCGAAAGCAGGAAAAAACCTGTCTCTTAACCTATTAGTATAGATAAAAAAACCAATTCTGCCATGTTATAGTTACCTGCCTTTAACCCTCCAAATTCACAGACACGCGGAAACAATTTACAAATGATAGATTTATACTACTGGCCGACCCCCAACGGCTGGAAAATCTCGATAATGCTGGAAGAATGCGGGCTCGAATACCGGCTGATTCCGGTGGATATCGGGCGGGGAGACCAGTTCAAGCCGGAATTTCTGGCCATCAGCCCCAACAACCGCATGCCGGCCATCGTCGACCATGACGTGGAAGGGGAACCGGTCTCCGTGTTCGAGTCAGGCGCCATCCTGGTGTACCTTGCGGAGAAGACCGGGCGTTTCATTCCGGCGGACCCGCGGGCCAGGATTGAGGTCATGCAATGGTTGTTCTGGCAGGTAGGCGGCCTGGGTCCCATGGCGGGCCAGCTCGGCCATTTCACCAATTACGCTCCCGAGAAAATCCCGTACGCCCTGAATCGCTATGGCGATGAATACAACCGCTTGCTGGGTGTCATCGAAAAGCAGTTGGCGGACAAGGACTACCTGTGCGGAGACTATTCCATTGCCGACATGGCCTCCTGGTCCTGGGTAGTGGTGCATGAGCGGGTGAACCAGAGCCTGGACGGGTTTCCACGCGTCAAGGCCTGGGATGAACGGATGAAAGCCAGGTCTGCGGTTGCTGCCGGTAAAGATCTTGGCAAGGAACTGCGGCGCCGGTTTGAGGACGATGAGGAGGCTCGCAAGATGCTGTTCGGGCAGACGGCGGCGTCGGTGGCTGATGTAGCCGGGAGATAGAAAACAATTCAAGCCATCCTGGGCTCAAATTTCATAATGCGAAATGGTGCCCGAGCGGTTAATGCCGGCTACAAACTCACACAAGTGACAGCAAATCCCCATTGCGCTACAAATATCTATCCTTGCGCGCCTTCCCCAGAGGAAGTTGTAGACTCTGGGAATCATAAGAGGCATGGAAAATGTCATCAAAGGCCTGTCGGGCTTGCCTCTTCGTCTCACCACTTTGTTGTCCTGTTGTAGCCCAAACGAATAACCAACACATACTGTGCCATGACGCCTGTGGCTCTCCATTTTGGTTTACACCGGTATGCCAGAATTTTCTCTTTCCTTTTTTAAAGGTGGCATGATTTATAATTGAAAGTATTGCGTTCGCCTCTTGCTCAGATACCCTCATTCTAATCATCGTATCAGTTCCCAAAGTAGTACCGTTTCAATTTAATTCTGATCGATTGGCAGCTGAAAATCAATCAAGCGCCGGGAGTTGACTGAGTGGGATTGCCAGTGACAGGCTGCGCGCCACGCCGGGCTGTTTCGTGATGAGTCCATGGTCTTCCAACTGGGTTAACATGCGATGCACAGAGGGCGGCGAGACCCGGAAATAGCGCTGTAAATCGGCCTGT
>JAPOQU010000116.1 GCA_026710545.1 Gammaproteobacteria bacterium | reverse complement strand
GGGCGCCTGTTGCGGGTTGAGTACACCCATTGAATACCTGTATATATTAATCTTGCGTGCCAGTGCCCTTTGTCGGGATGAACGGGCCTGAATGATGGTCTGCAAGAACAATCCTGACACCCAAGTCCGACAGACTGCTAGCGAGATATACGCAGTCCGAATATGCCGGAACGTCCCGGCAACGGCGCCTGCTCTTTCACGAATGAAATATGCCGCCGTATCTCCTCATCAAGCAGGTTGGAAGCACGGGCAAACAGTGATACCGTGTTGCCGCCCAGCCTGAACGTGTAATCGGCATGGATATCCAGCAGGTGATAGCCGCTTGTATCCGTCTCCAACGGCGCGGTATTGTCCTGTTCATTCACGCGGGTATAGTTGACGGATGCAGACATGGCGCCGCGGGAGTACGTAAGACCGGAACCGAAGCGCCAGGGTGTGATACGCGGCAGGTTGATACCGTTGCTGCGTTCGCCTTCCACGTAGTCTCCCCATAAACGCAAACTCATCCTGTCGCGGTCATTTTCAATAAGCCGCACCCTGGTTTCCGCTTCAAATCCCAGAAATTCCGCATCGTCCTGACTCAGGTAAACCAGCAAGGGTTCCTCGTCGTCATGCGGGTCCAGGATATTTGCCGGGTTGCCGTCAAAATTTTCCGCGACCCGGTCGGCGAAACCGTCCCCGTTCAGGTCCTGTTCCTGCTTGTAGACGTAATCATCAATCCGGTTATAGAAGAAGTTGGCCGTAACAGTGAATTTACCCGCCGTTTTACGCCAGTAGATATCGACATTATTGGACTTTTCCTTATCCAGGTTGGTATCACCGATCTCAAACGTCGCGGTCGCCAGGTGAGGACCCATCGCATACAACTCCTCAATCGACGGCGCTCTTTCGGCATGGCTCACGGACAGGCCGACCTGGTAGCCCGGGGCATAATCCCAGTTTAAACCGCCGGAGGCGCTGAACAGGTCGTAATCATTTTGCGCACCTGTCTCTGCGCTCGAGTCCTGGTGTTCAAACCTTGCGCCCAGGTCAATATGCCATTGTCCGATATCGGTTCGCTCCAGGATGAATACCCCGACCGATTCCAGTTCCGACGGCAGGACAAAACTCTCGGCGCCTACGGCCGCGAAGTCCTTGTGACGGTAATGGAAACCGACAACGCCGTTCCAGTCGCCGATGGGGTTATGGACGAACTCCACGCGGCCTTCCACCTCCTCATTGTCAAAGGCTGTGGCCACCTCTCCACTCGGTTCGATTTCATCGTGTTGGTAGTCATTGAAACCCCAGCGCATCTTGATGCGGCTCAGACCGGGGAACGGATCATCCAGGGCCGCGGCAAAATCGTAACGGGTCTGTCTCATGTCGATGCGTACACCACCTTCTTCCTCCTCATCATGGCCGTGTTCATCGTCCTCTTCATCATGATGTCCGTCTTCCTCATCATCGTCATGATGTTCTTCCTCATCGTCATGATGCTCTTCCTCATCGTCATGATGTTCTTCCTCATCGTCATGATGCTCTTCCTCATCGTCGTGATGCTCTTCCTCATCGTCATGATGGTCCATGTCTTCATCATCATGATGCTCTTCCTCATCGTCGTGATGCTCTTCCTCATCGTCATGATGGTCCATGTCTTCATCATCATGATGCTCTTCCTCATCGTCATGGCGCCCGTTTTCATCGTCGTGATGCTCGTCCTCATCGTCATGATGCTCCTCTTCCTCGTCGTGATGCTCGTCCTCATCGTCATGATGTTCCTCTTCCTCGTCGTGATGCTCATCCTCATCGTCGTGATGTTCCTCTTCCTCGTCGTGATGCTCGTCCTCATCGTCATGATGTTCCTCTTCCTCGTCGTGATGCTCGTCCTCATCGTCATGATGTTCCTCTTCCTCGTCGTGATGCTCGTCCTCATCATCATGATGTTCCTCTTCCTCGTCGTGATGCTCGTCCTCATCGTCATGAAGATCCATGTCATCCATACCGTGAAGATGTCCATTCTCTTCACCATGGTGGTGATGTCCCTGTATGCCATAGTTGTTTTCATACCGGCTGACGGAAAACCCGACAAATCCGCGCCGCCCGATCCAGGACAAGCCTCCCGATATATTCTCCGTATCAATACTGCTGTTCTCCAGGACGCCGCGCCGGGACTCGCCCGGCTCCAGTTCGCCAAATCCCGGGATATTGTAATCGTCGGTATTGCGCGCCATTCCGTCTATGTGGAAGGCAAAATTACCTGCGCCGAAGTTCATGCTGCCGGCGCCGGTCATACCGTCCGAGACCGTTTCATATTGCAAGGCCACCTCGGCTTCCACGTCGTCAGGCACGTAATCCAGTATGCGGCCGTTCACATAATTGACAATGCCGCCGCTTGCGCCGCTGCCGAACAGCAGCGTTGCGGGACCGCGAAAAATCTCAACCTGCCGGCTGAACACCGATTCCAACGGCACCCCATGATCAGCGCTGAGAGCAGCTGCGTCCATGGTGCTGAGCCCATTTTCCAGCACCTGCACGCGGCTGCCGCCCAGCCCCCGGATAACAGGACGGCCCACTCCCGTGCCGAAATCACTGGACGAGACACCCAGTTCATTGGCAACCGTTTCACCAACGTTGCGGATGCTGCGGGATTTCAGTTCTTCTTTCGACAGGACCTGGACAGGTCTGATTATATGAGCATCGACCTCGGATAACGGGTCGGCAGTGACCTTGATCTCCTCGATAGTCTCACCACCGGCAGGCGTGTGTTCGCCGGCTTCTTGCGTGTGGGCGTGATCGGCCGGCTCATCGGCAAGCGCGAACGACCCATGAATGCCCGTAACGACACTCAACAGGACAATAAATTTCAGGTTGTACCAGTACATTCCAATACCTCCTCATAACCAATTCGGGAATAACGGCGCGCGTTATTCGGACAAACAGACTTGAAACGTTATGCGGGAGATACAGGAGGGGCGCGTGCGGAGTTAGTACGTGAACAAGGGGAATAATATCTGCCTTCATCCGGTACCCGGACATTGCCGGCAGAAGACAGGACTGTAAATTCAGATACCGGGACAACTGCCTTGTCGTCAACTACGGACTGTGTCAGGCATTGAACACAATACTCGTCGGTGAACTTGAGATCATGGCCGGATTCGTGGGCAAGCGCAACCGATTGTCCGAAGAGGATCAGGGCAGCAAGAAACCAACCTGTAAACTGTTTATACCTGACTGACATTATGAATAAAGATTACAGGATACCAATGATCATCGTCAAGAAGTTTACTACCACCCCAGTGGTCACGGGATACGGACCAGGTCAGTCTGCCGAACCCACAGGGGTCGCCAGGTGATCAAAATGGTGGTCTTCAGAGCAGCCTTCCAGTGATTTTTCTACCTGCAGGGTTATGTGACCGATGCCGAAATCGTTGTAGATAATGTCCCGCAGACGCAGGCGCAGGTCTTCCGCATCCCCCGGGTAGTCAGGATCTATCAGGATATGCGCGGTGAGTGCTTCGTTGCCTGCAGAGAGGGTCCAGACATGGATGTCATGGACCAGGGTAACACCTTCCACCGCTTCCAGTTTGCTGCAAAGTTGATATACGTCAACATGTTCCGGAGTACCCTCGAGCAGCACGTGAACGACCTTCTTCATCAGCCGCCAACTGCTGACAAGTATAAGAATTGCGATGATCACGCTGGCTATGGGGTCGGCAAGAGTCCAGCCCAGGGTCCATATCAGGATACCTGAAATGACCACACCGACCGATCCCAGCAGGTCCGCGATAACGTGCAGAAATGCTCCCTCGATGTTGATATTGTGACTGGAGGACCTGTGCAGGATCCTGGCCGCGCCGAGATTGACGCAAAGGCCGATGACGCCTATGCCCAGCATCAACCCGCCGTCTATCCCGGTGACGGACGTGAAGCGGTCATAAGCCTCGAACAGCACCCAGGCGACAATCAGCCAGAGCGCCAGCGCGTTTACCAGGGCAGCCAGGATTTCCAGCCGGTGATAACCAAAGGTGCGCTGTACGGAGTGGGGTCTCTCGGCAAAATACATGGCGGTGAGGGCCAGTGCGATGGATGCCGCATCGGTCAACATGTGTCCCGCGTCGGCAAGCAAGGCCAGGCTGCCGGAAATAATGCCGCCGGCGACCTCGACAAACATAAAGGCGGCAATCAGGACAAAAGCGGCAACCAAGCTGCGCTTGCCGGCACTGCGCAAGTCGTGGGAATGGTCGTGCCCGGCACTGCCATGATGGTGGCCGTGGCTGTGACCGCCGCCATCGCGCTGCGTGTGGTTCATGGATTCACCGTGAAAATCAACGCTTACACCCAGAGCGCAAGTATGGCCATACTGATGAGACCCACGGATATCAATACGAACTTGGCTATGCGGTCGGTATCCTGTACCGGCATGGGCACGTCGTCTTCACCAAGCAGGGAACTGCGCACGAAATGCGCAATACGATCATCAGTCCTGGACATTTCCGCATCGATTACGTCCAGGATGGCCACGTAGACGAAGGTTCCCGCAGCCAGCGCATTGAAACTGCCCTCGACCAGCAGCGCAGTATGGCCTTCAAAGAAGCCCGATGCAAGCGTCCCGAGCATGATCCCGATGGGCGTCATCACGACGAAAATTGTCAGGGTCCGCCTGAGGCGTCTGCGGTCGGCGCCGGCAGCCTGCACGCTGACCATGAGGGCAAATGCAGCAGAGCCTTTATGTGACAGAATGGCGACCATGACCAGCAGGGAAGCGGCCAGTTCGGATTCGATCCCCAGGGCGATGCCTGCAATCACGGAATGGATGGACAGAACGACCAGCAGAACCAGGGGATAGATCGGTTGGCGCGAGCCCTCTTCCTCGCCGGTCCCGCTCGCATGGCCAGACTCAAACAGGACCCGGTCAATCAGCAGGAGCGCAACAACGCCGACGGCCGCCAGCAATGGGGCAAGCGGGTAGTCGACCACTCCCTCCAGCGCTTCAGCAGCCTCAGGCAGCAGGTGGATGAACCCGGCGCCCAGGAAGATACCGCCAGCCAGGGCATTGCCAAGTGAGAGAAAGCGGCGGCTTGTATCGTGCCGGGCCGCCAGTAGCGGGATCACCCCGCCGATAATACCTACTGCGAGGATGGCCAATGCTGCAACAACCTTGATTTCAAACAACGACATTATGATAATCTCCGCTTCCGGGAACGACGCCAGAATAACACCTGGCTTCAAAACATGGCAACGCGAAATTTACCGCTAGAATGATACGCGCACGCCAAATATTCCTGAACGTCCCGGCATGGGCGCCAGGTCTTTTACAAAAGAGGTATGCCGGCGGATTTCTTCATTCAGCAGGTTGCTGGCGCTGGCAAACAGGGTGACATTGTTGTCTCCAACACTCATCCGGTAGCTGGTATAGAGTTTCAGGTCATGGTAACCCGCAGTTGACGATTCGAACAGCGCGGTGTCATTCTGCCTGTTCACGCGGGTATAGTTTACGGACGCAAACCAGGGACCCTGAAAGTAAGTCATGCCGGCACCGTAACGCCAGGGAGTGATACGCGGCAGGTTGACATTGTCGCTGCGTTCCCCTTCCACGTAGTCCGCCCATAAACGAACATCCATTGCGCCGTAGCTGCCATGCAGGGCATGTAACACCCCTTCCACTTCAAAGCCCATGAATTCGGCGGTCTGCTGTACCTGTGCCACCAGCAGATGCGCGCCCTCCTCTCTCGGCGGCCGTATGTCAGCAAGGTCGCCGCTGAAGTCATCGTGCACCCAGTCCGCGATGCCGTCCCCGTTCCGGTCCTGCTCCCGCAGGAATATGAAGTCATTGATCCGGTTGTAGAACAGGTTGGCGGTAAGGGTAAGCATGCCTGTCGTCTTGCGCCAGTAAAGATCGATATTGGTGGACTTTTCCTTGCCCAGGTCGGAATCGCCGTATTCAAACGTAACCGTCGCCAGGTGGGGCCCAGCCGAATACAGTTCCTCCAGGGACGGGGCGCGTTGCGCATGGGTAACCATCAGGCCCAGTTCATAGCCCTCGTGGTAGCCCCAGTTCAAGCCACCGGATACGCTGAACAGGTCATGACTGGTGCCCTGGCCGGCTTCCGAACTGGTTTCCTGGTATTCGTACCTGGCGCTGACTTCCGCATGCCACTTGCCGAAGTCGCTTTTTTCCAGCAGGAAGGCAGCGATGGACTCCAGTTCCGAAGGCGGAAGATATTCTTCTTCACCCAGCGCTGAAAATTCCTTGTAATGGTACTGGATGCCGAAAGCCCCCTGCCAGCCGCCCAGGGGGTGATGGACGATCTCAACCCGGCCTCCGACTTCCTCGTTGGAAAAAGTCACCGCTATATCGCCATTCCCTTCCACCTCATGGTGAATGTAGTCAGAAAATGTCCAGCGTGTCTTGATGCGGTGTATCGCGGCAAATGGCTCGTATAGCGACGCTTCAAAGTCGTAGCGGGTTACTCCAAGATCAATATGGGTGTCGCCTTCTTCCCCGTGATGCTCTTCGTCATCAGGGTGGTCTGTGCCGTCATGGTCGTCTTCGTCCTCGTGGTGGCCTTCGTCCTCCTCGTGGCCGTCTTCGTCCTCGTGGTGGCCTTCCTCATCCTCGTGGCCGTCTTCGTCCTCGTGGCCGTCTTCGTCCTCGTTGTGGCCTTCCTCCTCCTCGTGTCCGTCCTCGTCCTCGTGGTGGCCCTCTTCCTCCTCGTGGCCGTCCTCATCCTCATGGTGGCCTTCTTCCTCCTCGTGGTGGCCATCCTCGTCCTCGTGGTGGCCGTCGTCCATATCAAGGTCGATCTCATCGAAATGGTCTTCTTCACCATGGTGATGGCCAACCACTATCCCGTAATTGCTGTCATACCGGCTCACGGCAAAACCGACGAACCCGCGTTCACTGACAAAGGACAGGCCCATGGATACGCTTTCCGATTCAACATAGCTGTTTTCCAGGACGCCTTTTACCATTTCATCCCCGGGCTCCCTGTTCAGGTCCGCGTACCCGGAAATTTCGTAGTCATTGGTGTGGCGCTTCATCCCGTCCAGGTGTACGGCAATGTTGCCCTTGCCGAAATTGAAACTCCCGGCGCCGTTCACACCGTCGGAAACGGTTTCGTATTGCAACGATATATTGCCTTCCAGGTCATCCGGGACATATTTGAGGATGCGGTCATTGACGACGTTGACCACACCGCCGCTTGCGCCGCTGCCGAACAGCAGCGTTGCGGGCCCGCGGAATATTTCAACCTGGCGCGCGAAGGCCGGTTCCGTGGGGACCGCATGGTCCGCGCCTATGTTGGATACATCCATCGTGCTGGTGCCGTTTTCGAGCACACCTACCCGGGTGCCTGCCAGGCCGCGGATCACCGGACGCCCCACGGCCGTGCCGAAATCACTGGTGGACACGCCCAGTTCATTGCCAACGGCTTCCCCGATATTACGGATGCTCCGGGTTTCCAGTTCGTCCCTTCCCAGGACCTTCACGGGCATCACCATGTGTGAATCGACGTCACCCAGCGGGTCGCCGGTGACGATGATTTCCTCTAAATGCTCATACCCTTCCTCAGTATGCGCATGGCCGGGTTCCGTGGCCGGGCGGCCGACCGGCGTATGCGCATGTCCGTGGGCATGGTCACCCTCTACCTGCTTGCGGTCTTCCTCTTGATGCTCCTCCCCAGCCGCTTCGGCAGCATACAGGAACGGACCATAAATACCCATGACGCTGATCAGCAGGCCAAAAATTATTAAACCCAACCGGTACACTTTATTACCCTCACATAAACAGTTCATGAATAACGCCCGACGTCATTTTGATAAATTAAACCGTTATGCGGAAGACATCAGCGGCTCGCGTAACGGAGTGGTACGTGTATGAAATGGAGATGTCTGAAACGCGGGTACATATGCCATTTCAGTATAGGAGCTCGATGCGGTGCGTCAAGAAAAAAATCTACCGGGCGAATTTATTGCGGACGGTGTATCACCCGATCAGCGCAACGGCATGTACGGCTATGCCCTCCCGGTTGCCGATGGAACCCATTTTTTCGTTGGTGGTCGCCTTGATGTTAACGGCGTCCGCGGCTATTGACAGGTCGGCAGCCAGGTTATCCCGCATGGCGACGATATGGGGCGCCATTTCAGGTTCTTCGGCGATGATGGAAATGTCAGCATTTACCACGGTGTATGACTTTTGCTCCAGCAATGACCGGACCCGCCGCAACAGGACTCTGCTGTCCATGTTTTTAAAGTCCTTGTTGCTGTCCGGAAAATGCATGCCGATGTCGCCAAGCGCGGCCGCCCCCAGGAGGGCATCGCACAGCGCATGGATGACGACGTCGCCGTCGGAATGGGCAAGCAGACCCTTGTCATGGGGGACGTTGACGCCGCCCAGCACCAGCGGGCGCCCGCCGACGAACCTGTGGGTATCGTAACCGTGACCTATTCTCATTGTTTTCTCACGCAATTACGGGGACAGAATTAATTCTGTCCCGATATTTGGGGTCACACGCAATTATGGGGACAGAATTAATTCTGTCCCCGGCCTGAGTTCAAATATCTTTTCAAATAGAACTCTGCCAGGGCAAGGTCCTCCGTCCTCGAAACCTTGATGTTGTGGGGACCGCCCTGCACTATTCCCGGCCGGTAACCCCTGCGTTCCAGGGCCTGGGCTTCGTCCGTGACAAGCAGGTTATCAGCTATGGCTGCGGCAATCGAATCCCGCAGCAACCCCAGGCGGAACATCTGCGGCGTCAGGGCGCGCCACAACCGTTGACGGTCCAGCGTCGCCTCGATAGCATGATCCTGTCCTGCCTGTTTCACCGTATCACTGACGGGGAGGGCCAGGATACCGCCTGCCGAATGGTCCCTGAGCCCGGCAATCAGCAGGTCGATATCGGCTGCCGTCACACAGGGCCGGGCCGCATCGTGAACCAGCACCCAGTCATCGTCAGCGGCAATTTCCCCGATACGCCTGAGGCCGTTCAGTACGGAATGGCAGCGCTCACTGCCGGCGGACGCGGTGACAATCCCGTCATGACCGGACAGCGCCAGGGCCGGCCAGTACTCATCATTATCCGCGACGACAACGGCTATGCCTTTGATCAACGGGTGCTTGCAGAACGGCAGCAGGCTGTGTTCGAGAACAGTCCGGTCCAACAGTTCCAGGTATTGTTTGGGCCTGTCCGCTCCCATACGCCGTCCAACACCTCCCGCAGGTATGACGGCCCAGAAATCCGGCGACCCCGTCATGGAGCAACGACCGGCTCATCAAGGGGAGTTTCAGGCAGCAGGTCCTGGTGGCCCGTATCCGGGCTGTCGATAATCTGGTAGAACACCTCGTCGGACTTAACCATCCCCATGTCGCTCCTGGCGCGTTCCTCGACGGCCTCCAGGCCATGTTTGAGGTCGATGACTTCGGCAGCAAGGGATGCATTTCTTTCCCGCAGGCGGTCATTTCCCCGGACCAGTTCCTGTTGCGCCTGTTGGAGTTCGTTGACGTCGGCCATGCCGCCCGGACTGAACCAGAGACGGTACTGCAACAAGGCCAGCAACACCAGCATAATGACGATAAGGTATTTCATCTCATCCGCAAATGCGGGCTAACCACCGGGCGCCTGTTTTGCCAGGTTCGAAAATGCATCCCGCCCCGGGTAGACGGCATCACTACCCAGTTCCTTCTCTATCCTGATCAGGCGGTTGTACTTGGCCACCCGGTCCGAGCGCGACAGGGAACCGGTTTTAATCTGCCGGGCCGACGTCGCCACCGCCAGGTCGGCAATGGTAGTGTCTTCCGTCTCACCGGAACGGTGGGATATCACCGTGGTGTAGCCCGCCTTGCGCGCCATATCTATTGCAGCCCGGGTCTCTGTCAGGGTGCCGATCTGGTTGACCTTGACCAGGATTGAGTTTGCCACCCCTTGATCGATCCCCCGTTGCAGGATGGCTGTATTGGTGACGAACAAGTCGTCGCCCACGAGCTGTACGCGGTCCCCGAACCGGTCCGTTAACGCCTGCCAGCCGTCCCAGTCGTTCTCGTCCATCCCGTCTTCTATGGAGATTATCGGGTAATTGTCCACCCAGGGCGCCAGGTAATCGAGAAATTCGTCAGCGCCCAGGGATTTGTCTTCCGATGCGAGCACGTACCTGCCGTCCCGGTAAAATTCGGTGCTGGCGATATCGAGACCGAGCATGATATCCGCGCCGGGGACGTAGCCGGCTGTCTCGATAGCGCGCATAATGACTTCCAGGGCCGCCTCGTTGGAGTCAAGGTCCGGGGCGAACCCGCCTTCATCTCCCACCGCGGTGTTGAGCCCGCGACCGGACAACACCGATTTAAGCGCATGAAATATCTCGGCGCCGTATCGTACCGCCTCGGCCAGGCTCGCGGCGCCTACCGGCAGGATCATGAATTCCTGCATATCGACGCTGTTATCCGCATGGGCGCCGCCGTTGATGATATTCATCATCGGCACCGGCATGTCAAAAGGGCCGTCACCCCCCAGGTAGCGGTAGAGCGGGAGGCGTTCATCGGCCGCGGCGGCATGGGCTGCGGCCATGGAGACCGCCAGTATCGAATTGGCGCCCAGCCTGCTCTTGTGTTCCGTACCGTCAAGTTCCAGCATCGCCCGGTCGATGCCGGCCTGGTCGCAGGCGTCCATACCGACCAGCTTCGGAGCCAGGATATTCTCAATGTTGCTGACGGCCTGCAACACGCCCTTGCCGCGGTAGCGGCCGGCGTCGCCATCTCTTAATTCGAGCGCCTCCCGCGAACCGGTCGACGCCCCGGACGGCGCCATGGCGCTGCCGGTGTTGCCCCGCGCCGTTTCAACGTCTGCCTGAACGGTCGGATTCCCCCTGGAATCCAGGACTTCGGTAGCTTGAATCCGGGTAATTTCGGACATTATGCGGGTTTCGCTTTAATGTAACGGTCCAGGTCGGCCAGCGTTTCCAGCAATGCCGGCATGTCATGCAAGGGTACGGAATTGGCGCCGTCGCTGAGGGCCGCGTCCGGGTTGGGATGGGTCTCCATGAATACCCCGGCCACGCCCACGGCCACCGCGGCCCGGGACAGGGCCGGCACAAACTCCCGCTGGCCGCCCGATTGGCTGCCCCGGGCGCCCGGCAACTGTACCGAGTGGGTGGCGTCAAACACCACGGGACAGCCCGTTTTCCGCAGGATGACCAGTGCGCGCATGTCGGTGATGAGGTTGTTATAGCCGAAACTGGCGCCGCGCTCGCACACCAGCAGCCGCTCATTTCCCGTTGCGCGGGCCTTCTCCACCACCTGCACCATGTCCCAGGGCGCAAGGAACTGGCCTTTTTTGATATTCACGGGCAACCCGCAGGCAGCGACATTACGGATGAAATTTGTCTGCCGGCACAGAAATGCCGGGGTTTGCAGAACATCGGCGACCGCGGCCACCTCGTCCAGCGGCGTATCCTCGTGCACGTCGGTCAATACCGGTACGCCGATCTCGTCCTTCACTTTCTGCAGGATGTGCAACCCCCGTTCCAGCCCCGGACCGCGATAACTGTCGCCGGAACTCCGGTTGGCCTTGTCAAATGAGGATTTATAGATAAAAGGAAGCGACAGTTTTGCGCTGATATCCCGCAAGGAACCGGCCGTATCCAGCGCCAGTTGTTCTGATTCGATTACGCAGGGTCCGGCAATGAGGAACAACGGCAGGTCTGCACCCGCGTCAAAGTCACATAACCGCATTTTTGACCTTCTGTTGCAAGCCGACCTGGCAGGACAGGGCAGCATTGATGAACCCGGTAAACAGCGGGTGCCCGTCCCTTGGAGTAGAATTGAACTCGGGGTGAAACTGGCAGCCGACAAACCAGGGATGATCAATCAACTCCACGATTTCCACCAGCTTTTCATCCAGGGATATACCTGCAATTTTCAACCCGTGCTGTTCCAGCCTGGTCCGGTAATTATTGTTGAACTCGTAGCGGTGCCGGTGCCTCTCCAGGATTATATCACTACCGTACAGGTCCCTGACCAGGGTATCGGCCAGCAACCGGCATTCCTGCCCGCCCAGCCTCATGGTGCCGCCCAGGTCGGAATCCTCATCGCGTGTCTCGGTGACACCATCGGCGTTCAGCCATTCCGTGATCAAGGCAATCACGGGGTGCGGCGTTGCAGAAACGAATTCCGTACTGTCGGCGCCGTGCAGACCGGCCACGTACCTGGCAAACCCGATGACGGCCACCTGCATGCCCAGGCAGATCCCGAGGTAAGGCACATGGTTTTCCCTGGCGTAGTTCGCCGCGGCAATCTTGCCTTCGATCCCCCTGTCGCCGAAACCGCCCGGTACCAGGATGGCGTCCATACCTTCCAGCGCGGCAAAACCGTCCTGCTCGATATCCTCGGAATCAACGTAATGGATATCGATAGTCGTGCGCGTATGTATGCCGGCGTGGATCAGCGCCTCGGACAGGGATTTGTAGGAATCCGTCAACCCGGTGTATTTGCCGACCATCGCAACGTTGACCGCTCCGATCGGGTGTTCCATGGCGTGAACGACAGCATCCCATTCGGATAAATCCGTATCCCGGGTGCTAATGCCAAACTTGGTTACCACGATGCCGTCCAGCCCCTGTTCATGGAACAGGCGCGGTATTTTAAACAGGTTATCGACGTCGACGGCAGAAATGATGGCGCGCTCATCCACGTTGGTAAACAAGGCTATCTTGCCGCGCTCGTTATCGGGTAAGGAGCGATCCGTGCGGCATATCAGTACGTCGGGCTGGATACCGATAGAGCGCAATTCCTTGACGGAGTGCTGGGTCGGCTTGGTTTTGATTTCACCGACAGTCTCGATATAGGGCACCAGGGTGAGGTGGATGAACACGCATTGGCCGGCGCCCAGTTCCATGCGCATTTGCCGGATAGCCTCCAGGAACGGCTGGGATTCTATATCGCCCACCGTGCCGCCTATCTCGACCATGGCCACGTCCGTCTCCCCGGCTCCTTCCAGGATACAACGCTTGATTTCGTCTGTTATGTGGGGAATGACCTGTACGGTACCGCCCAGGTAATCACCGCGCCGTTCCTTCTGGATGACATTCTGGTAGATCCTGCCGGTGGTGAAATTATTGCGTTTTGACATGCGGGTGCGGACAAACCGCTCATAATGGCCCAGGTCCAGATCGGTTTCCGCACCATCCTCGGTCACGTAAACCTCGCCATGCTGGAACGGGCTCATGGTGCCCGGATCGACGTTGATATACGGATCCAGTTTCAGCAGGGTCACGTTCAGTCCGCGGGATTCGAGAATGGCCCCCAGGGAGGCCGAGGCAATCCCCTTACCCAGGGAAGAGACCACCCCGCCGGTAACGAACACGAAACGCGTCACGGCATCAGGTCCTGGGTAAAAAGTGGGAAAGAGGCAACCGGCTCCAGCAGGCCGTGACAGATTACGTTCAAGTGCAGTAATTCGTCCATTAGCTGGAACAACATTTTAACACAAAATGGATATGTTTTGATCCGGGTCCGTCAGGTTTTTATATCAACCAGTAGGGCCAATAGACAATCCTGCTCCGGTTGTCCCAGTAAGGCAGTCCTCCATAGACGACAATGCCAAAGGCAACGCCGTGACTTTGGATAAAATCAACAAGCAACGAAATATCAATACGGCTGCGGTCGATACCGGCTAAATAAGTGACGATGCCCGGATCGATATAGGAAAAATTGTTGAGGTAGGAGCGGCGCTCTTCACCGATTAGAAGCGGTTTCTTTTTGAGCAGGTAACCCTGGTTGATAAGCGCGTCAATGACCTTGTTGATTGGGTCCCGCCTTCTTAAGCCGGTTCTCCGGAAAACTCCCTGGTAGGCAAATTCCTTGGAGTCCAGCGTGGTTCATCGAAGACTGACGCAGTAAGCGCGATAAGCCCCGGGGGCTCAGCCGTCAGCCTGGCTTCTTTCCTTGAGGATATTTCGGCAGCCAATAGAAGATAGCCGTTGGAGGATGAGCCCGCTCAGATGTTTATCATGCTTTCAAAAACTGGCTGACCGCTACTTCAGCCTGCTTAAGAATCTCCCTCAATGTCCCTTCAGGCATATCACCCGGGTGGTTGGGTACCGTGGTAAATTTATCAGTCCTTGGATTAAACCATATTTCATGGCTGCCAGCAGCCTGTCTATCAAACTCAAACCCCAATTTTTTAAGCTTCTTGATTATTTGCCGGTATTTAAATCCCGATAATCGTCCCATCAGGTGCCCAGTACCAGCGGATAATCAAATGAATCTTCCACTGAATTCAGATTGGGTTGTTGATGGCGTTCGGCTTTGGCTTCCAACAGTTTCTTTGCCACGTCGCGTGCAATTTCCAGGGTCTCAGTAATGGTACGTCCCTGGGCAACCAGACCCGGAATATCCTCACTGGTGGCCAGATAAACACCCTCCGGTAGTTTCTCGATATGTAGGTTGGCAATCTGTTCCATACTTATCTCCAGATGATCTTGCAGTATAGCACAGGCGTAAACACTTACTTCTTCTTCAGCCTACCGTTCATCATCGCGAATTTGTAAAGATTATTCCTATGAATGAGTGTGGTGTGAGTGGGTGGGTGAGTATTGTACCGGCGATCAATTCGAGGTACATTACTACTGCCAGTAACCCATCCGAACCGGAACAGGAGATATATATTATGGAAAAAGAACGGCATCAATCACCCGCCACCCCCGAAGAGATCTGGGCCATCCTGCGTGAAATGACAGAGGACCAGCGCAAGATACGGGTCGAGATGGCAAAGCGACAGGAGGATTTCGACCGGCGCGTGTACGGCGCAGTGGCCTACATAAAAGTCGTTGAAGAAGCAGAAAAATATGCGGCGCGCCAGGGCCTGTTCGTGATACGTGCGACGGGGAGCAGCGCAAGTATTATCAACCCGGCGGGCTTTAAGCCGAAACGCTTTGACACTGCGTTAAAACAAAGTTAGCGGTCAAGCCGGGGACGGATTTCAATCCGTCCCCTTCCATCGGCGCCGAAGGGTCAATACTGTTGAGTATTTTAAAGTTGTAGTTTAGAATACTCAAATGTCATATATACCGAGAGCGGCAGCAGAGCAGATCCGGAAAGCTACCCATCACTTTCCTGCCGTGTTATTGACGGGACCCCGGCAATGCGGGAAAACCACCTTGTTGAGGCATGTCTTTCCGAAGGCAAACTACATCCTGCTTGAAGACCCGGATGTGATAGCCCGCGTTAACAGCGACCCCCGGGGATTTCTTGATGATTTGAAGACGCCGGTGATCCTTGATGAGATACAGAATACGCCGGCATTGCTGGGATACATCCGGACGCGTATCGATTCTGTGCCCGGCCGTAAGGGACAATGGCTGCTGACCGGGTCACAGGAAGCGCCGCTGATGCAGGGCGTATCCGAATCCATGGCCGGACGGGTGGCGGTATTGCAACTGTATCCCCTGTCCATACTTGAAACCGAAAAAGTCAGCGTATTGCGCGGCGGTTATCCGTATATCGTCAAAAACCCCGCCGTGACGGACATTTGGTTTCGATCGTACATACAGACGTATCTCGAGCGTGACGTGCGCGCCATCACCGCTATCAAAGACCTGAGCACGTTCAGGCGTTTTATGGCGCTGCTGGCCTCCCGCCATGGCAGCATTTTGAATAAGACCGACCTGGCAGCGCCGTTGGGCGTTTCAGTACCCACGATCTCCTCGTGGTTGAACGTACTCGAAATGACTGGACAGATCATCGTAGTCCCGCCATTTTACGAAAACTTCGGCAAGCGCCTGATTAAGTCGCCCAGACTGTATTTCACCGATTCCGGCCTGGTATGCCATTTACTGGGTATCGATAACGTTACGTCAATGCGAAAATCACCGTTCCACGGCATTTTGTTTGAAGGTTTCGTCGCCGGGGAAATCATCAAACACCAGGCCAACACCGGCAAACGCAAAGAACTGTATTACTTTCGAGACCAGCAGGGACTGGAAGTTGATTTTGTCATACCACAGGGAGCGGGCGTCCTGTTGCTTGTGGAAGCGAAAGCGACGAAAACGCCAAAACCGTCCATGGCGCAACCCCTGGGCCGACTAGCCAGGGCGATTGACAGGTATCAGACCCGCTCCGTCTTAGTACATAGTGGTTCATCGAAGACTGACGCAGGAAGCGCGATAAGCCCCGGGGCCTCAGCCGTCAGCCTGGCTTCTTTCCTGGAGGAAATTTAGTTCATGGGATACGAGTGGCTTATGTTGTAGCGGCGATCAATTCGAGGTACATTATTGCTACAAGTAACCCATCCGAACCGGAACAGGAGATATATATTATGGAAAAAGAACGGCATCAATCACCCGCCACCCCCGAAGAGATCTGGGCCATCCTGCGCGAGATTACAGAGGACCAGCGCGAGATGGCAAAGCGACAGGAAGAATTCGACCGGCGCATACAGAAAGAACGGGAGGATTTCGACCGGCGCATGGAGGAACGGCAACGCAAAGCAGACCAGGAGTATCAACGGGAGAAGAAGATCGCAAAACAGCGGATTAACAAACTGGAAGAATTGTTTACCACCCAGTGGGGCAAACTGGTGGAGAGCCTGGTGGAGGGCGACCTGCACAGGTTGCTGAACGACTGGGGTATAGCGGTACACGACACTGCCGAGCGCCGCAAGGGCAAGCTTGACAAACCCCTGACCGAACAATATGAGTTCGACATTATCGCCACCAATGGCGAGGACGTGGTGGTCGTAGAAGTCAAGACTACACTCAGGGTAAAACACGTAAAAGAATTTCTGAGGGAACTGGACCAGTTTACCGAGTGGCTGCCGGAGTATCGCGACCGGCGCGTGTACGGCGCAGTGGCCTACATAAAAGTCGTTGAAGAAGCAGAAAAATATGCGGCGCGCCAGGGTCTGTTCGTGATACGTGCGACGGGGAGCAGCGCAAGTATTATCAACCCGGCGGGCTTTAAGCCGAAACGCTTTGACACTGCGTTAAAACAAAGTTAGCGGTCAAGCCGGGGACGGATTTCAATCCGTCCCCTTTCGCCGGCGCAGGCAACCGGCAGAACCGGATAAGGCGGATAAAGTGATTGTCAGGTAAAAGTGACGAAGCTATTATATTTGTGAATGATATTTTCGGAGTATTAATGGGCACTGAAACATTAAATCAGCTACGCTCCAAGGCATTGATGCTGCCGGCATCAGAACGCGCTGAACTGGCTCACGCCCTGGTCACCAGCTTGAATGCGCCAGTTGACGCAAATGCCACTGAAGAGTGGGACAAGGAGATTCTGCGACGCCTTGCTGAAGTTGATAGTGGTACTGCGAAGTATATTGATCGGGACGAGTTCCAACAACGCTTGCAAACGAGGCTCAATAGCAGATAGTGCGCCAAGTAAGGATACTTGAGAAAGCTGCAGAGGAGGCAGTGGAAGCTGCTGTCTGGTACGAGCAACAACGTCCCGGTCTGGGTTTGGAATTTGGTCATGCGGTTAACGCCGCCTTCGACCTGCTTGGAGACGAAATCATTCCTCTTACAAAGATGCTTGGTAAAGCAGGAATGCAGGGGGCAAAAAGGACTTACACTCAAACGTTTCCCATACGATATTGTCGTTAGCGAATCCCCGGAAGAAATTATCGTTGTTGCGGTAGCTCACCAGTCTCGACGCCCCAGTTACTGGCGAAATCAAGTGCGTAGCTGAAAACTGGTACTTATACAAAATGACGGATATAACAATACAACGCGAAATGGCTGCTGAATATATTGCACACATTCGATCTTCAGATGGGAAGATTCAAACATTGGAAAATCACCTTTTTGAAGTTTCAGAATTAGCTTCAAATCTGGCAGAAAAAGCAGGCAGTCGTGAAGCGGGTGCACTATTAGGTCTCATGCATGATTTCGGGAAGTACAGCCTGCAGTTTCAAAACTATATCAAATCAGCAGAGGGTAGAATAAATCCCGACCAGGACGATTATATTGACGCAAAAGGAATGAAGGGCAAAATAGATCACTCGACTGCCGGAGCACAGTGGATATGGCAGGAGTTAAAGGATAAAAACATAGGCGGTTCATCGCTTTGCTCGCAGATTTTAGCTCTATGCGTCGCATCACACCATAGCGGGCTCATCGACTGTCTGAAAACGAGTGGCGGAAACGGTTTTATTGCTCGAATGAACAAGGAAGATGAAAAAACACATTTAACAGAATGCGACTCCAAAGCTTCAAAAAAAATTCTGGAGAAAGCCAAAGCACTTGCCGATGAAGCCCTGCTCAAGGATATGTGTGGATATCTGCAACAATTAATCCAAGATAATCAACACGGGCAAAAAATCTCAGAAAAAATAAAACACTTTTACATAGGATTCTGGACACGCTTTCTATTCTCATGCCTTATTGATGCCGACCGAATCAACAGTGCAGATTTTGAAAACCCTATAAACAAACAGTATCGCAGTAATTCCAATGTCAACTGGCATGTGGCAATAAATCGTACAGAAACTTTTTTAGATGCTTTGCCTGACAAAAATCCAGTTGACAAAATCCGACGAGATATTTCGGAAAAATGCAGGGAGAGAACATTTGAAAAACAAGGTATTTACACCCTGACAGTACCAACGGGCGGTGGCAAAACATTTACCAGTCTGCGTTATGCTTTACACCATGCCAATACACACCAGCTTGACCGTATTATCTATGTTATTCCCTATACCTCAATCATTGACCAGAATGCAATTGCGATAAGAAAAATCATTGAGCGTGACGAGGACATTACGCCCTGGATCCTGGAGCATCATTCCAATCTTGAACCGGAACAGCAAACCTGGCATAGCAAACTGGCAACAGAAAATTGGGATGCCCCCATTGTGTTAACAACGATGGTGCAGTTTTTAGAAATCTTGTTTGGATCTGGTACGAGAGGGGTGCGCCGAATGCACCAATTATCAAATAGCGTTATCATCTTTGATGAAATCCAGACGTTGCCAATAAAATGCACCCGACTGTTTTGTAATGCGCTCAATTTTTTGACGACATATACCAGAACTACAGCAGTGTTGTGTACCGCGACACAACCGCTTCTTAACAAACTACACACTCCTGACAAGGGAAACCTGTTTTTGTCAGACGGTGCTGAGCTGGTCGGCGACACTGAAAATGTTGAAGACCTATTCGAGCAACTTGAAAGAGTAAACATCAAGAATAAAATACGGCCGGACGGCTGGACTGAAAATCAAGTAGCGGAATTAGCAATATCAGAACTACAGAAAGCAGGGAGCTGCCTGGTTATTGTCAACACAAAAAAGTGGGCTCAAACAATCTATGAAATCTGCTCACATGAGGTTGATAGCAATACATTATTCCACCTTAGTACAAACCAGTGCCCAGCCCACCGGAAAGAAATACTACAGGAAATCAAGAACAGGCTTCATGGCGGCAAACAGGTTCTTTGTGTCAGCACACAACTGATTGAAGCAGGCGTGGATATAGATTTTGCTGGTGTCATCCGTAACCTGGCAGGATTGGATTCCATTGCACAAGCTGCCGGACGTTGTAATCGTAATGGTGAGATGAAAGGTAGGGGTACTGTGCATGTCGTAAATCCTGCAATAGAAGCTATTGATTTATTGAAAGACATCAAAGAAGGACGCGACATAGCTCTGCGTGTATTAAACGAAATCAATAGCGATAGCATACTCAGTCCAAATGCTATGAATCTTTATTTTGATTATTATTTTTTCAGCCGCAACGACGAGATGGACTATCCTGTTACCGAAAAATATGCGGACCGTACCGACACCCTGCTCAACTTGTTAAGCAACAATGAAAGGAATATCTCATCCAATACATCATATAATCAATCACCATTACTCAGACAATCCTTCATGGCGGCAGGGAAGGCATTCAAAGCCATTGATGCGCCTACTGAAACATTGATTGCGCCTTATGGGGAAGGAAAAAATATTATTATTGAACTTTGCGCAGTAGCCAGAGAATTTGAACCGGAGCGATACCATAGTCTTATAAAAGAGGCTCAAAAATATTGTGTTAACCTGTTTCCCAATATGCGTCAAAAGCTGGTTGAGGCCGGGGCAGTATATGAAATTCAAACTGAAGGCATCTACTACCTGGATGAGTGTTTCTATAGTGATGAGTTTGGTGT
Organism: Gammaproteobacteria bacterium; assembly: GCA_026710545.1. Taxonomy (GTDB): domain Bacteria; phylum Pseudomonadota; class Gammaproteobacteria; order Eutrophobiales; family Eutrophobiaceae; genus JAAXHV01. Next base: position 6,852 of record JAPOQU010000116.1, on the reverse strand, counting down.
TTCTACCGAAGCAGTGAAGCAGTTAAAGCCGATAGTATGTTAAATGGCATGAATGTAAAAAATACAATCGAATTCAAACTGACTGGCAGATATGCGCTTTTTACCGATCCTATTACAAAAATCGGTGGAGAGAAGTTTTCATACCACGTTCCGACTTACGAAGCAATTAAAGGAGTCCTCAAGTCGATTTACTGGAAACCAACTTTTATATGGTACGTGGACGAAGTCCGAGTGATGAAGCCGTTACGGACTCAGACTAAAGGTATGAAACCGGTCAGATATCATAAGACAGGAAATGATCTATCAATTTATACCTATCTTCATGATGTTGAATATCAGGTAAAAGCGCATTTTGAGTGGAATCAGCATCGTCCGGAATTGGATCAGGACCGCAACGAGGGCAAACACTTTAATATTGCAAAACGTATGCTTGAAAAAGGCGGAAGACAGGATATTTTTCTCGGAACCAGAGATTGCCAGGGATATGTAGAACCTTGTACATTTGGTGAAGGAGAAGGCGCTTTTGACAAAATAGACGAGCTAGGCTTCGGCTTGATGTTCCACAGTTTTGGTTACCCGGATGAGACAGGCAAAGATAAGTTGGAGAAGTCTTTATGGAACGCCGTTATGAAAAAAGGCGTGATTAAGTACCCACGCCCACAGACAGAAGAATGCAAATCGGCTTTCGTCCGCCCGATGATTGCCAAGCAATTCGGATTGGGTAAAAACTTGTTAGTCGTAGAACAAGAGGAAAACAGGCTATGAGTTGGATTTCCAAACTCTACGAAACGTATGAAAAAGCCGCTGTCCTGGACCTGCCAATTAACGAACAAATAACGCCTGTCAGCCATACGCCCCAAAATGCTCATATTAATATTGTTATTGATGCAGAAGGGAACTTCCGTCGAGCTGAAGTTTCAAAAACACAAATAATCTTACCGGCTACTGAAAGCTCCGCCGGGCGTAGCAGCGGTGAAGCACCCCATCCACTGGCGGATAAACTCCAGTATGTTGCTAAGGACTATGCTGATTACGGTGGCAGAAAAAACCCGTATTTTGATAGTTATATCAATCAGCTTGAAAAATGGTGCAACTCAGAATTTTCACATCCACATGTCACTGCCGTCTATTGTTATGTTAAGAAAGGCACCGTGATACGAGACTTAATTGAATATTCGATAGTTTATATTTCTGAAGACAATACTCTATTGACCAAATGGGAAGATGGAGATATCGACCCACCCGCACTATTCAAATCATTACCCAAAGAGAAGGGAGAATTGGACCAGGGCAATGCAATGATATGCTGGACGGTTGAAGCCAAGGGCGACCCGGCTTCGAAGACGTGGCAAAATAAATCTATACGAGACCATTGGGTCTCGTATACCAACTCGCTTGGAGGTATAACAGGGCTTTGTTACGTGAGCGGGCTTCAAAAAGTGCTGACAACAAACCATCCGGCCAAGCTCAGGCATACAGGTGACAAAGCAAAGCTGATATCTGCTAACGATATGGACGGATTTACCTTTAGAGGTCGATTTACAGATTCCTCTAAGCAGGCAGTTAAAAAAACCGGCTATCAGTCTGTAAGTGTGGGGATGGACGTAAGTCAAAAAGCACATAACACATTACAATGGCTGATTGATCGTCAAGGTTTTCGGAATGGAGAGCAAGTCATCGTATCCTGGGCTGTTTCCGGTAAAGAAATCCCTCAACTGACCCAGGATACCTGGTCAATGTTGGGCAAGGTACTGCCAGAAAATACTAATTCTGAGAGTCAGAACGAAATTGACCAAACTATAGATGTCGGCGAGTCCTTCGCCCACTCCTTGAACAAATTTATGGCAGGGTATCGAGCGAAACTGGCACCTGATGAAAGTATCGTCATAATGGGATTGGACTCTGCGTCACCCGGACGAATGGGGATTACCTATTATCGTGAAACCTTCGCTCATGAATTCATTGATGTTGTATCAAGTTGGCATAAAGATATGGCTTGGCGCCAGAGATATAAAATGCAAATTCCTGACGGCAGAAAGAAGCCCAAAATCAAGATTATCTGGCCAATCAGTACACCATCCCCGAACATAATATGGGAGGCTGTTTACGGCAAAAGCCTGACTGACAGCTTGAAGAAAAACCTTACTGAACGAATTCTCCCTTGCATCGTTGAGGGTAGGCCAATACCTTTCGACATCGTTAGTTCCAGTATTAAACGTGCAAGCAACCCGAATGGCATGGACAATTGGGAATGGGAACAATGTTTGGGAGTTGCTTGCTCATTGTTCAAGGGCTATTACAAACGTCACCCAGACCCAATAAAACAGAGAAATTATTTTATGACTTTAGAAAAAAACAATACCTCTCGCGATTATTTATATGGTCGGCTATTAGCAGTTGCAGAACGTATAGAATACATAGCGTTACAGGTAGCCGATGAGAAACGTTCCACTACTGCTGAGCGTATGATGCAACGTTTTGCCGACAGGCCTTACAGTAGCTGGAGGAATATCGAGCTGGCTCTCCAGCCATACGTACAGAGACTAAAAAACTCACGTACAGGTTTTTTAGTAAATCGGCAAAAAGAACTGGATAATATTATGAATTCTTTTCCCCACGACGAATTTACTTCTGATGAACCTCTGAGCGGGGAGTTTTTACTTGGATTTCATTGCCAACGGCTTGCCTTGCAGCAAAAAACTGAAACGACTACCGAACAAGACGAATGACTACGGAGAAATTTATGAGCTTGGAAAACAAAATCGATTTTGCAATTATTTTTAGTGTAAAAAACGCGAACCCCAATGGCGACCCTTTAAATGGAAATCGTCCGCGGGTTGATTATGGGGGGCTTGGAGAAATTACGGACGTATGCCTTAAACGAAAAATTCGTGATCGCCTACAATCTCAAGGACATTCTGTTTTCGTACAGTCGGATGAAAAGAAAACAGATGGCATGACCAGTCTTAAAAACCGGGCTGAACACCAAGAGCATGGTTTAGGCAAAGACGCTTTTAATGTCAAAAAAAGCTCCGTTGAAAAGACTGCTAAATCGGCTTGTGAAAAATGGTTTGATGTACGGGCGTTTGGACAGCTGTTTGCATTTAAAAGCGATAGCAAGGATGGTGTTTCAATTCCGATTCGTGGTCCCGTTACCATCCAGTCAGCCTTCAGTTTGTCTCCGATCAGTATCACAAGCACGCAGATTACCAAAAGCGTTAGTGGAGAAGGCGAAGGTAGAAAAAAAAGCTCTGACACAATGGGCATGAAACATCGTGTCGATGAAGCAGTTTATATTACTTACGGCGCTATGACACCGCAGTTAGCTGAGCGCACTGGATTTAATAATGAAGATGCAGAAACAATCAAGGAAGTACTCCCAAAAATGTTCGAAGGTGATGCATCGAGTGCCAGGCCTGAGGGTAGTATGTCTATTAATAAAGTAATCTGGTGGGCGCATGAGTCGAAATCAGGCCAGTATTCTTCCGCCAAAGTACATGGGTCACTTAGAGATATTATCCAACCTGATGGCAGTTTTGATACAGATAAATTGGAGCGCGCGCTGGAAGGGTTGAGTCCTGAGATCATCGATGGTTTTTAACCACTTGCTTCTATTATCCAATACAATATCAGAATGTGCTCAGGTAGCCATTATTTTGTATTCACTGAAAATAGTTATGAGCGCTACCAATATCCGACTACAACCGTATACCTCTGAAAAAGTTATAAAAAATTGGGCAAAAGCAAAAATCATCCAAGCATTCAAGCAGTAAAGGGATACACAGAGGGCCAGACAATAGAAGATCTCCGCTGGACTGAGACCCTGCCGGTCCTGAAGTCTGTTCGGGAAGGAAAAACAATACCGGCAGAGAAAGTATTTTCATAGATGGAAAGTTGGAGAACAGGTAAAGAATTACCAAAACCCAAATAATGGATATTGAGTTTACGCGAGAGGCAATAGACGATCTGAAACGTCTCCGACAATTTTTGGTAGATGCCGGTGCTCCTTTTTATGAGACCCGGCGCTACACCTCCAAAAAACTCGTGACACTGTTGCGAGAATTGGCATGAGAAATGGACAACCCAATCCCCATCTCCGCCTTGCAACACTACGCTTTTTGTCCGCGCCAATGCGCCTATATCCATATCGAACAACTGTGGCAGGATAATTACCTGACCGCCAAGGGCAACCAACTGCACGAGCGCGTACACAGCAATGAAGCGGAGCAGCGCGGCAAGCTGAGAACTGAACGGGGCGTGCAGGTTTATTCCGATCGATATGGCCTTACTGGAAAACTGGACTTGCTTGAAATCACGTCAGGTTCCGGGCAACTTACCCCGGTTGAATACAAGCGGGGCAAACCCAAGACAGATGATTGTGACCGTATTCAACTATGCGCCCAGGTGTTATGCCTGGAAGAGATGCGGGATGTTGCCATTCAGCGCGCGGCGTTATGGTACTGGCAGGTGCGTAAACGTGAGTGGATCGACGTTGACAAGACCTTACGCTCTCATACTGTTGATACTATCCAGGCCACGCGCAAACTGCTTGAGGACGGAGCAATTCCGCCGGCAGTTTATTCGTCCTCGTGCAGAGCATGTTCTTTTTTCGGCGATACCTGTCAACCGCGCAAAACCGATCGATCCAAACGTTACGTAACAAACATCTTTGAGGATGAAGAAATTACTCAATAACCTCTACGTGACTACCAATGGCAGTTATATCCGCAAGGAGCGGGATACACTTGCTATTGAGCAGGAAGGGAAAAAAGTATTGCAACTGCCTTTTCATGCCATACAAAACCTGTTTTGCTTCGGGCGCATCATGGTATCACCGGATTTGATGGCCGCCTGTGGTGAGAAAGGGATCAGCATTTCCTTTTTTTCCGAATATGGGAAATTTCAATCACGGCTGCAAGGCCCGCAGTCGGGAAACGTATTATTACGCAGGGCGCAGTATCGTGAAGCAGATGAGACGCCCGACGTGTTGGCCCGGCTGTTTATTGCGGCAAAGTTATCCAACTGCCGCACCACAGTCATGCGGCACCAGCGCAACCATGGTAAACATGAGGAACTTGAGCGATTGGTGGCCTACCTGGGTCGTAACTTAAAACGGTTGCAGCGGTGTGATGATATAGACCGGATGCGCGGCATTGAAGGCGATTCCGCCGCTTCTTATTTCGGCTGTTTCAGCCATTTGATTGTTGATAACCTGAAGGCGTCATTTCCTTTTTCCGGAAGAACAAAAAGACCGCCGCTTGACCGCGTCAATGCCCTGCTCTCATTTGCCTATACCCTGCTGACCCATGAGATTGCTTCGGCGTTGCAGGGTGTAGGCATCGATCCTTATGTCGGCTTTCTGCACACTGACCGCCCCGGCAGGTTAAGTCTGGCCCTGGACATGCTTGAAGAATTTCGCGCCTGGTGGTGTGATCGTTTTGTTTTGACACTGATTAACCGGAAACAGATTTCTGTCGATGATTTCATTGAAGAAGGCAGTGGCGCCATACGTTTGAAAGATGATGCCCGAAAGAAGTTTCTGACTGCCTGGCAGGAAAGAAAGCAGGATGAACTGCAACATCCTTATACGGATGAAAAAATACATACCGGGCTGCTGCCCCATGCACAGGCCATGTTGCTGTCGCGCTACCTGCGCAAAGACATGGAAATCTATACCCCGTTCATCTCGCGTTGAGGCGCAGAATGTTAATATTAATCACCTATGACGTTAATCTCACGAGCGAACAGGGCGCAAAAAGGCTGAGACACATCAGCAAAACCTGCCTGGACTATGGCGTACGGGTCCAGTATTCCGTTTTTGAATGTGAGATTACGCCGGCCCAATGGGTAGAGCTGAAAGAGGCATTGCTCGACATATACGACCCCGACAAGGACAGTTTGCGGTTTTATCACCTGGGTTCCAAGTGGCAGCGCAAGGTGGAACACTACGGCGCAAAAGAAACACCGGATATGCTACGGGATACCTTGATCGTATAATGCCGCTAACCCCAGGTTATCATTAAAATCCGGTGAGGTTAGCGTACAGCTAAGTTTTTGATTTTCCGATTGTTACTTTATTTTATTCGGCAAATTCAGCTCTTTAACAATCTGGATAAGTAGTTCAGCGCATATTCGATGCTTAATTGTTGTTATTCAATGAGCTAGAATATGGCTGTCGCGCCCCATCCGGGGCGCGTGGATTGAAACCAAATACATACAATCGCAGTGGTATGACAGTGTGGTCGCGCCCCATCCGGGGCGCGTGGATTGAAACTATGGTTAATGGTGACTCTGTTGACGGAGAGATTGGGTCGCGCCCCATCCGGGGCGCGTGGATTGAAACATGTACTATATGTTGTATGTCTGTTCTCGACCTGGTCGCGCCCCATCCGGGGCGCGTGGATTGAAACGGCATGTATCAGAGTCGCAGCGTACCGGCGGAAATGTCGCGCCCCATCCGGGGCGCGTGGATTGAAACTCGGACGTTTCACCAACCCACAATGTAACCGGGTGGTCGCGCCCCATCCGGGGCGCGTGGATTGAAACAAAGACGCGGTCGCTGTTTCAACAGGTCAAGGCCGGTCGCGCCCCATCCGGGGCGCGTGGATTGAAACAGGAGTAGTAACAGGTCTAAACCCTAGTTTAGTAAGTCGCGCCCCATCCGGGGCGCGTGGATTGAAACCTGTTCGACTATGTCTGCCAGAACAGGATGGTATGGTCGCGCCCCATCCGGGGCGCGTGGGTTGAAACTCGCCCCGGCCCACAGCAGACAGGGCCCGGGGAAGCGGCGCGCCCCCTCCCGGGCGCGGGGGTTTGAAAGGCTCCACGCCCGCGGAGAAGCATCGGAGCGCG
>JAPOQU010000115.1 GCA_026710545.1 Gammaproteobacteria bacterium | reverse complement strand
CGGAGTTCTGGTCCGTTTGCTGCGAGGCAAGCGTGGCCACGCTCTTGCCGGTCGCCAGCTCCGCCTGAACGTGTGCCATCAGGCTGGGGATACCGGGTTCACACAAATCATCGCCCGCCGGTTGCCAGATATAGCCCAGGTCTGCAAGTTGGTCCAACTGTGTATCGGCCGTTTGTGCCGCCACGCCGGTTTGGGCAACCAGGTGGTCCGACAGGTCTATGTAACCAGCTGTTTCCTGCCCTCCAAATATACCGGCTACGGCGCCGGCGGCCTGCAGCAAGCCCTGTTTGCGCAGCTCCCGGTAACGGTCTCCGTAGTAAGCGGTCTTGCCGGCCTCAAACCTCGGCCTGGCGGCATCGACAATACCTGCCTGCGCATGGAAACGCATGGTATCCACCATGGCATGGCACAGCGCTTCACCCCAGAGCTGGATGAAGTAGGGGTAACGCTGGCTTTCCTGCACGACGCTGTCGAGGGCATCCTTGTCAAAGGCGATACCTGCCCCGGCCAGGGGAGCGGCCAGCGCCTCAATGGTAGCTTCCCGGTCCAGACGGCCAATACCGATTTTTTCTGCCCGGTTCCAGAAGGTGGCGCTCATCTGGTTCAAGTGATCCCTCAAATTTGGCGTCCCGGCGATGGCCAGCAGAAAGGGAGCGCCCTGTTTGCGCACTTGCTGGCTGGCGTTCAACAGGGTATGACCCACCTCAATGTCCAAGGTATGCGCCTCGTCCAGCGCCACTACCAGCGGGCGTTTGCGGCAGCGGGCAAGCAGCATTTGCACAAGGTGGCGGCGTTTGACATCGTCTTTCCCGGCCGGCGTCATACTGTCCCAACGGGCGCCGATAGCTTGCAGGTCGATGCTGACCCCGGAGGGAGTAATGGATGCCAGGAACTTCCCGATTACGCTATCGTCATAGAGCAGGTGGCTTGCCAGGTCGGTGACGTTTCCGATCGCTGCCGGCGTCAGGTCCAGCGTGTCTGTGTCCTGTTCCGCGCATTGCCGCCGGAAGGTTTCAAGCAGCACGGTTTTACCGTTGCCGCGCGGCCCATAGATCACCGCGTCGGCGGGCACCGGGCGGTTGTTCAGCAGGCGTTGCAGAAAGCCTTGCAACACACGCAAATCACCGTCCCTGCCGGCAAGCACAGGAGGCAGAGCGCCGCTACCCGGGACAAACAGGCTCAGCAGGTTCGTTGTGAAGCCAGGGTCGGTATATCTTGTTGCCACAATGGCGAGTATAGCACAGGGGTACGGCTTCCCATGTTCGGCTTGACCTCATGCAGGGGCCGGCCGGAAAGCAAATCGACGGCGAATTAAACGACTGGCATATATGGGCCTGGGGGCTATACTGTGGGTATGTGCAGTGTTCGACGAGCGATATCAGCCTGTATCCTGGCCGCCCTGGTGGCGCCGTCCGTCGCCGCCCAGGGCAATGGAGTCTGGCGCGAGGACGACTGGCTGGCGGAAAAAGAGATAAATCCCTGCACTATCCGGCGAGCCCCTTGCGATTATTTTCTGCGGAACATCTACGACGAAATCATCGACGCCCGGCAGCGCGGCGACGCCGATGCGCTGGAACGATGGTCCAGGCGATTGCGGCTGTACCATATCTCCAACCCCGACGACCGGCCCGGTACTGAATAGCATCCCCCGGCGGTTCCATCCCCGCGTCTGCGGGGAACACGGATAGCGTCAGCGCCGTGCCCAAGGAGCGGGCTCACGATGCCTGCGATGCACAGTCGGGCCTCTCACGCGCACAAAATCACGTTCGGCAAGGCTGAACCCCAAGTTTCATGCACGACGGCGCATGCTATACTATTAAAAGGACTAGCCCGCTACCCCTAAACTGCGATTTAACCTGTCACATCTTGGCGCGGCCTGGCGCAACATGGGCGTTGCCGTAGCCACGACAGGCATTGTCACCGGCGCGATAGACAAAACGCTCGCGGTCCCTGGCGTGGCCATTATCGGCACCGGTTTGTTGCTCATATTCATCGGCTGTTTGGAGACTAAAAAATGACCTGGAACCTATTGGCACCATTGCTCGCCCTCATCATCGGAGCATTACTGATCACCTGGCTTGCTCACTGGATCAATCACCGCGCCGACTCCGACTAACAATACGAACAACATACACGCTTTAATTTCAGGATTGGTTGGTATGACCATCATGACAATAGCGTACATCGGAGAGAAAGATGAATGAATATGGCGGTTCATCCCCGCGTCTGCGGGGAACACCGGTGATGAATTGGCGCTAATCACCGATGTCGTGCTGGCGGAGGTGGTTTGGACACTGGCCGGGCGCAAGTACCAACTGAGTAAAGAAGACATTATCAACACGATGGAAGCACTGTTCAAAGAGCCCAACCTTCATTTTGAGGATGACCAGGTCGTATGGAGCGCGCTTCACGCGTACCGTAACGCAAAGCCGGTGAAAGTTGGCAGACGCAAGCAGGAGGTTGACTTCGCCGACGCCCTGGTTGTCTGCAAGGCGCAAAAAATTGCTGCCGCGCGCAGCGACCGGTTGCAAGCTGGTTACACGTTTGACACAGCAGCAAGTCAGTTACCGTATACCCGGCTTCCATGAGAAACCTGAACCACGACCTTACAAAAAGGATCACGAATCAGTTCCCCTTACCGGCGCCTGTGCCGGCATCAAAGCGCTTCGGCCTGAAGCCAGCCGGGTTGATGATGCGCGCGCTGCTCCCCGTCGCCCGGATCACGAACAAGCCCTTGCACGCCGCGTATTTTTCCGCTTCCTCCGCAACCTGTAACAAACCTCTGTAACAAACCTCTGTAACAAACCTCTAGACAAACGCTACTAAATTTGGCAACATATAGTACATGGGACGGGAAAAAAGGGACGGATACATCATTGAATGGTGGATTGGAGATCACTCCCCGAAGCATGTACATGTTTATGAAAATGGCCGGCAAGTGGCAAAAATCGTCATACCTGAATCGAATTTGCCAATGGGAAGACGGATTACATGCCTTATGACCAGCCCCTGTTTCTCATCAAGGACCCTGAGTATATGCTGCGCGATCACATTGAAAACATTGTTGCGCGAATTAACGAAGAAATAGGCCGAAAAAAAATTTCCAAAAAATACCTGGCGCGCCAATTGAAGACGTCAGATAACCAGGTACAGAGATTGCTCAATCCCCGGATTATGAACAAAAACCTGACGCAGTTGTATAAGCTGGCCGCGCTGCTTGGGCTTGAATTTGAGGTTTCTGTCAAGGCAGCCTGATTGCTGTTACGGCCCGCCAGGATTGTAACGGCGTCTGCTCTGCACCGGCTAACATGCCTGGAAACACTCGCTTGACAACAACACCTACCCAACGCGTGAATCGGCCCTGAAATCACTGCTTTCACTGTCCCGCACCACCAGGCCCGTCCATTAATGTGCGCCTGCACTACAATTTTCCAACACCATTTGCTACACTTTAATTAATGAAACACGTCAACCCCAAACGGCTTGCTGGGGGATAGCGCCAGCTAGGCGTCATCTTGGCAGCCGCCGGCATCATCGCCGGATTACTAGAAGGCGCCGATCCCATATTGGCTGCCACAATCACCGCACTGGGCACCGGACTTATGTACCTGGGCTCCCTGGAGGATTAAAATATGAATACTGCTTTGCTGAGCGCCGCCGCAGTAGCCTTTATAGCTGGTCTCCTATTCCACATCGCCCGACGCCGCGCGGGCCGTCAGGACTAGAAGTCCGGTTCGTTCCCGCGTCTGCGGGGAACACATTTAATGTCGATCGGGTGCCCTTTCCCCCACCGGTTCATCCCCGCGTCTGCAGGGAACACTTTGGGAGTCGGCACATTGCTGGTTTACGATACGGTTCATCCCCGCATCTGCGGGGAACACATGCAGTGCCTGTTTATTTGCCCGAGTCACGCCGGTTCATCCCCGCGTCTGCGGGGAACACACAATCCCAGGAAACGCCAGTTTGATCTCGGTCGGTTCATCCCCGCGTCTGCGGGGAACACGCCTTGTCCTTCGAAGAATAAGCCTGGATTGGCGGTTCATCCCCGCGTCTGCGGGGAACACTTTTTCGCTGACTCTCACATCGCCGACGAAACCCTGGCCGTCAGCGGTCAGCCGGGTCGCTACGGTTTGGTCGGGCATGTGAATAAACTCTCTATGTGGATCTTCGGTCTGTCGCTGCTTGCTGTCCTGATTGTCATTGCGCCGTCGGTGGCGGGCGGCCTGCTGCTCTTACTCATGTTCATAGGCGTACCTGCCTACGTGACCTGGCTGCTGCACTGCCTGACTGAACATCTTATGCGCGCCACAGACATCAGTCGTTCAGCACCTCAGCCTCCATCACCCGCAGACCGCTGAGTTTCAATCCACGCGCCCCGGATGGGGCGCGACGCCTGACTTCAATCTACGCAGGCACGTAGTTCAGTTTCAATCCACGCGCCCCGGATGGGTCGCGACGACGTAAGGCTCGGTGACCTCTGCCTGGTTTTCGTGTTTCAATCCACGCGCCCCGGATGGGGCGCGACAAGATCGGCCTTCCTTCCTCATCCTTGAATTTACGTTTCAATCCACGCGCCCCGGATGGGGCGCGACATATCGCTGTTTAACCTGGGTAAATTAGAGGAGGAGTTTCAATCCACGCGCCCCGGATGGGGCGCGACTACAATCTGGTATGGTTTTTTAAAATGATTTCAAGTTTCAATCCACGCGCCCCGGATGGGGCGCGACGCCTTCACTTGTTCCAGGAGCGAGCGGGTTTTGCTGTTTCAATCCACGCGCCCCGGATGGGGCGCGACCTGGCCGTCGTGCTTCTTCTCTATAAGGTGTTTGTGTTTCAATCCACGCGCCCCGGATGGGGCGCGACGATAATCCCGGCGCCGCCAAAGAGTGGTTTGACAAGTTTCAATCCACGCG
>JAPOQU010000114.1 GCA_026710545.1 Gammaproteobacteria bacterium | reverse complement strand
TGGACTGGGAAGATGCCACCGAACTGGTCCCTGCGTTGCTCACGATTGTCGCCATACCGTTGACTTTTTCCATAGCAGACGGCATCGCCGTGGGTTTCATCACCTACGTGAGCGTCAAACTGGCAAGCGGTAGATACAGGGATATTTCCGCCGGCGTCTGGTTTCTGGCACTGATCTTCCTGGCCAGGTTTGTGTTTATTTGATTCTGGACAAGGCTGGTTATGACCACCCTAAAGGTTGGTGAAGCGCCTAAGCAGGCTTACTATAGTATGCGGAACATGTAGTATATTCAGGAGTGTCTTCCAACTTATTGTTTATATGGATTTTCTTAGTATAGAAATAGAGAGCGAGAATTTATTGTATGACTGGAGAAGTTAGATATTTAATGAACGCCTGGTACGTGGCTGCCTTATCCACTGAAGTTGATGGTGAAGTTCTTTTTCGTCGCAAGATTCTGGATATTTCCATCTTACTTTACCGAAAACATAATGGTGAACCAGTGGCCATGCGTGATCGGTGTGCTCATCGATTTCTGCCTCTTTCTATGGGTAAGCGCGAGGGCGATATAGTAGTTTGCCATTATCACGGTTTAAAATATGATTACACCGGCAAATGCGTTCATAGCCCGCATGGAGATGGCAGAATCCCCAAGGCAGCTGTAGTACAATCCTTCCCGGTAGTGGAGCGTGACGGCTTTTTGTGGATATGGCTCGGTGATACGGAAAAAGCGGATCCTTCGAAGATCCTGGATTGCAGTATGCTCAGTAAGAGCCCTAAAGATGCGGTTTTTTATTTTGCGATACGTAACAACGCAAATTATGAATTGATGACCGATAATATTATGGATTTGACCCATATCGACCACCTACATGGTCCACTGATTAATACTAATGGCAAACTGAGTCCTCTTATTCCGGAAGTAACGGAAGAGAGAGATGATATCAATATCCGCTGGGACTGGAAGGCCGATCCGGCAATGCAGTTACTCGCCGTGCATCTTGAGGAACCGGAGGGAAAGGCTGATCAATTCTTTTCAGTAAAATGGCATGCCCCATCCAATATGCATTTACAAGTTGGTGCCGTACAAGGCAGTGATGATTACCATAAGGACGGCGTGGTCTTATACGATCATCATATTATGACTCCTGAGACGGCTAAATCGACGCATTATTTCTTTGGTTCCGCCCGTAACTATAAACAGTATGATGCGGAATACAATGAAATGCATAAGGAGGGCTTAAGAACAGCCTTTGCCACGGAAGACAAACCTGTGATTGACTTACAACAGGAAGAGATTGAGACAACCGATCTGTTTTCATTGAATCCGGTTTTATTGTCCAGCGATGCCGGAAATGTCCGTGTACGACGCAAACTCAAGGCTTTGATTGAGGAGGAGGTCTCGCAGGGAGACACAAATAGTACTGCTATGAAATAATCTGTGTCTCCTCAATAATCCAAATCAGATGTTATATGGGCATATGGTTTCAGGATTCCAGACACTGGCCTCCACTTAATACAATCAGCCCAACCTGCCATTATTAAACCCGGTCAGTTAGTCAGACCATATGCCATCATTATCAGCGACCGGATATACGCAACTGTTGTACGGTGAACAGGCTGTTATCGGCGAGTGATGGGTCCACCTTCCCGTAGAAAGACAGAGTTGTGCAATGCTGAGCCTGCACATCAACCATGGTTACGGCATCACCGATCATCGCGCCTTTGCCTTTGTTGATGGCCAGGTGATGGTCAAGGTGTGGCCAACCAATTAACCACCACTTCCAATACTTGCCACCACGGTCGTAGATCAGACTGATGGGCATCTCATTCGTCTGGGCATCAATATAAATTATGCGCTGGCTCAATGGATGGTATGGGTCTTTAGGTGAGCCTTTCACTATATACAACTTACGCAACATCCACGGTGCGTCCGGGAAACACCCACCTTTACCTACAAAATTGATGTAATCATAATGTTCATCGTCAGCGGGTTTATGGGAACGTTGGATATCTGAATAGCCTTTCACTGTTTCATTGTGGTTCCACATAGGCATCAATAAGGTGGTCTCACCCTGGTATTCCCATGTGTAATCCGATACCCGGCCTTCATACCCTTCGAAATCCTCTATCATGATGTCCGAGCCCAAAAAGGCATCGGTAATCTGACCGGTCGCCATACGGCGTACCCGACGCTGGAAACCCAGATACAACCAGCCATCCAGACGCTTGGTATCATCCTTGTATTTGTGGATCAAGACCTGGGTATTCTTCACATCAAACGGCTCGGCCACTTTGAGATAAATTTTGCGATAGACCTGGCCCGGATTAGGTAAATCTTCAGGTATAGGACTGTCGGTAGACTTGTATGCCGAGCGTTTCATACAAACCCGATCATACTTGATGGTGCGCTCGACTTTGCCGGTCCTCATATTCTTAAAGTCCCAATACCAAGGTTCCATACAACCCAGATCACCCCAAACCCGACCATATTGAAAATTCCAGATTAACTTGGTACCAGCGTCCGGGTCATTGGCATTTGGTTTATGTGGAAAGGGCCGACCATTCACATAATTCGTCAACAGCCCCTTGTCATCAAAACCGACATTCCTGTTGACCTTACTCAACTCAATAAAAACATCGGGCATGTCGAAGTCCATGGTTCTACCGACAGTAATGGAATAATCCCCGTTCTTGATAAACTCATAAGTACCAGGGTCAAACGCATGTTCGAGCGAAGCTGCATTACTGGCATCAATTCTCATGCCAACGGTAATCCCTTCGACTTTGGGTGGGCCGTCCTTATAAGGCCAGAACGAGTATTCGATGTCGGTATCGGTAATTTCAGCAACCACATTGAATGCGAGCAAACTGCCAACAGTCAACAGAGCCGCCTTTAATATTTTGTATATCATAGGAGTTACCTCCCTTTTTCGAGTAAGTGGTTTATTTTCTAATCGGCTATGGAATGAAACCGTTTTCTTAGTAAACTTCTCCTTATGCGGCATCCGCAGATTTACTATTCTCGAACTCAAGTGCTTTATCCAGGATACGGCGCATCCGCATCGCAGCTTGATCATGTCCTGTAGCAACAAATGCACGTTCCGGGTCCCGTTGGATGTTAATATGTTGTGCCTCAATTGTTTCCCTGTCTTCACGGAAAGCCGCTTTCACACCACGTTCCAATAAAGGGGCAATACCGGGTGAGTCGGTTTCTGAGCTGGCGCCCCAGGAAAAATAATATTGAGCTTTATCTTCACTTACAGGTGTAACCCCCTGGGATGTCCAGGTGTCGAGCACTAGTTGACCATTAGACGGACCATCAGTCACATTTCCTGCAGTGAAATGCCTGAAACGCATCAGGAAAGTACAAGGCAGGTGTAAGGTGTAATCGTAATGCATGTCGATACGCACATCCGGTCCACCAAACGCATCCCATGTAAAGACCGGTGTTGGTTCGTTATATACCCATCGCTCAATATGTATTGAACGGTCACTGATAGTTATATCCGGTAACGTTTCCGCATAGGCATTGGAGCCTCCAAATGTTTTCCGATGAACATAGGTGACATGGGAAAAATCAAGCAGGTTGTCCATGATCAGGCGATAATCACATTTAAACGTCAGCGAACCCGTAATCATGTTCCAGTTTGGGTCGCGCGGACTGATGCCGCGTGGAATCATGTCCGGGTTTGCCAGTTCAGGGTCACCCATCCATACCCAGATCCAATTATCGAGTTCAACTACTGGAAATGAAATCACACGGGCCGCCTTCGGGATTGTAGTTTGGCCAGGAATATCAACACATCGGCCATCACCGTCAAATTTCATGCCATGGTACATACAACGCAATCCATTGCCTTCCACCTTGCCAAGATGCAGGGCAGCGGCGCGGTGGCAGCAACGATCCTCTAAAGCTGCGACCGAACCATCCATGTGTCGAAATAAGACAATGGGAACATTGATAATAGTCCGGGCCAAGGTAGTGCCTCTGGGTAATTCCGTATCCCAACCAGCGATGTACCATATATTTTTTAAAAATATCACTATCTGTGTCTGTAACGTATTGAAAAATATAGGTGTTCAGGTCATTTAAAACGCATCATCGATCAATGGGCTGTCAAGTTTATTTCGAATGGTAAGACTATTTTATTTTTCCTTCACCATTCTTTAGTGTGGTGATATGAAACTCTGCCACGGGCCAACTTGAACAAGATTTTCGGCAATATGGTATGGTTGCAGTTCCAGTCCTTCTACTGCAACGCCGATTTCCGCGGCAGCATCGATGGGTATCTGGATTTTGATGAACAATCCCGTGCCGGTCAGATCGGCATAACACAGGCCGAAGATCAGATTGATACTATTCTTCCGTATCGTTTCCAGGATTAAAGTTGTTAAGACAAAATTTTTCCAATATCAAAAGATATCGTCGGCGACCTGTTTGTGTAAATCGATAATTCCGGGGATATCCTCTGGTCTTTCCCGACCAAAACCACATTCTGCCGCGAGACCAAAATCCGGTAAAAACTTACGCGCCACTGCGATACGTTCTTTGGTGGCTTCGACTCCGTCTGTGTTAATAACTCCGAGGTATGCCCGCGTATCACCTATATCGAGATCTTCAAGCGGGCGAAAGTAGACATCATCGGTCCTGATCCTGGGTACCGTCAGATGAACAAAGTCAACCCTGCGTCCCGATTCAGCAACCGCCGCATTGGCAAACTTCACGCTCAGGGTCAGATCTTCCGGCATAATTGCAGGTTTCTGCGGAAATGTGCCGTAGCAGAAATGGAAACCCATCATCACATCCCTCGGAACCTCGCGCGGGAGTCGTCGAAGGGGGCTAATGTAACGGTCCCAAGCAGTTTCGGGGCGCGACCATGAATAGTAGCGGCCGGTCATTTCTAGCAGGTCTGTACAGACGTCCCATTGAATGCATAGCTCATTTGCTGGGATATGATTAAGAATCGTCTCAATTTCGCTCCTTAACGCCTCTTCATAGGCTGCCATAACAGCTTTGTGCTCGGTCGGATCTCGGAAGAAGAAATAGGTGGCATCCTGGGGAAAGGGGAAGGCAATTTGAAAACGTACACCTGGCGGGATGTCGCCTTTCTCTCGGGCGTCCCTGAAAGCGATGTAGGATTTGATGGCCTCATCGGCATAACCGAGGGACTCAAGGCGTAGCTTTTCCACACCCGGCTTGAGTTTGAATGCCCAACAATTATCCATACTTGTCGGCTTCCACTCGGGTGGTTCAGGGCGTTGTATGGTCTCGATATCCGGATGCCCGTGATAGGTACGATAAGCAAGATACAGTATCCAAAATGTTCGGTCTCCGACCTCTCCGTCAGGGATTGATAGCAGATGATCGGCTAGCAGTGTCCCGCATAAATGAAATACTTCTTCGACTGAATTGAGTGGGATACTTCCAACCAGGAATATCTTTCCTTTGTTCTTCGTCATAGTTCCTCTCCGTAAAGTTCAAATTCAATCAAATACTGATAGTAACACGTGTTAAAACCCCGGCACACAATCTGGTTATATGAATGACTTTTCCTGTTTGCCAGGAGCAATGGGAAGGCCATGTTTTCATCAAAAGACGAGCTAGAGAATCAAGCCTTGATCGCGAGCTTTGCGTACTGCGGTGCCGCGTCTGTTTACATCAAATTTTGAGAATATCTGCTGCCAGTACCACTTTACGGTATTCGTAGAAAGCGCCAAACGCGATGCTATTTCGCTGTTGGAACGATCATCTGCTGCAAGTTCCAGGATTTCTACTTCGCGTTCTTTAAGAACCACCTCGATTTGCAACGCCTTCGTATCAAATGGCCAGGCATTGTCCGCATCAGATAACGCATTTAATGCTTTTTGAAGCGTGCAGACCGCCATTCCCGGTTTGGAGGTTATTTCCATATCGATTTCACCAAGTAGCTTGCTGATAATCGGTCCTTCGTCCAGACAGGTGCGGATAAACCCCTGGGCATTGTACAACGACATCGTTTCCGAAAGGTGTCGGCGAGCCGCCGATTGATCACCGTTTTCAGCCATGAGCTTAGAAAGTTGAACCCCGATACCTACCGCGGGTTTCCAGCACGCTCTCTCAGTCACATATCCCCACCATTGCTTAAGTAGACGAACGGCACCATCGAGGTCGCCTCTATGCCGTGCCAACCGTGTCCAGCTTATGGCTGAAGATAAAGTCGCCGTGGTAGCCCCCGGACCTGGTTTCAGTTTTGTGGGCGGCCCCAACAACCCGTTTCTCCGCCCGATTTCCATTGCAAGTTTTCGTTCACCTGTTAATAAATACAGACGTATACGTTCCCCGGCAAGGTGAGCCTGTAAACGGTTGAAGTCGAACCGTATAGCGTGTTTATCACCTTCGTTCAGAGTTTCGATGGCTGCGCCAAAATTACCATCTTGTGCGAGTAATCGGGTTTTTGTGACATACCCGGCTATGAGTTGGTCGGCTATACCGACCCGGATACAATTTTGTATATGTTCATTGATATGCGTACGCGCTTCATCCAAACGATTGCGCTCGTAACATAATTCAGCCAGTAACAGTCCAGGCATTGCCGTCAGCGGCGACAGTTGCCCATATAATTCCGAGGCGTGAGTTAAGCCGTTTTTGAAACAAGTCTCTGCTTTATCGAGTTCCCCTTGTATGCTGAGTGTGATCCCGACCAGGCAGTCATGGTAGATACTGCCGTACAAGACTTTGTGTTCAACACAAATATCATGCACAGCTGATGCAAGTGCCATTGTGTCTCCCACTTCAAAACGATTCCTTCTGGCAGCCTGAAGAATGATTTTGACTGAGGTAAGCATGTGCATCGCTGGGTCTGAACGATAATCTGCCGTCAACCATGCAATGCATTTCTCTTCAGTACGTGCTAGATCATCGGAAATAAATGATAACATCATTTCACGGTGATCGAGTTTGCCGGCAAGATATTCAATTTCTTCCCGGGATAGACGGAATTTAGTGTCGGCTCTGGTTGCAGCCAATCCACGGCGCACATTTTTTAATACGCGCCTGCCCTCGCTGAAATCCCAAATCAGGATGTGTTGCCAGGCAAGATCCAGTAACAACTTCGGATGACCTTCAAGCACACGTTGTGGAATAAGTGCCGCATAATATTCAAGGGTCGCCACTTGTCCGCTGGAAAATAATGGTTCGCTGATGAATTCAAGCAACTCTACCGCACGTTCAAAATCTTGCGCTTTACACGCATGATGAATTGCATCCAGGTGAAATCCATGTTCCTCAAGCCATTGCGATGCGCGGGTGTGCAGTACCGGGACAAAATCCGGATGGCGTTCATGCAAACGACGTTCCAGAAATTCTGCGAAGAGGTGATGAAACCGGTACCAGTCATCGGTTTCATCCAGAGAAGAAATGAACAGGCGGGAAGAAATCACATGTTCTAAAATCGAGTTACAATCCTTCATTTGTGTAACTGTCGAGCAAAGATCGCGATGGAGGCGTGAGAGGATCGATGTCCGAAGTAGAAATTCACGGGTATCTTTATCCTGGTTACGCAACACCTCGTCTGCCAGGAATTCAGCGATATTACGATATTCGCCAGACAACTCGTCAATCCATTTGCGGCGGTTACTCACTTTTCCCAGAGAGAGTGAAGCGAGTTGGAGTCCCGCTATCCAACCTTCCGTACGCTTATTCAAGAGCTTAACTTCAGAACAAGCCAACTCCAATTTCATACATTTTTCCACAAATTCGGCGCTTTCATATACGGTAAAACGCAAGTCATTGTCCCGAATTTCAATTAGCTGTCCCAGGGCTCGTAGTCGACCAAGGGGCAGGCCGAGCGGGACCGTGCGCGCTGCTATGATCCAACGCAGATTAGGGGGACTTCTCAGAAAAATTGTACTTAGCGTATCAAGCAGTTCAGAGTTTGAAGTCAAATGGAAATCGTCCAGGAATACAAAGCACTTATGATTTAATGCCGCCACCTCATTTATGAGCGTCGTCATCAGTGCCTCTGGCGAAGGGCGGGTTCTTCTATTCAAAAGTCTAAGAACGGACTCACCGACGTCTTTGTGCCCTACACGGAGCGCGTGGACCAGACCGTCGATGAAACGGGCGATATCGTTGTCAGACTGGTCAATAGTAAGCCAGGCGACGTGGGCTCCGGCAGTAGCACGCTCTAGGTAATACTGCCCCAATAGACTTGTTTTGCCATAACCCGCAGGCGCGATTACAGTAGCCAGTAAATGATTTTCGATATCTGATATATAACGCTGTAGTCGAGGGCGCGGCAATAGTTGGCCGCGATGTATGTGTGGCTGGAGCTTGGTCGCGGAATGAGAAGTTGAATTTGGCATAAGGGTAATTGCTTACACATTATGAGTTTAGTACAGTCCAGCGTGGCGTCAATTGTCTCATTATGAGCCAGCGTTTAAATACCATTCTTTTGGATGGTGTACAATTTTCCGGTAGAACGTATCCGGGTCAAGGCCGGGCTTTACCAATACCGCTGGTTGCGCCTGTTTCGATTTTTTCGCAGTGATATTACCGGCAAAGCCGAATCTCCGGGCGTTTCGAACTTCTCCCGCAGTGCTTCTTTGCAGGTTTGTATTCAGCGCCGGCGCGCATCTCGCTGATACTCTATCGGGCAGAATCAGAATTCCATGCCGAAACGCACCATGTACTGCCGCGGCGCAATCAGCTCATCACCGGTGGCGCCCACGCCGAAAACGTCGGTAAAGCGGGCATTGATGCCGTCTTCGTCAGCCAGGTTCATCCCCATCAGGTCGATATACCAGGGCCAGGCGTCGGGTCTGATGGTCAGCATCAGGTTAACGATGTCATAGCTGGGCACATCGTCGGTCTTCGGGTTGTTGAAGATGCGATGCTGGAAGCCGTCCCGGTAAATATACTGCACGCTGCCTTCGATATCAGCCAGGCTGCCCAGTCTGCCTGAGTACCGCAGCATGACGTCAGCGGTGAAATTGGGCGTCTTGGCCAGTTCATTACCCTTCACGTCCGTGACCGCCTCGGCGCGCGCCCGCTGTATGTCGTCACAGAAAATGTTGAAGTTGCATTGGGGCAGCAGCGCATTCGTTGCCTCGTCCGACTGCACGTTATCCAGCGCCAGGTGCGACTCGGAGATCTCAGTCTCCAGCCAGGACAGGCGGGCATCCAGGGTGAACCTGTCGGTAATGAAAGCCAGCAGTTCCAGTTCCGCACCGTAAATCTCGGATTCCGGCAGGTTGCCGACACCGCCCTCGAACAGCTCGGGGTCCGTAGCCTGGTATTGCAGGTTCTTGTATTCGTAGTAGAAGGCGGCGGCATTCAGGCGCACCCGGTTGTCGGCGAAATCCGTTTTGACGCCCAACTCCCAGGCATCAACCGTTTCATCCTTGAAGGTCGGCAGCACCACGATGGGGGCGATGATATCCTCGCGGCCGTAGGTCAGGTTGCTGCCGCCGGGTTTGAAGCCGCGGGTGTAGGAGGCATATACCATGGTGTCATCGTTCAGGTCGAATTCGACCACGCCGCGGCCGGTCAGTTTCTCGCTTTGGACTTCGAGGACCGCGGTGCCGCCGCGGCCGAAGAAGTTGGTTACTTCGGAATAGACCTCGTCATCCGTATAGCGCAGGCCGGCAATCAGGCGCATGCTGTCGGTCAGGTGAAAAGTTCCCTGGCCGTACACGGAGACGGAGTCCCGCTCCGGTTTGGAATCGGAGATGAATCCGACTTCCCCCCCGAAGTTCAGCACTTCCTCCACTGTCACGGTGCCGGGGCCGTAGCTGCCGTCGACATTGAAGTCAATATATTCACGAATAAGGATGTCCACCTCGGTATCGAGGTAGAAGACCCCGGCCACCCAGTCCAGCCGGCCGAACAGGGGCTCGGCGGATATCAGGTTGAGTTCCTGGGTGAAGGTCTTCTGCCGGTTGGTCTCCGGGTCGAAAATCGCGGGCAGCAGGAAGATGCCCTGGTTAATCAGGTTCACGAAATCATGGCGGTCGTTATCCCGTACTATGGCGATATCGTCATCCTGGTAACTGGTCAGCGAGCGCACCGTGAAAGCCGCTGAATCCCATTCGGCAACCAGGCTGTACAACTGGCTTTCCAGTTCATAACTGCTGTGCCAATCCTGGGTCAGCCGGCGCGGATTTGGGGTGGAGTCCAGGATGCCCTTTTGCGCCGCGCCATTCGTGTTTTCATCGTAATACCGGGCGGTGAAGTTAAAGCGCAGGTTCTCCATGGGCGCCCAGAGCAGCCGGGCGCGGGCGGAGATGCTGTTTGCCTGGTCCAGTCCCTGGTCCACGACGATATTCCTGCTGAAGCCGTCGTGGTTGTGTGACGCGATAGAGGCGCGCAGCGCCACCGTATCGCTTACCGGAACGTTTACTGAACCCCGCGCCCTGATCAGGCTGTAGTTGCCCACGGTGATGTCGGCCTTGCCGGAAAATTCTTCGGTGTCGGGCGCCTGGGTTATCACGTTTATTGCCCCGCCGGTGGAGTTCTGCCCAAACAGTGTGCCCTGGGGGCCGCGCAGCACCTCTATGCGTTCAAGGTCCAGGAAGTCCGTATGCAGGGCAAAGGGTGAGGCCACGTAGATGCCGTCCAGGTGGTAGGACACCGAGGGGTTGGCGATAGCGTTCTGGTTGGCTTCGTTACCCACCCCGCGGATGGCGATGACGGTCTTGAAACCTTCGTTCTTGGCGACGGTGACGCCGGGGGCGATGCTGCTCAAATCCACGAAGGAGGTGATATTCCGGTCGTCAATGTCTTCTCCGGACAGCGCGGTGACCGCCTGGGACAGGTCCTGCAGGCTTTCGGAACGTTTTTCCGCGGTGACGATGATCTCTTCCAGGAGTGGCTTTTTCTCCTGGGCTGCGGCGTTAAAGCATAGCAGGGCGATAAGGACGGACAGGCAAGATGAGCAGGATTTCAATGTGGTCATGGTACGTACGATATTATTTCGCAAGATAGTGTTTACAGCCAAGCGTTCAGTTATTACTGCACTAACTGCAGGGGTGAATCCGGTTCCCGGTTGTTTTTATCCAGTACGGAAAATACCCGGATACTGCTTTCCAGCGTAAGCTGTATGTGACGTTCCGTAGCCTCAATAGCTGCTTGTACATCGCGGGCCAGGGCCGCCTCCAGAATTTCCCGGTGTTCCCGGTGGACGTCACGGTCCTGCTGGTGTGAGAGGATGGAGATGAACCGGTACCGCTTGTGCTGTTCGTAGAGAACATGGCGCAGACGCAGTAACCAGGAGGAGGCGCAGGCTGCTACCAGGGCTTCGTGAAATTCTTCATTGCGTTGTTCCCACTCGTCCAGGTTCCTGCCGAAGCTCCGTTCGGCTTTCTGCAGCCGATGATGGGCAGCGACCAGGTTTGCCTCCCATTCATCGTCGCCGTTGCCGATACTCTCCCGCAATGCTTCGCATTCCAGCATGGTGCGCATGCGGCTGAGGTCCTTGAGGTCATCCGGTGAAACCGGCGCGACCTTGAAGCCGCGTTGCTCTTCAACCGTGACGAAACCTTCTCCGGCCAGCCGGTTCAACGCCTCCCGCAAGGGGCTTGCGCCGATCCGGTAGTCATCCCGCAATTCCTCGATGCGGAGTTTGGCGCCCGGAGTGAGTTTTCCGGCTATGATGTCGGAACGTAGCCGGTTATATGATGATTCGACGAGTGTTTTAGCCCGCATTGTTAACAGACGGTCAGGGTTAATATTGAACAAGCCAGCCCAAGTTAAAACGATATTCCGGACAAACCAGTGATCGGGTTTACTGCCATGTCAAAAATATCGATAAATTAAAAAAATATCGATATAATTCAGCCACACAAACAAAAATTATTATATCCTTTATATACGGTTGCGATCTAACTATTTGTCCTGTGTGCGACAGCGCCGGTAATATTGTCGACATGATAAAACGCTATGCTGGAATTATATACTCATCCCATGTCTCCCTGCGCCCAGAAGGTGCGTATTGTCCTGACGGAGAAACAGCTAGACTGGCGCAAGCGCCACGTGGAACTTGCGGAAAAGGAAAATCTCTCTCCTGAATATCTCAAGCTGAATCCCCTGGGTGTGGTGCCTACCCTGGTCGATGACGGACAGCCTGTCATCGAATCATCCATTATCTGTGAGTACCTGGAGGATAAATTTCCGGGTCCGGAACTGCGGCCGGAGGACCCCGTCCAACGGGCGCGCATGCGTTTCTGGATGAAACACGTGGATATCAAGGTTCATCCCAGTTGCGGCGCTCTGCAATGGCCGCTGCTGATGGCGGATAAACTGAAACAACTGTCGGCAGCGGAGATGGATGCCATTATCGACCGGGTCGTGGAAAAACCCCGGCGCGAACGGCAGAGGCGGTTGTTGAAACAGGGTTATGACGCGCCCGATATCAAGGATGCCGTCGCTACCTATGAAAAGACCATTGCCGATATGGAACGCTTGCTGGAGGAACAGGACTGGCTGGCCGGCGATCGGTTCTCCCTGGCTGACGCGGCCATGGCGCCTTATTTTCAGACCCTGTACCAGTTCGGCTGGACTGACTGGTACCAGTCCCGCAAAAATGTTGCGTCCTGGTATGAGCGCTGTATGGACCGGCCGTCGTATCAAACCGGGGTTGCAGCCGATTTTTCTGCGGAAAAGCTGGCGCAACTGAACAGCAAGGGTGAACAACCGTGGCGTAAAATTCAGGAATACCTGCGTACGGGGTAACTATGAAGACAATAGTGGAACAGGGCAACATCCATTGGGAGGCGGCCCATGCGCTGGTTCAGGCCGCTGTCGGGCGCGCCGTAGAATTGAACGTGAAGGTGAATGTTGCGGTTGTGGACAGTGGCGGACACCTGGCTGCGTTTCTGCGCATGCCGGGTTCGGCGTTCCATTCCGTCGACGTCGCCATCAGCAAGGCTTACACGGCCATGAGCTTCGGAATGCCTACGTCGAAATGGGGAGATGTAATTGAAACCTTGTCGACTCCCTGTAAAACCGGCCTGCCGTCCGTGGACCGGTTGATGACCTGTGGCGGAGGTGTCCCCATTGAGGTTGGCGGGCGCCGTATCGGGGCTGTTGGCGTTTCAGGGGCGACGGAGAAGCAGGATGAGGAGATCGCGGAGTATGCGTTGCAGAGTTTGGGGTTGGAGTAAGCGGGGTTAGAAGATTATGCATGCAAAAGTTGAACAGGTGGTTTCGGGCGCGCCGTTCTGTCATTTTATCAACGGTGAATTTATCGGGTCTGCCGGCGGCCGGTTGTTTGATACGCTCAACCCGGTAACGGGTGAGGCCTATGCACAGGTCCATGAGGCGGGCAGGGAAGAGGTGGATGCGGCTGTCAATGCGGCTCGCGACGCCCTCACCGGTCCCTGGGGTTCGATGACCGTACAGCAGCGGGTTGCATTGTTGTACGACCTTGCCGACGGTATCAACGCCCGGTTTGACGATTTTCTTGAAGCGGAGTGCCTGGACACCGGTAAACCCTGGTCGCTGGCACGGCACGTCGATATCCCGCGGGGCGCAGCCAATTTCAAAATCTTTGCCGATGTCATCAAGAATGTTCCTGCGGAGTCCTTCATGATGGATACCCCGGACGGCGCCGGCGCGCTGAATTACGCGGTGCGCGTGCCCAAGGGTGTCGTCGGCGTCATCTGTCCCTGGAATTTACCCCTGCTGCTGATGACCTGGAAGGTGGGACCGGCGCTGGCCTGCGGCAATGCCGTGGTAGTCAAACCCTCCGAGGAAACCCCGGCTACCGCGACCCTGCTGGGCGAGGTGATGAACTCGGTGGGTATCCCTGCGGGGGTATATAACGTTGTGCATGGATTCGGGCCCGATTCCGCCGGCCAGTTTCTGACGCAACATCCCGGCGTGGATGCCATCACGTTTACCGGCGAGACGCTAACGGGAACCGAAATCATGAAGGCCGCGGCAGTCGGCCTGCGCGACGTTTCGTTCGAACTGGGCGGCAAGAACGCGGGTGTGGTCTTTGCCGACTGCGATATGGACAAGGCGATTGAAGGGACCATGCGTTCGGCATTCGCAAATTGCGGCCAGGTCTGCCTGGGGACGGAACGGGTTTATGTCGAGCGGCCGATATTTGCCGAATTCGTGGACCGGCTCAAACTTGGGGCGGAAAACCTGGCGCAGGGCAGGCCCGAACTCGCGACGACCACGCTGGGACCCATGATCAGCCGGCAGCAGCGGGAAAAAGTGCTTTCCTATTATGAAAAGGCCAGGGAAGAGGGCGCGCAAATCGTTACCGGCGGCGCTATCCCGCAGGTGCCCGAAGAGCTTGGGGGCGGTTTCTGGGTGGATCCGACCATCTGGACCGGCCTGCCCGAGACCTCGCCGGTTAACCGGGAAGAGATATTCGGTCCCTGCTGCCATATTCAGCCTTTTGACGAGGAAGCCGAGGTCGTCAGCATGGCTAACGATACGCCCTACGGGCTGGCAACGGCCATCTGGACCGGGGACGCGGCGCGCGCACACCGGGTTGCCGCCGCCATTGAAGTGGGTATTACCTGGGTCAACTGCTGGTTCCTGCGGGACCTGAGGACGCCGTTCGGCGGCTCCAAACAGTCGGGCATAGGCCGGGAAGGTGGTGTACACTCGCTTGAGTTCTACACGGAAATGCGCAACGTGTGCCTGAAACTATAAAGACTCAACGGGGACGGATTTAAATCCGTCCCCTGCAACGGAACTATGAATTTAACTGAAGAAAGAATACTGTCCTGCGGCAATACGCTTTACGATTGCCTGAGGGAACGCCGGACTATCGATCCCCTGACGGACCAGGAGCCGGGTATTACCATCGAGGATGCTTATCGCATCTCGCTGCAATTGTTGCAGCGGCGCCTGGATGATGGCGAGCAGATCATCGGCAAAAAGATCGGTGTCACCAGCAAGGCCGTGATGAATATGCTGCAGGTGAACCGGCCGGACTTCGGTTACCTGACGGACCGCATGGTGTACAACAACGGGGATGAAATACCCATCAGTTCGGACATGATCCAGCCCAGGGCGGAGGGCGAGATTGCATTCATCCTCAAGCACGACCTGAATGGGCCGGGAATAACCAATGCCGAAGTTCTGCGCGCCACCGAAGCCGTGATGCCCTGTTTTGAGATAGTCGATTCCCGCATCACCGACTGGAAGATAAAGATCCAGGACACGATTGCGGATAATGCCTCGTGCGGATCGTTCGTGCTGGGTGACAGGGCCGTTGACCCGCGTAACGTCGACCTGGTCACGTGCGGCATGGTACATACGAAGAACGGTGAGGTGGTCGCCACCGGCGCCGGCGCCGCGGCCCTGGGTTCGCCGGTGAACTGCGTGGCCTGGCTGGCGAATACCCTGGGTGAATACGGCATCAAGCTGGAAGCCGGTGAAGTGATCCTGTCGGGTTCCCTGGTCCCGCTGCACCCGGTAGTGCCTGGCGACTCCATGGGCCTGTCCATAGGGGGGATTGGCAATGCTGCGGTCCGGTTTACATGATTGGTTCAATCTCCGGGGACGGATTTTGCAATCTCCGGGGACGGATTTAAAATCCGTCCCCTTACACTCGAGGCTATTGATATGAAAGTGAATGCTGCCCTGGTCGGTTCCGGGAACATCGGAACGGACCTGATGATGAAGGCGCTGCGCAGTGACTGGGTTAACCCGGTATGGATGGTAGGGATTGACCCGGACTCCGACGGCCTGGCAAAGGCGAGGCAGAGCGGGTTGAAAACCACCCATGCAGGCGTCGATGCGTTGCTTGACCATATCGAAACAGACGATGTCAAAATCGCCTTTGATGCGACGTCCGCCTACGTACATCCGGAAAACTCCAGGAAACTTGAGCAGCGTGGCGTACTGGTGGTCGACCTGACACCGGCGGCTATAGGCCCTTACTGTGTGCCTCCCGTCAACCTGCAGGAGCACATAGGCAGGCAGGAAACCAACGTGAACATGGTCAGTTGCGGCGGCCAGGCCACGATCCCCCTGGTGGCGGCAGTGAGCAGGGTCCAGCCGGTGAAGTACGCGGAGATCGTGGCAACGGTGGCGTCAAAATCCGCCGGGCCCGGCACCCGTAAAAACATCGATGAGTTCACCCGCACCACGGCCAACGGGATAGAACGTGTCGGCGGCGCAAAACAGGGGAAGGCAATCATCATCCTCAACCCGGCCGAACCGCCCATGATTATGCGTGACACCATCCATTGCCTGACGGAAGATACACCCGACGAAGCAGCGATTACCGGTTCTGTTCGCGAGATGATCGGGGAGGTGCAGAAGTACGTGCCCGGTTACCGGTTGAAAAATGGCCCCGTGTTTGACGGGCGGCGCGTGTCCATCTTCATGGAGGTCAAAGGACTGGGTGACTACCTGCCGGAATACGCGGGCAACCTTGATATCATGACCGCCGCGGCATTACGAACCGGGGAGATGCTGGCCGAGGAAATGATCAACGGGACGTTGCGCCAGGCAGCGGTAAACGCGTGAAGCGAGGTAACTGACCATGGACCTGACGGGAAAGACAGTCAAACTGCACGATATGTGTCTGCGTGACGGCATGCACGCCAAGCGTCACCAGATCACCACTGAACAGATGGTGAGCGTCGCTTCTGCACTGGATGATGCCGGTATTCACCTGATAGAAGTGACCCATGGCGACGGACTGGGCGGCGCCTCGATCAATTACGGTTTTCCTGCCAGTACCGATGAGGACTACCTGCAGGCGGTGGTGCCGCGCATGAAAAATGCAAAAGTGTCGGCCCTGCTGTTGCCTGGTATCGGCACCGTGGATCACTTGAACATGGCCCGTGACTGTGGTGTGCACACCATTCGCGTGGCTACCCATTGCACGGAAGCGGACGTGTCCGAGCAACATATCAGTTCCGCGCGCCAGCTTGGGCTGGATACGGTGGGCTTCCTGATGATGGCGCACATGGTGGAGCCGCAACAGTTGCTGGAACAGGGCAAACTGATGGAAGCCTACGGCGCCAACTGTATTTACTGCACGGACTCGGCCGGTTATATGCTTCCCGATGACGTTTCCGCGCGCATCGGGACGCTGCGCGCGGGGCTGGAAAAGGATACCGAGATCGGTTTTCACGGCCACCACAACCTGGCGATGGGAATCGCCAATTCACTGGCTGCCATTGAGGCCGGGGCTGACCGCATCGACGGTTCCGCCGCAGGTCTGGGCGCCGGCGCCGGCAACACACCCCTGGAAGTGTTCAACGCGGTACTGGACCGCATGGGCGTCAAGACGGGTGTCGATGTCTTCAAGTTGATGAACGTGGCAGAGGACGTGGTCGTACCCATCATGGACCAGTTGATCCGGGTTGACCGCGATTCACTGATCATGGGTTATGCCGGTGTGTACTCTTCCTTTCTCCTGCACGCCAAGCGGGTCGGTGAAAAATACAGGATCCCATCCGGCGATATCCTGGTTGAACTGGGCAAGATGAAGACCATCGGCGGCCAGGAAGACATGATAGAGGACGTTGCACTGAACATGGCGCGGGCGCGCCGGGAACTAAAGGTTGCGCAATGACAAATCGTCAGGACAGACGATTTGCACGGCCGCAGGCCGCCCGTCAGGGTTGCGCACAGGGAGGTGTGCAATGACAAATCGTCAGGACAGACGATTTACAAAGTACATCCTGTACTTTGCCCCTTCGGGGCCAGCTTCGCTGATGCTACGCTGTTCAAATTCGCTCCATGCGAATTTGTGCACGGCCGCCCGTCAGGGTTGCGCACAGGGAGGTGCGCAATGACCTTGGATCAGAGCACCATCAGGCAATTGGCGGAGCATCTCGAAAACGCCGAACTGAACAGGCAACCGGTGACAAAGATTACCGACGACCACCCGGAAATGGACTGGGAGGATGCCTATGCCATCCAGTATGAGATCCGCCGGCGCAAGGAGGAACGCGGCGGCAGGACCGCGGGCCTGAAAATGGGCTTGACTTCCCAGGCCAAGATGCGCCAGATGGGCGTGTCCGAACCGGTATACGGATTCCTGACGGATGCAGGCAGTTATGGCGACGGCGCGGAGATCGATACGGCAGCGTTTATCCACCCGCGCATCGAAGCGGAGGTGGCTGTGATGACCAAATCGGAACTGGCCGGACCCGGGTGCAATATCGGCCAGGTATTGCAAGCCGTGGATTTTGTCACCGGGGCAGTGGAGATTATCGATTCCCGTTATGAGAACTTCCGTTTTGACCTGAAGAGCGTCATTGCCGATAATACGTCGGCTGCGGGTTTTGTCGGCGGCAGCGTGATGCGGGGGGTGGATGCCGTGGACCTGCCGACCCTGGGGGTTGTTATGGAAAAGAATGGCGAAGTGGTCGAGACCGGAGCGGGGGCGGCGGTGCTGGGTCACCCTGCTACCAGTGTAGCCATGCTGGCGAATATGCTGGCGGCGCGCTCCGAAGTGATCCCTGCCGGGACATTCATCATGACCGGGGGAATTACGGCGGCGGTGGCTGTGGACAAAGGCGACACGATTAATGTACGTTTTCAGGATCTGGGAAAGGTCAGCTTTCGGATGGTCTAAAATCGTTCAGGATAAGGGGACGGATTTAAATCCGTCCCCATCTGATTATAAAGGGGAGACAGTGCTTAATAACGTAATCATAGATACGACCAGGACTGCAAACTTCTGCCTGTTGGCTGTGGTCTGCCTTCTGTCTTCAGGCTGTGAGTCTCCGCTGGTACTGGACGAAGTGCAGAAAACCGAGCAGTCGCCAATACGCAGGACGGATAATATCCAGGAGGTCAGCGCCTTTCAGGAGAATATTGTTGCAGTCGGATCTGCCGGGCTTATCCTTGCATCACGGGATGGTGGGGCAACCTGGCAGCGCCATGAGATTTCTTCCTGGCCGTCATTCCTGGATATCACCAGTTGCGCTGACGGCCTGTTTGCCGCCCTGGCCTTTGAGGGTGAAGTATGGCTCTCTACGGACAGCGGCACGACCTGGAGCAGAAGCGAACTCCCGACCGAGGAAGCGCCCCAGGCTATCCAGTGCGACCCTGCCGGTGTGTTATGGGTAGTCGGTAGTTTTTCCACCATATCCGTAAGCCGGGACGGCGGCGCGAACTGGACCGTATCTTCCCAGGATGAGGACGTTATATACACGGACATCCAGTTTTTTGGCGAGCAGACCGCCTATGTCGCCGGTGAATTCGGCACATTAATGAAAACCACGGACGGCGGCGCCAACTGGGAACTCATGGCCCCCATGCCTGATGAGTTTTATCCCCAGAGCATGTATTTTGAAAATCCGGATAAGGGCTGGGTCGCCGGTCTGGGCGGTGTTCTCCTGGCCACGGAGGACGGCGGACGGACCTGGCAGGTGCAATCGACCGGCAGCCTGGTGACCCTGTACACGATGGCGAACGCCGATGGAAATATATTTGTCGTCGGCGGTGAAGGCAGTCTGTTCCGTTACAATGGAACCGGCTGGACGCCGGTCGACCATGGTCAGACATTTCGCCTGTACCTGCGGGGTATAGAAACCTTACCTGACCACAGGTTGATTGTCAGTGGCCCGGGTGGTGTATTACACGTTTTTTCCATCGACAAACTGACGGACGAAAAAAAGTCCTGAAATACCGCCCCAACCTGCCAGGTCTGTTAATAACAAATGATGAAACCAGATACCAGCCAGATTTTTCCCACTTTCGGTAATTTCCTGTTCAACAACAGAAAATTCGTTCTGGCCGTGATTTTCTTGATCACGGCAATGTTCGCGTGGAATATCCCCGCGGTACGGATGCTGTCGGATTTTGCCGACCTGCTGCCCCAGGAGCACCCGTATATACAACTGCATAACAGCATCCGCGATACCTTCGGCGGCGCCAATATCATCGTCATGGCCATGGAAGTGGAGGAGGGCACGATCTTCACGGATGATTCCCTGGACCGTATCCACCGAATCACCCAGAAGCTGGACAGCGTGTCCAACATCAACCACAACCTGGTGAGCAGTCTGACCCACCGCAACACCCGCAAAATCTTTCTGACTCCGGATGGGACAATACGCTCGCAGAACTATTACGACCCGCATCACGATAAATATACGCAAGAACAACTGGCGCAGATCCAGCGGGACGTGGTCGCAAGCACCAATGTATACGGACTTCTGGTCTCACCAGACATGAAATCAGCCCTGATCAAGGGCACCCTGAATGAAGGTCAGCTTGATTACGGCAAGGTGTTTGAGGAGATACAGGCGATACGGGCCGAGGAAACCGCACCCGGCGTGAAGATCCATGCGACCGGTCATCCGGTGCTGGTGGGCTGGGTGGATTCCTACAGCGGCGATATCCTGCTCATATTCTTCTATACCATACTGATCGTCCTGGCGATTTTAGTCTTCTACTCACGCCGCTTGTACGGCATCCTGTTGCCCTTGCTGGGCATGATCCTGACCAGTATCTGGGGAGTGGGCTTCATGGGAGTGTTCGGCTACAACCTGGACCCGCTGATGCTGGTGGTGCCGTTCCTTATTTCGGCTCGAGCCATGTCCCACGGCATCCAGAAGATGGAACGCTATTTTCTTGAACTGTCCCGTACCGGGGAGAAGGTGCCGGCTGCCCGGAACACCTTCAATGCCTTGTTCAGGCCCGGCGCGCTGGCCATCGTCGCGGACGCCTCCGCACTGTACCTCATCGGGCTGGGTTCCGTGCCCATCAACGACAAGATGGCCATATACGCATCGTTCTGGGCAGTTTGCATGGTGGTCACGGTCTTGATAGTGGTTCCCATGTTGCTGGCTGAATTGCCCAGGCCGAAAGACGTGGCCGTGAAGCATACCATGGCCCGTGCCGTCTTCCCCAAATTCGCCCGGGTTGTGGGGACGCACGGACGCTCAAAAGCCGTGCTGGTCACCTGCCTGATTATTGCTCTTTGCGCCACGTATTTCAGTTCCTGGGTGCAGATCGGTGAGCCTGAACCGGGTTCGCCGTTGCTCTACCACGACCATGATTTCAATATTTCGTCAACGGCGATAAACGACCGCTTCCCGGGGGCCGAGGAACTGTTCATCATCGCCCGCGCCGATGAGAACGGCGGGTTGAAGAAACCGAAGATCATGAAGGCCCTGACCGATTTCCAGAACCACATGATGCTGGACCCGAAGCTGGGCGGGGTCAAGGGAGTGAACAACCTGCTGATGCAGGTGAACCAGATGACCCGTAACAACGACCCGCGCTGGTCGGTGATCCCCTCCATCGACCAGAATATCGGCGGACTGCTGTTCATGTTCATGATGTCGGCGCCGACCCAGGGCGCGTTGCAGGAATATATCGATACCGATGACCGGCTTGCCAATATGGTGTTCTATTACAAGGACCATACCGGCGAGACCATCCGGCGCGCCATCCACATGGCCAAGGAATGGATAGACACAACCGGCAAGCAGGTTGAAGGTTTGCATATCGACCTGGCCGGCGGTCCTGTCGGCGTGACCGCGGCCATCAACGAAGAGGCCTACGAGACCAACGTGATCGTGGTGCCCGCGGTGTTGATCCTGATACTGGCCTTTACCCTGTGGTTCTACGGCTCGTTCCACTCCGGTTTCATGATGCTGGTCTCCATGACCTTCGCCACCACCCTGACCTATGCCTGTATGGGCTTGCTGAACATGGGACTGAATGTCAATACCGTGCCGATGATTGCAGTGGGTATCGGACTGGGTGTGGATTACGCCATTTACATGATGGATCGCATCAAGGAGGAAATGCATGTGGCCGATGACGTCCAGGACGCAATCCGGCGAGCGGTCACCACAACGGGTGTTGCCATTGCCCTGACCGCCACGACGCTGGTGGGGGGTATCATCATGTGGGTGTTTATTTCCGAATTGCGTTTCCAGGCCGATGCGGCGCGCCTTTTGATCATCATGCTGGTCATGAACATGGCGTCCGCCATGTTCCTGGTGCCGGCGTGGGTGAATATCTTCAAGCCGAAATTCATTATGCAGGCAGCGGAAGAGCGCTGGGAAAAAGGCGCCGGTTCGACGATTGACGAGATTGAAGACCTGGTTTGACAGGAAACAACCTCCAAAAATAAATCAAATACTGATAGTATTGAGATATAAAGAAGCTATAATGCAAAAATATCGATATTTTCAAATTAATACTAACCTAGTCCATAAAGCGTAGGGGGATAAATGATGAATATCCGCAGGTTCAGCCTTACCCTGTTAGCAAGCGCAATCACATGTGCCCTTGTCATCACGCCGCTGACAGTGTCCGCATGGAATTCCAAAGACGGCACTCTGACGATTCACGGTTTTCTCGATAACACCTATCATCACCGCGATGACTACGGTATTACCAAGGAACGGGTGCGGGGCCAGGTCGAGTGGTCCAAGATTTTCAAGCCCACCGGCCTGTTTTCCGAGATATCCTTTCACGGAACCCTGCGGGCCACCTACGACGGCGTGTATGACCTGAACGATGATACATTCGGCAAGCGCTCGGGAGGTCCGGTCACGACCACCAGTTCCGGTTCAGGGGTCTATTTACCCGTGGCCATAGGCCCTGATGACGTGCCGCACGTGGTCAATGTTACCTACGCATTGGGCGGCACTACCGTGGATGCCCCCTGGGGCGCCTCACCGGTATCTGCCGGAGTACCGGCCCTGCCCGGTGGCGGGGGATTCGGTTTCGATACGACAGTCAATCCCAATGAAGGTTTGAAGCGGGTGGGCAGCGAACTGGCCTCCACCAACAATGACGGTTCGTTCGGCGGCGGCCTGGAGCTCTTTACTCCGACCCGGCCCTGCAACGTGGATTCCCGCGGTTGCATCCCCGGTTACATGGACGCGACCCTGGACGACCTGCGCTTCCCCGAGTTCACCGACGACCACGGCTGGCTGCGGGAGATTTATATTGACGCCACCATGCCGGTCAACAACGGCGACGAGATCAACTTCCGTATCGGCCGCCAGCAGGTGGTCTGGGGCCGCACCGACCTGTTCCGGGTGCTGGACCAGGTGAACCCCATCGACTTTTCCATCCAGAGTATCTACGAGGAGTTCGAGGACAGCCGTATTCCCGTGGGGATATTCTCCGCCGAGTATCGCGCCGGCGCGGTGGGCGCTTTCGATGACCTGAACTTCCAGGTGATCTGGAACTTCGAGAAATTCCGCCCGAATGTACTGGGCCAGGGCGGCCAGCCCTACAACATCCTGCTGGCCGGCGACCTGTTTCGGGCCCTGAAGAACTGCTGGGACAACGGTTGCACCATCAACAACTTTGCCGGCGGCCTTGCCCCGGACGGCAACCTGGCGACGGATTTCCCGCGCCACGTTGTCGGCATCCGTGATGTCCATTTGCCGGGCTGGGACTTTGACCAGGGCGGCGTGCGGCTGGAAGGCGGGTTCAGGAGCGTGGGCTTCTCCGTTAACGCCATGACGTTTTATTCGCAACTTCCCTCGTTGAGATCGGGGATCCCCGGCGTCAACCCGTTCCTGGGTGACCTCATCCCCCCGCAATTCTGTCCGCCGACCACGCCTTCACCGGGTCTGTGGAGTCCGGCATTTGGCGCCTGTCCGCTGGGCTTTAACCCGATTGATCCCACGGATACGCCGGGCCATTTACGGGTGCGGCAATATGTGCCGGCATTTGATATACACTTTCCGCGGGTCACCCTGGTAGGCGCGTCCGCCGACTTTTACATCGACCCGCTCAAGTCCGCGTTCCGGGTGGAGGTAGCCCATACCAGCGGCGAGGAATTTCCCGACACCTCGAAAGAACGCCTGTTTTCCGAGTCCGACGTGGTGCGCTGGGTCATCGGCTGGGACCGGCCTACCTATTTCAAATGGTTGAATCCGAGGCGCACCTTCCTGTTGTCGGGACAGATTTTCGGCCAGCACCTGCTTGACCATGAATCAATCTCTCATCCGATAAGCGGACGCCAGGTAGGTTACCAGATCCGGGAGAGCGATTTTCTCGGCACCTTTCTGATCCAGGGTTTTTATCGCCAGGATCGTATTCTGCCGCGCCTGATCATAGGCCATGACTTCAGGGCCAACGCTACCGTGCTCGGGCCGGGGATAGACTACCTGATCAGCGATCACCTGCGCCTGATCGTCGGCGCCAATATCAAGCTGGGCACCGGTCCGCGGATGGCTGATGACGGTCGTACCGGCAACTCGTATCCGCCCTTTACCAACGCACCAGGTTGCACCACGCCCTATGTCATAGAATCCAGTTGTGGAAGTCACAGGGGCTACGAACCGCTGGGCCGCTTCTATTCCGGCCCCATCGGCATGGCGCAACACGAAGACGAGTTTCAGATATTGATACGCTATCGCTTCTAATAATATTTACAGGAAGGAGGCTTAATAACCATGATTAAGTATGTAAAGTATCTCGCCGTTCTGCCGCTGTTCGCCCTGAGTCTGGCGGCGTCGGCTGATTTCACCGAAGATGACGTAAGAAATTCGTTTTACACTTACGAAAACTGGACGCCGGAATTTCCGGGATACACCCCCGGCATGGTGATCGACCAGGGCAACGTGGAGCAGTTCAAGGATATTCTCGATCCGGCCCTGTATGACCACATCATAAACGGCCAGACTGCGTTGCAGACCAAGGTGACGGAATCCCTGGAACTGCACCCGGGCTATATCAACGCGACGATGGAAGCCGTAAACAACCCGCCCAGCCTCAGCGCTGACGGCCTGGTGGATAATTTTGTTGCCGGGCGCGCCTTTCCGGCAGAACCGGATCCCAACGATCCCCAGGCGGGTCTGAAGATGGCCTGGAACTACCAGTACGGCTATAACTGGGGTGACAACGCGGCCATCTCTCCGTTTTACTGGAAATTCAGGAACGCCAAGACGGGTAAACTGGAGCGCACCATCAAGTGGAGCTTTCATTTCCTCAACTGGAAACACCGGGTTAACCAGGACCCGGTCCCCGAGTTCACAGATAACCCGGCCCAGTTGTTCCGTTCCGTTTACGTCAGGGCGCTGGAACCGTTCGACATCGCCAACACCCAGCTTCTTATCCACCGCTACAAGAACGACCTGAAGCGGGATGACGCCTGGCTGTACCTGGGCTTCCAGCGGCGTGTGCGGCGCCTGGCTACGGGACAGACGACGGATTCATTCCTGGGCACGGATATCATGATCGAGGACTTTGAAGGCTACAACAACCGCGTTTCCGACTACAACTGGGAGTATATCGGCACCAAGAACGGTTTTCTGCCGTTCCATAACCATGACGAACTGGAACTGGCCACCGATATGCCGCCGGAACCCGATGGTTACCAGTTCGTTGACGTGGAAGGTTGTTTTCCCAAGACCACATGGGAGCTGCGCAAGGTCTATGAACTGCACGGGACGCCGAAGGATCCGAACCACCCGTTGAGCCGGCGCGTGATGTATATCGATGCGCAGACGTACACCATTCCGCGCCAGGCGGAATTCGACCGCAAGGGCGACCTGTGGAAATCCTTTTCCATCTGCCAGGCCTACCCGGACCGGCACTTGCCCGGCAACAAGGGCTCCGGCGTCGCCATCGATAATTGCTTCATGATGTACGACGTGCAGGCCCAGCACTGCACCACCGGCCAGTTCAAGGGCCAGCTTGACCCGACCCTGAACCCGCCGCAGATGTTCACGGTGCAGAACCTGCGCAAGAGCGGAAGGTAGCATAGAGTGTACCGGGGACAGGTTTAAATCTGTCCCCGGATATTTCGCCAGGTGTATTGGGGACAGATTTAAATCTGTCCCCGGTTATTTTCGAGCCGATGATACAGAACGTTGATTTAAAGTTTTTCTTCAATTTCCGCAGTCCCTACTGTTATCTCGCCAGCAAGACGATGTTCAGCCTGGTGGATGATTACCGCGTTAATTTCGTCTGGCGGCCCCTGGCCGGGTGGAACGGACGTTCGGCCCCGGAGCGGGCCAAGGTCAAGATACCCCTTACCCGGCAGGACGTGGCCCGCTGGGCGAAACGGATGAACATTCCCTGTATTCCTCCTCCTATCACCACCGATCCTACACCGGCGGGCATAGGCTCCCTGCTGGCCGAAGAAAAAGGCTGTTTGCGGGAATACGTTACCGGGGTAATGGATACCGAGTGGGGCCTGGGCGTGGATATCGGGCAGACCGAAACCCTGGTCGACATAGCCCGGCAGGCCGGACTCGACCCCGATGAATTTACCGCGGCACTGAACGATCCTGACAGACAGAAAGTACTGGATGACAACTGGAACGAGGCACAGGAGAACGGCGTCATCGGCGTGCCGACTTTTGTCATAGACGACCAGATATTCTGGGGTAACGACCGGATCGATTTCGTCCATGAGCACCTGAGCGAACTGGGACTGCAAAAAAGGTAATATCGAAATTTGGGGTCAGAGCATTTGCTCTGACCCCAAATAAAACTGACAATGCGGCTTTTTTCTCATAAAAAACGGGCAATGCACCTGGGGCCGTTTCCACTGGAACGGCTTGCCCGGCAGGATTCAGTGCCTGAATATCCGGCCTCCGGGAAACATCGTGTCCAGGATACAACTGAATCGTCCGGTCCGGCATCCATGACAGAAGCGTTTCGCGAGTATATTGACCTGTTTGATCGCATGCGCCTGGGAGATCCTGTACCTAATCAGGCGCCCATTCCGTCAGACCCGCAGGAACGAGCCGACCATCTGAAGGCCGGGTGCTATAACCTGGACGTCAGTATGGCGGCAACCTGCGCCATTCCGGAACAGGCGATACTGGCGGAACCCATAATCAATGAGTCCCTGGCGCAGGCCCAGGAAAAGGAATACCAGGCCGGGTCGGCGACCAACGTAATGGCTGAGACTACCGTCAGGGAAGGCCAGGAGGCCTGGAAGCGTTCCCTGGAGGACGTGAAAAAGGAGTTCAACCACGGCTTTGCGCTGGTTTTACTGGTCGAGTACACCAGGGAACCGGACCCGGATGTTGCGAGTGAAGCCTGGCTGGTCGGAACGCAGGCGCAGCGGGCAGCAGTGAGGGTTGCTGAAGCGGCTGCGGTGATGGTGAATTACATCCGTTTCCTGGGATTTGAAGCAACATTGCACACGGCAACGGCAAGCGACATTGATCTTGATTACCTGTTGCTTTGCAGCGGTCTGGGTGAGGCCAACGGCAGGAACGGCAGCAGTACTGTCCGCAATCCCTACCTGGGCGATCAATTCGGCATGGCTGTGGTTTCTACGACTATGGAGCTTGCTGCTGACGAACCCCTGGCCGGCAGGGGGTTTATGGATTCCCTGAAATCCCATGGTCCGGGCTGGTGGTTGGGATTGGGCGGGGCGCGGCCCGGTTACAAGGGCAGGTTATTCAAAAACAGGCCGCTTCACCTGGGGCCTTATCCAATGGAAAATCTGAAACCGCAGGAAACCACCACGACTCTTATCGACAAGCCAAACGTGCCGCGTATACCGAAACGGCATGACATGTTTCTCCGGGCTGCCCTGGGCGACCTGGGGAAAAAGCCGCAAAAGGAACTGGAAAACTTCCGCATGATCACCAAGTCGCCATACGGCCACGCCATGATACCGCCCCTGGGCGCCATGGTCCCGCTGCAATATGGCAAAGAGGCGGATGAAATCGCACCAGGGACAGACGACCCGAAGAAGAACGCCGAAGCGATTAAGGCAGCCCTGTATTATATGGGCGCGGACATGGTGGGAATCTGTGAGTTGCCCGACTATGTCTGGTACTCCCATGATACGGATGGTTCGGAGATAAAGCCCTACCATAAATACGGGATCGCAATCTTGGTTGACCAGGGTTACGAGACCATGGAAGGGGCCAGCGGGGATGATTGGATCAGCGGTGCACAGAGTATGCGCGCTTACCTGCGCGCGCAATTGATTGGGGGTGTCGTCGGCGCCCATATCCGTTCCCTGGGTTATTCTGCCCGCGGCCACAGCGTGATGGACCAGGACGTACTGCATATACCGATTATACTGGAAGCCGGTCTGGGCGAATTGAGCCGGATTGGCGAACTGGTGTTAAACCCGTACGTCGGGCCGCGTTTCAAATCGGGCATCATCACGACCGACCTGCCGTTGCTGCCGGATAAACCCATAGATTTCGGTTTGCAGGATTTCTGTGAGAAATGCACCAAGTGCGCCAGGGAATGCCCGTGCCAGGCGATCCCCTACGGTGACAAGATCATGTTCAACGGCTATGAAATGTGGAAGCCGGACGTGGAAAAGTGTGCTCGCTACCGTATCACCAATTCCGCCGGGGCGTTGTGCGGCCGTTGCATGAAGACCTGCCCCTGGAATATTGAAGGGGTATTGGCCGAGAAACCTTTCCTGTGGGCCGCCATGAACCTGCCTTTTACCCGCAAGTGGATCGCCAGGTTGGATGACAAGGTTGGTAACGGTTTGATCAACCCGGTAAAAAAATGGTGGTGGGACCTGGATTCGGACGAACAGGGCAATATCATCCCGGCAAAGCGAACCAACAGACGCCAGTTTTCGACGCGCACGAATATGGATCCGGAAAAGCAAACCATGGGTTGTTATCCGGCAGACATAGCATCGCCACCGGTCTCGGAACAACCGGTTATCCTGCACAGGAAGATTGCGGTGCAGAAATACAAAAGCGCGGAAAGTCCGGAAGAATACAAGGCCCGGATGAAGTGATTTATCCGCAGGTTTTTTGTCCGCAGATGACGGTATGTAAGAATATATCCGCAGATGACGCAGATGAACGCAGATAAAAACAAGTCTTTATAGTAACTGAAATAATCTATCCGATTATGAGTCTTTAGTTTCTATCTACAGTTTCTTATCTTTATTTTAATCTGCGTTCATCTGCGTCATCTGCGGATAAAAATATTTTATTAAAGAGATTGATATGAGTGGCATGCCCGAGAAAGAAGATATGGAAAACAATGTTCGTCCGTATACCGGCGATGAATTTCTGGCGGACCTGAAAGACGATCGGGAAATCTGGATCTACGGCGAGCGCGTCAAGGACGTAACGGAGCACCCGGCGTTTCGCAATCCTGCCAGGATGATGGCGCGGCTGTACAACGCGTTGCATAACGAGAAGGAATACCCGCACCTGCGCACCGCTACGGATACCGGCAACGGCGGCTTTACCCATCCTTATTTCAAAGTGGCGCGCACGCGTGAGAACGTAATAGCCCAACGTGAAGCGATTGCCCAATGGGCGCGGTTGACGTATGGCTGGATGGGACGCACCCCTGATTACAAGGCCAGCCTCATGCTGACCCTGGGATTTAACCCGGAGTACTTCGGTGATTATGCCGGCAACGCCCGGAGCTGGTACAGGAATGCCCAGGAACGCGTGCCTTTCCTGAATCATGCCCTGGTCAATCCCCCTGTAGACCGCAATAAATCCCACGAGGAGATAGGAGACGTTTATATGCACTGCGTCAGGGAAACCGACGAAGGCATTATTATCTCCGGCGCCAAGGTGGTGGCCACCGGGTCGGCATTGACCCATTACAATTTCCTCGGCCAGTACGGACCGATACCCGTAAGAGACAAGCGCTTTGCCATCAGCGGCATGTTGAAAATGGACACCCCGGGGGTCAAGCTGCTGTGCCGTCCTTCTTACTCGTATGCCGCGGAGGTGATGGGCAGTCCGTTCGATAACCCGTTGTCAAGCCGGCTGGATGAAAACGACGCGATATTGATACTGGACAATGCCCTGATGCGCTGGGAAGATATCTTTATCTACCAGGACCTGGACGCGGCCAGCACGTTCCTGGGCACCTCCGGCTGGGCCTACACGTTTGCCTTTCACGGTTGCACCCGTCTCGCAGTCAAGTTTGACTTTATCACCGGCTTGTTCATGAAGGCCCTGGAGATCACCGGCACCAAGGATTTTCGCGGCGTGCAGGTGGCAATCGGTGAAATGATCGTCTGGCGCCACCTGTTCTGGGCGTTGTCGGACGCCATGTGCGGTATGCCCGATGATTTCAAGGGGGCGAAAGTACCCAACGGCCATGCCGGCCATGTGTACCGGGTACTGATGACCATGGCCTATCCCCGGGCGAAAGAGTTGATCGAAAACATGGTGGCCAGCGGCCTGATTTACCTGAATTCCCATGCCTCGGATTTCAACGTGCCGGAATTGAAAGGTTACCTGGATAAATACCTGCGCGGTTCTTACGGCCACGACGCGGAAGACAGGGTCAAGACCATGCGCCTGTTGTGGGATGCCATAGGCACCGAGTTCGGCGGCCGCCATGAACTGTATGAGCGAAATTACTCCGGCAATAACGAAAACATCCGGATTGAGGCGCTATGGAATGCGCAGGGCACCGGCCTGGACAAGCAACTCAAGGACTTTGCCCAGCAGTGCATGGACGAATACGACGTCAACGGCTGGACGGTCGGAGACCTGGTGAATCCCTACGACGTGAATTTGTTCATGAGAAAATCCGCAGACGACAGTGTGTAAGTGTTTGTCCGCAGATTACGCAGATGAACGCAGATAAAAACCTACGCTTTTATGGATAAATATGACATTTCAAAACGCCGTCCTGTTATTTCTCTGCTTGTTAATTAATCCAGGTATCTTATCGGCGGATGTTGTCGAGCAGTCATTTGCCTTTGACCACGAAAAAATAGCAACACTTAACCCGGTGCCCGGTACGGTAATTACAAAAGACAATGTGGCGTCATTCAGCCATATTCTTGCGCCGAAACTCGTTGACCTGATCAGCGATGAGTTTTTGACCATTACCACGGGCGATGCCATTTCCATCGCTACGCACCCTGCCTATATTGAGGCGACGAAACAGTACATTGATACAACCGAACTTGGGGATGAACCGGGGATCATTCGCAACTACGTAGCAGGCCGGCCGTTCCCGCGCGAACCCCGGCTGGACGATCCCAGGGCAGGCGATAAACTGGCCTGGAACCTGCGTTATACCTATTCATACGACGCCGGCGAGGTGGCCAGCTTTTACTGGCAGTACAGGAATATAAGACATAACAAGATAGAAAGAGAGTTGTCTTTCTATGCGA
This sequence comes from Gammaproteobacteria bacterium, assembly GCA_026710545.1. Taxonomy (GTDB): domain Bacteria; phylum Pseudomonadota; class Gammaproteobacteria; order Eutrophobiales; family Eutrophobiaceae; genus JAAXHV01. The sequence continues at coordinate 32,591 of JAPOQU010000114.1, read as the reverse complement.
GCTCCCTGAAGTTCATGCACAGGCATGTACAGGAACCGGTGCCGTCCATGCCTAAAAATCCGTCAGAGATTTACCATGCACTGTACCTGAAGGTACTGGCTCCGCCGGACCTGCGCGGCACGCAGTTGCTGGTACAACGCCTGGAAGACGACACCAAGCAGGAACAGGTCTGGCTCTACCTGTCCGGCCACCGGCGCGTCCGGCGCCTGGCATCCGGGCAGACCACGGACGCGTTTCTCGGCAGCGATATCATGATAGAGGACTTTCTCGGCTATAACGGCCGTATCATGGACCAGAAATGGACTTACAAGGGCGTCACCTGGGTCCTGCTGCCATTTTTTAACCACGACGAACAACCGTTGGAAGAAGTAGGCCAGCAGCTTGATGGATTCAGGTTCATTGGTTTTCACGGCAAGGGTGACTGTTTTCCGAATGCCACCTGGCACGTGCGCAAGGCCTATATCCTGGAAGCCGAGCCATACTGGAAACAGCATCCGTTATCGAAACGGCGTTATTACCTGGATACACAGACCATGCTGCCGGTTTACGGCCATATCTTCGACAAGCCGGGTAACCTGTGGAAGGTAGCGATAGCAGCTTACTCCCACCCGGACCGGCACCATCCTTCCAACCGGGGTATGGGCGTCCCGATCATCGATGCGGTTTCCATGATCGATATCCAGGCCCAGCATTGCACTACCCTGCAATTCAAGGCGATATTGCCCGAGAAGCCGTTCGGCGAAACGGATTTTACCGTGCAGGCGTTGCGCGCCAAAGGGCGCTGAGCCTATGTACAAGGTGACATTGGTATCCGCAGAAGGCCGGGCCGACTTTTTTTGTCCGGAGAAATCTTCGGTACTGAAGTCTGCTTACGCGGCCGGGCACCAGTTGACCTGCGGCTGTCAGCAGGGCCGCTGCATGACCTGCCGTGTACGGTTGATCAAGGGCAGCGTTACATCGCTCCGGCCCCTGTCAAGGTATGCTACCATTGACTCGGCAAATCTCGATAACGGAGGCGTGTTGCTGTGCTCTGTCACGCCTTTGGAAGATATAGTTATCAGCTACTGAAATATCCATAAGGGGGTTACTCATGCGTGATTTTACCATCGATAATTTAACGGAAATCGTTCTGGAGGAATACGGCTCCAAAACAGATGATCCCAGGTTCAGGCAGATCATCACTTCACTGCTCACGCACCTGCACGCTTTCGTCAAGGACGTGGAGTTGACGGAAGAAGAATGGTTCAAGGCCATCATGTTCCTGACCAGGACCGGACAGACCTGCGATGACAAGCGCCAGGAATTTATCCTGTTGTCGGACGTAATGGGGGTCTCCATGCTGGTGGATGCGATCAACCATCCAAAGTCGGGCAAGGGGACGGAGTCCACGGTACTGGGACCATTTTACGTGTCTGGCGCGCCGGAGTACGAGAGCGGCGCCAGCATCATAAAACAGCAGTATGCCGAGCAAGTCGCACTGGTGCAAGGGAAGGTGGTGGACCCGGACGGCAAACCGATAGCCGGCGCCAAACTGGACGTCTGGCAAACCGCGGCCAATGGTTTCTACGATGTACAGGATAAGTCAATGCCCGAAGATAATATGCGGGGTATATTCACCACGGACACGGAGGGCAACTATGCATTTGTCACGGAAAAACCATTGTCATATTCCGTACCGACAGACGGGCCCGTTGGTGAATTGCTCCGGGCCAGCGGCCGTCACGCCATGCGTCCCGCGCATATCCATTTCATCGTTTCAGCAGATGGCTACGAGTCGCTGACGACCCACGTATTCTCCGAGGGGGACGAATACCTGGACTCGGACGCGGTATTCGCCACCAAGAGTTCGTTGATTGGTCACTACTCCGAATCCGAGGATGCCGAACTGGCTGCCCGGTACAACATTCCCGTGCCGTTCAGCCACCTGCAATTCGACATGGGTCTGATGCCTAGTTGACAAAAAGGAGAGAATTATCCGCAGATTACGCAGATTTACGCAGATAAGAACACAAAAAACCGTGTGTTTATGGGCGTAAATATAGTTGCATGTACAGTAGATTTTACCTGTTCCTCAAAAGACTTATTTTTATCTGCGTAAATCTGCGGATACTCCTATGTATGACCTGCTGAAAGACCTGCGCATCGTTGAAGGGTCCGCCTTTGTCGCTGCGCCGCTGGGGGGCATGACCCTGGCGCAACTGGGGGCGGATGTCATACGCTTTGATCCTGTTGGCGGTGGTCTGGACTACAAACGCTGGCCGGTGACGGAACAGGGACAGAGCCTGTACTGGTCGGGTCTGAACAAGGGCAAACGCTCCATTGCTATCGATTTACGCTCCCCCGAAGGAAAAGAACTCGCCGTTTCACTGATAACCGGGGATGCTCCCAACGCGGGGATTTTCCTGACCAACTTCCCGCAGTCGGACTGGCTGGACTATACGGCATTGAAGAAACGGCGTGACGACCTGATCATGGTACAGGTACAGGGAACCCCCGATGGGGGCAGTGCGGTTGACTACACCATAAATTCCGCAACGGGTATTCCCTATGCGACAGGGCCGGCAGATGATCCTGCGCCGGTCAACCACATGTTTCCGGCCTGGGATGCGCTGACAGGCATCAATGCAGCGCTGGCAGTGGTAGTCGCAGAGCGCCAACGACGACTTACCGGTTCCGGCCAACTGATCAGGCTGGCGCTGTCGGATATTGCATTTTCCATGGTCGGCAACCTGGGACATATCGCTGAAGCGCAAATCAATGGCGCAGAACGTCAGGCTATCGGTAACCGGTTGTACGGCGCGTTCGGCCACAATTTTAAAACCAGGGACGGACATGAGATCATGCTGGTGGCCATCACTCACAGACAATGGCGCAACCTGGTCACGGCATCTCAACTCGAGCAGGAGTTTAACAAGATAGAAACCGAACGCGGATTGAAACTCGACCGGGAAGGCGATCGTTACCAGACCACGGACTCCATAATCGGTTTATTGGAACCCTGGTGCGCGCGCTATGACCTTGCGGAATTGGCATCGATATTCGATTCCCACGGTGTGTGTTGGGGACCGTACCAGACTTTTTCCGAACTGGTAAACCATGATCCGCGCTGTTCTGACAAGAACCCTGTCTTTTCAACTGTCCTGCAACCCGGTATCGGTGAATACCTGATGCCCGGTTCACCTCTGCGCTTTGAGGCGGAACCGCGCCAACAGGTCACACCGGCGCCGCAACTCGGCGCCGATACCGACGAGATACTCGCCACGATCCTGGGTTTGAGCGCCGCCGCCATCGGCGGCCTGCACGACCGGGGAATCATTGCCGGCATTACAGCTGATTAGACACCGGGTTGTTTACCCCACACTGAGCCAATGCCTGAAGTAATTCGTAACATCGCTATTATCGCCCATGTTGATCACGGCAAGACAACGCTGGTGGATCAATTATTGAAACAATCCGGTACTCTGCAGGCGAGAGACATGAGTTCTGTTCGCGTCATGGACTCCAACGACATCGAAAAAGAACGTGGCATCACAATTCTGGCGAAGAATACCGCGCTACGCTGGAATGACTATCGCATCAATATTATCGATACCCCGGGTCACGCAGATTTTGGCGGAGAAGTGGAAAGAATTTTGTCTATGGTCGACTCAGTGTTGTTGCTGGTCGATGCCGTTGAGGGCCCGATGCCGCAAACCCGTTTTGTCACGCAAAAAGCATTGGCCCGCCAGCTAACCCCTATCGTCGTTATAAACAAGATTGACCGCAGCGGCGCGCGGCCTGACTGGGTGCTCCACCGCACCTTCGATTTGTTTGATCTTCTTGGCGCCAGCGATGAACAACTGGATTTCCCGGTGATATATACATCCGCGAAAGAAGGCTGCAGCGGCCTTGATCCCGATTGTAAAGACCAGGACATGACCGCATTATTTGAAACTATCGTAACCAAAGTCCCGGCGCCCGATGTCAATGAAAATGGCGCTTTTCAATTTCAGGTCAGTGCGCTTGATTACAACAGTTATATAGGGGTAATTGGAATCGGCCGCATCACCCGCGGTAAAGTGATATCCAATACACCTGTTTCGATCATTGATAAAGACAATAAAATACGCAGAGGACGCATTCTGCAACTGTTTCGTCTGCTCGGTCTTGAACGAACTGAAATCAATAGCGCGTCTGCCGGCGATATTATCGCCATAGCCGGTATTGATGAACTTGATATATCAGATACCTTATGTGAACCGGATACGGTCGAAGCCTTACCCCCACTGACCGTTGACGAACCGACGGTCACCATGACCTTCCAGGTCAACGACTCGCCCTTTAACGGCCGGGAAGGTAAATACGTCACCTCTCGCCAACTCAGCGAGCGATTGTTCCGCGAATTGAAACACAATGTTGCCTTGCGCGTTGAAGAAACAGGCGACTCCGACAAGTTCAGGGTCTCCGGTCGCGGCGAATTACACCTGTCCATTCTTATAGAAAATATGCGCAGGGAAAATTATGAGTTCAGCGTCTCGCGCCCTGAAGTCATTATTAAGGATGTCGACGGTCAATTATGTGAACCCTATGAACAGCTCACCGTCGACATGGAGGTCAGTTACCAGGGAAGCGTTATGGAAATGCTGGGTTCGCGCGGAGGCGGCTTGCAGGACATGGTGCCGGACGGCAAGGGACGTATAAGACTTGATTACCTGATCCCCGCCCGCGGTATCATCGGTTTTCGTACTGAATACCTGACGGCAACAGCAGGCACAGGACTGATGCATTATGTTTTCGACCACTACGGGCCGTTAAAATCGACGCTGAACAATCAAAGAGTCAATGGCGTACTGATTTCCAACGGTAAGGGTAAGGCACTGGCCTATCCCTTGTTCAACTTGCAGCAACGCGGCCGGCTACTGATAGAGCCCGGCACGAATGTTTACGAAGGCATGATTGTCGGCATCCACTCCCGCGATAATGATCTTATTGTTAATCCGCTCAAAGCCAAACAACTCACCAACATTCGTGCTGCCGGCAAGGACGACAATATTCTATTGACCCCGCCCGTGAAGTTCTCGTTGGAGCAGGCACTGGAATTTATCAATGATGACGAACTGGTGGAAGTTACACCTGACAATATCCGGTTACGAAAAAAATTACTGAAGGAGTATGAAAGAAAACGCGCATCCCGTGAAAGCGCTGTGCCCCTGGCGATTTAGGAAAAACAGATCGAATTGACGATGACTCAATTCAACGAACTGTTCCCCGGCTGGCGCCCGAAGGTTGAACGCTGCAGCGAAATCATAACCCCTGCCCAGGTCAACAGGCTCGCGGCAACGCTGGATGAACCGGCGCTGGACTATGGGGAAGGAGACAGGCTGCCGCCTTTGTGGCACTGGATTTTTGCGATCAAACCTGTACCCCATTCCGGCCTGGGTGAGGATGGCCATCCGAGACGGGGCGGTTTTCTTCCTCCCGTAACGTTGCCCCGGCGCCTGTTTGCCGGAATGAAAACGGATTTCCTGCATTCGCTGGCCATCGGTCTTGAAGCTGAGCGCGAGTCTGAAGTTATTGATATAACAAAAAAGTCCGGTGCATCCGGGGATTTGCTGTTCGTCAGGTTACGTAACAGTATCAGGCAACAGGGGAACCTCTGCGTTGTTGACGAACAGGAAATCGTTTACCGGGATAAGGGAGAGCCTGTGGTGCTGCCGGATGTCAAGCCCTTTGCCGAACCGGTTGCAAACAGTTGGACGAAAGAGTTGATCGTGGATGCGGAGATGTTGTTCCGCTTCTCGGCCGTGACCTTTAACAGTCACAGGATCCACTACGACAGGACCTATGCCGCTACCGGGGAAGGCTATCCCGCCCTGGTGGTGCATGCGCCACTGGTAGCTATGCTGTTACTGCAATTGTTGAGAAAGAATTCTGAAAAACATATCAGAAGGTTTGAATATCGCGCCCTGGCGCCGCTGTTTGACGGTCAGCCTGTCCGTCTCTCTGCAGCAGCGGAAGGAGTAGATACCATCAGCATGCAGGCGCAGCGTTCAGACGGAGAAATTGCAGCTCGGGCAAACTGTGTCATGTTCGGGTGAAAGATAGTTTAATCAGATAGCTCTTTTCTTGTTTGTAGCAATCTGCTACAATTCTGGCTCCTTATATATGAGAACTTGCCCCATGCCCAAAGCCGCATCCCCCGTACGACTTCAGGCGGAACTCATGCAGGCAGCGACGATAGCCGGTCATCTCCAGCACCGCAGTTCAGCCGAGCAGATTGAATACTGGGCCGCTATCGGTCGCAGTTTGTCCAAAATAATTGGGCAGGATACCCTGCTTGAGCTCAGCGCCGGTCTGGTTCGCCTGAGAATCGAGCCGGTAGAACCTGTGGCCATTGTGCCGGAAGAAGTGTTGTCTGACCTTGAACGTGATCGAAAAAACGGCACGCTGGCGGACTCGGTGACAACCAGTTCGGTGCGTTACCAGGTCTCGACTCGTCATCCCGGCCAGCTTGAGCAGATATTGCCGGATGGTCGGGTGCTCATTGGTCAATTCCATGATGGGGTATTCACGCCGCTTCCGGAACAGGTTGCTTGAGTGATACCAGACAACTCTGGCTGTTAGCGGGCGGCAATGGCGCCGGCAAGAGTACTTTTTATCACACCCGCCTGGCCCCACTTGGATTCCCTCTTGTGAATGCCGACTTGATTGCGAGAGAGTTGTTTCCTGAAGCGCCGGAGCTTCACAGTTACGAGGCTATGCAGATTGTCGAGGAAATACGCGAAAACCTGCTTATTGAGGGGCGTAGTTTCTGTTTTGAAACCGTCTTTTCGCACCCAAGCAAGGTGGATTTTGTGGGTAAGGCTAAAGCCCTGGGTTATGAGGTAATACTGGTGATGATTCATCTGGGATCTACCAGCCTCAATAAAGCCAGAGTCGCGCAACGCGTCGAAGAGGGCGGTCACGATGTGCCTGATGAAAAGATCGAATCCCGTATTCTCCGGTTATTGCGCCTCATCAAGTCAGTTATTCCCTTGTGCGACCATGTTACTCTACTGGATAACTCGCGTGCCGATAACCCCTTTATACAGGTCTTGACCATACGAAATGGGCAGGTAGAAAAGATTCTTGACCCCTTGCCTGACTGGGCACGGCAATTAGTTGATTTGTAAATCAGATCATGGTGCAGACGCACCGGCTGCTTTCGCACCGCCCATGTAGGCCAGGACGATAACCAGCACCAGTCCCTGCATGGTGATCATCATCGGCCATGCCGTGCCGTCGTGAAACCAACTGAGAAACAGCGCTGCAACCGAGCCTATTGCCATCTCCGCGGCAACGATCATGGCTGCCGCCGCGCCGGTTCTGCTACTGGTTGAATTCATGGCCAGGGTGGGTACCACGGCAAAGATCGGCCCGTCGGCGAACGTGAGCAGCGCCACGGCAAACGTCAGCGTGACCGGAGTCTCCCATCCGCTTACCATGATAGCCAGCAGCAACAAGGCTCCGCCTGCTGCGGAGTAAACGCCTATGCGTAAAATGTCCCCGGTACCCTGTTTCCTTGTCATCCTGGCCGCGAGCAGGCTCCCGATAACGAAGGTCAGCACGATGGCTCCCTGGTAGTAGCCGAAATGCTCGGTCGGCACGCCATGGTTGGTAATCAGGATGAACGGAGCTGCGGTGATGAAGGCAAATATGCAGCCCAGGCTGCAGCCGCCGATGGTGACATAAATAAGGAACGACCTGTTGCTGAGTATGCTGAAATAGTCAGAGTAAATTTCCTTCAGGTCAAGAGCGTGATGATCCTTTTTGCCGGATTCGTCAAGGTACAGGGTCAGCAGCACGGTTACCGCCAGCGCCAGGCACGCGAGTAAATAAAAATTCATCCTCCAGCCGAAATATACGTGGATATAACCGCCCAATACGGGAGCAATGGCGGGAGCAAGCGCGGTGGCGATGCCGTAAACGGCTATCGCCCGTACCTGTTCCTTCTCCGAAAAAATGTCGCGGATGATCGCCAGCACGACGACACCTTCCACGGCAGCGGCGATGCCCTGGAACACCCGCGCCGCTATCAGTTGACCTATATCGGCTGCAACGGCGCAGAATAAGCTGGCCAGGGTAAATCCGGCCATCCCGCAGAGCAGGACCGGTTTGCGGCCGAAACGTTCGGAAAGCGGGCCGTGAAGCAGGGTGGCGAAACCGTAACCCAGCAGGTTGAGACCGACTGTCAGCTTGACCATTTCGGGGCTGGTGCCGAGCAGTCCCGGCATATGGGCCATACTCGGAATATACAAGTCCGTCGACATCAGGGTGATGAAACTGGCGGAAATCACCAGTATGAGGATCTTGCGCTTGTTCATAGTTCCTTGCCCGGAAAACTCTATTATATAGAATGATCCCTGTGGAAGAACGGTTACAGCAAGCAGAGCATGCCATCAGCGGCATTGAAAGGCTGGCGAACGGTTACCTGGAAACCCTGGCAGGGAAGGTGGTCAGGGATAATGCTGTTCATGCGTCATCACTCGAGCAGCACCAGTTCATCGCACATGGCTATGCCTGGGTAGCGACGTACCTGGAGGCGCTGAGACAACTGGCGGACTGGTCCGGGCGGTTACTGGAGCAGGGCGGATTTACGGAACTGGACCAGGCCGTCTTCAAGACAGGGACAGGCGCTTACCTGCAGCAGTTGCTGCACGGTATTGCCATGAGCCAGGACGAGGTATTCCGTCCCGGCGACATCCCGTCCCCGGCAATCCTGGCTGAACTGATGGCCGATGGCTCCATTAACGAGTTGATCAGGGACGGCAACACCATTGAAAACCGTGTGCGGGTTGCTGAGTTGCTGGCCGGCGGAGAACAGCCAGTTGATCCAACCCTGGATCCGACGTTGACCCTGGTCAGGGAGCAGTTCCGCCGTTTTGCAGATGAAGAAATAGCCGGGCAGGCGGGCGTATGGCACCGGCAGGACAGTCTTATCTCGTCCGGCCTGATCCGCCAACTGGCTGAAATGGGGGTTTTCGCGGTCTGTATCCCGGAACAATACGGCGGCCATGCTTCCGGCAAGCTCGCGATGTGCGTCATCACGGAAGAGTTGAGCAGGGGATATCTCGGTGTGGGTTCGCTTGCCACCCGTTCCGAGATTGCCGCGGAATTGATACTGAAGGCCGGGACCGAAGAGCAGAAGAGACGATACCTGCCCGGGATTGCATCCGGCGACATACTGCCCGCGGTGCTGGTGACCGAACCCGATGCCGGGTCCGACCTTGCGGGGTTGAAGACCAGGGCCGTGAAGGCCGGGGATTGTTACGGGATAACCGGCAACAAGACCTGGAGCACTCATGCAGGAAGGGCCAACCTGATGGTCCTGCTGGCGCGCACCGACCCCGCGCACAAGGGATACCGGGGATTGAGCATGTTTCTCGTGGACAAGCCGGGTGGGACAGATGCCGAGCCATTTCCGCTGCAGGGAATGAGCGGCAGTGAAATCCCGGTACTCGGGTATCGCGGCATGAAGGAATACGAAATCAGTTTTGACGGCTGCAAGACAGGCCCGGACGGGTTACTGGGAGGGGTTGAAGGGCAGGGGTTCAGGCAACTCATGGCGTCCTTTGAAGCGGGGCGGTTGCAGACCGCGGCGCGCGCTGTGGGCGTCGCGCAGAACGCGCTGGAACTGGCCCTGGACTATGCCCGGCAGCGCGTACAGTTCGGCAAACCCATCCTGGCCTTTCCCAGGGTAGCCGGCAAGATCGGCTGGATGGCGGTTGAGATCATGTTATTGCGGCAACTGGTTTATTATGCCGCCCGCCAGGCGGACACGGGCCGGCGTTGTGACGTCGAGGCGGGTATGGCGAAAATGTTGAGCGCCAGGGTCGCCTGGTCCTGCGCGGATAACGCCTTGCAGATCCATGGAGGCAACGGCTATGCCACGGAGTTCGATATCTCGAGGGTATTATGCGATGCCAGGGTATTGAGCATCTTCGAAGGTTCCGCGGAGATCCAGGCAAACATTATCGCCAGGGGACTGCTGAAGCGCAGGCTGTAAAATCAATGGGGTCAGACTCGATTCATTTCATGACTGTCTAAACCCTCATGATCAGGGCTCTGCACACCCCGCCGAAATGTAACCCTGGCCGGGGACAGAACCCTGGCCGGGGACAGAACCCTGGCCGGGGACAGAACCCTGGCCGGGGACAGAATTAATTCTGTCCCCAATAATTTACACAGCAAAATCAATCGAGTCTGACCCCATTGATTTTCACCTGCCGGCATCGCAGTTCGAATGATCCCTGTTATACTCTGTAACCTGTCGTAGTTATTGAAAATATCGAAGATGTTCGGAAAATACTTCAACATCACTGCAGTGGTTGTAATGGCAACCTTCGCCCATGGCGCAGGCCTTGCCGGGGAGGACGGCAGACCGGATATTGCGGGTGTCTGGACCAACGCATTGCTTTCACCAGACGATGAACGCTGGCGCGTTGAGGACCTGGCCTGCTCCCGTTCAGGGTGTTCCATGGCAGGGTTCAAGTACCTGCAAAGCCTGCTGGCAGACCCCGGTAACGACGACCGGACCGTGAAAGAACTGTTCTACGAGATGCAGGACTATGTGAAACAGCAGAATAAGGACCTGCTTACCCCGCTCGCCCGGAAAAAACAGTCGGAATACGACCCTGCGAAAGGCGCGGCCCTGGACTGCACCCCGGAGGGCGACAGCTTGCGCCACCAGATCCTGGCGCCTGTGCCCATGCAGATTGAGCAGTTCGACGACAGGGTGGTTTTCCGTTACGAATACTGGAATGCCGTGAGGACGGTATACCTGGATGGAAGGGTGACCCCGCCCGACTCGCCGCTGACACGGCTGGGACATTCGACCGGCCGTTACGAGGGTTCAACCCTGGTAGTGGAGACGACCCGCGTTATTCCAAACATGATTGGTGTCCCCGGCGGCGGCGCGATTGCTCCCGATAAGGACACGCGCTTTGTCGAACGCTATACACTGAATGCCGGCAACGGCAGGCTGGACCTGGAACTGGCCATCATCGACCCGGTACATTTTCGTGCGCCCTATGACAACCAGAGAAGTTTCTTGCCTGCGCCCGGTTGGGAGCTTGAGGAGTTCGTGTGTGAGGCGATCACCGGAGAGTATTAGTGCATCATGATAACGAGGGGTTGTTTATGAAAAATTTACTGGTTGCGTCTTTTATTACGGCAGTGCTGTTCGGCTCGCCGGCGTTCACGCATCACAGTCCGGAGTCGCATTACATAGTCAGCGAACTGATAACCGTTACCGGCGTGGTGACGAAGTTCCGCCTGATCAATCCCCACGCCCGCATCTATTTCGATGTCACGCCCCCTGACGGAGACGTACAGCACTGGTTCGCGGAAGGAAATGCCTCGGCGATCCTGCGGCGCAGGGGGTGGGACAAGGATACGCTGCAACCCGGTGACGTGATTGAGATCACCGGCAACCCGGCGCGGGACGGCGGTCACAAGATGGACTGGAAGCTGATCGTAACGGAAGACGGCACCGAGTACCGCGGCGGCAACACCGTGGGTAGCGAGCGCGACCGCCTGCTGGAAGATATAGAAAAACGGCGCCGGGAACAGAAAGCTAACTAGAACAGGGATAGATTTACAAAAAGAATGGGGACAGATTTAAATCTGTCCCCGGCGATTTTACTCTGACCCTGATATTCAGGTGAACAATATCCGAATCATTGGTTATAATTTACTATCGGTAAATTAACGGGGAAGTTGCGACATGATACAACTGAAATGCCTTAAAATCAGGATCAGAATATGTGTGGAGAAAGACGATGGTGGATATTATGCATATTGCCCTGAACTAAAAGGCGTGCATGAAGATGGAGCCTCGGTTGAGGCAGCCACCGAAAATGCCAAAGAATCCGCCCTGGTTTATATTCAATCCATCCTTGAACACAATGAACCGTTGCCACTCTGTGCAGAGGAAGTCGATATGTCATTTTCTTTGCTCCTGGGCAAGGTAAGGTCAGCCATATTTTTCAAAAACAAGCCCATCGTAAAATTTGAAGATTTGGACATATCAGATTTGTCTTACGCATAATGGACTACAAGGCTAACGTCTGGAATCAGCTTAAAAATATCACTGTAGAGAAGCTGATGAAAGCCCTGGAAGCTGACGGATGGATAAAGGGTAAGGCAAACGGCGCCAGGCATCCGTATATCAAGCGGGGAGAAAACGGAACAACACTTAATCGCATCGTACTGCATTACCATCCGAAAAAGACGTATGGTCCAAAACTACTCAAGGGACTGTTGAGACAGATTGGCTGGTCAATCGAAGATTTGAAAAGATTGAAACTGATCAAGTAACAGATACACGGATGCGTCCTGGATCGGATCAGTACAATTCTTCACGACCTGCCAGTTTGATATATATGGAAAAAAACTCATAGGGATAAAGCCTTATTCGAATGACTATTACGTACTGGCAGCAGTCCTTAAGTAAGACATCCAAATATTTGGCACATGGCATGAATGTAAAGACGAACGAACTGGCACTTTAGTTTATATCGACTTTTGCGGCGTTCATCAATTAACAGCAATAAAGGACACTGCAGCGAAGTTTTATGAAAGGGGGTACTAACACAAAGCGATTATCTGATGTTGATGTTCGTACCGACACCGGCATCGTCCGAAGCCCACTTGATGAGATCAAGGCAATCCAGACTCTCTTGGCCGACGTCTACAGGGACGCCGGGGATGGACGCACGCTGTTCCGGGAACTGGTACAGAACGCCGACGACGCAGGTGCGCAACGGCTCGTACTCACGGTGCTGGAGCACGGCTGGCCCGATGCGCGAAACAGCCTGCTCCGTGGGCCTGCACTTTTGGCAGCGAACGACGGGCCGTTTCCAGATAAGGACCGCGAGGCGCTGCATAAGGCCATCGGCGGCTCGAAGGAGGATGAGGCCAGCAAGATCGGAACGTTTGGCATTGGGCTGAAGAGCGTTTTCCATATCTGCGAGGCATTTCTATACATGGGTGCTGAGAAGTCAGAGTGGCGGGCCGGCGTTCTGAACCCGTGGGCCGGCACTGGGGAGAAGGGAGACGCCGATCCCCTGCACCCCGACTGGGACGAGATTGACGTAGAGCGGTTGCGGTCCGTAACGACGGAGCTTCTTGGGAATACAAGCAACGGCCTCCTGCTGTGGCTACCATTGCGGCGTACCGAACATCGGGATCGGGGTGTGGAGGGTCGCCAATATGGTTTGGGTGAACGCAATCCGCAGCCGGATGATCTCTGTGCCCGATTTGGATGCTCCGCACCCGCTACGCTGCTTCTGGCGCAGTGCGGGCATCTCCATTCTATTGGTGTGGAACGTGCGGCAGGGCCGGAAAGTCTGCGCGACCGCGTGAGGCTGGTGCGCGTGGAGCGGCAGACCGTGGGTTGGGTGGGACGATATGAGGAGGACGGCGGGTGTCTTCCCGACCGGACGTTCGAGGGTAAGATTGCCTCCGACGATCGGAGCTGGACCGTTGTGGGAATCGAGGCACGCGGCAGTGAGGACTTGCGCCAACTTCGGTCGCGGTCGGATTGGCCACAATCTCCGAAGTGGGAGAACGGTCGCTACTCCTCGGAGCCTCGGAAAGCTCTCGCCCACGCCGCGATCACTGTGTTGCGACCCAGCGATTTGGATGCCGATCTGTCGGGAATACGGCTTCGCTGGGCCGCGTTCCTCCCGCTGGACGACGGTCCCGATCCGCAGTCCAGTGCGATCGTCGAATGTAAGGGTCCTTCGCCCGCCTGGGAGGTCATCCTGCACGGCTACTTCTGGCCCTCCCAAGACCGGAGGTCCATTCCCGGCGTAACGGATCCCGCGGGTGATGACGGCATGCGCGTTCGTTGGAATCGGGCGCTATGCGAAAAATTGCTGCTCTCTTTGCTTCCTAGCGCCCTTGCCAATGCGGTTGTCGGAATCGACGAGCGCGCGGCGCTGAGGTTGCTAAATGCGGTCGTCCGCACGGATATGGTCGAGAACCGCTTGGCCTTGATCCGGCAACGGCATTGGCTGCTGCCAATCATCACCGCCGACGGAATTCGATGGAAAGCGTTAGACGCGAGCACGTACCCCGTTCTGTCAATCCCAAATTGGGATCAGGCGCCGGAAGTCGTTAGCGAGCGGTTCACAGCCTCGTGCGACGAATGCACGGACGACGTCGTATTCATTGACGATGATGCCCCTCGCCTTGCAGGCGACCTCGATGACTGGTCGGTCGCCCGCTTCGAACGCCTACTGGACTGCATTCCGGGCGATGTGTTTGGGTCCCCGCAGTCACTGCGATGGATCGAAGGAGTTGTCCGTCATGCCCTTGGCTCGGAGGCCCGTGACGAGGACATTCGTGCCGCTACGGTGGTTCGGTGGCTTCTGGGACGGATTGGCGACGGGGCGCTTGCCCATACGACTCGACGCTCCGTCTCTCGAGAATCCCGCGACGAGCTGCGGGAAGCGTGGCGGGGTCTGTGCGGGGCGCTGCCGAATGCTTGGCTGGTTGAAACACCCGTGGGCAGCCAACAGGCGGTCACCGAACTCGCTGCTGGAGATGTGTTTGGCGAGGGGTTGTTCCCTGTGCCGTTCGGACGCCGTAAAGGCGAGTCGCCACCGGTTCCTCAGCGTGACCAGGAACGGCTGGATCGAGCGCTGCATACCTTGGGACGACGTTTGGAAGCGGGAGGCGAATCGGAGCGATTGCGCCACTCCCGGCTTCTGCTCGCTGAGAGTCTACTTTCCACACGACACCACCGTCCCTTAGGCGAGCACCTGGTTAGACTGCCTTTGTTGCGAGTGAGCAGGTTGCCTGAGGACCGGGAGGAAGCTTGGTCCATCACTGAACTGCGCCACCACATCGAGAACCGCCGTGTATTCGCCAGTCTGGATTCGGGGGATTCGGATAACGACGGCACGGACGGAAACCAGCCGGAATACCCTTCCGACCCAAAGCCAGCCGTCATGGAACTCGCGAAGGCGCTCGACGAAGCCGTCTGGATGGTCAGCGGCCACGCGGTGGCATCCATAGCCGCGGATGTGCCGTTACCGGCGCCGGATGCTTTGGCCAGTGCGGTGCTTCGGGCCAAGGCGCTTGCCGATCCTGCATGTCGGAAACCCTTGCTGATGCGGCTAGTACCAGAAGCATTGGATAACACCGATATTCGCCGGGCCGCACGTGTACTTCTGGCCGGGCGTGCCGCAGGCGTCGTCGGAGAGGACGCAGAGCTGTTCCATAACCGCACCGGAAACGGTCGAGCAATGCGCATCCTGCTGCGCCTGTTGGACCGGTCATGGTGCGCGGTTCAAGAGACGTTGGTGGAGTCGCTTCCGCAAGACGCTCTTGAAGCCCTTTCCGTCGGTCAGACCGATTACCAGACACTATATAGCCTGCTCGGTGACTGCCTGGACAAACCCGTGGACTGGACGGAGCTCAGCGACGAAGAGGCACTGCAACTGCTCCAGGACTTGCACAGCGTGTCGCACGAAGAGCGGGAACGGTGGTCCATGATGCCACTGCACCGGGGGGTTGATGGAGTACGCGGGGCGTTCAACCACCGAGCACGACGTTCGTCGGGAAGGATGGACAAATTGCGGTTGCCGCCGGAACTCGAAGCGGAGGTACGCCTCCTGGATCCGGAACCCCAGATTGCCCATCTCTACGACTCGGTTCCTGATATGGACCACGATGGCCTTCTGCAACTCATGTTGGAGAACTCGCGCCCCTGGCGTTTCGCTGAACAAATCGCGCACAGCGTTCGATCTTCGGAAGGGCCAGTGCTCCTGCCGCAGAATGGCGCATTGCGTGACATGCTCAGACGTCGTCTTTGGCTACCCCGGCGCGATGGCGGCGCCCTCGCACCGGATGCGGTGCTCATTATTCCGAAGGAACTGCTGCATGCCGTCGCTGGTCTGGCCGCAGCCGGTGCCTTCGGGGACAAGCAGATTCCCGAAGCCGTCGATTCAGGAATATGGGGGACGGCGGAACCTGTGGTTCGAGAACTTCTCGGGCGCCTGGGTCACGAGCGCCAAGTTCAGCGGATGGTTGACGCCGTGGTATCGGATCGGGTCGAGCAGGTCGAAGGTGGCGCGTGGCTCGTCATGTCGAAGCCCGGTCTTGTCGACGCTTACCTGGTCGAGAATGCCCTGCAAACGACCCTCACAGGTAGCCATCCCGGTTGGAAGTTAGTGCATGCGACCGCCCGGGTAGTCGGGTACGGCGGCGACCGGCTGCCAGATTCTTCGGAACCTCTTGTGAAGCTTGTGAAGGCGCTCTGTGCCCCAATCCCCCCGGAACGTCAGATTGAAATACTGATGAGCCTCGCCGGCTCCAGACCGGCAAAGGGTTCTCCCGGTGGGCGCCTGTTCCTTAGATACTTGGAATGCTTCGCGGAAAATGACGACTTTTTCGCTCGCGCCCTTCCACAGATTGATCTACCCACCCAAGATGGCAATTGGCACGCCAGCCAAGATGTCGCGAGAACCGAAACCGGCGTAGCGCGACGGCACCGGCTGCTTCCCGAGCTTCGCTCCATACTCCGGTTGAGCGGTGTTGATCCGGTTCACCACGCGAGCAGTGTTGTAAGCAGTCCGGCTGGAACGGGATTGCTTGCGCTGGAGAAGTACTTCGAGCCTTGGCGTGGCCGAGTCCAACATGGCGCCGTGGGGGCGTTTCTCAGCTTGTTGGGAAACGGCTTGAACAATCGGATCGGGGACCTCTCCCAGCAATGGCTGGGCGAAGACGTTGCCATCGAGCCGATAGAGGGATTGGACCGGCACGCCGTCAGTGTATGGGTCTCGCCTCAGGTCGCTCGTGGTGACCGAGTCAGTGCCGTGAACGTCCTCGGATCGAGGGTGGAGATGGAGGCAGAAGCCGATGGCGATACGCTGTTCGCCGTCGATCCTGTTCCGCATCCCCCCTCGCAGTTTTCGGCGCTGGCACCGCTTGGTGCCTTCTGGGAAATCGCTCTGCGCGACGTCGAGCCGCAGAACCGCTCCAGTTCCCACCTCATCCGGTTGCTCGGCCGCACCGTCGAGAGATGGGCATCCCGGTACCTCAAGCTGCCCCGCGAGCATGTGAACGCCTGGTGGTCTCGATGGGGTAAAGGGTCCCAGGCGGACTTTGGTCCCGTGCTCGCGTCCATCAGGGCGCACTTGCCACTAACGCTTCAGCAGCTCGATGTGCAGGAGAGCGAACTGCTCCAGGGCGCGCTTAGGGAGGCCGAGCGAGCGCAACGGAAGCGAGAGCAGGCGCCCTCTGAAGAAGCACTCAAAATCGAGAGGGAAGCCCTGGACCGCTTGGAGGCCCTCGTCGAGGAACCTCAGCACCAGTCATTCTTGTGGAAGCGGGTCAACGAGTTGATACAGCGGTACGGCTACGGACACGACAGCGTGCTGTTGGAGCTTGCGCAGAATGCCGACGATGCGCTTGCGGAGGCCACCGAGATCAAGGGTGGGCCGCTGCCGCCCGCCACTCGCCGTCTCCTGATCCGAGTCCACGAACATGACAGCACTCCCACCGTGGACGTCATGCACTGGGGACGTCCAGTCAACGACACCGGAGGCGCGGCGTTCCCGGCCAGGCGGGAGCGTCAGTGGGATCAGGACCTCTACTTCATGATGCTCATGAATCTGAGCGGCAAGCCCGGTGAGGCGCCCGGAAAATCCTCATCGTCTTCGACCACCGGTCGCTTTGGCCTCGGCTTCAAGTCCGTTCATCTCGTCTCTTCGTCTCCGTCCGTGGTCAGCGGCTTCATCGCCTTCACCATTGCCGGGGGCTTGCTGCCGCGGGAACGGCCTGTCCCGGACGAAACGGACTCATGGATGATCGAAGGCCGTCGATCCACCCGCGTCAGGTTGCCGTTGCGCCAGGACGTCGAAGCGCGGACTCTTATCGGGCGGCTCTTCCGTCGCTTCGCCTTCACACGTGTCCTGTTGCCCGTTTTTGCGCGGCAAGTGCGGAAAGTCGTTGTGGAAGGCGGACCGTTTCCCGGCGTCCACGTCTTCGACGCACAGCCCATCGACGGCGCGCCCGGGTGGTCGGTCGGCGCCCAAACCGAGCTGCCCGACCATGACGGGCGCTGGCGAATCCTTCGTTTCCGGCCCGCCGACGCGGGACGGGAAGACATGGGTACCGTGGCACTGGCCGTCGGTCTCCGAGAGGATGTTCCGACGGCCTTCGACCCGGAGGAGGAGGTGCCGTTCCTCTGGAACGTCACGCCCACGAGCGAGAGTTGGGGCTGCGGATACGTCGTCAATGGACCCTTCAAGCTCGACCCCGGCCGGACCCATGTATCGCTCGATGACGATACGACCCTTCGGACGGCCGGCGGCCTCGGTGAAGCGCTTGGACGGGGTCTGATTGAGCTTCACAACGTGGTGGTCGATCCAGCGGATGCGTCACATGACCCTCTGGTCATCCGTGACGTGCGGGGCTTCCTGTCGTCGTTCTGGCGGGTTCTCGCGTGTGGCTTGGACAACCCTGATGCACTGCGCCGGAGGTTTCTCCTCGAGTTGCATGGGAACGGGCGTGGACTGTCGGCCTGGATGAGCGCCTGCTCGGCCGTGCCCTCGGGTCTTCCCGCACCATTCCAGCCATTGCTTCCTCCGCTGACATCGGACGTGCAGATTGAAGTCGCGAGCGGCGATTTCGACAGTCACATGTGCGCCGTCCTCGTTGCAATTGAAGACGAAGACTTGACGGCGTTGGTTGACGGCCGCTGCGTCGTCTCGGTTGAAGTCGAGCAACTCCTCCGTCCGCTGTGCAATCTCGCGGGGACGGAGGGAAATTTCATCGCTCCGATTCCGCTTCGTCCATCCAACGTGTTTGCGGAGCTGGCTGAACGGTGGGAACACTACTTGACGCCGGAGCGGTTGCACGCGTTGCGACCCATCGACGGAGGTGGGGATTCGAACTTCGACGCGTACGATCCGCAAGGCGTAACTTGGCGCCGCGCCCTCAAGGCCCGGGCAGCGGATGGAAGTCTCCAGCCACTGCGAAGCCTTCTTCTGCATGATACCTCGGACTTGGTCGATCACACTGACGCGGACGGCAGGGACGAGCTCCTGCGGGCGGCCTTCGCACCCGACGACCGGGTCCTCGATCCGGCGTACATCGAACGCAGCGAAGATTGGCGGGTGTTCCGGTGGCTTCGTGTTCAGCATCGTGTCGACGCCGCAATGATGGCGGAGTGGTGCGCGGACCTTCCCGAGGACCTCCAACCTGCGGCGATTCATTACCTGCTGCACGGTGAGATCGGATCCAGCGTTCTGCAGCATCTTGTTCCCATCGAAGGGCGACCGCTCTGGCTTCGAGAGTACGAAGACGTCTGCCGATTGGTGGAAGACCAGTGCGAAGAACACTGGCGTCACCAGTCACTGCTGGGCGCTCTGTTTCCCGACCGGTTCCGTGCGCCGGAGTTCCAACCGGAGCCGGGCCGACCGGACTCCGGCATCTTCTTCCAACAGCTATTGGAATGGTGGGATGACGAGGCCGTACGCGGTGAGGTGATCTCGGACTACGAGAGGGACGCTTGGCCGGATTGGCTGCGGAGAGACGGTATTGCGGCCCGCCTGCGAATGGGCTCGGTCGATCACTGGCTCGCCCTGCTGGTTCTGGGCGCGTGTCGCAGCCTCGGTCGTGCTCAGGACTCTCATCACCGTAGCTTTCTCGAGTTGGTCCACGGGCAGGGATGGTGGGAGGTATTCAAGACCCCCGACGATGCCGGTGCCTGGATGGGAGTGCTGCGAGACTGGCAAGACGACGCATTGGCCAAGCTGACCTATCCGCGCTGGATGTCCCTGTTTCCCGCAATCTACCAGCTCAGTCGGTTTCAGGATGTCTATGTTCGTCTGCTTACGTCTGCCGGACGACGACCTGAAAGCATGTACCAAGCCACCCGCTTGCTTGCGCCACGTGTCGACGAAGCACTCACAGGTGTGGGTACACACTTCGATGCTCCGCCCGCGCCGCTCGGCATGGGCCTCCACTGGATTCTTCGGGAGCTTGTGCGCCTGGAAGTCGTCAAGGGCGATCATCTGTTCCGGGACTGCTGGGTACCATCGGAGCAGGTGCTTCGGCTGCTTGAACCTCTCGGTCTCGATCGGCCGGACGACGGCATGGCCAACTCGGACAAGGCGCGCGCCATCTTCGACTTTCTGGCGACCGAGTTGGGGACGGAAACCCCGAATCTTCACTTGGCATTCGACATACCGCTTCGGCACGTAGTCTCCGACACCGATCTGCGCCACCGGTTCGGCCTGGAGCAATGACGGCACCCTTCAACACGAACGCGGCAGTGCGCCACTCCCGCTTCGGTGCTGGCCAGGTCGTGCTGGATCAGGGCGACAGCATCGTCGTCCGCTTCGAGCACGGGATAGAAGCATGCTTGGCCGCCGACCTCGAGCTCGTCGAGGGTCTGGCGGAGCGAATGTCCGCTGGACGACTCGACCCCGCACTGCATGTCGTCACGCGAATCCTCGGCGAGTGCATCCGTTCGGTGAACGACGCCTGGGGTGTCTTCTCGCGATCCCGAATTGCCTTGCTGCCGCACCAGCTCTGGGTGTGCAAGAGGGTGCTCGAATCGTGGCCCACACGATGGCTGGTGGCGGACGACGTAGGGCTTGGCAAGACCATCGAAGCGGGTCTCATCCTCACCCCACTGCTGTCGTCGGGGCGCGTGCGCCGGCTGCTAATCCTGGCGCCCGCCAGTCTGGTCGGGCAGTGGCAGGTGCGGCTGCGTGAAATGTTCGACATCCGACTCTCGATCTACGTTCCCGACGCCGATACGGAAGCTTCCGACTTCTGGAATACGCATGACCGGGTCATCGCCTCGGCACATACGTTGCGTCTCGACAAGGGTAATCGTTGGGAGCGCCTGTTCGACGCCCAGCCTTGGGATCTAGTGTTCATCGACGAAGCCCATCACATGAACGTCGACGAACAGGGCCATCGCACGCTGTCCTACCAGCTTGTGGAGGGCCTGCAAGAACGAGGCAAGATACAGTCCCTGGTGCTGTTCACCGGCACGCCGCACCGGGGCAAGGACAAGGGATTCCTGTCTCTGCTGAAGCTGGTCCGACCTGACGACTTCAATCCCGAACAGCCTCTCGAAGAGCAGGCCGAGAAGCTCCGCAGCGTCATGATTCGCAACAACAAGCAGTCCGTCACGGACATGTCCGGCGAGCCGCTGTTCACCCCGGTGCAATCACGGCGCGAAACCTACACCTACTCGCCGCAAGAGGCTCGATTCTACGAGCAGCTCACGCAGTTCATCGTGACTGGGAAAGCCTACGCGGCCGGTCTCGGCTCCCAGGATCGGCGCACGGTAATCCTGGTACTGATCACGATGCAGAAGCTGGCGTCGAGTTCTGTGGCGGCAGTGCGACGGGCCCTTGCTCGACGGCTCGTCCGTCTCCGTCAGGCGAAGGGCAGATTGGAGGAGTCGCGCGAGAATCTGGCGCGGTTGCAAGAGCTGCTGGCCGAGGACGACCCGGCCAATCAGGACGAAATCAGTCGGCTGGAAGAGCGGGTGGCGGAGACCCTGCGCGGAGTCGATCTCAATCCTGACGAGATTCCGGCCCTCGAGGAATTGCTGGCGGCGGCAAACGATGTAACCGACGAGACGAAGATCGAGCGCATCCTCACCGTGGTCGACGAGTCGTTCGCCGACAGGTCAGTGCTCTTCTTCACGGAATACAAGGCGACCCAGGCGTTGCTCATGAGTGCGTTGCACAAGCGCTACGGCGATGGATGCGTGGCGTTCATCAACGGCGACGGCTTCGTCGAGGATGTGCAGGATTCGTCCGGCAGCATATCGGGACGAACGGAAGACCGACACAGTGCGGCAGCACGGTTCAACCGGGGGGAAGTTCGTTTTCTCGTTTCCACCGAAGCGGCCGGCGAGGGCGTCGACCTTCAGGAGCATTGTAGCGCCTTGATTCATGTGGATCTGCCGTGGAATCCGATGCGCCTTCATCAGCGCGTGGGGCGCTTGAGCCGCTACGGCCAAACCGACCCTGTCGATGTAGTCACGGTGCGGAATCCGGACACGGTGGAGAGCCGAATCTGGGATCTTCTGGACGAGAAGCTGACGCGAATCAACTTGGCTTTCCGGAGCGCGATGGACGATCCGGAGGACATTCGCCATCTTGTAATCGGGATGACATCGCCGCGCATGTTCACCAGAATGTTTGCCGACGCCGACCCCACTCTCAGGGGGCAAACGCTCGGCGAGTGGTTCGACAAGGAGACCGCGACGTTCGGCGGCGACGACGCGGTGAACACCGTCCGCAATCTCGTCGGCCATGTCGCGCGTTTCGACTTCGGAGCGGTAGCAGGCCAGATCCCGCGGGTGGATCTGCCGGACTTGGTGCCGTTTTTCAAAGCGGTTCTCGCCGTCCGTGGTCGGCGGCCCGACCAAGTGGAGGACTGCCGCCTGCGCTTTCGCCCGCCGGAAGAGTGGAAGGACGACTTCTCGATCGCTGTGGTCGATCGCTACGACCTCTTGTTCGCCCGGGAGCCACAACCGGAGGACGGGGAGGATGTCGCGGGGGTCGGTCTGCGGGTCGTCGACCGAGCGGTTCGGGATGCGGTGGTGCTGACCGGGGCCTTCGGTGCCGTCCGCGGCTTGGCCGCGCCGATCTTCGTGTTCAGTGTGCGGGACCGCATCACGGGCTCGGATGGCCCCATTCGCGCCGTCGTCGTAGCCGCCCAGTCGGGTGGTGACGGGGCATGGACCCTGGTTCGTGACTGGGAGCTGATGCAGCGCCTGAACCCGCTGGCCGACAAACCCCGCAGCCTGGCGTTTGCGGATGCGTACCCGGCTTACGACGTTGCGGATCTCATGGCGGATGCGCGGCAGTACGTCGAGTCGCATCTCGACACGCTGGATCTCCCGTTTGGTTTGCCGGCCGTAGAGAATCTGGCCTGTCTTGTACCTGGGGAAGCGGAGACGCATGGAGTCCGGCACCCCGAATGAACGGGGCTGCCTGTCTTCCCTACTCGGACACGAACGCCCTCTCGTTGTAGATTCGCTCTTCCGCGGCAATCAGTCGGATGGTTCCCTCGTCAAGGACGCTCGGGTTGGCCAACACGATGTTTTCCAGGCCTCCGGGAACGGCCACGCTCGGTACCGCCAGCAAGGGCGCCTCCTTCCGCATCAACCACAGAGTGCCCATTCGTCGCGTGGACCGCAGATGAGGGTATCGGTCCCAACCCTCCGGAAGATCACGGACATGCCAACGTTCGAGAGCGACTTCGTCACTCACCTCGTAGACGCCCAGCCGGTAACCGGGTGGCACCAAGCGGGGGGACGGCAGGTAGTGGGCCATCTCCAGCATCGCGACGCTTGGCGTCTCGGCGAAATAGACGATTGGAACCCCGGCTTCGTTCCATCGCGCTCCATCCCGGTAACTGGCTCCCAGTCCGCGAAGATCCTCCAGGTAGCGAGCATGGCAGATGCGGTACAGCCGCATCAGGGGAATTCGCCGTACTCGACTTTGCGAATGATCTCCCGAACCAGACGGCGTCCCTCGAACGTATCGCAGAGATCGATGGGGCGGTCGCCCCCGAGGGCGGGCAACCCGGTGCCAAGCCAATCCTGGGCGCGTTCAAGGCCGCCGAATGCGGCGGCGGCGGCGGCGAAAAGGCGCAGCGTGTCCAGAAGCCCCTCGGTTCGCGCCGCGCCGAGGGACTTTCGGCGGTAGAGACGGCTCAGATGACCGGACGTCGTTCCCAGCAGACGAACGAAGAAATCGCGATGCCCGATCGCGTCAATCGCATGCTTGACGACTTCCCCCGACAGCCCCGCTCGCACTGTCCGGATGTAGGTCGCCTGATCGACGAAAGCGGCGGAGGGAACGCCAACACCCTCGATTTGCTGGACAGCAGCCGGAGTCTCCACGGCGAGGTCCTCCGGGATTACGGCTCCCATGATCGGATTTTCCTTCGACGCGATCAGATGGATGGACTGTTCGTCCACGCTCCACGGCAGCAAAGATCGTATACCGGAGGCATTTGTCCATCTCCAGAAGTATCGCCAGCCAAGCGGGCAGGATGGTACACCAAGGGAGGTGAGCGGCGCTCTCGGGTAGCGCTTGGCCTGGCGTGGCATGAGGGGTTCGCGCGGGTCTCGGTCCGATGCCGGCTTGGAAGCTCGGCGTGTGACGTTCTGTCCCGGGCGTCCACGAGAGCAAGTCGTCCGCGCCGCCGCGCGGGATTCTCGGGCGGCGGTGGTGGCCGTATTCCTCCCTCGGTTGAGACGGGCCCTGACGGCGCCGGGTGGGTCTTCAGTGAGACGGATTCATCAGGTGCAATGAGCGCGACTTCGCGTACCAGAAGCACATCTTGTAAAATAGAAATCGAGTTCTAAAACGTAAGGATGCTCTCCCGCAAAGTCACATCGCTTCTGCTTGCTCGGCTGGAGGAATACCCCGCGGCCGCGCTCGTCGGGCCGCGCCAAAGCGGCAAGACGACGCTGGCCCGCTCGATCGGTGGCCGTTACTACGATCTGGAGCAGGAGCCCGATCAGCTACGGCTGGACATCGAGTGGGAGGAGGTCTCGAGCGGGCGGGAGCTGGTCATTCTCGACGAAGCGCAGGCGTGGCCTGAGATATTCCCGCGCCTTCGCGGCGCCATCGACGAGAACCGAAGGCGAAATGGCCGCTTCCCGGCGGCTTGCGTGGCCCCGGTGCCTCCGAGCGGTTCCCTGCGTGTGAGCGCGGCTGTCCGCGGGCGCCGATACCTACAGCGATTTCGCCCGGTCGCGCAGCACGAACTTCTGGATCTTCCCTGTCGACGTCTTCGGTAGGGGGCCGAACAACACGGTGCGCGGCGTCTTGAAGTGCGCGATGCGCTCGCGGCACCATGCGACAACCTCCTCTTCGGTGAGGTCGACCACGCCCTCGCGCGGAGTCACGAACGCACAGACGGTCTCGCCCCAGTGGTCGTCGGGCCGGGCGACGACCGCCGCCTCCATGACTTTCGGATGCCGAAACAGGCATTCCTCGACCTCCAGGCTCGAGATGTTCTCGCCGCCGCTGATGATGGTGTCCTTGGTCCGATCCTTCATCTCGACGTAGCCGTCGGGGTGGCGTACGGCGAGATCGCCGGTGTGGAACCAGCCGCCGCGAAACGCCTCCTCCGTCGCTTCCCCGTTCTTGAGGTAGCCGCGCATCACGGTGTTGCCGCGCAGCATCAGCTCGCCGATGGTCTCGCCGTCACGCGGGGTTTCGACCATGGTCTCGCTGCCGGCCACAATCATCGCGTGCATGGTGTGATAGGGGACTCCCTGGCGGGCCATTCGCTCCGCACGTCCCTCCATGTCGAGCGCGTCCCACGCCTCTTGCCACGCGCACACCGTTGCCGGCCCGTAGGTCTCGGTGAGTCCGTAGAGATGGGTGACGTTGAACCCCATCTCCGACATCCCCTCGATGACCGCGCTCGGTGGAGCCGCACCGCCGGTGGCCACCTCGACGACGTGTGCGAACCGGCGCTTGACGGAATCCGGCGCATGCAGCAACAGGTTGAGCACCACCGGCGCGCCGCACATGTGGGTCACTCCGTGCTCCTCGATGAGGGAGAAGATCAGCGCGGGATCCACGGCTCGCAGACACACATGGGTCCCGCCCGCCGCGGTCACCCCCCAGGTGTACGTCCAGCCATTGCAATGGAACATCAGCAGGGTCCACAGATAGCGGGAGCGCAGGCCGATGCCGAACGCGAGCATCTGCCCGAGCGCGTTGAGGTACGCGCCGCGGTGATGGCACACGACGCCCTTGGGATTGCCCGTCGTCCCCGAGGTGTAACCGAGACTGATCGCCTGCCACTCGTCCTCCGGGAGGCGGTAGTCGAACTCCGATGACCCTTCTTCGATGAACGCCTCGTAGTCCTTCTCCCCAATCAGGTCGCCGCTCTCGCACAGGGGGTCGTCGATGTCGATCACGATCGGCGGCGCGTTCATCCCTTCGAGCGCCTGCGCGACCACCGGCGAGAACTCGCGATCGGTGATGAGCACCTTCGTCTCGGCGTGGCCGAGAATGAACCGGATCGTGTCGGCGTCGAGCCGGTAGTTCAGCGCATTCAGCACCGCGCCGCACATCGGCACACCGAAATGGGCTTCCAGCATCTCGGGGACGTTCGGCGCCATCACCGAGACGGTGTCGCCGCCCCCGATGCCGCGCCCCGCCAGCGCGTCTGCGAGCCGCCGGCAGCGCGCGTGGAGATCCGCGTAGGTGAAGCGACGTTCGCCGTGCACTACGGCTGTCTTGTCCGGATAGACCATTGCCGAGCGCTCCAGGAAGCTCAACGGCGAGAGTGGAACGAAGTTCGCGGGCCGCTTGTCGAGCCCATGCTCGTAGGGGTGGCCGGTTCGGGTCATCGCGTCGGCTCTGGGGGAGGGCGGCGATAGCCTACGTCAGGCGCGCTCCAGGCGCACGAAGGACGGGCTGTGCGCCGTGGTCCGGGATGCGTGCAGTTGTTACCTTGGATCACCGCGCCATGCGGCGGAGTGTATGGTTCAATGATGGCCCGATTAAGGGAGAAAGTGTTGTGAAGAAGGCGAACGGAGAATTCGAAGAAACCGTCGTCACCGGCCTGGAGGAGATCAAGACCGAACTGCGGCGCACGAACCAGCGGCTCGATGCGACCAACGAGCACCAGACGATCCTCAACGAACGTCAGGCGCTTCTGAGCGAACGCCAAGCGCACTTGGGCGAACGCCAGGAACTCCTGACGGAGCGCCAGAACCTTCTGCATGAGCAGGTGGTTGCCACGGACAAGAAGGTGGATCGCGTGATCACGGGGCTGTCGACCCTGCTCGACAAGGTGGAAAGGCTCTCCTGAGCGGGAATCCGGCCTCCGATGGCCGCCCCGGCCGACTCGATATGCCAAAGCTCAAGCCCACCGACATCGAGCCGACTTCCGAGGAGGATGCCGCCATCCGCGCCGGCATTGCTCTCGATCACGACACCTGGGAGCTCACCGCCGACGATCTTGCCCGAATGAAACCCGCGTCCGAGCTGATCCCTCACAACGTGGAGCGCGCCGCTCGCCGGCGCGGTCGGCAGAAAGCACCGACCAAGGAGCGAATCACGATCCGCGTCGATGCGGACATCGCTGTCCACTTCCGGGCCACCGATCCGGGCTGGCAGACGCGGCTGAACGACACCTTGCGGCAAGCAATTGCCCGCGGTCCGAATCGACCGGCGAAGTAGATTCCCGCTCCGCTACTGCCTCGCGGCCACCGCCACCTGCGTCTTCCCGGCCGCCTTCTCCAGCGCCTGATCGAGGTCCCACAGAATGTCGTCGAGGCTCTCGATGCCGACCGAGAGGCGGATCATGTCCGGGGTCACTCCGGCCGCGATCTGCTCTTCGTCGGCCAACTGGCGGTGGGTCGTCGAGGCCGGGTGAATGACCAGGGTCTTCGCGTCTCCGACGTTCGCGAGGTGGCTCATGAACTGCGACGCCTCGATGAACGCCTCGCCCGCGTCCCGGCCTCCCCGGATGCCGAAGGTGAGGATGGAGCTTGCGCCCTTCGGGAGATACTTCCGGGCCAACGCGTGATAGGGGCTCGACTCGAGGCCCGGATAGTTCACCCAACCCACCAGAGGATGGTCTTCGAGGAAGCGCGCGGCCTCGAGCGTGTTGCTGCAGTGCCGGTCCATGCGCACGTGCAGTGTCTCGAGGCCTTGCAGGAAGAGGAACGAGTTGAACGGGCTCAGCGACGGTCCGAAGGTGCGCAGGGTCTCGCAGCGGGCGCGCATCGTGAACCCGAAATCGCCGAACGTCTCGTAGAACCGCACGCCGTGGTAGCCCCGCGAGGGCTCCGTCATTCCCGGGAACTTGCCGTTGTCCCAGGGGAACCTGCCCGACTCGACGACCACTCCCCCGATCGACGTCCCGTGTCCGCCGATGAACTTCGTGGCGGAGTGGGTGACGAGGTCCGCCCCCCACTCGAACGGGCGGCACAGGTACGGCGTCGGGAAGGTGTTGTCGATCATCAGCGGCAACCCGGCGTCGCGGGCGATCGCCGCGACCGGCTCGATGTCGAGCACGTTGATGAGGGGATTGCCGATGGTCTCGGCGAAGAGGACCCGGGTGTTGTCGCGGATTGCGCGGGCGAAGTTTTCGGGGTCGTCCGGATCCACGAACGTGGTCTCGATGCCGAGCTTGGGGAAGTTCACGTCGAGCTGGGAGTAGCTCCCGCCGTAGAGCTTGCTCGACGAGACGACGTGATCCCCGCCTGCAAGCAGGGTCAGGAACGCGGTCATCTGGGCCGACATGCCGGATGCCGTGGCCACCGCCGCCCGGCCGCCCTCGAGCGCCGCCATTCGCTCCTCGAACATTGCGGTGGTCGGGTTCATCAATCGGGTGTAGATGTTCCCGAAGGTCTGGAGGTTGAACAGGCTCGCCGCGTGGTCGGCGTCGTCGAACACGTACGAGGTGGTCTGGTAGATCGGCGGCGCGCGCGATCCGGTGGCGGTGTCGGGCAGTTGCCCGGCGTGCAGGCACAGCGTCTCGATGTCGAATTCGTGGTCTGCCATGGGTCGCTGGCTCCCCCGTAGCCTGGTGGGTCCGTCGAGTCCTACCTCACGGGAATCGCTGAAGAATCGCTGGATGGCCGTTGCAAGCGCGGGTGTGTCGAAAGCTCAGTGAGTGACGTACATCGACCGCTTGCCCGAGATGACCTTGGTGTCCACGCCGACCCATCCCAGGCCGCCGAACAGCCGCGCGTACTCGATCTTCATGCAGCGGTTCGTGATCACCTCGAGGCCGGCGCCGCGGGCGATCGCCGCGGCTTCCTCGTTCTCGATGCCGAGCTGCATCCACAGGACCTTCGCCTTCATGTCGACCGCATCGCGTGCGAGCGGTGGAATGTCGCGGGCGGGGCGGAAGCAGTCGACGACGTCGACGGGCTCGGGGATGTCCTTCAGAGTCGGATAGCAGCGCTGTCCGAGCACCTCCTCGTACCGGGGATTGACCGGGATGACGCGGTAGCCGTGGTCGAGGAGGTACTTCGCGGCGAAGTAGCTCGGCCGGTACCAGCTCGCGGAGAGGCCGACCATGGCGACGACGCGGTTCTCGGCAAGGATTCTGCGCAGTGTAGGGATGTCGTCACTCAACGCGGGGGCTCCGGATGCATGCGATTGCGCGGGCGGGAATCATACACAGGGCCGGTGCCCCCCGGGGAGTCCGGGGCGGAGCGCCGCCTCGCACGCTCTCGACCCGGTGCTCTGAAACGAACGCAACGGGAAACGAATTTCGAAACAAGGGATACAGTCGTGCAACATTCGGCTATCGTCCAGCCGGCCGAAGATCGTCAACACATTGCATGTCCGCCTACCATGCTGCACGAGACAGGAGGGTGAGCCATGGCCACGCAAACCGCCGAGTATTCTTCTTCGATTCGCCTGCAGGCGAGCGCTGCCGAGTGGCAGGCGCGGGTCGAGCTTGCCGCCGGGCACCGCGTCCTCTCCCACTACGGCGTCGACGACATGACCTACAACCACTTCAGCCTGCGGGTGCCCGGCGAGCCGCATCACATGCTGATCAAGCGCAACGAGGAAATGTTCTGCCAGGTGACCGCCTCGTCGCTGGTCAAATACGATCTCGATGGCAACCCCGTCCTGCCCGGTGACGCGCCGCCTTGCCGCGGCGGTGGCCTCATCATCCACGCGGGCCTGCTCGAGGCCCGGGACGACATCGACTCGGTGCTGCACACGCACACGCCGAGCATGATGGGCGTGTCGGCGCACAAGTCCGGTTTGCTGCCATTGAGTCAGCAGGCGATGCGCTTCTACGGCGAGCTGAAGTACCACGACTTCAAGGGCTTCGAGTTCGACCCGGCAATGACCCGGCGTCTGCTCGACGACCTCGACGGAGGGACCTGCATGCTGCTCCGCCACCATGGGGCACTGGTGTGCGGGCGCAGCGTCCCGGAATGCGTCGTCAACCATCACTGGCTGGAAATGGCGTGCCAGGCGCAGATTGCGGTGCTGTCGGCCGGCGAGGGGAATTACCTGCTGCCGGATGAAGCCGCCTGCGAGTACGCCCACCAGCAGGTGGTGGAATCCGGCGAGTTCCTCAAGGGCGGCAAAGACTGGCCGGCTTGTCTGCGTCTCGCCGAGCAACTGGACCCGGACTACAAGACATAGCTGAGAGCGCCGTCGCGATTACACGCCGGCTGTAGCACATGGCTGAAACGTACCAATCCGCCGTCGACGGCAGTCGGCGCACAAGCACGGTTCACCCTGCCTCCACCACGATGTCGAGCAGCCGGGGCTTCCCCAGCCCCACCGCATCGAGCGCCTCGTCGAGGGCTCCGGCCAGATCGCCAAATCGTTCGACGGGTCCCGCTGCCGCAACCCCCTGCGAGCGCGCCAGGGCCGCAAAGTCGATGGCCGGCTCGTCGATGCGCTGGCCGATCCAGCGATTCTCGATCGGCCGGCCGCGTTGCCTCGCCATCAGTGCCTGATGGGCGACGTCGGTATGGTTCGAGCGATTGTTCGAAATCACGAACAGGGCGGGGATCTCGTATCTGGCGGCTGACCACAGGGCCGTCGCCCCCTGCAAGAAGTCCCCGTCGCCGAGAATTCCCACCACGATCCGGCCGCTGCCGCGCAACCCGAGCGCGGCACCGATCGTGTTGCCCGGGCCGGAGCTCAATCCGCCTCCGCCGTCGTATCCGAGGAAGTCGAACGGCCCCGAGAACGGATAGACCGTGCCGTCCCAGCCGATTGGAACCCGCGCAATCGTGATCGGGCGCTCTCCCCTGACTGCATGCAGGACCCGGCCGATATCCGCCGGCGAGATTGGCGCATCGTCCGGCCTTGTCGCCACCGACGGCGCCGCCGGTGCATCCCGAGGGTCGCTGGTCCATTTCGGGATCCCATCGAGCCGGACCTCGACGGCTGCGAGCAGATCCGCAGTGAACGCCTCCGGATCCGCCAGGATCGGCAAATCCGCAGGCGCGAATCCGAAGTGGTCCATGGACCAGCCGTTGTGCAGGTAGGGGTCGAGTGTGCAGTTGATCATCGTGGCCGACGTGCCGCCGTCCACCGCGCCGAGGAGGCCGGCGGGATCGATCCAGTCCAACAGTAGCGTCACGTCCGAATGCTTCACGGCAGTGGCCGCATCCGGACTGATACGCAACGTCAATCCCCCGAGGTGCAGGCCGTGCCTGGTGGGGAACACCGCCGCGGACTTGAGGTCGGTCGCGACCTTCGCACCGAGCAGCTCCGCCAGCCGCACCCGCTGATTCCAGCTTCGTTGCGAGCGACTGGATCGGCCCATCAGGATCACCGGACGCTCGGCGGCAACGAGAAGGTCTGCGGCGCGTTCCGTCGCCTGCGCCGATGCGTGCGGTGCCTCGGGCGATGCGAATCGCTCCACCCGTGGAATCTCGACTTCGGTTTCGAGGGCGAGCTCCTGCAGCCCGACGTCGAGACAGACATACACCGGACCCCTGGGGGGCGTCCTCATCAGCGCGGCAGCCCGTAACATGCTTTCCACCAGCGCCCGAGGCGAGCGCGGCTCGTCGTCCCACTTGACACTGTGGCGAAGCAGCGCGCCCTGGTCCTTCGATGCGTGGATCCACTCGATCCAGGGGCGGCGTTGGCATGCGTCGGCCGGTCCGCTCGCCCCCATGACGAATACCGGCAGGCGATCGCACCAGGCGTTGAATACCCCCAGCAATCCGTGCATCAGGCCGACGTTCGCGTGCAGCATTACCGCCATTGCCCGATCGGTCGCCTTGGCATAGCCATGCGCGATTGCCAGTGCATGATCCTCGTGCAGGCATAACAGCAACTGCGGGTCGCGGTTGCCGAGATAGTTGACCAGGCTGTCGTGGAAGCCACGAAAGCTTGCGCCGGGATTGAGCGCGATGTATTCGATCCCGAGGCGGCGCAACATCTCGGCCGCGATGTCGCTGCCCCACGCCATGGCTGCATTGCCTCCCGGCGCGGGTCGATCGATGCGTTCGATGTCGGTCATCTCGACTCCTTCACGGGTGCGCAGTCCGTCACAGAATCAGGGGTCCACGAAGTTGGGTCAACTCCATGCGAGAATTGCCCTCGGCGGTGCACACCGCGACGCAGCCGTTCCTGGAGGAGAGAAGTGAAGGCCGAGTTCCTGTTCGATTTCGGTAGCCCCAACGCCTACATCGCCCATACCCGGATCCCGGGCATCGAGTCCCG
The DNA here is from genome assembly GCA_026710545.1 of Gammaproteobacteria bacterium. Taxonomy (GTDB): domain Bacteria; phylum Pseudomonadota; class Gammaproteobacteria; order Eutrophobiales; family Eutrophobiaceae; genus JAAXHV01. The sequence goes on along the minus strand of JAPOQU010000114.1, from coordinate 384 downwards.
TACCGGCGTCACCGTCGAGTACGTGCCGGTGCTCCTCGGGGGCGTGTTCAAGCTGACCGGCAACGTGTCGCCCGTGGAGGCGTTCAAGTCGGTCCCGGCCAAGCTCGAGTACTTCAGTCAGGACATCCGGGACTGGGTCGAGTACCTCGGCATTCCCTACCGTCGCAATCCCCACTTTCCGGTGATGACCCTCGGTATCATGCGCGGGGCGGTGGCCCTGCTGGGCACCGACCGGTTCGCGGAATACGTGGAGACAGTCTTCCGCGCGATGTGGGTGGACGAGAAGAAGATGGACGACCCCGCGGTCATCGGGGAGGTGCTGGCCGCCGCCGGATTCGACGCCGAGGCAGTCTTCGCCCGAACCCGGGAGCCGGAGGTCAAGCA
>JAPOQU010000113.1 GCA_026710545.1 Gammaproteobacteria bacterium | reverse complement strand
TTGCCCGAACCCGGCGCGGGAAAGAGGCGAGAGATCACGAACAAGGGCAAACTATAGCCCAACACTATTGAGTAAGGCACTGTAAACAGGCAAAATCTATTATCAAGACCCGTTTCAAATCTCTAACGCGGGATTTGGGTAAATACTTTCATTAAAAAAAAATATTGGTATCAGATACAATATCCATTGTTAGACAATTGTACAACTTAAATTAGCTGAGTTCTGATACGTGATACAGTTCCTGACATTGTTGTATAACAGAAGGCGATACAATTGAAGAATTGATGACTAATTTATGTGAAGCGATAGACGGGTGTATGGAAGTTTTATCAGATATTGAAAATGCCATGGAGTTACGATCGGCGTGACGCAGCAGCAACGGCAGTCCACGCCTTGTGATGACATGCCGCAGGTATGTCGTTAATCGCCTGCCTCGCGCATCATCAGTCGTTGCTATTCAGACTGCCTGCGAGGGTTATCCCCGTGCGCCGAACCTGGCCGTTTCCGAATGCTTGCCCGCACGGGTATTGAGCCTGCCCATGCGTCCATACCTGGAGGAAGAAGTTCAAAGCAGGATTTGCGATATCATCCGGCTAGCGTTGTAATATCCACTTTACGACCGCCAAACAGGCAACTGAAGGCATTTGCGTCCCGCGGAATTTCAGGACTGGCGCTGGTAGTGGTGATGAGTCAACCCGGATTAACTGTCTTTCAGGATGTTAAATCATCGACCGCGACGTTGAGCGCGTCCGCTATGGCTGCCAGGGTTTTTAGCGAACCGGTACGCTTCCCGGTTTCGATTTGTGACAGGTAAACCGCGTGGATTTTCACTGCTGCCGCGAGCTGGTTCTGCGTCAAGCCTCGCAGTCTGCGGTATACCTTGATCGGGTTCTCCCCCGCCAGAAGCCGGTCTGCTACCTCGATAGGAAAGACTTCCTCAGCGCTGGATTTGGCCTCGTCGTACAAGTCTTCATCGGTTGGTAGCTTGACTGCCCTCTCCACCTTCAGATGCTGATATTCCTGCCACGGGATTACGGCAAATGCCGGTTTGCCTCTGTTGTCGCGAATAATTTGTGGTTCAGTCATATATGTGCAACTCTATTTATAAACATCTCCACGCGGACCAATTCGCAATATCTCAATCACGCGTGTTTCGTCATCCCGATCATAAATAACCCGGTGGTCACCTGCCCGCATCCGGAAGCCGCGGCGGTTTTCACACAATTAAGCAGTTGTTCTGATAATCCGTGAAGTTGTTGCCAACGTGTAAAACAGATCCATCGCCAGATTTGTTGCGAGGAAAGCGCACGCTGTCCGGGAATGACCATGCAGGTTGCCATACCGGGGGGCGTAAACGTATGATGACTGATTCGAAAACAGCCATAGCAAAGCTTTACAGTACTCGCCCGCGGGAAGTAGCAAAAAATCCGGTTGCGTCTATCCCGACCCTGGAGCGGTGGGCGCCGGCGTCGTAGCACCAGGTGGATTAGGTGGATTAGGTGGTGGCGTTGGCTTCAAAGCAAAAGAAGGCGGAAGCGGATTTGAACCTTTTCTAAGTGTCACTTTTTTCATCTCGTCTTTCATCTGATTTAACAAACTCAACCCACTGAACATCTTCAACATTAATAAGTATACCATCTAATTTCAATAATTTTATTTCTGTTCCATCCTCGAGAATCCAACTGGGGTCCATGATATAAAACTGTCCTTTCCCAGGCTCAACGGGCCATTCTTTAGGCCACCCATACAATCGCCTTCCATCTTTCAAATGCAGAATTATGAAAGTTACTTTTTGAGAAAAGACGTAATACCACTCAGATGGATGAGACGTGCGTGTTGTAAAACCTATTTTTCTTAGTTGCTTATGAAATGAATCACTGTTAGTGAAATATGCCAGGGTTATTCCTAACAGGATTGCTAAAAACAGAGAGGCAAAGCCTTCTGACATAAGGTCCCAGGGTCGTAGAACAATAATATTTCCTGCCGCGCCAAGTAGCCAGTGAAATGGAGAAATGAATATTTGAACTATGAATGTGAATATTAGCGCTTGGACAGTTCTCTCGAACTGCGATGGCTTTGGGTGAGATGTGAGACCATAAAATATCCATGCAGAAAGAAATCCTGGCAGCAGAAACGTAACAATGGCAAGGAAATTATCGGAAAGCATAATTATTCCAGATTAAAATCTTAATGAGCGGGATTCTTAAAACCTTGTAAGTCACATCTGCGCAATACGCCGCTTCGTATTTGCCAGTAATTTCTCCAGGGCTGGGGTTACAGTGCCATAAGGGTGTTTTTTTATGTGATTAACCTCTGTTCATGCCCATGCCAAAGGGGGGTGGCGGAACGACGTGGAGTGAAGACAGGAATCCACCCCCTTGGCGCCCTCGGGCTGTCCCTGATCCGTGGCCCTGGCGAATACAAACCGGGCCGCCCTCGGGCATACAGGCATAAAACAGTTCGAACTCCCTTCGACCGGTCAGCCGGTGTTGTTTATTCTTGTTCATGCCGGACCGACCGCTGCCTGACTTCCCTATGGCAACGATGATTTTATCCGGCCCGGATAGATTGAAAAGCAAAGAATCATCAAAAATGTGAGAAAAGTCAAATTTTTAGAAAAAAGTACGAATATTAGTTGTTGGAAGCTGGATAGATGCCGCGTGCCGGTCAGCGTGCCTGACAAAGCTGCTTTTATTGAGAATTGTATTCAGGCGCGTAGCAGTTTGTTATAGAGTGCAGCCAGTTTCCTGGCCTCGGTTTCCCAGTTGTAGTTATTTTCAACTGCCTCACGTCCGCGTCGGCCCATAGCTTCGGCCTGTGCCGGATGGTCCAGTATCCATTGCATGGCATCGGCAATGGCCTGCGGGTCCAGCGGGTCTACCAGCAGGCCGCAGCCCGCGTCGTCCACGATACGCCGCCACAGGGGAAAATCGGATACGATAACCGGCAGGCCGACAGACATGTATTCGAACATTTTTGTGGGATAGGCATCCGGATACCTTCGAGTGGGATGAAGCACGACCAATCCGGCTCTGGCATTACCCAGAATCTCCGCGACCTGTATTCGATTGGCCCATCCGGCAAACACCACTCGTTGCCATCCCGGTAACGCCTCGAGCTCTGTTTGAAGATCGGCAGGTTGAAACGCCCCGGCGAGACATAGCCGGCTTGTTTGAATATGATTCAAGGCATTGACCATTTCACAGGCGCCTCGTTCCCGCGTCAGCCCGCCTATGTAAGCGAACTGCGCCGGTCGTTCCGGGTAAGGAATAACTTTCCCCTCGACCAGTTCATCCAGGATTGGAAAGTTCTGAATCGTAGTGGTTTTCCGGGGTGGAAAACGTTCGGCTATTTTCGGTGTTGCCGGTACGATTGAATCCAGGACTCGTGCGGCCAGCCATTCTATAGCTGATACGATCCAGGATACGGGCCGTCTCAGGAATCCCGGTAACCAGTATTTTGTGAGCACCTGGCGCGGGAGATCTTCATGCACGTCATAAACCACCCGGTGCCCGAAACACTTCAATAACAATCCCAGTGGTATCAGTTCCGGATCATGGAAATGTGCCAACCGTGGCTGCAGCGAACGCACTGCGCGCCACATGCGCCAGACACCCTGCGTCATCCTTGCCAGCCGTCCGCCGGGCACGGGACCGGTGTCGAGGATGCGTATACTGCCGCCTGCTTCAATGGCATCGCCGTTGCCGTCCTGGACGAATAAAACCACCGGTTCCGGTCCGGCGTCTGCAATGGAGGCCAGTTCCCTTACCCGGATCCGGGTATCCCCGCGTGGATGGACAGTGGTTATATGGGCAATTCTTATTCGTTCCATACCAGTAATATTACGACGCCCGGGTGTTTTCAATCGTGCTTAACCGGAATGAATTCAATGCCTGTACCAGGTAAAACAGGCAACCGGACACCGACAGGAAAACCACCATCAGAACAGCATCGTCATAAACCCATCCGAGGGCCAGGGACAATGCCACCATCAGGAAAAACAAAGACTGCAGAAATAATACCAGTTTCAGTTTTTCCCTGATGAACAGAACACCGCCGAGGGGGGCGCATACCAGCCTGAACAAAGCCATTGGCGCCAGTATGGTTGCGTAGAGTCCCGCTTCACGCCAGTCCTCACCGAAGATAAAGGCAAAGATTTCCCGGCCGAAGATCATCAACAGCAGTGTTGGCGGTAATCCGATGATTACCAGGGATGACAGGGTCTTGATGAATACCGGTCTGCAGGTGCCGTGCTGTTCCAGGTCTTCCGCCGCCTTGTTCCGGAATACTTCCATCATGGCTTCGCCCAGTACCGAGATCGGCATCATCAACACCCTGAACACCAGGAAATACAGACCGGCGACAGCGCTGGAAAACAGCGCAGGGATAATCACGTACGGCAGTTGCAGTGACAGTACGTTCAACAGGCTTGTCGGTGACCCCAGAAAAGGGAAGTTCCTGTACCTCCTGATCAGCGCAAGCTGCCTGGCCCGGTGAAACCCGGGCAGTTTTACCGTATGTCTTATCCTCCCGAGGATCAGAACCAGTGACAGGGCGCGGCCAAGGCAGTCCGCCAGGGCAAGTCCGGGTGTAATTTTCGTCCCAAGGCTGACGATCACCTGCAGGACGGATATTGAGCCACTCTGGGTAACCCTGCTCCGGGCCATCAGTTCGTAGTGTTTTTTCCTGTTCAACCAGTGCAGCAGAACCTTGTAGACGGAAAACAGAAAAATGCTGAAGGGCACGATGTAGAGCCAGTCCCCGATTTCGGGTTGCCCCGACGCCGCGGCAATCTGTTGCCCCCAGATGATAATGACGCACAGGGCCAGGATGCTGAACACGCCGGAGATGGCAATGCTGATGAGTGCCAGGCGTAATGCGTCTGCGTCTTTCCTGGCGATCAGGACAGCCATTTCAAGCCGCCCGGTTGCGATCATCGTCCCTATCGCGATCAAGGCCATGTACACGGCGAACAAGCCAAATTCGGCGGGGGAGTACAGTCGGGTCAGAACCGGCGTGATGGCGACCGGAATAGCCTGGGCTATCGTGGTGCCTGACATCAGGGTCAGCACGTTTCGGGCGTATTCCGATTTAATCCATGTGTTGGGCCGCACTTTGTGCTACCTGTTATCCAGTGATTTCAATTTCGACCGGCAACCGGGTTGAGCAACGCCTGGGCCAGAACCCCCCATCCCAGCGCAGGCAGCGGCCAATAGACCGGCTTGGATACGATGATCAACAACAGGCAGACGAAATTGAGCATGAATGCAAACGTCCACAGCGGCGCATCCTGTTGTTTCAGGACCACCTGCCGGGCCGGAACCAGGAAACCGGACAGTGTAAGGAAAACGTATACGAGGAAACCTGCCAGCCCGTAACCGACCCAGGCCGACAGCGCGTTATGTGCGTATCTCCCGGTGTGGCCTTTTGCATATCTCCCGGTATCTTCCCTCAATACGTGCCCGCCGAACCGGCCCATCAGCGGGTTCTCTGCGATCTGCTCAAGGGCTTTTCGTTGCAGCGACAGCCTGTCGACCCAGGATTTTGATGAAGAAAAATCAAGTACCTCAAACTGGCGGCTGAGTCTGGGGAGTTCGGCTGTCTCATCGGGAGGAGGGCGGGTCCCTGCCCGGGCGGGGTCCGGTGGCTGTGGCGGCCGGTGCACAGGGGAAGCCTCACCGGGAACCGTTGTCTGTACGTCCCCATCGGATGCCGGCGCCTGTGTTACCTCATCCGTGGACAACGCTTCCACGAACACTTCAATACGCGGTGCGACATCCGGGGTCGCCAGTATGAATACTTCCAGTGATACAAGCAGCAACAGCAAAAAATACCTGGGTTGTTTAATGCCTGAAACAATGCAAAACACCACAGACAATGCCAGGAACGCGTAGAAGTCCGAACGGCTGATAAGCAGGTAAAGGACAAAAACGCCGCCGAGGATGAAAAAAGCCCGGGAACGAAACGAGTTGAAGACTGCCATCAGCAACAACAGGGTAATCAACCCGCTGCGGGCATAACCCTGGTAGGTGGATACATCCGTCGTATTACCGTAAAGACGTCGCGCGTTGTACATGGTTTCGCCGGTACTGATGGAGAAATAAAGAAGAAAGCAGAAGATTGCGATAAAACTGATGAAGAATGACCAGCGCAGCGTGCCGGCTTCCAGCGGGAGGATTAACCCGATCAGGAACAGGCAGGACCAGAATATGATTGTCTCCAGGGATTGCAGGCCGGCCTTTGTTATATAATCACCGCTTGAAAACAGGTAGTGTGCCAGTGTCCAGGCCGAGGTATAGAACAGGAATGCCAGCACCCACAGAACATAGCGGTTCCCGATGATTTTTTTCAGCCAGCCGGTGTTCCAGGGCAGCAGGGTCAGCAGGACCAGCAGTGCGCCCAGGGAAACATAGCCGAACAGCCCCGCTGCAAATGGCGGGATGAGTCCCATGGCCACGGACTGGTGGTAGAACAGGTACCCCGGAAACAGCAGGAAGAAACTGATGATCGCGACAGTTTGTGAAAGCTTCAGTCCGCGGGTTGATGTTTGCAGGGAGTCAGTTAACATGCCTTGAGAGTGTCCCGGATAAGGTGAAGAATTTCAAGCTGGAAACGCTACCATAATCCATTGACGGCAAATATATTTCAGGTAGCAACAAGCGGCCTGAGGAGAAATCCGGGTTAAGTAACCCCAGATGGTTCCGTTACTTTCCTGCTATACTTGGCGAAATTTTTATTCAATTTGATAGACGATATCATGTGCAGCGCCACTGTATTGCCCGCCAGCCCTTCGTTTCAGAGTATTGAAGAAAAGCTGCGCGAGCAACTGAAGGAGATGAAACGCACGTCTTTTGGTACGGAGTACGTGGCGTTTCATGCCAGCCGGGATGAGGTGATTGCCCTGGCAGCGTCAGAGATGGTGAATACTTTCCGGCGGGTCGTCCTGGACCCGGTGCGGGGCTTGGTGATGTTGATGTCGCCAAGTGCAAGACATGAAGGGATATCAGGCTACATGGATGATTTTGTCGGGAGCGTCAGCACGCTGAAGGGGATTAAAACGGAAAAACTGCGCGCCACCCGCTGGCGTCGGGAGATCGACCCGAAGAACACCGGCAATGAGGCGGATTGCAGTTTTTACTTCGGCCGGAAAGCGGTCGATTTTGCCAAGGCGTATGCCCGAAGTGAGGAAGAAGCAGACGCGTACTCGTTCAGAACGCCGCCGGACCTGGTGGTTGAGGTGGGGCTTACCCATGTATCTGAAGAGAAATATCTGAGTTACCTGGACAAGGGGGTGGTTGAGTTCTGGCAGTTGAATGCCCGTCCCCGCAGGCAGGGCCGCAGAATAATGACAGCGACCTTTCTGGATTTGCAGGCAGAGTCAGGGCCGCTGGAAATCGACACCTCGCTTAATTTGCCTGATATTACCCCGGCACACGTGATCAGGTTTATTCACTTGCGGTCTGGAAAATTGCTGGATCATTATGAGGTTATTGATGCAGTTCGCAATCTTCTTGAGGACGAAAACGGCGGAACGATGATTCGTGAGGAAGCGGAAGAGTACGAACTCGCAAGCTGAAGCAAGCGTTTTCCCATAATGTCCGATCGGACTGTCTGGATTATCAATCACTATGCCAAATCTCCCGGAGAGCCGGGGGGCACGCGTCACTTTGACCTGGCAAGACACCTCTGTGACCTGGGCTGGAAGCCGTGTATATTCGCCGCTCGTATCGAATCGAACGACGCATCGAACAGCGTTGAACAGGTGGCGCCTCAGGAGATAGAGGGCGTGCGTTTTCGCTGGCTCTACGCGCCAGCTTATGAAGGCAACGGCATCAAGCGGATCATCAATATGGGGGTGTTCGCATGGAAGCTGCTGGATAAGGAAACGACAAAAGATATTGAGCGACCCTCGGTAATTATCGGTTCCACCGTGCACCTGTTGGCCGCTGCCGCCGCGGCATTATTGGCAAAACGTTACCGCGTGCCCTTTATCTTCGAAGTACGCGACATCTGGCCGGAGACACTGATTGCCATGGGCTACACGCGCCGGCACAGTCCGCTGGCCCGGGCGCTGGGGAGTCTTGAAAGGTGGCTGTGCCGACAGGCGGCCCAGGTTGTTTCCGTGCTTCCGGGGTATGGAAATTATCTCAGGGAGCGTAATATCCCGCCGCGTGAGGCGGTCCATATACCAAACGGCGTTAATCTGGACAATATCGGAGAGCCTCTTGCTTACAGGAAACAGGATAAGTTTCGTATCACTTACCTCGGCGCGCACGGCATGGCCAATGACCTGCAAACGCTGGTTCGGGCGATGGAGATGATAGAACTGACGCATGGTATTGTATCAATCGAATGCCACCTGATTGGCGCCGGCGCCATGAAGCAGGCGTTGATGGATTACTGCGCCGACAAGGGCGTGAAGCAGGTGTTCTTTCATCCTCCCGTCAACAAGAATGCGATCAGGGCAACGGCAGCGGATACCCAGGCTTTTGTGTTATGCGGAAGAAAACTGCCATCGCTGTATAAGTATGGAATCAGCATGAACAAGATCCCCGACTACATGGCGATGGGCCGTCCTGTTATTATTGCGATGGAATCCGTCAACAACCCCATTATCGAGGCAGACGCCGGAATTTGTGTACAAGCGGAAGCCCCTGAGGAACTGGCGGGAGCTATAATGAAGATGGCGCAAATGAATGAGGCGGAGCTGCGAGAGATGGGCTTGAGAGGGCGTGGTTACGTTGAACGTGAGCACGATATGAAGCTGCTGGCGCAACGGCTGGCCGGCGTGATGGAGCAGTGCCTGGAGTCCTGGTTTGTCTGATTGTTTGAAACGACTGTTCGACCTGCTTTTCAGCCTGTTCCTGCTGGTTCTGTTATTGCCATTATTTATCCTGCTGGCCGTACTGGTTTATATCGACCTGGGCAGTCCCGTACTGTTCCGCCAGCAGCGGCCGGGATTGCAGGGGAAACCTTTCACCTTTTACAAGTTTCGCACCATGAACAACGGGACGAACGAGAACGGACGGTTAATGCCCGATGAAAACAGGCTTACCGGTTTCGGCAGGTTCCTGCGCGGGACCAGCCTGGATGAGTTGCCCCAACTGTTCAACGTGATCAGGGGTGATATGAGCCTTGTCGGGCCCCGCCCCCTGTTGATGGAATACCTTGACCTGTATACCGATGAGCAGATGCGCCGGCATGAGGTCAGACCGGGGATTACCGGCTGGGCGCAGGTCAACGGCCGTAACGCCATAACCTGGGAGGAAAAATTCAGTCTGGATCTCTGGTACGTCGATAACCGCAGCTTTTTGCTGGACATCAGGATAATCCTGTTGACCATAGCCAGGATTATCGGTAGAGAAGGCATCAACCAGGAAGGGGTGGCGACTGCGGAAAAGTTCAAGGGTTCGATATCATGAGTACGTTACTGATTTTCGGCGCCGGCGGCCATGGCAAGGTGGTTGCAGAGACTGCAAGGGCCATTGGGAACTGGAATGAGATCATGTTTGCGGATGATGCGTATCCACAGGTAACAGCCGTTGACGGTTATCCGGTGACTGCCGATTTCTCCGGCGCAAGGTCCATAGGGGGCGGCCACGGGGACGTTATCGTTGCTATCGGCGATAACCGTAAACGCTCGGACCTCACCACGCAGCTCAGGCAATCCGGGTTTAACCCGGTCACGTTAATACATCCTGCAGCGGTGGTAGCGCAATCGGCACACATTGAGACAGGCACGGTGATTTTTGCCCAGGCAGTCGTGCAGGCAGCTGCCCGAATCGGCAGCGCCGTTATCGTCAATACGGCAGCGACCGTGGATCATGACTGCAGTATCGGCGACGGGGTGCACCTGTCCCCCGGCGTACACCTGGGGGGTGAAGTGGAGATAGGTGATTACAGTTGGTTGGGAGTCGGCGCGGTAGTCATCAACCGGACGGCCGTCGGCAGCGGTGTGACGGTAGGGGCCGGTTCCTGCGTGATCGGCAATGTCTCCGACGGGGTCACTGTAGTGGGCGTGCCCGCCCGTCCCATGCGACCGGATCAACCGGGCGACTGAAATCCGGATCCCGCAACCATGTTGCCTGATCTCCCTCCCTGGCCGGTATACAGCGAAGCTGAAAGAACGGCCGTTGCCCGGGTGCTGGAGCGGGGGCTCGGAAATTACTGGTATGGTTCGGAAGGCAAGGCGTTTGAACAGGAATTTGCTTCATACTGCGGCGCCAACCATGGCCTGGCCGTTGCGAACGGTACCGTAGCCCTGGAACTCTGCCTGCGGGCGCTGGGAGTCGGTCCGGGCGACGAGGTGGTGACTACCCCCCGTTCATTCATCGCCACGGCCAACAGCATCGTCCTGTGCGGCGCCCGCCCGGTCTTTGCCGACGTAGACCCGGACAGCCAGAATATTACGCCGGCATCGGTGGAAGCTGTCATTACCGGCAACACGTGCGCGATCCTGGTGGTGCACCTGGCCGGTTGGCCCTGTGACATGGCCGGGTTGAGGGAACTGGCCGCGGCAAAAGGGCTGCACCTCGTTGAGGATTGCGCCCAGGCCCACGGCGCTGCCGTCAGCGGCGCAAAAGTCGGGTCGCTGGGAGATATCGCGGCGTTTTCCTTTTGCCACGACAAAATTATCTCCACCGGAGGTGAGGGTGGTATGCTAATCACCAATGATGAAGAACTCTGGGCAAAGGCAGCCGCGTTCAGAAACCATGGGCGCGACCCGAGAAGCAGGCCGGGAGACAACCATGAATATCAATACCTGCACGGGTCGGCAGGCAGCAACTACCGGATGACCGAAATGCAATCGGCAATCGGCAGGCATCAATTAACCAGGCTCGGACCCTGGCTGGAGGAAAGGAGACGCAACGCCGCGTTGCTGAGAGACGCCCTGCATGATCTTGAAATCCTCCGCATCCCGGCTCCTGCAGATCATATCAGCCACGCGTTTTACCGGTTTTACGTATTTCTGAACAGGGGAAAGCTGCGCCCGGAATGGGACAGGGCCAGGATTATCGACGCCCTGCGCAACGATGGTATTCCCTGCGACAGCGGGATCTGTCCCGAGATTTACCGGGAGCCGGCTTACCGGGATACCTCCACTCCGGGGCGCTCCCGCTTACCTGCCGCCAGGGAACTGGGGGAAACCGCCATCGCATTTCCCGTTTACCCGGGCATCGGCGATGAGTTGATGGCGGAAATGGCCGGTTCCATTCGCGCCGTGCTTACTCGGAACTTCAAATCATGACGTCCGGTGGTCTCATTGACGTTCTGAAGAACCCCGGGCCCGTGCTGCGCCGTTATATCCGCGCCGGAGTCTTCCTGCACGACGTGCTGATGATTCCGGCAGCCTGGTATCTCGCCTACTGGCTGAGGTTCAACCTGGGGACGATTCCGGAAAACTCCCTGCAGGTTGCGACTCTCATGCTGCCCGTGGTGATCCTGTGCCAGTCTCTCAGTTACGTGCTGTTCGGTTTGTATCGCGGCATCTGGCGCTTCGCCTCCCTGTATGACTTCATCCGTATCGGCAAATCCGTTTACGTCGGGGCATTGATTGCAACCCTGGTGATATTTGTCATTACCGGGATGGAGCATGTGCCCAGGTCGGTGATCCCGTTGTACATTATCCTGCTGTTCGCGCTGCTTGGCGGCAACAGGGCGTTATACCGCTCCCTGAAAGACCAGCGCATGCGGGCCGGCGGCGGGAAGCGGGTACTGATAATCGGCGCCGGCGAGTCTGCCCAGATGCTGGCGCGGGATATGCTGCAACATGCCCGGGGTGAATACCTTCCCGTAGGCATGATCGATGATGATCCGGACAAGCTCAACCGGGAGATTCACGGGATAAAGGTACTGGGCGGGTTCGAGGATATCCCCGAGGTGGCGGAGGAACAATCCGTGGACCTGGTTGTCATCGCCATCCCCTCATTGTCTTCTGCCCGTATGCAACACCTTGTCGGTATTTGTGAAAACGTCGGCACGGAGTTTAAAACGGTGCCCAGGCTTGAGGACTTGATCTCCGGACAGGTAACCGTCAGTTCCATCCAGGAAGTCTCTATCGAGGACCTGCTGGGAAGAGAGAAAATCGAACTGGAACGCGCGCTGATGCAGGCCGGCCTGTCCGGCAAGGTAATCATGGTGACGGGCGGTGGCGGTTCAATCGGAACGGAGCTGTGCCGGCAGGTCGCCGGCTTCGCGCCGGACGCGCTGATTGTTTTCGAGCGTAACGAGTTTAACCTGTACCGGGTACAGACCGAACTGGAACACCGCTATCCGCAACTCAACCTGGTCGCGATACTGGGCGACGTATGTGACCGGCAGGTGTTAGAGAATGTTACGCAGCGTTACCGGCCTGACATGGTATTTCATGCCGCCGCGTATAAACACGTACCCATCCTGCAGGCGCATCCTGCCGAAGCCGTCAAGAATAATATTACGGGCACCCGGATTACGGCAGAAGTGGCAAGCCAGTTCAATTGCGACAAGTTTGTCTTCATATCCACTGACAAGGCGGTGAACCCGACCAGCATCCTCGGGGCAACCAAGCGTACGGGGGAGATTTACTGCGAGGGGATGAATACGGTTTCCTCAACGCCCTTCATTACCGTCAGGTTCGGCAACGTGCTGGGCTCGGACGGCAGTGTTGTCCCGCGCTTCAGGGAACAGATTCGGTCAGGCGGCCCGTTGACTGTGACCCATCCTGATATGACCCGTTACTTCATGACCATAAGAGAAGCGTGCCAGTTGATCCTGCAAGCCAGTGTCGTGGAACAGGAGGGCGGTATTTACGTACTCGACATGGGAGACCCGGTACGCATCGACTACCTGGCTGAACAGATGATCCGCTTATCCGGTAAAACACCCGGTGAGGATATAGAAATTCAGTACGTGGGTCTGCGGCCGGGTGAAAAACTGTACGAAGAGTTGTTTTACGATGATGAAATCAAGGAAACGACGGGCAATGACAAGGTATTTCGCGCAAGACACGTCCCGGCAGACTGGCGTAAGGTCAAACAGATGATCGACCGTCTGGAACAGTCTCTTAAAGCTGCCGAAGATCACGAGATAAAACGGCTCCTGGCGGAGCTGGTCCCGCAATACAAAGATGGAGACCCGCTTGATATCGTCAAGGTTGCCTGACTGTTACCTCTCAAACGGCGATCCGGGCTAATGAACATCAACAAGGTTGTTCTGCCTGTTGCGGGCCTCGGCACGCGTACCCTGCCGGCCACGAAAGCGCTTGCCAAGGAGATGCTGACCCTGGTGGATCGCCCCATCATCCAGTATGCCGTCGAGGAAGCGCTCAGCGCCGGCATCAGGGAAATCATCTTTGTTACCGCGCAGGCAAAAAAAATCATCCGGGATCATTTCGAGCCCAATACCATGCTGGAACAGGAACTGGCGCGCAGGGGCAAACAGGATCTGCTCGAACTGGTGAAGAATATCCCTCCACCCGGCACAGTTTGCCGATACGCTACCCAACCGGTACCCCTGGGGCTGGGCCATGCGGTTCTCTGCGCCCGGCGCCTGGTCGGTGATGAACCGTTTGCCGTCATCCTGCCCGATGATTTGATCCATCACCCGACGGATACCTGCCTGCAGCAGATGATGGAGATGTACCAGGAGAAAAATGCCAGCGTGGTGGCGGTGGAGAACGTGGCGCGTGAACAGGTATCCCGTTACGGCATCGTTGAGACAGGTAATGACGTTGACGGCGTCAAAAAAATGAAATCAATCGTGGAGAAGCCCGCCCCGCACGAAGCGCCCTCAACCCTGGCAGTGGTCGGCCGCTACATCTTCACGCCCGGCATCTGGCCGTTGCTGGAAACCACGCGCAGGGGCGCAGGCAGCGAGATCCAGTTAACCGATGCCATCGCGGCGCTGCTGGGGAAAGAAGATGTATACCTGTGTGAATTTCAGGGAACCCGCTACGACTGCGGCTCAATCCTGGGACTGATGAGAGCCAACGTCGAGTATGCGCTCAGGCATGATGTGATCGGCGCCGAGTTCGAAGCATACCTGGCGGACCTGGTAAAGAATAACGGGGTTTGAAACTATCCGGTTTTCGGAGCTGCCATGAACATTAATTACCAGAAACACTTCTTTTTTGCGGTGATTCTGCTGGTTGGCATCAACCTGTCAATTCCCGGTACCGTTTACGCTGCTGACGATCAAATTGATTCGGACGAATTGAGCGGTCTCAGCTACCGGTTGGTGGGTCCCATGCGCGGCGGGCGCGCTACCAGGGTCGCCGGGATCAGTGGCGATCCGGCAACGTATTATTTTGGTACTGTTGCCGGTGGTGTCTGGAAAACCACCGATGGCGGCGTTACCTGGTTTCCAATTTTTGACGACCAGCCGGTGAGCGCTATCGGTGATATTGCCCTGGCGCCGTCCAACCCTGACATTATTTATGTCGGCACCGGCGACGCCAAGTCACGGGGCAATGATTCTCACGGTAACGGTGTATATAAATCCATTGATGCCGGTGCAACCTGGCAGCATATGGGACTGGCCGGGGTCAGACAGACAAGCCGCGTCATAGTCCACCCGGAAAATCCCGACGTCGTCCTGGTCGCCGCGCAAGGCGGGTATTACGGGCCCGGCAAGGAGCGCGGCGTGTTTCGCAGCCGGGACGGAGGCAAGACCTGGAAGAAAGTCCTTTACGTCGATGAACACACTGGCGCTTATGATGTCGATTTCGTGCCGGGAAACCCTGACAAACTCTATGCAACAACGTGGCAAATGCTGCGCAACCCGTTCAGCCTTGCCAGTGGTGGACCGGGAAGTGGCCTGTTTTATTCTTCCGACGGCGGTGACACGTGGCAACGATTGACGGGAAACGGCTTACCGGACGGTGTGCTGGGCAAAATCGGCGTGGCAGTTTCACCGGCAGATCCCAGCCGTGTATACGCGGTCATTGAAGCCGAACAAGGCGGACTATATCGCTCCGACGACAACGGCATTAACTGGAAATACATAAACCCAAGCCGCGCACTCTGGAGACGCGCCTGGTTTTTTATGGACATCGTTCCACATCCACTGGACCCGGACACCATTTTTGTCCTGAATATTCAACTCGAAAAATCAGTCGATGCCGGCGAGTCGTTTACGCCGATGAAAACCAATCATGTCGATCATCACGACTTATGGATGGACCCTGGAAACCCGCAACGCATGATCAGTGGTAACGACGGCGGCGCCAATGTGTCCGTCAATGGCGGACTCAGCTGGGCTCGTTCCGATGACAACCAGCCTACCGGACAATTTTACCGGGTAATTACCGATGACCGTTTTCCCTATTTCATTTACGGCGGGCAACAGGACTGGGAGACAATCGCCATCGCCAGTCGCGGCAACTGGAATGGTATCGGTTACCGGGACTGGTATCCCGTAGGTGGTTGTGAAATGGGCTGGACCGCGCCTGACAAGCGAACAAGTAATTATGTTTATGCCGGCTGTACGGATGGCGGCATCAGCCGGTACGACCGCAAAACCCAACGGAACCAGTCAGTCGATCCATGGCCGCTGACCAATATCGGCCACGGCGCCAAGGATGCCAGGTTCCGTTTTCAATGGACCTCTCCGATACTCGTCTCCCATCACGATCCGAGCGTAATGTACAGCGGCGCCAACGTGCTGTTGCAATCCGAAAACGATGGCATGAATTGGCAGGTAATCAGCGGTGACCTGACTCGTGATGACAAAAGTAAACAACAGCCATCGGGCGGCCCGATCAGTAAGGATAATGTCGGCACTGAAGTATACGGAACCATCTATGCGCTGGCTGAATCGAGTCTGAAGAAAGGCCTGCTCTGGGTTGGTACGGACGATGGATTGGTTCACGTGACCGAAACGGGCGGTAACAAATGGAAGAATGTAACACCCCCTGAAAAGCTTGTGCCCGAATGGAGTCGTATCAATTCAATCGAGGCATCCCGACACGACCCTGCCGCAGCGTATCTTTCAATTCATCGTAGAGAGTGGAATGAATACCGTCCCTACGTATTGAAAACAAGCAATTACGGCGCCGACTGGGAATTGATCACAAACGGTTTGCCCGACGACACGATTGTCCGCGTGTTGCGCGAGGATTTGCAACGGGAAGGCTTGTTATTCCTCGGTACCGAGATGGGAATGTACTTCTCGCTGAATGGCGGTAACCAATGGCAATCCCTGCAACTGAACCTGCCGGTCACGCCTGTTTATGATTTGACGATCAAGGATAATGATCTCGTTATTGCAACACACGGCAGAGCCTTCTGGGTACTGGATGACATCTCGCCGTTGCGCACGCTGACAGCGAAACTGGCTGCAAAACCGTCCCATATTTTTTCACCCGGCGCCACTGTCAGGATCCGGGATGATTTTTCAATTCCAGCTACACCGGCAGGCCGGAATCCGCCGCCGGGCGCGGTGATTTACTACAATCTCGGAAAAATACCGGAGGGTCCCGTGGCGATATCGATCATCGATAGCGCAGGTAACACGGTGCAGTCCTTTTCTTCATCACCCGACACCGTTAAATCGCTGGAAACTCACGCTGCGGTAGACATGGGCGCTTATTACGGCAGGTCGTCTCCTGTTTCTACAGAACCGGGACTGAACCGCTTTGTCTGGGATCTTCGTCACCGCGGCCCCACCGGAATAGCCGGCAGTGTGATCTTCTGGCATCCGCCAAAAACACCTCCGGTTGGACCGTTGGCCTTGCCGGGCGAGTATGAAATCCGCATGGAAGTTGATGGCGCCGTATCGACTGCAGCGCTGACGATTACTGCCGATCCGCGCATTGCATTTCCGGTAGCAGAATTACGCAAACAATTTGACTTGCACCTCAATGTGCGCAACACACTCTCTGAAATCAGCGAATCGGTACTGGACATTCGAAGAGTTTACGATCAAATCGATCGCATTCATGCGAATTCCGAAGACAACAAGGAGGCCGATAGCGTACGCATGGAGCTGAAAAAACTGCGGGACAATCTGATGGCCGTGGAATACGCACTGACGGAACCTCGAATGCAAGGCGCATCGGATGCATTTCATTTTCCTGTCAGGCTGGACAACCAGTTAATCCTCCTCATCGGGACTATTGCCAATTCAGACAGGGCGCCGACCCGCCAGGCCTACGAAGTGTACGAAGTGCTTAAAGGCAGGGGAGACGAACAACTGAAAATATTGAAGAAATATCTTGAGAACGATGTTCCCGAGCTCAATAAAAAGTTGAGGCAGGCCGGTCTGGGTCCGATTAGCGTCGGCACACTTTGAAACCAACCCGGCGGGTGAGGCGATCAACGGCGCCTTGCCGAAAATGCCCAGCGTGAAATCGAACTTCCGCGCCCTGCATTACCGTGACGTACCCGGTGCACTGGAAACGATTGCCGGGAGTGCGGCATCCATTGCATCGAGGTTGTGTTTCAGGTTTGTGATATTGACCGCGTGCCGCTCCGGTGAAGCCCGGGGCGCGGCCTGGGATGAGATCGACCTGGAATCACGCACCTGGTCGCTCCCCGGTGCGCGCATGAAAACCGGCAAACCACATCGCGTCCCGTTGTCTGATGCGGCTCTCGAAGTGCTGGAACAGGCACAAGCCGTGGCCGATGGGTCCGGGTTGCTGTTTCCGAGTCCGCACCGGTCGGGGAAACAACTGTCAGACATGACCCTGACGAAGCTGTTACGGGACAATGGCCTGGCGGAGAAGGCGACGGTGCACGGCTTTCGGTCCAGTTTCCGGGACTGGTGCGCGGATACGGGCAAGCCGCGGGAGCTGGCGGACGCGGCACTGGCGCACGTAGTGGGCGGGGTTGAAGGGGCGTATTTCAGAAGTGATATAATGGCGCGCAGAGAGCAGGTCATGGAACAGTGGGCAGCGTTCATGTGAAACCGGTGGCAAGGTTCAGTGAAATACTCAGTAACTTTTTCAGAATAACAATACTACCGTGTTAGAATCGGGGGTTATCTTCAAACATTAATAAGGACAAAACCCGACCGTAACGAAATTAGTTCTCTCTTACATGTTGAAATGCTTGAAAGCTGCAAAAATCTTAATACGTCTATCCTCGGGACAGGGATTTTCTCTGTAATCGCCAACACCTATACGATTAGGTGATCGTCTTACTGGAATGCCATACAGTTCTTTCCTGAATGAACCCCTGGGCCATGTTGTACCGGCTGACTATCTCTATTTCGACTCTGCCGACAAATTGCTCCAGTCACGCATTCTGCCGCGCAAGGTTCACGAAAAGACGATGAGCTGGAACAAGGGCTCGGAAGAAGAACAGCTTATGGCGCGCGCCTGTGGCCTGGTATTTCTGATCAACAAGCTCGGCAGCCAGAACAACGAAATCGGCATCCAAGCCACCATTGATACCCTTGCCGATCTCCTGGTCGAAAACCTCGCTCACGGCAGCAGCAGTTTGCGCAGCAAGTTGCCCAGCCTGCTCGACAAATGCGAGTTGTTGATGAAAGTCGGTGATGAATACCGCATCCAGACCGAAGAAAGCGCGGCCTGGAACGACGAATTTCTGAGCCAGCGCTCTGCCTTGTCCAACGAAGCGCACCGCATCGAGGCGGAACGCGACGACCGCATCCGCAAGAAATTCGGCGAAATGGTGCACAAACTTTCCCTGACCCAAGGTGACTCGAAGGTCACCCGTGACATCTATCCGGTGTTTGACGCCCAGCTACCCACCGACGCCGATAAGCGAATTTATGTCTGGGTTCGTGACGGATGGAGCATTGACGAGAACTCGGTGCGGGCCGACTCAAGGCAAGCGGGCAATCAGTCACCGACCATTTTTGTGTTTATCCCCAAGCGCTCGGCCGATGACCTTCGCCACCATCTCATCGACTATAAGGCCGCCAGCGCCACGCTGGATAAGCGCGGTGTTCCCAATGGCCCTGAAGGCGTTGAGGCCCGTGCAGCCATGGAGACCACCAGGCAGACGGCCGAAGGCAAGATTCGCGAACTGCTTGAAGAAGCTTTCTCCGGAGCCCGCGTATTTCAGGGCGGCGGAAGCGAAATCCTCGGGAACGATATGCAAGAGATGGTGCTGGAAGCCTCCGACAGCGCGGCGCAACGGCTCTACCCTCAGTTTCACACTGCTGACCACGTGGGCTGGTCCAAGGTTTATGAAAAGGCCCAGAAAGGCGCTCCCGATGCGCTCAAGTCCGTAGGCGACGAAGGCGAACCCGCCAGGAACCCGGTGTGCAAAGCTATTCTCGGTTTCATCGCCGGTGGCAAAAAAGGCGCGGACATCCGCACCCAGTTCGAGTCTGCGCCCTACGGATGGTCGCGTGACGCCGTGGACGGCGGTTTGCAGGTACTGTTAGTAGCCGGGCTGATCCGGGCACAAGACGAACGCGGCCAAACTCTCGACCTGAAGGAACTGGAGCGCAAAACCGTTGGCAAGGTGATGTTCAAGGTGGAATCCGCCACTGTCACCACTGCCCAACGGATACAGATCCGCAAGTTGCTGCAGAAGGTCGGTCTTTCGGCCCAGCCGGGCCAGGAATTGGCGCAAGTGCCACAATTCCTGGAGAAAGTGCTGGAACTCGCCGACCAGGCTGGTGGTGAGGCACCGAAACCGGCCCGGCCGGACACCGCGCCCCTCGAAGAAATCCGCCTTACAGCGGGCAATGAGCAACTGATTGCCCTCTACAACCAACGGGATGAACTGGGCAGCAGCATCGATACCTGGACCGATCTTGGCAAACGCATCACCCAACGCTGGCCCAACTGGACCGAATTGGAGCGCCTGACGGTCCACGCCTACGGGCTTCGGGAAGCCGAGGTCATACTGGCACAGGTGAAAACCATTGAGCAGCAGCGCCAGCTTCTTGAGGACCCGGACCTGATCGCGCCGCTGATCGCCAACCTGACTCAACTGCTGCGAGAAAATCTCAATAAGCTAAATGGCGAATATGCCTCCCTTCACGAACTGGGCATGCAGCGTCTCGAAAATGATAGCAATTGGCAACAGTTGGAACCTGAACAGCGGAATCAACTTCTGTCCGAAAAGCATCTTACCTTGTCGCACCAGCCCGTTGTTACGGTGCAATCGATCGGCGATGTACTAGACACCCTGGAGCGCTGCAATTTGTCTATGTTTGCCGCCCTCGTTGCGGCGCTGCCCAGCCGCTTCGAAGATGTCGCGGTTCGCGCCGCCGAGCTGTGCGAGCCCAAAGTACAATTCGTGAGCGTGCCCCGCCGCACCCTGAAAACAGACGACGATATTGACACCTGGGCGGAAGACGCAAAGAGCCGACTCAAAGCGGCGCTAGCCGAAGGTCCCGTAGCGATCAGATAGGAAGCTTCGCGAACCATGCGAACCGCCGCCAATATCGAAACGCTGCTTGCGGAACTGGATCATTGCGTCGCCGATAACCTGGAGGATCAGGATCTGGACTTCAAGAAATGGGACCCGAAAAGTCGGAACAGCGCCGTAAGGGCAGTCGTGGAAATGGCGGTGTGCATGGCCAACGGTGGAGGCGGGACTGTCGTATTCGGTGTGGCAGACCGAATCCAGGGTCGCGGCCAGGCCATTCTGGGGGTGCCGCCGGAAATCGACACGAACCTGCTCAAGAAGGCAGTGTATGACCAGACTGATCCCAAGATCACCCCGGTATTCGAAGAGTTGGCTGTACCGGAGGGCACCGGCCGGTTGCTATTGATGCAAATCTACCCTGGAATGCCACCTTACACGGACACTGCCGGCCGAGGCACGCTTCGCATCAGTAAGGATTGTGTTCCCTTAACTGGCACGTTGAGGCGTAAAATAGGCGTGGAAACAGGCGAAACCGACTACACATCGGAAGCCGTCGCCAGGATGGATGCCGCACTGCTGTCCGCCACCGCGCTGGAGGCTCTCCGGAATCAGGCTCGCAGGGAACGAGCCCCGGATGACTTGCTCGGACTTTCCGATACTGAGTTACTCGCCACGCTTGGACTCATCAAACGCGGCAAATTCACTCGGGCCGCACTCCTGTTGGCGGGCGATGAACCCGCTATCCGAGAATACCTGCCCGGCCACAACTGGACTTTCCTGCAGATGACTTCCGATACCGATTATGGTGTCCGGGAAGATCGCGTCAGCGCCCTACCCTTGTCTGTACAGCGCATCGAAGAACTGCTGGTGCCTTTCAACGCTATTACCACCTACAAGCAGGGCTTGTTCCACTATGAATATCGCACCTGGCCGGAAATCGCCGTGCGGGAAGCCTTGATGAATGCGTTCTGCCACCTTGATCTGCGCATTGCCGGGCCGGTTATGGTGAAGCTGTATTCCGACCGGCTGGAAATCAGCAACAACGGCGGCTTAATCGCCGGTATTACGCCCGCCAATATTCTTCATCATCAACCCGCCGCCAGGAATCCTTTACTGGTAGAGGCCCTGACTCGACTGCGCCTTGTCAACCGCAGTAACCTGGGGATGAATCGGATGTTTTCCGCCTTGCTTATGGAAGGCAAAGAGCCGCCACACATCCGTGAAATTGGTGAATCCGTTGTGGTGGGCCTTCCCAAAAGGGACTTGAATGCCGCTTTTCGCCTGTTCGTAGCCGAGGAGAGTGAGCGCGGGCGCAACCTGGGTGTGGACGAACTGCTGCTGTTGCAGCACCTGCTTCAGCGCCCGGAGATAGACACCGGTACCGCCGCAACCCTCTGCCAACGAAGTGAACCCGAAATCCGCGAAAGGCTCTCGGGCATGGAGTCGGCAGGGTACGTTGAGCACGGCGGTACAGGCCGGGGAGCCTACTGGTGTATCCACCCGGACCTGTACAACCGCTTGACCGAGGGCGATCTAGGTGAAGCGCGCCGACGCATCGATTGGGAAGCCGCCAAAACCCGAGTGTTGAGCATTCTGATGGAGCGCGCCCGACGGGGTGAGCCTGGCTTGAGCAATAAAGATATCCGGCAGTTTACCCGTTTTGATCGCAATCAGGTTCACCGATTAATGACAGAGTTACGGCAAGAAAATTCCGGTTTGCAGCCACCCGGTAAGGGTAAATATGCTCGTCATACGTTTAAACAATGCTGAATTTTATGCGTTTAAGCATTAAAATAAGCATTAAATAGAGCTTAATGCTCGAATATTTACTGTGAAACATTAAAAGAAGCATTAGCGGGAAATAGCTTGGAACTGATGTGTGAATTAGTATAACTTGCAATGTAATAGGCGTGAAGCTCGATTAGCTCCACCCTCAAAAAATCAGCCTTGGCACTGCTTATACCAAGCAAAGTTTGACCTATCCCTCAAGAGTAGGCTGATGTTCGCTGTCTTTTAATTTGGAGGATTTGCTGTTCAAAAAGTACCCACTGATCTTATCTACAATCGTTGATATTGGTCCTTACGAACGAGATTGACGAAGGGCTGGATTAGTCAGCAAGAATTTCAATCTGCTGTTGAAATCGGCGACGAAAGTTATCGCAAAGAGGATTGTCTCGAGATGACTAGGACGGTGAGCTACAGGAAATAATCCGGCGGCATGGATATGGCAGACCCCGCAATGTCATGTTTTATAGCCTGGAACCAATCCAAATATCCAATACCGGCTTCGGCTTGCCCGGCTTGCTCCTTATTGATGCCCGGCATTCGCCTCATGACTTCGTAGATGCCCATCTTAATCACACGTCCAGTGTGCTATCTGGTTCCAGGCGCGTGAGGACATATGCTATGCTGCCGGTATGGATACAGCACTCTACAAGGCCTTGCGGGAGGCAGGGGTATCGGATGAAACTGCGACCGCTGCGGCCGATGACCTCGGACAGACTGAGCGCCTGCAACGCATGGAAGAGAGATTGACGCGTGTCGAGGTCACCTTGCGGGTATTGGTTGGTTTGGCGGTAGCTATCCTGGTGTTACAATTACAACCGTTCTTTTCCTGATCACCGGCAGACGCAGGGCTTCACCTAGGCAGAGAGTCCTATAGCAATCAGGAGCCGGTACGTTCCCTTACGTTGTGCGCAGAATCCTGAACCCGCATACTGCTTCCAATATCCAGCAAATGGCGCGCAGCGGGATGGTTGGCATATGCTATATCATGCCACATTTTTGCCGTGGTTGTTATTGTGGGAACGCCACATTATGACTATAAAAAACTCATTAATAATCAGTAAGTTACATAAAAAATGGCTCCCCGGGACGGGCTCGAACCGCCGACCTAGTGATTAACAGTCACCCGCTCTACCGACTGAGCTACCGGGGAATTGTTGGTTGGATTGCGGATTATACATACAATATCAGCCCAGCGCATCCCTCAACCTTGCTATTGCCGTCTCCAGGTTTTCCATGCTGGTGGCGTAAGACAGGCGCATGTAGCCCTTCGCCCCGAATGCTGAGCCGGGCACCAGGGCGACCTCCGCCTGTTCCAGCAGGTATTCACCCAGTTTGACATCGTTATTGATGCCGTCCAGCCTGTTGATGACGCCCTGCATGTTGGGGAAGCTGTAGAATGTGCCGTCGGAGGCGGTACATTCAACGCCGTCGATACTGTTCAGCCCGGCAAGGACGAAATCATGACGCTGTTTGAAGATCGCCGTACTCTCGCGGATATAGGTCTGGTCGCCGTTCAGCGCGGCCACGGCGGCGTACTGTGAGACCGAAGAGGGATTCGACGTGCTTTGCGACTGGATCTTTTGCGCCGCTTTCACCAGCGATGCGGGGCCGCCCAGGTAGCCGATGCGCCAGCCGGTCATGGAGTAGGCCTTGGACACACCGTTGACCACGACCGTCCTTCCGGCCAGTTCCGGGCAGACGTTGACGATGTTTTTAAAGTCGTCCTGGCCCCACAGGATATGCTCGTAAATATCATCCGTCAGGATAATGATGTCCGGGTGCTCCACGAGCGCCGCTGCGATATCCTCCAGTTCGGCCCCGGAATAACTGACCCCGGTCGGGTTTGACGGGCTGTTGAGCATGAGCAGCCGCGACTTGTCGGTAATGGACCTTGCCAGTTGTTTCCCGGTGATTTTGAACCGGCTCTCGATCCCCGCCCTGACTACAACGGGTTCCGCGCCCGCCAGTTTCGGCATATCCAGGTAGGAAACCCAGTAAGGGGCGGGGACAATCACTTCATCCCCCGGGTTGAGCAGGGCCTGCATCAGGTTGTAGATGCTGTGTTTTGCCCCGCAGGAAACGAGGATCTGCTGTGCTTCGTATGCCAGGCCGTTTTCACGCCGGAACTTGTCGGCGACAGCCTGTTTGAGTTCGGGCATACCGCCGGCCGCGGTGTATTTTGTCCTGCCGTCGCGAATGGCCCTGGTTGCGGCCTCCTTGATATGCTCCGGGGTGTCGAAATCGGGCTCGCCCGCACTCAGGGCGATGATGTCGCGGCCGGCGGCTTTTAATTCCGCGGCCTTGGCGGTCACCGCCAGGGTAGGGGAGGGTTTGATGCTCGCGGCGCGCTGGGCAACTCTGATTTCCAAGATAATATCCTCTTTGAAGGTAATGTGCCGGGCGATAACAGTGTGTTTGATATTTTTTCAGGTTGATTACAAAATTGCCGGATAACGTCTGCCGCCGTGTTCTGCTTCGGGACACCTATTCCTGTATTATAATGCGGTTCATCCAGGTTATGGCAAAGAAATTCAAATTACAGGCTGATTTTTCTCCTGCGGGCGATCAACCCGAGGCGATCACGCAATTATACCATTCGATTCAAAGTGGGATCGCACAACAGACCCTGTTAGGCGTGACGGGTTCCGGCAAGACCTTCACCATCGCCAACCTGGTTGAGAAGATACAGCGCCCCACACTGATCCTGGCGCCGAACAAGACCCTGGCCGCACAGTTATACGGCGAGATGCGGGAGTTCTTTCCCGACAGCGCCGTGGAATATTTCGTGTCTTACTACGATTATTACCAGCCGGAAGCCTATGTCCCTTCCACCGATACGTATATCGAAAAGGACGCATCCATCAATGAACACATCGAACAGATGCGTTTATCCGCCACCAAGGCCCTGCTGGAGCGTCCGGATACCATCATCGTTGCCACCGTTTCCGCCATTTACGGCCTGGGCGACCCCCAGGCCTACCTGAAAATGGTATTGCACCTGGACCGGGGCGAGCGCATGGACCAGCGCTTTATCCTGCGCCGGCTTGCCGAGATGCAATATACCCGCAACGAGGTGGAACTGCACCGCGCCACCTACCGCGTGCGGGGTGACATCATCGATGTTTATCCGGCTGAGTCGGAGCGCGAGGGAATACGCGTCGAGCTGTTTGATGATGAGATCGAGTCCATATCGCTCTTCGACCCGCTGACCGGGGAAATCCACAAGCAGGTACCGCGCATTACCGTACATCCCAAGACTCATTACGTCACCGAGCGCCAGATCATCCTGGATGCTATTGAAGTTATCAAAGAGGAACTGGCAGAGCGCCTGGAACAATTCCGCCGGGAAAATAAACTGGTCGAATTGCAGCGCCTGGAACAGCGCACCCGGTTTGACCTGGAGATGATGATGGAAATCGGTTACTGCACCGGCATTGAAAACTATTCCCGCCACCTGTCCGGCAGGAAACCCGGCGAGCCGCCGCCGACGCTGTTTGACTACCTGCCCCACAATGCCTTGCTGGTAGTGGATGAAAGCCATGTAACCGTGCCCCAGCTTGGCGCCATGTACCGCGGCGACCGTTCGCGCAAGGAAAACTTGGTGGAGTACGGTTTCCGCCTGCCCTGTGCGCTGGACAACCGGCCGTTGCGTTTCGACGAGTTTGAATACCTGTCGCCGCAGATGGTATTCGTATCTGCTACCCCGGGTCCCTATGAACGCGACCGGTCAGGCGAGGTTATCGAACAGCTCGTGCGTCCCACGGGCCTGGTTGATCCGGAAGTGGAAATACGCCCGGTTGCGACGCAGGTGGACGACCTGCTATCGGAAATCCACCTGCGCGAGCAACGCAACGAACGGGTGCTGGTCACCACCCTGACCAAGCGCATGGCGGAAGACCTGACCGACTACCTTGCCGAACACGGTGTCAAGGTGCGTTACCTGCACTCCGATATCGACACGGTGGAGCGGGTTGAGATCATACGCGACCTGCGGCTGGGAAGTTTTGACGTACTGGTCGGGATTAACCTGCTGCGGGAAGGACTGGATATGCCGGAGGTGTCCCTGGTGGCGATACTGGACGCGGACAAGGAAGGATTTTTACGCTCGGAAACGACCCTGGTCCAGACCATAGGCCGCGCCGCCCGCAATATCAACGGCAAGGCCATTATGTATGCCGATACGGTAACCGGTTCCATTGAACGGGCCGTGCGGGAAACCGAACGGCGCAGGGATAAACAACAGCGTTTTAACGAGCAGCACGGAATTACACCCCAGGGCATCCGCAAGGCCGTCACCGATATCCTGGAAGGCGCCTACAGCGATAGTCGCGGGCAGGGGCGCCGTTTTGCAAAAGTAGCTGAGCAGAAATCCACTTACATGGAGCTTCCCCCGGACCTGCGGATGAAAAAAATCCGCCAACTGGAAGAGCAGATGTATCAGCATGCTCGCGACCTCGAATTCGAACAGGCTGCAGAGATCCGCGACGAGATCGCGCGTATCAAGGAATTCAGCCTGGAAATCCACGAGCAGAGAGCCGGTTGAGCACTATAACCCGTTGTTCCTCTTGATCGCTGCCCATAACTGATAGTTCTACGCATAACCGATGAAACCGCTTATTTCGTTTACGGATTTATTAATACTGGGCCTTACCCTTGCAGTGGTGATCATCCTGTTAACCAACAGGGGGGCTGAAGGTGGTTACGACCTGTACGGCGGCTCGGACGCCGATACGTTGATCGGCGACCCCGGCGACAACCTGATCTGGGGAGGAGCGGGCGCGGACGTGATAGACGGGAGCGAAGGTTTTGACACCCTGGATTATGGCGGTTCCGATGCCGGCGTCAGGGTGAACCTGGCCGCTGGCACGGCTGCCGGCGGTCATGCCGGGGGTGATGTCATCCGCGCAGTCGAGAATATCTGGGGATCGGCGTTTGACGATGTCCTGACCGGTGATGGCGGTAGAAATGCTTTCCTCGGTGGGCCGGGGGCGGATACTCTGGTAGGCGGCGGTGGCGATGATAACCTGCGTGGCGGGGAAGATGCTGACAGGTTGCGCGGCGAGGCCGGCGACGACACGCTGGCAGGCGGTTCCGGGGCCGATATCATTGACGGGGGCAACGGTCTTGATGCGCTGGATTACAGGGAATCGGATGCAGGGATCCGCGCTGACCTGGCAACCAACTCCGTCTCGGGTGGCCATGCCGAGGGAGACGTGGTTTCCGGCATTGAATATGTCTGGGGTTCTCCCTTTGCCGATCATCTCGCAGGCGACAGCGGAGATAATATTCTCGACGGATATGGGGAGGATGACGTGCTGGCCGGCGAGGCAGGCGCAGACATATTGCGTGGTGGAGAAGGCAGGGACATTCTGCGGGGTGGGATCGGTCATGACACGTTGTCTGGCGAGGCGGGTGCGGATGAGCTAGACGGTGGCGCCGGGTTTGACATCCTGGACTACAGCGGGTCGCCGGCGGGTGTGGAGGTGGACTTTGCCTTGGGTACGGGCGCCGGGGGTGATGCGGAGGGGGACCGTATAGTGGAGATGGAGAGTGTATGGGGGTCAGGGTTTGCTGACAGTATCAAGGGCGGCGCCGGGGCTGATTCGCTGTCCGGCGGCGCCGGTTCGGACGAGTTGGACGGTGGTGCAGGTGATGACCGGTTGTGGGGTAACGAGGGGGATGACCGGCTGTGGGGTCGGGCGGGTAATGACAGTCTGTCGGGTGAGGCCGGTGCGGACGAACTGGACGGCGGCGCCGGTGCTGATGAGTTGCTGGGTGGTGAAGGCGATGACAGTCTGCAGGGTGGCGACGGCGATGACACCTTGGCAGGCGAGGCGGGTGCGGATGAGCTGGACGGTGGCGCCGGGTTTGACATCCTGGACTACAGCGGGTCGCCGGCGGGTGTGGAGGTGGACTTTGCCTTGGGTACGGGCGCCGGGGGTGATGCGGAGGGGGACCGTATAGTGGAGATGGAGAGTGTATGGG
>JAPOQU010000112.1 GCA_026710545.1 Gammaproteobacteria bacterium | reverse complement strand
GTCCCGGCAGGGGGAACGCCTCGGTGAGGACCGGCGGGGTCGTGGCAATCGGCTCGTCAATGTCGTTGAGGGTGTTGATACAGCGTCCGTGCGCGGCGTCGGTACGGTTGAACAGCGCAACCAGTGGCCCGGTATCGGTGAGAATCATCGACCGTGTTTCTGCCTGATTATCCCGGCAACCGCAGATTTGGCTTCGGCGGCAGGGGCTATACTCTCGTCACCCGGACCCAGGTCAAGTTCGCGGTAAATATCGTAAGGTCTTATGGTAGCGGCCGTCTCTTGCGCCTTTGCAAAAAAATTAAGCCCCTGCTTCAAAACATTAGAGATGGATAACCCCGTCTGTTTTTGCAGTGATTTCAGTGTTGCTTCCGCATCGTCGTCGAGCCGGACTGTCCTGGTACTCATCGTATTACCTCCTGATATCGTAATACGGAGTGTATTACAGCGCCATGCAAGGTGTCAACCCGAAATCTGGTCTTCAATGGACGATAATCCATTCACTGCTATAGGAGCCGCATTTGGGGGCATATTAGTAGGAAAAATGATCGATGTTTATGTTACCCCTGCCGGCATCATAGAACTGATGAAAGGTGAGAGCCCAGATACAGAAAGTACAGGCGGTTCAACGGAGAAACGAACACCTTCAGAACCATTTGCTAATGTTTATATGTCATAC
Source organism: Gammaproteobacteria bacterium (assembly GCA_026710545.1). GTDB lineage: Bacteria > Pseudomonadota > Gammaproteobacteria > Eutrophobiales > Eutrophobiaceae > JAAXHV01. The sequence continues at coordinate 12,171 of JAPOQU010000112.1, read as the reverse complement.
GAATCGTTTAGCAAATTTTCAGTAACTATTAAACTAAATACAGAATTGGCCGAAGAGGTAAAGTTTAATTTGAGGCGTAAGGGTATTGGATGGAAGCTTACTGAGATTTTGTTTCCTCTTTAAACAATTCGCTTTGGGAGGGACTGTAATCTACGATAATTGGTGCCCCGATTATAGGGTTGTGATCAGAATATAAGCAAGCAGGCCAAATATGATCGTGCCAATGAAAATAGCTGTCCAATTTGTAATTGGTCGATTTGTTAATGATATAACGTTTCCACCTGCAACGGTTTGCGATTTGTAGTCATCGGCAACGACCGTTTCCATCCCGTAATCAGCCTCAGGCGTATAAAGCAGGATCGTGGCATTATCCTGATTAGGCAAAGCAACATCCTCAACAGCCCTTAGCAATGCGACAATGTTTTCTTCCAAAGATGCACCTTGCATTTCTTGCAGGATATTCACTATCTGCTTCTCACCCAGTGTCATGATTCCATCGCTTGCCAGTAACAGGAGATCGTCCTTTTTCAAATCGCGCGGCTGGGAGGAGATATCGATCAGGGAGATTTCCTCCCCCATCACCGCTGAACGCAGCATGTGCCGGTTGGAGTCTTCCGCCATTTCATCTTCAGTCATGCGCCCGCTGGCGACCATGTCCGCCAGCACCGGTGCCATGGAATGATCCGAATTTATGCGCACCAAGTGACCATCCCGAAATAACCAAAGGGGGGAATCACCAATGCTGAGCCATTCCAATCCTCGCGGTGAAACGACAACGGCCAACAGTGTGGAACCCATACCATCCAGTTCCGGTTTTTCTTCAATTGCTACCGCAATGGCTTGATTCGCCGCGTCCAGGCACTCCCTTAGGCGGTCTGTTACAGGTCCTGTTGCGTGTGGATAGGTTTCGATGAAAGTCTTGTTGATAAGCCGACTGGCCGTATCACCGCTGACGTGACCGCCCATACCATCCGCCACTAGCAGCAGGGTGTGTTCACTACCGTCTATACCAAGGTCTGCGCGCCCATCCAGTACGCCGTAGTCGTCCTCCTGGTAATCACGTTTTCCGGTGATTTGTGCTGCTGCGAAACGACTTCCAAAATCATCCATTATGATTCGTCATTTTCAGTACTTTGCCACTGGGCTAAGGCTGGGGCTTTCGCTGGCAACTGTGAGTCTTCATGTTCTGTCAATGTATATGGCGAAGGTCCCGTCTCTTGAGTCTCTACTTCCTTGGACTTTTGAACGTCGGTAACACTCGGCTCGAAGGGCGTAAGAGTGATACGGTCGCCCGATAGTGACAACGCCTCTCGATGCTCTATTTCCTTCTCGGGGTCATCAGAAACAAGTTGTAAACCGACCAACACCATTACCACCACGGGCAGAAGTTTAGACAAAAGACCATCCCATCTGCCTTGAGGGGGAGATGAGGCTAGCCTTGCAGTCGACTTGGCTGTTCCCTTTCTCCAGCGATAGGCCGACGCTTCCGCCTCACCCGAAAGCGCCTCCCGCCACGCCGCAATTGTCTGCGGCCTCTCCCCCTCATCCACCCGTAGCGCCCGGTCAATGGCACCCAGCAGTGAGGCACTCGCCTTGCCCTTGCACCGCCTGGCGGCAGGCACCAACGGATCCTCCCGCAACCGCTCCGTCGCATCATCCGGCACCTCCCCGGTCAAACACCGGTAACACACCGCCCCCAACCCATAAATATCTGTCCAAGGCCCCTGATGTCCTTTCACGGAATACTGCTCAATCGGCGCATATCCTGGCGTCACTATCGCCGTCACACTGCGACTCTTCCCCGCCACCGCCTGCCGGGCCGACCCGAAGTCAATCAACACCGGACTGCCATCATCCCGAATCACAATATTCCCCGGCTTGATATCCCGGTGCAGAAAGTCCGCCTCATGCACCGCTTCCAGCCCGTCCAGGATGGGGAGCAGTATTTGTTTCAACTCTGATTCTGTAAGGGTCCCTTTGCGTTGCAGCATCTCTGACAGCGTTTCCCCCTCCGCATACTCCATCACACTATACCCGGTGCCATGCGCCCGAAAGAAACGATGAATCCTGATGATGTGCCGGTGGTCAAAGCGGGCCAGGGTCTGTGCTTCGTTGAGAAAGCGCGCCAACCCCCATTCGTAATCGGCCTGGTCCTGGGTGGATTTGATGTGTGCCTTCCCTGGCACACCCCCTACGGGCGTCCTTCGGACGTCCAAATCCGCTCCTGGCGGATTTGTGGGGAGCACAGAATTGTTATCAGTTCGTACTGCCAGGTCATTGGGTAGGTACTCCTTGATGGCGACAGCCTTATCCAGGTGATGGTCGTAGCCCAGGTAGGTAATCCCAAAACCGCCACTGCCCAGGACCCGCACCAGTTCGTATTCTTCGATGCGGTAGCCCGAAGGCAGGGCATGACCTTGAAACAATTCTTTACCGAGGCGCCGGAGTGCGAGATAACGCACCGTGTCCGGGCCTTTTTGACCCGTAATACGCAATAGATTCAAGATGCTCAGCTTCCGCGGCAGGATGGAAGAAATAGCTCATCTGAGCAAAGCTTGAGCTTTTCTTCTAACCTCTTCTACCGGAACTGGTTGAACGATACCTTCGTCAAGATCACGTGCCCGTCTGTGTGCTGCGGTCAGCCAGTCTGCCTCGATTTCATCTTGTGATGGTGTATCAAGACTTAACAAAAGCCTTTGGGCCAACTCAGCTCTTTCTTCTTCAGGCAAATGGAGCGCCTCGTCTTTTTATTTGCTTCAAGTTCATTTTTATCTCCAGTGGTTGAACTTCCTGATTCCAATGTCGTAAACCCAGGCTGCATTTAAACTGGTTTCCGGCCTGCCTGGTTAAGCCTGGACGATGAAAAATATATCATAATTAAGGCTATGACAGGGAAAGCGCCAATATGCACTTTCCAATAATTCCGGGTTATGAACACGTTTGAGTTCGTAGCGAATCAGGAATGACCTTATGCCCGGTTCCATATAATCGCCGATAACATGGTGGCTTTACCATTTTGAGCCGTATTTGGATATTTCGTTCGATATTTCGTTGACAGGCAGGCAAAAAGGCATAACAATTAATCTGATTAAATTGATTAATCTTCAAGCTTCAAAATGAAGTTACTCCTTGGGCTTCATAAGAAACCAATCATATTTTTGAGGATAAATAATGGAAACCTACAGTTCAACCGATGCCAAACGGGAATTTGGCGAAGTGCTTACCAAATCACAACGAGGGCCGGTGAGTGTCACTCGTAATGGCAAACCTATCGCGGTGGTCCTATCCAACGTTGATTATGAAGAAATGAAGTTACAGGCATTGAGAGCCAAACTCATCAGGGGACAAAATAGCCCCGTCGTGGAAAACTGGAACACAGACGGGTTTTTAGCCAGGGCAAGAAAACGCGTCAGTGAGCAGTAAACGCAACTTCCAGGTACGCCAGGCTGCGGATGACGATCTACTCGACATATTCGTCTATGGATGTGAAAAATTCGGTATAGATACTGCTGAAGCTTATATTTACGCGTTGGAAGCCGGCTTCCGGCGGCTCACTGAACACCCGAAACTTGGCCGGTCAATTGATCAAACCATAGCGGGCATTCGAGCTTTACCCGTGGTGTCGCATGTTATCTACTACCAGATAACAGATACCGCCATCGATATTATCCGCATACTGCATAAGTCCATGCTGCCTGGAAGGCACCTTGCTGAATACACTGACCAATGAGCAACGATGCCGTAAAAACAATTGAATAGAGCGACAAGCCACTCACGAAACAAATCCTCCCTGGATGGCCGGCTTCGGCGCGTTATCTGATTTGGCAAGCGAAAACCGCTGTGTGCTGGACGCGATCGAGGAAGAATTTGAAACGATCTCGCCCGAAGATGCTGCATGATTCTTGATACCAATACCTTCAGGTCGTTGAGCAGGTACTCCTTGATGGCTACAGCCTTATCCAGGTGATGGCCATACCCCAGGGCAGGTAATCCCGAACCCGCCGCTGCCCCAGACCCGCACCAGTTCATATTCTTCGATGCGGTAGCCAGAGGGTAGGGTGTGGAGGTAGTCGGTCATGAATGATAATTACTTCGGAGTATTTCGGGGTCAGGTCGCACAATGCACAAAGCTGACCTTACCCGAACCACTTTATTACTACAAATCAGCATTCACGAGCTGTCAAAGCGCGCTGGCTGCTGCTTATCGGTCAAGGCATTATACTTTGGCTGGACCACCTTTCTGTTTAATGCGCCAATAGGCGCTTTGTATGGGGCGCAGCAGATCCGTATGGAGCCAAAATAGAAACCTGTCCTACGAAATTCCAATATTTACATTATTTTGGAATTATAAACACCTGCTTTATTTGCAAAATGGAGTTTTTAGGCGTATAATGAACGCATGTTTCCAAGAATTTTCTCTCCCCCGGAACGCCAAAGCTACTTTCTTTTCGGCCCAAGAGGGACCGGAAAGAGTGTCTTTACAGGGAATTTCTACCGGCACGGCCTGTTTTTCGACCTGCTCGACGCGGGCGTGTACAACGAATTCATGGCAGACCCGGCCAGGTTGTCTCGAAGAATACCGGAAGGGTTCAACGATTGGGTTATTATCGATGAAGTGCAGAAGGTTCCCGCGCTATTGAACGAGGTGCATCGCCTGATAGAAAGCCGGCGTATTCGCTTTGTGCTTACCGGGTCGAGCGCGCGCCGCTTGCGCAGGGATAATGTCAATCTGCTTGCAGGACGGGCCCTGACTTGTCGTATGCACCCATTGACCGCCGCGGAACTGGGCGCGGATTTCAACCTGGCGCGTGCGCTGAAATATGGACACTTGCCCATGGCTTGCACGTCCACTGACCCGGAAATGTTCCTGCAAAGCTATGTCAGAACTTACCTGCAGGAGGAAATACAACTGGAAGGACTGACGCGTAACCTCCCTGCATTCAGCCGGTTTCTGGAAGCGGCGTCTTTTTCCCAGGGTTCGCCGCTGAACATATCGGCCATAGCCAGGGATTGCGCGGTAAACCGCAAGGTGGTGGAAAACTATTTCTCAATCCTGAGAGACACCCTGGTGTCGTATGAAATTCCGGTATTCACCAAAAGGGCGAAGCGTAGCGTAATCCAGAGCGTCAAGTTCTATTTTTTCGACGCGGGCGTTTTCCGTGCATTACGACCTGCAGGACCCTACGACTCCGACGCTGAAGCTGAAGGCGCGGCTCTGGAGACTCTGGTCCTGCAGGAAATTGCCGCTCGAAATGATTACCGGCGCTGGAATTACGGTATACATTACTGGCGCACCCGGCAGGGGACGGAGGTTGACTTTGTGCTTTATGGCGCGCACGGCTTCAAGGCAATTGAGGTAAAGCACTCAGATCGCATCCGACGGGAAGATTTCAAGGGTCTCAGGCAGTTCAAGGCAGAATACCCTGAAGCGGAATTGATTTTCGTCTATTCAGGGGACCGGCGCTTTCACGAAGGAGGAATAGAGATTGTTCCTGCAGAAGTGTTTTTGCGGGAAATGGAAGAATTTATTTGAACCGGATATGAGACCATACTTGAATATCGGATTTTTTTGTTGAACTTCACCACAGGTTACAAAGCCGATGCAGGTGAAATGACGATTGGCTGAATTCCATAATATATCGCTCTCGCTCAACGAAAATACGATCAAAAATATGACTGAATGAACTTTCGCGCCAATACGGTTCCAGGGCCGACTGGATATAGTCCTCCGCTTTTTCCAGTCCTGCTAAACTGACATTGTCATATATTTCAAGCCAGTTCTCGCCAAATCTCTGAAAATCACCTTCGTTGAGCTTCTCGGTTTTCGTGAAAGTAATATCTTTAATCGCTTGCGCGCATTCTTTTTCCGGGTCGTCACCTTCCCACGGGGGGCCAGACAGGCGAGTTCGAGAAGCAATGTTTCTTTTCTCTCCCAGGGATTTCTTCGGATCATCCCATCGGAACAATGACCGATCAATAACCGCTTCGGGATGTTGCGCCTCCGGCAAGGTCATTGTTTGAGCCAAGTCTTCTTGAATCGCTTCCGTAATCTCTACTCCGAACGATGGGTTTCCGTTAATGGTGATTACGAAATCCGGCCTTTCCGATTCGCTGACCTTCACAGGAAACGCAAGCCGGTTATTATTATTGAGCGTCGATAAAAGGTGACAAATGCACCGCTTTTCCACGTGTAGTGAAGTACGTCCGCAACCGCGGGAAGGCACGGAAATGTCGATTTCCGAGAGCTTGCCGGACAGGTCGCTTTTTGAATTAGCTTCCAACGCCCGCCATTCTGGCACAGGCCGTTTTGTCGATGCCATATAAAAATTTTCCGGACAAATTCGCACACAGGCACGCTTCCGAAGTAATATCTGTAGCAGTCATTATACAGTGGGGAGTATTTACGAATGAAATTGCAACCGCGGGAAGAAAACAATGGAAACGCAAACTATTTTCCGGGGTCAGACTGATCTGTTTTCAAATAGCAGCGAGGTGGCCGCTGACAACGAGTTGCGCGAGTCCCTTCGCTCCGGTGACGCGGGTGAAGCTGCGCGTAAGCTCGGCGAACTTGCCGCGCTTGCCCCTGATCACGCGGCATTGCAGCCTGCCGCGGTCATCATTGACGCGTTGCGCACACCGGCCCCGCGTGATTTGAGCGCGACCGAGGCATACCTGGAAACGCTGAGGGGGGAGTGGGCGCTTGCGGCAGAGACTCTGTTCGAGGCTGAAGGGAAGACCCTGCTGGCGCCGCGCTGGCGCGCCGTCGGACAAGTACTGGAGAGTGTGGCTTTCGACCCGGCGCATCCTGACCGCCATGCCAGCCGCGCCTGCCTGGAGGCGGGTGACTGGGAGGCTGCCATAGGCGCGGTACAGGCCGAGGACGGGTTTGCGGAACAACCCGTATTAATCGGACGACTGGCGCAAGCGTTGTGGCAGACACAACAGACTGTACAGGCTATTGAGCGCTGGTTTGAATTGTGCTGGTTGGCGCCGGAGTATTTCGCCGGGCTGATCGGGAACGGGCACATTTCCGCGTCTTTGTTGCTTGAGCATTGGCGCGAAGCCATAAACGCCGACGTGGAACCCGAAATTTCTACGGTATGGTTTCCGGCCTGGATGATACTGCATGAGCCGGGATTGGCCCGCTCTATCAAAAGCCGCGGCGCTGCCGATGGCCCGCAACGAGCATTTGACCTGGCGCGGGAGCTGGTAATGAGCGACGGCGAACAGATAGAGGCGCGCAAGGAACTCAAGGAGATTCATCCCGGGCTGTTCCGCTGCTTCCTGGAAAACAGCAACCGATTATTGTAGGTGGTGTTCTCTATATCCAGGGATTAAATACCACCCGGGATCAGCCTCTGCGCCGGCAGCATGAGGCGCTGTGCCGTGTTCGTTGTCAGGCGAGCCCATACGTCGGTGTTGTCGGGCGCGTACCGCAACAACCCCGCCACCGCCTGCTTGAACCCCTGTCCGGCCAGTTGCGGGATAGCCTTCGCCACCTCGCCCCATGACGCTTCGGTTAAGGTGTAACTCTCGTCAGGCGTGAAATCTTCGGGATGCTCAACCAGCCCGGTTTTAAGGACAGGATAAGTCTCGTCGGGGGTGAAGTCTTCCGGGGAAATAAAGCGCGGGGGCGCCGCAAAAGTCCCACTCTCCACGATGTCCAATGTTTTGTATTCTTCCGTGGAAATGAATCGCGGAGACGCACCAAGAAGAATGTCCTCCCCTGCCTCCAACAAAATCGCAATCATCACCACCAACTGCCAGGTCGTTGGGCAGGTACTCCTTGATGGCCACGGCCTTATCCAGGTGATGGTCATAGCCCAGGTAGGTAATCCCGAAACCGCAGCTGCCCAGGACACGCACCAGTTCATATTCTTCGATGCGGTAGCCAGAGGGCAGGGCATGAAGATAGTCCGTCATGAGTGATGATTACTATTTCGTATCATAATGCCACTAATGATATACATAGCGAATTAAGGGAACCTCTGTTGTCATAGATGATATAATACGTGTCATTGATTTCAACAACTTGGCCGGTAGCAATATCACCTGTGACGGTATGTATGGTTATCTTCATACGAATTAATCAACATATCGAAAAAATCAGGAACCTATGATTGAAATTATCGCTCTATACGTGGTTGTAATCTTATTTGCAGCGGTCCTTATATATGGCGCTGCAAAAGTTTGATCTATTCTTAATCACCAAACCAGGCCTTACCCAGCATGGAGAATATCTCATCCCTGCTGAACATGGCAATATCAAGTATCACCTGGAAAGAGTACTAGCTTAAAGGTCGGCACCGTCACGCTGTGGATCGGTATCGATGTCTGTCCAGGGACCCTGATTCCCTTTGTTTGAGTATTGGTCAAGCATCGAGCGGACGTTTGCTTGTGGTTTCTTACACCGAACGCGAGGAAAACCGGATTCGAATTATTAACGCAAGGCCTGCTACTGCAGCAGAGAAGAAGAGATATGAATCAGAAGGCTGATACTAATGACATGAGACCGGAGTACGATTTTTCCGGAGGGATACGTGGTAAACATTACAAAGCTTATCAGGAAGATACAAATGTAGTTCTGCTGGAACCCGAGGTGGCCCGAGTGTTCAGTGATTCTGCATCTGTCAATCAAGCTTTACGTATGCTGATTGACCTGGCAGATGAAGTAATGCAGAAAAATCCAACAGGTGACTCCAGATAATCAACGAGGAGTGGGACGTTAATCAATTTTGGCCGGTTTCATATAATCTATACGAATATGAAATAATGGTCCGGGAGTGGTTCCGTGTAACCTGTGAGGATAATATCGGACCAGTCGTCCCCATCCAAGTCCACATAAGTGTCTGTTGATCCGTCCGGTATCCAATACCTGTCCTGGAAACTGGTTTCTGCATAGCCTGATAGAACGATCCGGTCTCCTTGTGTCGGGTTGAAGTCTGCAATGACGTCGTTGAAGTCCTCTGTATCGCCGCTTAGAATGTCATCCCCCCATCCACCGTAGAGCTCATCATTGCCGTCATGTCCAAAAATGATGTTGCCGACGAATAGTGAGTCGGTTCCCGTGAGTATGTCATCGTATGCAGAGCCCCAGATATGTTCGATGTCATCACCAAGTGTATCGCCCGAGGCATCACCGCCCGTGGCTGTTCCGTCACGTAGATTGATGATCACGGCGGCTGGGGAGAACAGATAGGACGCAGTATCTTTGCCAGAGCCGCCTATGAGGGTATCCGCGCCCGGACCGCCATCCAATATGTCATCACCATCCCCGCCGTCCAAGTGGTCATCACCATACCAGCCAACAATGTGGTCATCACCGGCCAAGCCGGCCAGCCGGTCGTTGCCATCCATACCCGTGAGCGGGTCATCGTCCGCGGTACCCGTAATAGTCATCGTACTGGTGTTCGTGCTGGTGTTGCCGCCGGCTGGTTCACCATAGAGTTCCCAAATGGCTGCTATGTCAAATAACATGGGTGTTGCCGGAATAACGTCGAGGGCAAACTCGGCCGTAATGGGGTTGTCCGTTTCCTCACTGGCGTAAGACATGACGGTGAATAGTCTGGCGTCCGATTCGAATTGTTTCCCCACGTTGTGGAGGCCCAACTCTCCATTGTAGTCGCCTGGGTGGCCCAGACCCAGGGCGTGGCCAATCTCATGGATGTAGGTGGTGAAAGAGTAGCTGTTTATGTCAGTTCCATACTCGGCCAGCCAATTAGTTGATACGTTGATGACAGACTGAATAATAGTGCTGTTGTTGGTCGTTGAGGAGGACCACGCATTTGGTTCGTGGTCCTGAAATATTATATCGGCGTTCTGACTTGAGGTTTCCCGGAATAAGATGCCGGAAACTGTTGCCCAGGTGTCCAGCGCCTCGCGGGCCAGGTATTTCCCTTCCCCGGTAAGGCTGGCCAGGTTGACTGTGAGCATTTTATCCGGGCCCAGGTCGAATGTACGGCGTCCTCTTGCGCCCCAAAATCCGTCCGTGAGTTGCCAGATAATGTCGTTATCGTCCTGTTGTGTGACTGTCTGCTTCATTTTACCTATTAGCGTGCGGCACTATTGTATATAATTCCCTTTTATTTCTATGTTTCTAAAGCAGGATTAGGAGTACACAATAAAGTTGATATTACATTATTTGGACGAGTATCATGTCTATATCTGGAAACAGATGAGATTTTATGAAAACGACTATAGAACTTCCTGATCCCGCTATTCGACAGGCCAGAACCCTTGCCGCCGATCAGGGCATGACCTTGAAACAATTCTTTACCGAGGCGCTGGAGGAAAAACTGCAACGTTGCGCCAAGCAGCCCACCACTCATGAAACAGACCCTCCCTGGATGGTCGGTTTCGGTGCATTGTCTGATTTGGCAAGCGAAAACCGCCAGGTGCTGAACGCGATCGAGGAGGAGTTTGAAACTCTCTCGTCCGAAGATGCTGCATGATTCTCGATACCAATGCCCTGTCCGCCTGGAATTGAAACGCTCGGGTAATCCTATCCCATCCAATGACACGTGGATCGCTGCCCTTGCGCGCCAGCATGCTTTCCCTGTGTTAAGTAACGACGTTCATTTTGGCCTCGTCGAAGGTATCGAACGTATTGCCTTCGAAAGTTAGTGTCAGTACCGGTGTAAAACTCCCCACTTATGCCGGATTAAAATTCCCCAGTTTGTGGATGGTGGCAGGTCATTACGACTTGCCGAACTTCACACCACTGAGGATGCTGTCCGTCTGGTTTCAACCGACGGAGGGTACCGAGGTGATTACCTGGGAGAGAGTATTCATGCTTCACGAACTGCATTCGGCCACCACAGGAGGCCGGTTATGAGGTGCGGTTTGAGACGCCCGCCGGTCATCAGGGGCAAATAGACTTTGCCCACTTCAAGGTGCGCTTCCGGTGTGATCCCCAGGTGGCTCGGAATGAGAGAAAAGCTATTATGAACTCACGGACTATCCTGACAGATCGTATCTATCACAATTTACCTGACACCAGGAAGTCCCGTAATTCTATGAGAAACCCAAGAGATAACCTGAACCGCCCCGGGTTTGCCGGAGACTCCATTTCTTGAGAGGATGGAGTCTCCGGCAAACCCGGGGCGGTTCATACTAACATATCAGGACAGGATGGCTATTAAATGCGGTTGAAATATGCAACCCCGTATTCTATATTGGTTGGTAATGGTTGTTGTAAATTAAATAGCCGGACGGCAAATTACCATGAACAGAAGCGTTAACATTGAGTACAACGATAATATACTGAAATCGCTTGCTATGTCTCCGGAGGAATTTCAGGATATGTTGCGAATTCGCCTTGCCGTTATCCTGTATAATATGGGGGCTCTGTCAACAGGTGGCGCAGCCGAATTTGCCGAGATGCCGAAGACAACGTTTTTGAGCAAGATGTCTGAGTATGAGATTGACACATTTGATTTTCCTTCTGAGGAACTTGAGCGCGATGTAGCCAATGCCCAATCCAATTTGTAACACCTCTCCATTACAATACCTGCATCAAATCAATCAGTTAGACCTTAAACGCCTATAGGCTCAGTAAGAAGCGCCATAACAGGGTCAACGCCTGTTTACCCGATGATGTCGAAGGCGACGTGACGGTGGCCGCGCCGGATGCGGTAGGTATTGAAATCACCTCGGTCAAGGATGAAGATTTTTTGCAGTGAGTGCGTTTCCGCTGCCGTCACCAGCGAAGCATCGGCGAAATCCATTGGCGCATCGGCGTATTGCACCATCAGTTCAAGGGCGCGCACAAGCGCGTTCTCGTCAGAAAAGATCACCTTCAGGCCCCCTCGGGCGATGAAATCCATCAGGGCGGCGGCGCCGTCCCCTGCCGGTCCCAGCAGGTGGAATGCCTCGGTGAGGACCGGCAGGGTTGTGGCAACCGGCTCGCCAATGTCCTTGAGGATGTCGACACAGCGTCCGTGCGCGGCGTCGGTACGGTTGAACAACGCAACCAGTGGCCCGGTATCGGTGAGAATCATCGACCGTGTTTCTGCCTGATTATGCCGGCAACTGCGTATTCCGGTTCAAAGTGAACGCGGATTCCGATTCAAAGTGAACACCGATTCCGGTCGAACGTGAACACCTGTTCCGGTTCAAAGTGAACACCGATTCCGGTTGAACGTGAACACTTTTCGGGCGTTTCCGGAATCG